>NZ_JBOBQG010000004.1:0-601021 GCF_050585845.1 Curtobacterium sp. AB451
GCACCGAGCCACCAGCGGCGCACGGATCGGACAAGGTCGCACCGTGCGAGTCCGGCGACCCCCACGACCACACCGGACAAGCACGCTGTACCCCCCGAGCAACACCGCGCCCACCGAGCAACACCGCACCCGCCGAGCAACGCCGCGTCACACACCTGGCGACTCCAGGGTGCCGTGCCTAGGGTGGCGAGGTGAGCACTCCCCGCGTGTACGTCATCCACGAGAACCCCGAGTGGTTCCCGCCGCTCGCCGCTGCCTTCGAGGCCGAGGGGGTCCCCGTCGAGGAGATCCTCCTCACCGAGGGCCAGATCGACCTTGCCGCCGATCCCGAGCCGGGCGTGTACTGGTCACGGATGTCGGCGAGCTCCCACACCCGCGGGCACGAGCACAGCAAGGAGTACACCCGCGCGGTCCTCGGCTGGCTCGAGCGGGCCGGCCGGCAGGTCGTCGGCGGCAGCCACGTCCTCGAGCTCGAGGTCTCGAAGGTCGCCCAGCACGGACTGCTCCGGAACGCTGGGTTCGACGTCCCCCGCACCACCGCCGTCTTCGGGCGCACGACGCTCAAGCAGGCGGCCCACGACTTCACCGGCGGCCAGGACGTGCCCTTCATCACGAAGCACAACCAGGGCGGCAAGGGCCTCGGCGTCCGTCGCTTCGACTCGCTCGCCGAGTTCGACGCCTACGTCGACAGCCCGGAGTTCGAGGAGCCGGTCGACGGCATCACCCTGCTGCAGGAGTACCTCACCGCCCGCGAGCCGTTCATCACCCGCGTCGAGTTCGTCGGCGGCGAGTTCGTCTACGCCGTCCGCGTCGACACGAGTGCCGGCAGCTTCGAGCTCTGCCCGGCCGACGCGTGCGAGGTCCCGCAGGTCATCGCGGGTGCGGTCTGCGACGTGCCCGGCACCGAGGCCGTCGGCGCACCTCCGGCGTTCAGCGTCCGCACCGAGGTCACGCCCGAGCACCCGCTCGTCCAGCAGCTCCGCACGTTCCTCGCCGATCAGCGCATCCAGATCGCGGGCGTCGAGTTCATGGAGACGACCGACGGTCGCACGGTCGTCTACGACATCAACACGAACACGAACTACAACCCCGCCGTCGAGGAGACCGCGCCGGCCTCCGGCCCGCGCTCCATCGCGCGGTACCTCGGTGGCCTGCTGGAGACGCAGTACGCGGCGCACCTGACGGCCTGAGAACGCAAGACCCACCGGACTGGAGGCGCGGTGCGGGCCCGCCCCGCGCCTCCAGGCCGTCAATCCCCACCTCCCCAAGGAACTCACCCCGTGCGATTCGGATACTGGACCCCGCTCTTCGGCGGCTGGCTGCGCAACGTCGACAACGAGCACATGCCGGTCACCTTCGACTACGTCAAGCGACTGGCGCAGCGCGCCGAGCGCATCGGCTTCGACCTGACGCTCGTGCCGGAGCTGAACCTCAACGACATCAAGGGCACCGCGGCACCGAGCCTCGAGGCGTGGGCGCTCGCCGCCGGGATCGCGGCGACGACCGAGCGCCTCGAGATCATGGCGGCGATGCGGCCCGGGTACCACCTGCCCGCCGTCACCGCGAAGCAGGCCGCGACCATCGACGACATCTCCTGCGGCCGGTTCACGTTCAACGTGGTGAGCGCGTGGTGGGCGGAAGAGGCCAAGCAGTACGGCGGGATCTTCTCCGAGCACGACGACCGGTACAAGCGCACGGCGGAGTTCGTCGAGGTCATGAAGGGGCTCTGGCGGGAGACGCCGTACTCCTTCCACGGCGAGTACTACGACATCGAGAACAGCCACCTCGAGCCGAAGCCCCGGGTCACCCCGCGCATCTACGCCGGCGGGGAGAGCGAGGCCGGCAAGGCGGCGATCACGGGCTACGCGGACGCGTACGTGACCCACGGCGGCACGGTCGAGGAGCTCCGGACGAAGATCGCCGAGATGAAGCAGCGCCGGGTCGACGCCGGGCTGCCGCCGTTCGAGGCGTTCGGCATGGCCGCCTACGTCATCGTCCGCGAGACCGAGGAGGAGGCGCAGGCCGAGCTCGCCCGGATCACGGACGTGCAGCACGGCCACGCGTACGAGTCCTACCAGGACTTCATCTCGAAGTCGCAGCTCGAGCACGTCCCGTCGCTCGAGGACTACTCGGTGTCGAACCGCGGCCTCCGCCCCGGCTTCGTCGGCACGCCCGAGCAGGTCGCCGCGCGGATCCGGGAGTTCGAGGACGCCGGGGTCGACACGCTGCTGCTGCAGTTCTCGCCGCAGCTCGAGGAGATGGACCGGTTCGGCGAGCAGGTCATCCCCCTGGTCCGCCCCGCGGTGACGGTGCCGTCCGGGGCGGGCGCCTGATGGGGGCGACCGAGGACGACTGGGCGTTCGAGACGCGGCAGATCCGCGCCGGCTACAAGGCCGACCCGGGATGGGGAGCCAACGTCCCGCCGATCGCCCAGAGCGCCGCCTTCGTGTACCCGTCGGGTGAGGACGCCGCCGCCCGGTTCCTGCTCGACGCACCGGGGCACACCTACTCGCGGGTGAACAACCCGTCCGCGGCCGCGCTCGAGCGTCGGATCGCCGACCTCGAGGGCGGTGTCGGCGCCCTCGCACTCGCGTCCGGGCAGGCGGCGACGTCGCTCGCGGTGCTCGGACTCGCCCGTGCTGGCGACCACGTGGTGTCGAGTACGTCCCTGTACGGCGCGACCTACACGCTGTTCCACTCCACGCTGGGCGACCTCGGCATCTCGTTCACCTTCGTGCAGGACCCGACGGACCTCGACGAGTGGGCCGCGGCGGTCCGACCGGAGACGAAGGCGTTCTTCGGCGAGTCGATCCCGAACCCGCGCGGCGACGTCCTCGACTTCGAGGGGGTGGCCGGCGTCGCGCACGAGCATGGCGTCCCGCTCATCGTCGACAACACGATCGCGACCCCGTACCTCGTCCGGCCGATCGAGCACGGTGCGGACATCGTCGTGCACTCGGCCACGAAGTACCTCTCCGGGCACGGCAGCGCCATCGCCGGGCTCATCGTTGACAGCGGGAACTTCGACTGGGCGGCACACGCCGAGCGGTACCCGCAGCTCACGACGACCGAGCGGTCCGGGTTCGCGGGCACGAACTTCGCGTCGAAGTTCGGCCGTCGCGCGTTCATCCAGCGCACCCGGTCGAAGCTGTCCGCCGACCTCGGACCGGCGATCGCACCCTTCAACGCCTTCCTGGTGCTGCAGGGCATCCAGACGCTCTCGCTCCGCATGGAGCGGCACGTGTCGAACGCCGCCGCGGTGGCCTCGTGGCTCGACGCGCACGACCAGGTGCTCGGCGTGCACTACGCCGGACTGCCGACGTCGCCCTGGCACCACCTGGCCGAGCGGTACGTGCCGGCGGGACCGTCCGCCGTGCTCGCCTTCGACCTCGACGGCGGCGTCGACGCCGGACGGCGGTTCGTCGCGGCGCTCGAGCTGTTCGACCACGTCTCGAACATCGGCGACGTGCGCTCCCTCGTCGTGCACCCCGCGTCGACGACGCACGTGCAGATGACCTCGGCGGAGCGTGCGGCCGCGGGCGTCGGCGACGGGCTGATCCGCCTGTCGATCGGGCTGGAGCACGTGGACGACATCCTCGCGGACCTCGCGCGCGGCTTCGCGGCTGCGTCGGGATAGGTTGGGGGCATGACCACGTTGGCCGCACCGACCCGCGTGCGGACGCGCGCCCCCGGGAAGATCAACGTCTACCTGTCGGTCGGCGCCCTGCAGGACGACGGCTACCACGACGTGGCGACGGCGTACCAGGCGGTCTCGCTGTACGAGGACGTCTCGGCGGAACCGGCCGACGACTTCTCGGTGACCTTCACCGGATCCATCGACACGCGCGCGGTGCCGGTCGACGAGTCGAACCTCGCGATCCGTGCCGCCCGGCTCGTGGCCGACGCCGCCGGGTACCGCGGGGGCGTCCGGTTGACCATCGACAAGCAGGTCCCGGTCGCCGGCGGGATGGGCGGGGGATCCGCCGACGCCGCCGCGACCCTGCTCGCCGTCGACACGCTGTGGGGGACGGCGCTCGGGCGTGAGGAGCTCCTCCGGCTCGCCGCGCAGCTCGGCGCCGACGTGCCGTTCGCATTCGCCGGCGGCACCGCGGTCGGCACCGGTCGCGGCGACGAGCTGAGCCCGGCCCTGGCCAAGGGCGAGTTCCACTGGGTCCTCGCCCTGAGCGACGCCGGCCTGTCGACGCCGGCCGTGTACCGCGCCCTCGACGAGCACCGCGAGCGCTACCGCGCGGACATCGCCCCCGCGCCGACGACGCCCGTGGTCGAGGCGAACGTTCTGCAGGCCCTCCGCGCCGGCGACCCCGACCTCTTGGCGGACTGCCTGCACAACGACCTGCAGGCCCCGGCGATGCGCCTGCAGCCCACGCTCGCGACGACGCTCGAGATCGGCGAGAAGGCCGGTGCCCTCGCCGGACTCGTCTCGGGCAGCGGGCCGACCGTGGCGTTCCTCGTCGCCGACCGCGACGCGGCACTCGAGGTGCAGGTCGAGCTCAGTGCCGCCGGCATGGTCGCGGTGCGCGCCGCCGGTCCCGTGCACGGCGCCCGCCTCCTGCACTGACGGGCAGGCGCTCGGGCACGCGCTCGGCGTCGATCAGCTGCGGACGTACTCCGTGATGACGACGGTGCCGGTCTTCCAGTGCTCCTTCGCGGTGAACCCGTGCTCCGCGAGCACCGCGGCGGTCTCGGGCTCGATGTTGCGCGCCTTCACGGTCCCGCCGACGAACCACACCGTGTCGATGTCGCCCAGGCGGCTCGGGATCGTGGTGGCGAGGTCGCCCGTCTGGTTCCAGAGGACACCCGACTCGGTACCGAGCTTGCGGACGCCGAGGTCCGTCATGCCCGTGAACGCCGTCGGGTACGAGATGCGGATGATGTCGGCCGTGGTGCCGGGGTGGCCGTAGACGCTGCCGAACACGACGCCCTCGTCGGCGTCGGCGCGGTTGCTGCTGCGCTCGGCCGAGATGATCGCGGCGGCACGGGCCCAGGTGGAGTCCTGCTTCGCGAGGGGCTCCTTCACGGCGACGGCCGTCGGGACGGACAGCACGAGGACCGCGGCGACGACGGTGGCGAGCAGGGCCTTCGGACGGACGAACGTCAGCGCGAGGGCGATGAGCAGCGCGACGAACGGCAGGCTGAGCGAGGCGTACTTCGGGGAGTACAGGTGCTTGCCCATCGCCGTGGCGAGGACCAGCGCGGCGGTCGGGATCACGACGAGCGGCAGGGCGACCCGGACGGCCTGAGCGCGCACGAGGGTCCGGACGGTCGCGGACCGTCGGTGTGCCTCGACCAGGACGAGCACCGTGCCGACGAGCATCAGGGCCCAGGCGCCGGCGGCGTACACGTCGACACCGCCGAACCACGCCGTCGCGAACACCTGGGCGACGGTCCGTTCCCCGATGCCGGCGATCCACGCGACCTGCTTCGACTGCGACGCCACCTCGACGACGAGGGGCGAGACGGCCACGGCGGCGATCGCGGCCGCGATCGCCCAGCGCACGACGACCCCGCGGGTCACGAGTGCCGGGCCGAGGGCGGGGCCACCGCGGGACACCGTTGCGCGGCGCACGGCGGAGCGTTGGGCGAGGAGCGTCCACAGCAGGGTCACGGCGTGCGCGACGACGGCGAGCGACAGGTAGACGTTGAAGGTGACCGAGACGAGCGCGAGTGCCCCGTAGGCCGCCCACCAGTGCAGGCTGCGCCCGGTGCGGGTCCGGCGGACCGCGGTCAGGCCGACGAGGGTGAGGCAGGCGGCGAGGGTCGTGATCGTGGCGTAGGGGCGCCCCTCGGACGCGGCCCACTGCACCCGCGGCAGCGCGATGAACACGAGACCGGCGGTGATGCCGAGCCGGCGCCCGCCGAGTCGACGGCCGAGGGCGACGAGGAGTCCAGCCGCCACCCCGATCGCGAGGGCGCTCGGGAAGCGGAGCGTGAAGGGCGTGTACCCCACGAGCCAGAACCAGACGTGCATCAGCGCGTAGTACAGGCCGTGCACGGCGTCGACGCTGTGCAGCTCGGCCCAGAGCTGGGGCCAGCTCCTTGTGGCGCTCGTCACCGTGGCGGCCTCGTCATACCAGAGCGACGGCACCCAGGCGAACGCCGCACCCACGAGGACGCCGAACGCGCCGACCGTCAGCTCCGGCGTGCGGACGACGGCGGCACCGGCGCTCGACGCGAGGCCGCGCAGGCGCGTCCGGAAGCGGGCACGGACCGGCGCGATCCCCGGGGAGCGGGGAATGCTGATGGTGCCGGTCCGTGGTGCAGTCACGGTGAGGACGGTATCCGTGGCGGCTGAGCAGGTGCCCGGCGTCCCGGCAGGCGAGACTGAGAGTTCCCCATACCGGTATCGTGCCGAGGACCATGACGAAGCTCCGCATCCGCGACGCCGCGCGGTACCTCGGCGTCAGCGACGACACCGTCCGACGGATGGTGGACGCCGGTGTGTTCATCCGGTCGACGGACGGCTCCGGCCGGACGGTCGTCGACGGTCGCGAGCTCGCGACGCACATCCGCGGGACCGCCGCCCAGCTCGACGACCCGTCCGGTGCGAGGAGCTCGGCCCGCAACCGGTTCGTCGGGATCGTCACCGACCTCGTCGTCGACGGGGTGATGGCGCAGGTCGAGCTGCAGAGCGGCCCGCACCGCGTCGTGTCCCTGATGAGCGCCGAGGCCGTCCGCGACCTCGGGCTCGAGGTCGGCACCGTCGCGGTGGCCTCGGTCAAGGCGACGATGGTGTCGGTCGAGGTGCCGGCGGAACCGGCCGACGCATGACCGACGACCGACGCCGGCTGCTGTCGCGCACCGCAGCGCTCGCGGGTGCCGGTGACCGGGCCGTCCGGGCGCTGGCCGAGGCGAGCGTCCTCGTCGTCGGGGCCGGCGGCCTCGGCGCACCCGTGCTGACCTACCTCGCCGGGTCGGGGCTCCGCCGCGTCAGCATCGTCGACCTCGACGTCGTCGACACGTCGAACCTCGCACGGCAGACGCTCTTCGCCCGGGCGGACGTCGGCCGTCCCAAGGCGGAGTGCGCGGCCGAGCGCGTCCGTGGCGTCGACCCGGAGCTCGAGGTGGTGGCGATCGCCGAGCCGTTCCGCCCGGAGCACGTCAGAGGGCACGACGTGGTCGTCGACGCCGCGGACAGCGTCGAGGTCACCCGGGCGATCTCGGACGCCTGCGCCGCGGCCGGGATCCCGTTCGTCTGGGGGACCGTGCTCGGGACCGACGGGCAGGTGTCGGTGTTCCACGACGCCGGCCCGGAACCGATCGACTTCCACGACCTGCACCCGGACGCCCTGCCGGACGAGGGGTCCTGCGCGCTCGACGGCGTGCTCCCCGCGCTCTGCGGTGCCGTCGGCAGCGTGATGGCGGCGCAGGTGACGGCCCTCGTCGCCGGCATCGGGGAACCGTTGACCGGTCGCGTGCTGACGGTCGACGCCCGGCGCTGGCGGTGGACCGAGAGCACGCTCCGCCGCGGCCCCGGGTCCCGCCGCCCGGCCCCGACGGTCGACGACGCCCCGCCCCGGATCGCACCGGCCGCCCTCGCCGCGCGACTCGGCCGGTCGGCCGACGGAAGCGCGAACGACGGCAGCACGAGCGACGGCAGCACGAGCGACGGCAGCACGAGCGACGGCAGCACGGACGACAGCCGGTCGGCCGACGGCCGGTCCGGCGCGACCGTCCTCGTCGACGTGCGCACCCCGGCCGAACGGGCCACCGGCATCGTCCCCGGCAGCCTCCGTCCGGAGGACCTCCCCGCGGACGACGACCGGCCCCTCGTGGTGGTGTGCGCGAGCGGCGTCCGCGCGACCGCCTGGGCGCGCACCGCCCGCGCCGCCGGGCTCGACGCGACCGTGCTCGACGGTGGCATCCAGGCGTGGCAGCGCGAGGGACTGCCGATGACCATCCCCGCATCGGCCGCAGATGCGGGTACGATCGGGGAATGACGACGCACGTGCGGAACGCCGCCCTCCTGTTCGCCGCTGCCGCACTCGCGGCCGTCGGCCTCGCGGGATGTGCGACGACCGGCACGGCCGCCCCGAGCGCGAGCGCGCGCACCGCGTCGTCCGGCAGCGCGTCGGCGGGTCCGACCGGCACGATCACCGTCTTCGCGGCGGCGTCGCTCCAGAAGACCTTCACCACCCTCGGCGAGCGGTACGAGGCCGCGCACCCGGGGACCACGATCACCTTCTCGTTCGCCGGGTCGAGCGACCTCGTCAGCCAGATCCAGAACGGCGCCCCCGCCGACGTCTTCGCCTCGGCGGACGAGGCGAACATGCAGAAGCTCGTGGGGACCGACGTCGCCGACGGCGCCGCGCACGACTTCGCCACGAACGTCCTCGAGATCGCCGTGGCACCCGGCAACCCGAAGGGGATCACCGGCCTCCGGGACCTGACGGCGTCGGACGTGCAGCTCGTCACGTGCGCGACCCCGGTGCCGTGCGGCGCCGCGACCGCGAAGGTCGAACGGGCGAGCGGCGTCGACCTCCGCCCGGTCAGCGAGGAGCAGTCCGTGACCGACGTCCTCGGGAAGGTCGAGTCCGGGCAGGCGGACGCCGGACTCGTCTACGTCACCGACGTCGAGGGCGCAGGCGGCAAGGTCGACGGCGTGCGCTTCGACGCCGCGTCGAAGGCCGTGAACACCTACCCGATCGGTGTCCTGCGGGACGCGGCGAACCCGCGCCTCGCCGAGTCGTTCACCGCGTACGTCCGCTCCGACGCCGGCCGGGAGGTCCTCACCGCCGCCGGCTTCGGCGCCCCCTGACCCGTGCCCGAGGCGACCGAGCCGACCGGTGACGCCGGCCGCACCCCCGACCGAGCGGTCCGCGCCGCCGGGCCGCGGGCGGTCCGCGCCGTCCGGACGCCGGTGCCGTGGTGGCTCCCGCTCCCGGCGGTGCTCGGCGGCCTGTTCGTCGTGGTCCCGGTCCTCGCGATGGTCGGCCGCGTCGACTGGGGCTCCTTCGGCGCACTCGTCACCTCGCCCGCGTCGCTGACGGCCCTCGGGCTGAGCCTCGGCACCGCGGCCGCCGCGACGGGGATCGCGTTCGTGCTCGGGTACCCGCTCGCCGTGCTCTTCGCCCGGTCGACGTCGCGGTGGATCGGCGCGGCCCGGGCACTCGTCCTGCTGCCGCTCGTGCTCCCGCCGGTGGTCGGGGGACTGGCGCTCCTCGCGGCGTTCGGTCGACTCGGCGTGGTCGGCGCGTGGCTCGACGACCACGGCCTCCGCATCGCCTTCACCACGACCGCGGTCGTCATCGCCCAGACCTTCGTCGCGATGCCGTTCCTGGTGTCGTCCATCGAGGGGGCGCTGCGCGTCGGCGGCGACCGGTTCGAACGGGTCGCCGCGACGCTCGGCGCGTCCCCGACCCGGACGTTCCTGACCGTGACGACACCACGCGTACTGCCGGGGATCCTCGCCGGCCTCGTCCTCTGCTTCGCCCGCGCGCTCGGCGAGTTCGGGGCCACCCTGACCTTCGCCGGCAGCCTGCAGGGCGTCACCCGGACGCTGCCGCTCGAGATCTACCTGCAGCGCGAGATCGACCCGGACACGGCGGTCGCGCTGGCCCTCGTGCTGGTCGTCGTCGCCCTCGTGGTCATCGGCGCGTCCGTGGTCCGCACCCGGACGGTGATCGCATGACGAGCGACCACCCGGGACACGGCGGCCTCCGCGCCCACGTCGTGGTGCCGGACCGCGGCGTCGACGTGCGACTCGACGTCGCCCCGGACGAGTGCGTCGCGCTGGTCGGTCCGAACGGCGCGGGCAAGTCCACCGTCGTCGAGACCCTCGCCGGCCTGCTGCGGGTCCGGTCCGGCGCGGTCGTCCTGGGCGGGCGCGACCTGACGGGCGTCCGCGCGCACCGTCGCGGCGTCGGCCTCGTCGCGCAGCGCGCCGACCTCTTCCCGCACCTGTCGGTCGCCCGCAACATCGCCTACGGACCGCGAGCGACCGGTTCCGGCGGCCGGGAGGCGCGACACCGGTCCGACGCGGCCCTCGCCGCCGTCGGCGTGGCCGGGTTGGCGGACCGCGCCCCGGGGACGCTCTCGGGCGGACAGGCCCAGCGCGTCGCGATCGCCCGGGCACTCGCCACCGACCCCGTGCTCCTGCTCCTCGACGAGCCCACCTCGGCGCTCGACGTCGACGCCCGCGCCGAGGTCCGGACCGCCCTGGGCACCGCCCGCACCGGTCGACCGACGGTCCTCGTCACGCACGACCCGCTCGAGGCCGTCGGCCTCGCGGACCGCATCGTCGTGCTCGCGGGTGGCCGGGTGGTCGAGCAGGGACCGACCGCCGCCGTCCTCGGTCGTCCGACCAGTGCGTTCGCGGCGTCCTTCTCGGGGCTGACGCTCGTCGGCGGCACCGCCACCCGGGGTGGGATCGCACCGGTCGACGGCGGCGAGCTCGTCTCGACGACGCACACCGTGCCTCCCGGGTTGCCCGCCCTCGCCGCCTACCACCCGACGGTCGCCGTCGTGACCCGCGACGGCGCCGGACCGACGCGCCGGGTGACCGCGCTCGAGCCGCGGGACGGACTCGTCCGGGTGCGGGCCGGTGCCCTCGTGGCCGACGTCACCGTGGCGGTCGCGGCGACCCTCGGACTCGTCCCCGGGGACGTCGTGCGCATCGCCGTGCCGCCGGACGAGCTGACGGTCTACCCGCCCGCCTGACCCGACGCTCTGCGCGGGACGGACCGGTTCAGCCGCCGGCGAAGGGCGGCATCACGTCGACGACCGCCACGCCGTCGAGCCGGGTCGACCGGTCGCGCGTGGTCACCCCGTCGACGAGGTAGGAGCACCGTTCCTGCAGTGCCCGCCAGCCGTCGGGGTCTTCGGCCGTCACCGACCGCAGCGCGTCGTCGAGCGCCGAGGCCCGCACGGTGACCTCGTCCGCGCCGACCGCAGCACGGGCCGCCGCGAAGAACCGGATCGTCGTCACGCTCAGCCCCCGATCGCGCTCATGCCGCGGGTGGGGTGCACGAGGTCGTCGCTGTCGTCGCCGTGGTCGCGGGGCTTCGCCCACATCGCCCGACGCCAGAGCTCGGCGACCTCGTCGTCGGAGGCACCGGCGCGCATCGGACCGAGGACGTCGGTCTCGTCGTCCGAGAACAGGCAGCTCCGGACGTTGCCGTCGGCGGTCAGGCGGGTGCGGGTGCAGTCGGCGCAGAACGACTCGGTGATGCTCGCGATGATCCCGATCGTGCCGAGTTCGGCACCGACACCGCCGTCGGCCGTCCGCGCGAGCACGCGGAAGCGCTCGGCGGGAGCACCGTCGCGGGGTGCCTCGTCCGGCACCAGGGCGAACGTGTCCGACAGCATCGCGCGGGTCTCGGCCGCGGTCACCATCGACGTGCGGTCCCAGGCGTGGTCGGGGTCGAGCGGCATCTGCTCGATGAACCGGAGCTCGTAGCCACGGTCGAGGCACCACTGCATGAGGTCGGGTGCGAGGTGGTCGTTCACGCCGCGCAGCAGCACCGCGTTCACCTTGATCGCGAGACCCGCTGCGCGAGCGGCCTCGAGCCCGGCGATGACCTTGTCGAGGAACGGGCGCCGGGTGACGGTGGCGAAGACGTCCGGGTCGACGGTGTCGAGCGACACGTTCACGCGTCGGAGGCCGGCGTCGTACAGCGCGGCCGCGCGGTGGGCGAGCCCGATCGCGTTCGTCGTGAGCGAGAGCTCGGGGGCGTCGGGCAGGGCCGCGCAGCGGGCGATGACGTCCACCAGGTCGTGGCGGAGCATCGGCTCGCCGCCCGTGAACCGGACCTTGCGCACGCCGAAGCGCTCGGAGCCGAGCCGGACGAGGCGCTCGATCTCGGCCGCGGTCATCAGCGCGTCGTCGGGGGCGAACGGCAGGCCCGCCGCCGGCATGCAGTAGGTGCACCGGAGGTTGCAGCGCTCGGTCAGCGACACTCGCAGGTCCACGGCGCGCCGTCCGAACCGGTCGAGCAGGCCGTCGGAGGAGCCGAGCAGGGTCGCTGGTGCCATGGGCGTCAGCGTACGTCCTCGGCGGCCCCGGCACCTGACGACTGCGCGATCGCGCGTTCCCGGAAGGCGAGCCGGCGACCCCAGCGCCCCCAGTCGGCACGCCGGGTGCGCACCAGCGTGACGACCACGATGACGGCGATCGCGCCGGCGAGCCACCACCGGTAGGCGTCCGCCGACGGCCACACCCCGCGCAGGGCGATCGCGAGTCCGATCGACAGCCACTCCCAGCGGCCCGAGAGCACCACGAACGGGATGAGGAGCAGGGCGTACCAGGGGTAGCGCGGGGTCACCGCGAGGAACGTGACGCCGATCATGAGGACCTCGCCGGACCAGGGACGCGACGGGTCGGACAGGCGCCAGGCGACGAAGGCCGCCGCCAGCACGAGCAGGCCGACCACGATCGTCGCCGCGTCGCCGTGGAACACGAGCGAGACGAGGGCGAAGCGGGAGCCGTCCTCGTAGCCCTCCTCCGACAGGTACCCCGGCAGGTAGCCGAGGACGTCGAGGCCGGTCGACAGCACGTACGGCACGTAGAGCAGACCGAAGAACGCGATGCCCACCGGGATCGCCCACCAGTGCCGCCACCGGCCGAGGAGGGGCGGGTACACGATCGCGGGGATGAGCTTCGTCGCCGTCGCCGCGCCGAGGGCGATCCCGCCCCAGATCGGCCGACCGAAGACGACGAGCACGGCACCGGCGGTCGCGAGGGCGGCCCCGAGTGCGTCGACGTGCGAGTTCGTCACCGCCTCGGAGGCGACGAGCGGCGACCAGGCCCAGAGCGCCGCCCACCAGGTCGGACGACCGAGCTTCCGCAGCACCGCGACGAGCCCGACGGTGACGCCGAGCGACACGACCAGCCCGGCGACCTGGAACGGCATGTACTGGGCGGTGGCCGGTACGAACGCCCGGACGAGGGCGAACCAGAGCTGGGCCATCGGCGGGTAGATCGTCACGACGTCCGGCCGGTTGATCGCGACGCAGTGCCCGTCGGCACCGTCGCCGAGCCCGCGGAAGCGCGGTTCGAGCGGCTTGCACGTGCCGTCGACCTTGTCCGGGAACAGCCAGTCGGGGCGCAGACCGGACAACGCCGTCGACTGGGGCGTGTGCGCGTACGGTGAGATCCCGGCGTGCTGCACGATGCCGTCCCAGGCGTAGCGTGCAGAGTCGGTACTGGTGTTCGGCGGCCCGGCGATGGCGGCGAGCCCCACGACCAGACCACCTCCGACCACCAGCCATGTCATCCACTTCGCCGGCACGAACCGCAACGCGAGCACCGCCGCGGCGAACACCGCCCAAGCGATCAGGGTCCACGCAACGAATGGGGAACGATGACCGGACCGGAGGAACCCCAGATGCGTGACGCCGAAGGCGATGACGCCCGCAAGGGCGAGCACGCCGACCACGGCCAGCACGGTCGGCAGGAGTCGGCCGGGGCGACGTCGTTCACTCATGGTCCGTCGAGGCTATCCATGGTCCGCGGGCTGCTGCTGGATGCACGATCCGTGATGGCGTCCCCGAACCGGAACGCGCGGTCGGCGGTCGTGCTCGGGCGGCTGCTCGGCATCGCCTTCCTGGTCTGCTTCGGGACCGGTGTCTTCAGCTACTTCCTGCAGGAGCCGCTGTCGTGGATGCGCTTCCCGACCCGGCCCGTGCAGCTCTACCAGATCACGCAGGGCGTGCACATCACGGCGGGCATCGCGATCATCCCGCTGCTGCTCGCGAAGCTCAACACGGTGATGCCGGCGCTCCTGCAGACCCCGCCGGTCCGCGGGCCGCTGCACCTGCTCGAGCGGCTGTCGATCGCGGTGTTCGTCGCGTCGGCGATCGTGCAGGTGACCACCGGCCTGCTGAACACCTACCAGTGGTACCCGTGGCCGTTCCCGTTCAAGCAGGTCCACAACGCGCTCGCGTACGTGCTCATCGGGTCGCTCGTGCTGCACATCGGCGTGAAGCTCCGCCTGATCACCCGGTACTGGCGGAAGCGGGACTCGTACGACGAGCACGGACGCTTCGTGGTCGATCCCGACGCGGGGAGCGAGCTGCTCCCGCCGGTCCTGGCGCAGCCCGCCGCATCGGCTCCGGGCGCGCAGCCGGGCACCCGGTACCCCCGCGGCCTCACCGGCCGCGTGCTCCGCTGGGTCGACGGCGTGCCGGCCGGACCGCCCGTCGGCCCGCCGTCCGACGCGGCGGAGCCGAGCCGCGCCTCCCGGACCACCGCCGGGCAGGCGGACGGACGCCGCCAGCGGGTCGCACGTCGCGGGTTCTTCGCCGGGGTCGCCGCGGCGACCGTCGGGGTCGTCGCACTGACCGCCGGACAGTCCTCGGTGCTCGCCGAGCCGTTCAACGTCTTCGGTGCCCGGCAGCGGCACCGCGGTCCGAACGACCTGCCGGTGAACCGCACGGCCCGCGCAGCCGGCGTGTTGGCCACCGCCACCGCGGCCGACTGGACCCTGACCGTCGTCGGCCACGACGTCAGCCGCACCTTCTCGCGGGCGGAGCTCGTGGCGCTCGGCGGGGCCGTCGCCCGGCTCCCGATCGCCTGCGTCGAGGGCTGGAGTCAGATGGCGACCTGGAAGGGCGTGCGGATGGTCGACCTGCTCGCGGCCGTGCAGGCGGCGCCGGGATCGCACGTGCGGGTGACCAGCCTCGAGCGGCACGGCGGCTACCGGATCATGGACATGGGCCCCGAGTACGCCGAGGACCCGACCACGCTCATCGCGCTCGAGCTGAACGGCGCGACGCTCGACCTCGACCACGGGTTCCCGGCGCGGATCATCGCTCCCGGACGACCCGGAGTGCTGCAGACGAAGTGGATCGAGGAGATCGAGGTGATCGCATGAGGGCCGCACGCATCGTGCTCGTCGTGGTCGGCGTGCTCGTCATCGCGTTCGGGGCGTACGTCCTCGTGACGACCGTCCGGCCGAACCGGATCTGGGGGCTGGCGACCTGGCTCCTCGGGGCCGTGGTCCTGCACGACGCGATCCTGTCGCCGTTCGTCGTCGGCGCGGGACTGCTGCTGCGCCGGACCGGGCGGACGATACGGGCGTGGGCCCTCGTCGTGGTGCAGGCGGTCGTCGTCCTCGGGAGCGTGCTCGCCCTGGTCGTCCTGCCCGAGATCGCGGCCAAGGCGCACGGGCAGAAGAACCCGACCGTGCTGCCGTTCGACTACGGTGCCCGGCTGCTCATCGTCGAGGGGGTGCTGCTGCTCGTCGTGGTGGCGGTGCTCGTGGTCGCAGCGCGGCGTCCGGCCCGACCCCGCGTGACCACTGGTTGAACCGACAACCTTTCGGTAGGGTGGGAGCATGACCGACGACACCCCGTGGCTCACCCGCGACCAGCTGCGCGCGTGGATGAAGCTCGTCGCGGTCATGGAGCTCCTGCCCGCAGCGCTCGACCAGCAGCTCCAGCGTGACGCCGACCTGACGCACTTCGACTACATGGTCATCGCGATGCTCTCGGAGACCGACTCCCGGACGCTCCGGATGTCGGCGCTCGCCTCGGCGACGAACGCCTCGCTGCCACGGCTGTCGCACGTGGTGTCCCGGCTCGAGAAGCGCGGACTCGTCTCGCGCTGCCCCTCGACCGACGACCGGCGGGCGACCGACGTGCGGCTCACGGACGCCGGCTACGCGACCATCGTCGACGCGGCGCCGGACCACGTCCGGACCGCTCGCCGCATGGTGATCGACGCGCTGAGCGACGAGCAGGTCGGGCAGCTCGACGGCATCGCCGCGGCGCTCCTCAGCCGGCTCGACCCCGAGGGGCGCTTCGCCGCGCTGACCTACCCGCGCGACGACGACGGTCCGGCCATCTGCGAGGCCAGACTGACCGGCACGGCGACCGACTGACGCCACCGTCACGCACGCCTGCGGGCCGCGGGCGTTGCAATAGGCTCGCGGCATGACCGAGTCCGCCGCGCCGTCCGACACGTACTCCTACCTCGGACCCGCCGGCACCTTCACCGAGGCCGCGCTCAAGCTCGTGGACGCGGCGGCGGGCAAGCCCTGGCGGAGCGTGAACAACGTCGGCGAAGCGCTCGACGACGTCGTCAGCGGCCGGTCGATCGGCGCCGTGATCGCGATCGAGAACAGCGTCGACGGCGGTGTCAGCGCGACGCAGGACGCCCTCGCGCGGATCCCCGGCGTCCGCATCGTGGGGGAGTACCTCGTCCCCGTCGACTTCGTGCTCGTCGCCCGGCCCGGCACCGCGCTCGCCGACGTCCGGACCGTGAACGCCCACCCCGTCGCGTACGCCCAGACCCACCACTGGCTCGAGGCGAACGTCCGCGGACACGGGCACATCCCGGCGTCCTCGAACGTCGCCGCCGCGGCCGCCCTGCTCGACGAGCACCCCACCGCCGACGCCGCGGTGGCGCCCCCGGGGATCACCGACCACTACGCGCTCGAGGTGCTGGCGTCGTCCATCGGGGACAACGCCTCGGCGGTCACCCGGTTCGTGCTCGTGTCGAAGACCCTGGCGCTGCCCGCCCCGACCGGCGCCGACAAGACGAGCGTCATCGTCGAGCTGCCGGCCGACCACCCCGGCGCCCTCGTCGACATGCTCGAGCAGTTCGCGACGCGGGGGATCAACATGGGGCTGCTGTCCTCGCGGCCCATCGGCGACGAGCTCGGGCGGTACCGGTTCGTCATCGACCTCGACGGGCACGTGCGGGACGAGCGCGTGGCCGACGCCCTGCTCGGGTTGCGGCGGTTCAGCCCGCGCGTGACGTTCCTCGGGTCGTACCCGCGGGCCGACGGGGTGCGCCCCGAGGTGCCCGCCCGCTACTCGGACGTCGCGTTCGTCGAGGCGCGCGACTGGTTGCGCGCGATCGTGTCCGGCGAGCCCCAGGCGGACTGAGCCGCGCGGCGGCCACGGCGCCACCCGGGCGCCGCCTCAGCGCCCGTGCTCGCGCGGCGGTTCGCCCTGCTCACGCACAACGCAAGTCACGCCAAACCGTGCCACAGCACGGTTCGGCGTGACTTTGGTTGTGCGCTCCGGCCAAGGGCCGGAGGCGACCGCGCGCCGGGCGTCAGCGCCGGCGACCGCGCGCCGGGCTCGGCTCGACGTCGGGGACCCGCACGTCGAGCGACCCGGGGTCGATCCGCGCCCGGAACGCGACGATCTCGCCCACCGGGTCGCCGTCGATCTCGAACTCGTCCGGCTTCGACAGCCGCAGCGTGAACTCCTCGCCGCGCATGTACCGCAGCGGGCGCTCCTGCTTCGCGGCCGTGGTGATCCGGCGGCCGATCAGCGTGTCGGACAGGGCCGACCGACGGAACGACCGCAGGATCGCGTTCTCCCAGAAGACCCGGGCGCCGATCCGGACCCAGCCGAAGAAGCCGCGCGGGCGCATCACGACGATGTCGAACACCCCGTCGTCGATCTCGGCGTCGGGCAGGAGCATGGCGTTGGCCTGCAGCATGCCGCAGTTGCCGACGATGACGGAGTGCGCCCGGACCGAGCCGTTGCGCGCCGACTCGTCCAGCCGGTACTTGAACTCGAAGCCGTCGGCGTCCCGAACCGAGCGGAGCAGCGAGTCGAGGTACGCGAGCCACCCGACGCGCTTCTTCAGCTCGGGCCGGGTGTTGGCGATCATGCGGGCGTCGAGCCCGAGACCGGCCATCACGACGAACCCGTACTTGTCGCGGGACCCGTCCGGACGTTCGACGCCGAGGAGCCCGAAGTCGATCGGCCGGTCGTGCCCGACGAAGATCGCCTTCGCCATCCCGCCGAGGTCGTCCAGCGGCAGCTTCATGTTGCGCGCGAGGAGGTTGCCCGTGCCACTCGGCAGCAGCGCGAGCGAGGCGTCCGACCCGTGCACCACCTCGGCGACGGCACGGACGGTGCCGTCCCCACCGGCGGCGGCGACGACGTCGGCTCCGGCCTCGAGCGCTGCGCGGGCCATCCCGCCGCCCGGGTCCTCCTCGGTCGTCTCGAACCAGAGGGTCTCGGCCCAGCCGGCCTCCTGCTGGTGCTTCTCGACGGTGCGCTTGAGGGTCGGCAGGTGGACCTTGACCGGGTTGTAGACCACCGCGGCCGTCCGCTGCTCGGTCTGGAGGGCGTCCTGGCCCGCAGACGCGGTCTCCGATGGGGTCGACATGCTCCAACGGTACCGATCGGATGCTGCGAGGGGATGCCGGGATCGACCCGTCGCGGGCCTGGAGGCGCGGGGCGGGCCCGCACCGCGCCTCCAGGCCGTCTCGCACCCACCTCGGACCCGCCTCGCACCCGGCCCGCAACCGGCGCTGGCTAGGATGATCCGGTGATCGATCCCCAGCTCCTGCGCGACAACCCTGACGTCATCAAGGCCTCGCAGGAGGCGCGCGGCGCCTCCGTCGCCGTCGTCGACGAGGCCGTCGCCGCCGATGCGGCCAGGCGGAGCGCGATCACCTCGTTCGAGTCCCTCCGGGCCGAGCAGAACGCCTTCGGCAAGACCGTCGCGAAGGCCCCGAAGGACGAGAAGGCCGCGCTCGTGCAGCAGGCCCAGGCGCTCGCCGCGCAGGTGAAGGAGGCGCAGGCGACCGTCACCGCAGCCGAGGAGTCCTTCAACGCGGTGGTCCGGAGCATCCCCAACGTCGTGCTGCCGGACGTGCCGAAGGGCGGCGAGGACGACTTCGTCACGCTCCGCACCGTCGGCACGAAGCCCGAGTTCGACTTCGAGCCGAAGGACCACGCCGACCTCGGCGAGCACCTCGGCATCATCGACATCCCGCGTGGCGTGAAGGTCTCCGGCTCGCGGTTCTACTTCCTGCGCGGCCTCGGCGCCCGGCTCGAGATCGCCCTGATGTCGCTCGGCCTCGACCGCGCGATCGCCGCCGGGTTCGAGCCGCTCATCACCCCGACGCTCGTGCGCCCCGAGACCATGGCCGGTACGGGCTTCCTCGGCGACCACGCGGCCGAGGTGTACCGGCTCGAGGCCGACGACCTCTACCTGACCGGCACGAGCGAGGTCGCCCTCGCCGGCTTCCACGCCGACGAGATCCTGTCGTTCGACGACGGCGACGGCCTGCGCTACGCCGGCTGGTCGACCTGCTACCGCCGCGAGGCGGGGTCGGCGGGCAAGGACAACCGCGGCATCCTGCGCGTGCACCAGTTCAACAAGCTCGAGATGTTCGCGTACGTCCACCCGGACCAGGCCGAGGCCGAGCACGCCAAGCTCGTCGGGTACCAGGAGCAGATGCTGCAGGACCTCGGGCTGCACTACCGCGTGATCGACGTGGCCGGCGGCGACCTCGGCACGAGCGCCGCGCGCAAGTACGACATCGAGGCGTGGGTCCCGACGCAGGGCACCTTCCGCGAGCTCACCTCGACGTCGAACTGCACGACCTTCCAAGCGCGTCGCCTCGACATCCGGTACCGCACCGAGAGCGGGAAGACCGCGCCCGTCGCGACCCTCAACGGCACGCTCGCGACCACCCGGTGGATCGTCGCGATCCTCGAGACCCACCAGCAGGCCGACGGCTCGGTCGTCGTGCCCGAGGTCCTCCGTCCGTACCTCGGCGGCGTCGAGGTGATCGAGCCCCGATGAGCACGCAGGGTCGGTTCGTCGACGGCGCGGCCGGTGCGGGAGCGCCCGCCCGCACGAAGCGCTGGCTGGTGGCGCTCGACATCGACGGCACCACCATGCGCGAGGACGGGGTCGTCACCGACGCCGTGATCGCCGCACTGCACGCTGCCGAGGCCGCCGGGCACGAGGTCATGCTCTCCACCGGTCGCAGCGAGGGCATGACCGTGCCGCTGCTGGACACGCTCGGCATCGAGCCGAAGTACCTCGTCTGCGCGAACGGTGCGCTCACCCTCGCGCGCCGCCCAGACGGTTCCTACGAGCGGGTGCACGTCGAGCAGTTCGACCCGAGCGAGGTCCTCCGGACGATCCACGGTGCCCTCGAGAACGCCGCGTTCGGCGTCGAGGACCAGACCGGCCACTTCCTGCTCTCCGGCAACTTCCCGGACGACACGATGACCGTCGCCGGGGAGCACGTACCGTTCGAGCAGCTGCTCGGCGTCGAGGCCACCCGCGTCGTCGTCATCTCCCCGGGTCACGACACCGAGGACTTCCTGCAGGTCGTCGAGCAGATGGGGCTGCACAAGGTGTCCTACTCGGTCGGCTGGACGTCGTGGCTCGACATCGCACCCTTCGGTGTCACCAAGGCCACCGCGATGGAACGCGTGCGCGAGTGGCTCGACATCCCGCGCTCCCGGGTCTTCGCCGCCGGGGACGGCCGCAACGACATCGACATGCTGCGGTGGGCGTCGACCTCCGGCCGCGGGGTCGTCATGGGCCAGGCGCCCGACGACGTCGTCGACGCGGGCAACGAGATCACCGGTGGCGTGACCGACGACGGCCTCGCGGCCGCGCTCGACTCCCTGCCGCGCTAGCCCGGTAGACTTCCCGGGACGCGATCACGTCTCGCCACGTGGTCGCGTCGCTGGAGGGTTGTCCGAGCGGCCGATGGAGCCTGTCTTGAAAACAGGTGGGCAGAGATGTCTCGTGGGTTCGAATCCCACACCCTCCGCCATGGACACACGCCTGCGGCTCATCAGCGTCCACGACGCTGGGACGCTCGCTGCCGTGGTCACCGCGAGTGCCGAGCACCTGCGGCCGTGGGAACCCACGCGTGCGCGGTCGTACTTCACCGAGGCGGGGCAGCACGACGTCATCGTCCAGGCGCTCGCCGCCGAGCGCGCCGGCACGTCCGTCCCGTTCGTGATCGAGTCGGGTGACGGTGAACTGCTCGGCCGGATCACACTGAGCGGCATCACCCGCGGAGCGCTGCAGTCGTGCGCGATGGGCTACTGGATCCGCGCCGATCGGCTCCGTCAGGGACACGCCTCGCGAGCGGTCCGGGCCGCGGCGGCCCATGCGTTCGAGGTCCTCGGTCTCCACCGGGTCCAGGCCGAGACACTGCCCGAGAACCTGGGCTCCCAGCGGGCGCTGCTCGCTGCGGGGTTCGAGCGCTACGGCCTCGCGCCCGAGTACCTCCGGATCGACGGGGCGTGGCGGGACCACGTCATGTTCCAGCTCCTCGCCACAGGCGCGCGGGGCACGTGACGACGCCGGGTGATCCGGTACGCTCGCGAGAGCTTGCTGGTGTGGGCGCGGGAGCACGAGGTGCGGGTTCGAGGGTGGGGCGCTGTGCGGCTTGGGAGACGTGATCGGGGCGGAACGCCTCGCGCCCTGCGGCGGATCGTCGCCGTCGGGCTCGCGATCGCCCTGGCCGCCGGGGTCGTGGTCGGGGTCGACGCGATCGCCGGACCGCCGGAGACCGCCGTCGGGTCCGCGGCACCGCGGCTGACGGTCGTGCAGGTCACCGCGACCAGCACCGCCACCGCGACCGGCACCACGGTCCGCACCGCGGTGACCGTCGAGAACACCACCACGGTGCGGAAGCCGGCGGTCGACGCCTGGCTCGCACTGACGGCCGGGAGCCGCAGGTACACCCTCGGTCACGTCGCGGTCCGGTCGCTCGCACCGGGTGCGAGTGCCACGCTCCGGGCGACGCACACTGCTCCGCAGCGCGTGCCGGCCGGGACGTACGCCGTCCTCGCCTGCACCGGGGTCTTCTCACTGCCCGACTGCCGGGCCTCGGCTCGGAGCGTCACGACGACGCGCACGACCGGCGCACGCCCCGAGACCGGCGTGATGCTCGACGTCGCTCGCGCGTACTACCCGGTGCCGCTCATCGAGCGGTACATCGACCTGCTCGCCGACCACGGCGGCCGCTTCCTGCACCTGCACCTCACCGACGACCAGAACGTCGGGATCGAGAGCGCGGTCCTCGGGCAGACGCTCGCGGACGCCGACCTCGACCACGGTGTCTGGACGAGTCGGGTCACCGGGCGACCGTTCCTGAGCGTCGCGCAGGCACGGGCGATCTCCGCGCACGCCGCGCGCCGGGGCATCGCGATCGTGCCCGAGGTCGACACCCCGGGCCACATGGCTGCCGCGTTCGCCCTCCTCGAGGCCCGGCACGGGAAGGCGTTTGTCGACCGGCTCCGGGCGGGTGCGAGCGAACTCGACACGTCGGCGCCGGAGAGTTCCGCGCTGGCGGCCCGAGTCATCGCCGAGGTCACCCGGACGTTCCCGTCCAGCCGGACCGTGCACATCGGCGGGGACGAGTGGGGCGATGACGTCACCGCCGCACAGCGGGTGCGCTGGCTGAACACGATGGCCGCCGCGGCCGGCGACCGGCAGGTCTGGGCCTGGAACGACGGGATCGACCGGACGGCCATCGGCCGGCTGGACCCCCGCATCCACGTCACGTACTGGAGCTTCGACGGCGACACCGAGGACCAGGCGGAACGGCGCGAACGGCGGGAGCGGCGAGCGTCGGCGCCCGACCTGGCCGCGGCCGGGATCGACCTGCTGAACTACGACTCGTACTACCTCTACGAGGTGCCGACGGACCTGGACCCGGCCGACAGTCGGTACGCGGCCGAGGATCTCCGTGCGCACTGGTCACTCCGCGACTGGGACGGGGACTCCGGGAAGCGCCTCGCCGCTCCGATGTCCGGTGCGGCCGTCGCGATCTGGGGCGAGGACCTCGAGCACCCGCCTGGCGCGGCACTCCTGCGCTGGAGCACCCCGCACGTGGTCGCGATGCTCGAGACCGCCGCGCGCTAGGACTCCGCTCGTGCGGCGAGCCCGGTCACGACGTCGTGCACCACCCGGGCGGCACGGGCCGCCGCGTCGTCCAGGTGTTCCTTGAACTCGTCGCCGTCCGGCGCGCACAGGTCGCTGATGCACCGCACCGACACGAACGGCATGTCGTGGACGTGGGCGAACTGCGCGATCGCCGCTGATTCCATGTCGACCGCGGCGACAGACGGGAACGCGGTCCGGAGCGCGCGGGCACGACCCTCGGTGACGAAGATCTCGCTCGAGCCGATCGTCGCGGCGCGGAGGCGGTCCCCGGTGTCCGACGCGAGGGCGAGCGACACGAGCCGGTCGTCGGGTGCGTACCCGGTCGGCATGCCCGGGACCTGGCCGAGCGCGTAGCCGAACGCCGTGGCGTCCGCGTTGAGGTTGACGTAGCGGTCGCCGACGATCACGTCGCCGATCTCGACGCCGCGCATCAGCCCACCTGCGGTGCCGACGCTGATCACCGGGATGCCCGAGCCGAAGTCGTGGAAGGCGTGCGCGACCGCGGAGGTGGCGTTCGTGAAGCCGATCCCGCTGCGTCGGACCGCGACCGTCGCACCGGCGACGTCGAGCAGGTGGTGCTCGTCGTGGCCGCCGACCGGACCGTCCAGGATGGGGACGCCACCGAGGAGGCCGGCGAACGCCGAGACCTCTTCGCTCATGGCGGCGATGACGATCGCGACCGGGGGAGGGAGTTGCACTGATCGATCCTCGCACGCCGCGCTGACCGTCGGGACACCGGTGCGCGTACCGTGCTCGGTGCACGCGGAGACGAGGGAGCGGTGTGGTCGAGGTCGTCGAGTACCGGGCGGAGTGGCCGCGGCGCTTCGTGGTGCTCCGGACCGCGTACACCGGTGCTCTCCTCGCCGCGGGTGTCCCGCACCGGATCGAGCACGTCGGGAGCACCGCTGTCCCCGGGCTGGCCGCGAAGCCCGTGATCGACGTCGACGTGGTCGTCGACGAGTCCGCCGTGCCCGCTGCCGTCGAGGCGCTCGCCGCGATCGGGTTCGTGCCCCGCGGCGATCTCGGCATCCCCGGTCGTCAGGCGTTCCGGACGCCCGAGCGCTTCGCCCCGAGCAACACCTACGTGGTCGCAGACGGGTCGCTCGCGCTCCGGAACCACCTGGGCGTGCGCGATGCCCTGCGCGCGGACGACGGCCTCCGCGACGAGTACGCCGCCGTGAAGCGCCGGGCCGCGGCCGAGGCGTCGGACATCGACGCGTACCTCGTGCAGAAGTCCGCCGTCCTCGACCGGGTGCTGCGCCGGGCGGGGTTGTCAGCGTCGGAGCGCGCCGCGATCGCAGCCGACACCGCGGGGATCACCAGCCGCGGCGCACACGGGTGACCCGCGGTGCCCGCGGCTGACCCGAGGCGTGGGGCGGGCCGCATCCTTCCGCGGGCGTGACCGTTCCGGTTCACCGATCGCGGGTTTCGTGAACCGGAACGGTCAGCGGTCCCGCAGAGCGCCCCGTCCCGCGGAACACCCCGTCCCGCGGTGGTGACGAGGCAGTGCCCCGGACTGTCCGGCTCCCCGCGCGTCGTCGTCGGCGTGCGGAGTCGGCGAGTGCCCGGCGTGCGGAGTCGGCGAGTGTCCGGCGTGCGGAGTCGGCGAGTGTCCGGCGTCCGGAGTCGGCGAGTGCCCGGCGTGCGGATTCGGCGAGTGCCCGGCGTGCGGATTCGGTCAGCGCCCGGCGTGAGAGCCGGCCAGTGTCCGGTGTGCGGAGCCGGCCGGCACAGCATCAGGCGGTCGCCAGCGCCGGGTAGAGCGCAGCGAGCGGGGCGCTCAGGCCGGCGCGGACGTCGCGGCTGATCTGGTCGGCGAGGACCTCGTGCTCGCCGGCCTCGAGGGCGTCGTAGATCGCCGCCACGATGTCCGCCGGGTCGGCCTTGTCGACGTCGAGGTCGGCGGTCATGCCGGTGTCGGTGTAGCCGAGGTGCGCCCCGACGACCTGGGTGCCCTGCGGGGCGAGCTCGAGCCGCAGGGAGTTCGTGATCGACCAGAACGCGGCCTTCGAGGCGGAGTAGCCCCCGGCCAGCGCGATCCAGCTGAGGACCGAGTGCACGTCGACGAGGGCGCCTCCGGCCAGTGACGGCGCGAAGGCCTTGGCGACCCGCAGCGCGCCGAAGACGTTCGTGGCGAAGACCCGCTCGACGTCGTCGACCGAGGTCTCGAGGAGCGGCGCGGAGCCGCCGATGCCGGCGTTGTTCACGACGATCGTGGCGTCTGCCGCCGCACGTGCGGCGGCGTCGACGCTCGCCTGGTCGGTGACGTCGAGGACGAGCGGCACGATGCGCTCGTCGTCCCAGGTGCGCGGGGAACGGGCTGTCGCGTAGACCTTGGCGGCACCACGGTCGAGGGCCTGCTGAACGAACGCGGTGCCGAGGCCTCCGTTCGCTCCGGTGACGAGGACGACGGCGTCGGTGAGGGTGGTCATGGGTTCTCCTGTCGAAGGTTGAGTACGGAAAGTGAACCTAGCACGATTGTCTGGATTCCGAACCCAGGTAGGATGGACCCATGCTCGGCATCCTCGGCGGCGACGAGCGCTGCCCCATCGCGCGGTCCCTCGACGTCCTCGGCGAGAAGTGGACGCTCATGATCGTCCGCGACGCCCTCGCCGGCGCGACCCGGTTCAGTCAGTTCCAGCAGAGTCTCGGGATCCCGCGCGAGGTCCTCACGGCGCGCCTCGGGTCCCTCGTCGAGGGCGGTGTCCTCGAGCGTCACGCCTACAAGCCGGACGGCGGCCGCGTCCGTGACGAGTACCTCCTCACCGACGCCGGCCGGGACCTCTCGCTCGTGCTCCTCGCCCTCGGCGGCTGGGCGGACCGGCACCGGCCGTGCGAGCGGTCGTCCGACCTGCGCTTCGTCGACGCGGGCACGGGCGACACCGTCGAGTCGGCCGCGGTCGTCCCCGCGACCGGACGCATCGTGCCGCGCGACCAGCTCGCGGCGGCACTGGGCTGACCGCGCTGCTCCGCACGCGCTCTGCGACGACGCGCGCGTCGATCGACGCGCGCGATGTCGGCGGTACGGTGCGGTCCGTGGACGGGACCGCCGTCGGACGGGAGGCGCGGGTCGGGCCCGCACCGCGCCTCCCGGACCGCAGGCGGGTGCGTCAGCGACGCACGTCGCACCCGCAGCTCGCGCCGAGCACCAACTCGGCGGGGACGAGGTCCCGGTGCCACTGGTTGTCGAGGTCGAGTCCGAGCACCCTGTCGACCGCGGCGACCGCCATCGTCTCGATCGGCTGCCGGACCGTGGTGAGCTGCGGGTTCGTCCAGTCGGACTCGGCGGCGCCGTCGAACGACACGATCGCGACGTCCTCCGGCACGCGGAGCCCGAGCTCCCAGAGGGCCCGCATGAGCCCGATCGCCTGCATGTCGGAGCTGACGAAGACGGCACGCGGGCCGGCGCCGTCGCCGAACATGCGGAGCCCGGCCTCGTACCCGCCGCGGCGGGTGAAGTCGCAACGGACGATCGGGCCGTCGGGGCGACCGGCATCGCGGAGTGCCCGCATCCAGCCCTGCTCGCGCAGCTCCAAGCCGCCGGCGTGGCCCATCACGAGCCCGATCGACGGGTAGCCGTGCTCGATGAGGTGCCGCGTCCCGTCCTGGGCGCCGCGGAGCGCGTCCACGCCGATGCTCGCGTAGTCGGGGACCTCGAAGAAGGTGTTGAGGAGGACCATCGGGATGCCCGGGTCGGAGACGGTCGACAGGTCCGGGCGCGTCATGATGCTCGTGACGATGATCCCGTCGACCTGCCGGGCGGAGAGCGTGCGGAGCCGGTCCCGTTCGCCGGCCGCGTCACCGTCGCTGTTCGCGAGCAGGACGTCGTAGCCGCGCGCGGTCGCCGCGTGCGTGACCGCGACCGCGAGCTCGGACCAGAAGGGGTTGTCGAGCTCGGGGACGATCAGGCCGAGCATCTTCGAGGACCCGGTGCGGAGGGCCTGGGCGCTGGCGTTCGGCCGGTACCCGAGCACGCGGATGGCGTCGCGGACCCGGGCGGCGGTCGCGGCCGCGACGGGGCGGGGGCCGTCGTGCACGACGTAGCTGACGACCGAGGTGCTGACGCCCGCGTACCGGGCGACGTCCGCGCGCGTGACCGCCCTCGGGGTGGTCGGGCTGGTCACGGACGCCTCCTCGATGGCGTTCGGGTGCCGGTCCACACGGACCGGCACCCGAACGACGGTTGTTGCTGGAATCCTAGACGGCAGCGGTCGGACCCCCGGCACCGGTCGCGCCGCCGGACGCCGCCGCGCCGGACGTCGTCGCGTCGGCCGGGGTCGGGGCGTCGCCGAAGTCCGGGACCTCGAGGCGGACCCCGCCCTGCAGTGCGGACTGGTGGGCGACGATCCCGGGCAGGGTGAACCGGGCGGCGGTCCAGGCGTTCACCGGGGGCAGGGTCCGGTCGACGACGGCGCGGACGAAGTCGTCGGCGAGGAACTGGTGGCTGCCCTCGTGTCCGGTCGGCACCCCGGCGTACTCGGCCGGCAGACGGTCGGTGTCGTGCACGGCCGCGTAGCCGGAGACGAACGCGTCGCGCAGCGAGGGGTCGACCCCGGCGAGGCGCGGGTCGTCCAGCTCCATCGTCGCCTGGGTGTCGATCTGGTCGCTGATGTCGTGCGAGTCCTCCTTGTCCTGCCACACGCTGACCTTGGCGAGCTGCTCGAAGCTGGCCTCGGTGCCGAAGTAGCGGAACCGCGACTCGCGGATGTGCGACGGGTACCCGACACGGCGCATCTCGTTGATCCGCATGACCCCGCCGTTGTCGAGCTCGAACAGGGCGGTGGCGTTCGAGAAGTCGTTGTCGAACTGGCTGACGTCCTTGTCGAAGACGCCGTCGCCGCGGTCGTCGCGGACGCCGATGCAGCTGACGCTGACCGCGTGCCCCGGGATCGCCCCGAGGACCCCGCCGACCGAGTGCGTCGGGTAGAGCATGGGCGGGTAGCTGGCGGTGCGCTTCCAGTCGTCGCCACCGCTGAACTGGTAGGCGGCGTAGAAGCCGAGGTCCATGTCGTGGACGTAGTCGCCCTCGGCGTAGAAGACGCGTCCGAAGGCACCCTCGGCGACCTTCGACCGGGCGAACACCGTCGCCGGGTTGTAGTAGCTCGTCTCACCCATCATGTAGGTGAGCCCGGTCTCGCGGACGGCCTCGATGATGGCCTGGATCTCCTCGACGGAGATCGCCATCGGCACGGCCGAGTAGACGTGCTTGCCGGCGCGGAGTGCCTGCAAGACGAGCGGGCCGTGGGTCCAGCGCTGCGTGAAGATCGCGACGGCATCGACGTCCGAGGCGAGCACCGCGTCGAAGTCCGGGAAGGTGCCGTCGAGGTGCTGCGACTCGACGAGGTCCGACGCGCGGTCGTCGACGAGGTCGGTGACGTAGACGCGGTCGACGTCCGGGTGCAGCTTGAACAGCTTGGCGAACTGGGGGGCGAACTGGCCGGCGCCGACCATTCCGACAGAGATCATCAGTGACCTTTCCAGGTGTTGGATGCGTCGCCGGGCAGGTCGCTCCGATGCGAACGGTCGTCATCCTGACACGGAAGGTCTACACGTGACAACCCCCGAATGTTCCTGCATCGGAACCTCTTGCCAGCAGCAGTCCCCACGTGTAGATTCCCGGCTCACGGACTGCCGCACGCCAGTCCACCGCAGACGAAGGAGTCGCGATGGCCACCGAGAGCCCCGTGTCGTCACCCTTGACGACGGCCAGCACGAGACGCAGGAGTCGGTCCGCCGACCTCGCTCGTGCCGGCACCACCTCCCCGCGCCGCCGACCGAGGAACGACCTCTGGTTGGCGCTGGTCTTCATCGCCCCGGCCAGCGTCGGCTTCGCGGTGTTCCTGCTGTGGCCCACGGTCCGCGGCATCTACCTGAGCTTCACGACCTACAACCTGCTGACGCCGCCGGTGTTCACCGGCCTGCAGAACTACGTCCGCCTCGTGCAGGACTCGATCTTCTGGCACTCGATGGCCGTGACGGTCGAGTACGTCCTGCTCAACATCGGCTTCCAGACGATCCTCGCGCTGTTCATCGCCGTGATGATGCACCGGCTCACCAAGTCCACCTTCGTCCGCGGGATCGTCCTCGCGCCGTACCTGGTGTCGAACGTCGTCGCCGCCCTCATCTGGCTCTGGATCCTCGACACGCAGCTCGGCATCGGCAACGAGATCCTGTCCGCGATCGGCGTCGGCCGCATCCCGTTCCTGCAGAGCGACTTCTGGGGCATCCCCACGATCGCGTTCATCAACGTCTGGCGGAACGTGGGCTACACGGCCCTGCTCATCTTCGCGGGGCTCCAGGCGCTGCCCGAGCAGGTCTACGAGGCCGGCCGCATCGACGGTGCGAGCGAGTGGAAGATGTTCTGGCGCATCACCGTGCCGCTCCTCCGCCCGATCCTGTCGCTCGTGCTCATCATCACGATCATCGGCTCGTTCCAGGTGTTCGACACCGTCGCCATCGCGACGCAGGGCGGCCCGGCGAACGCCACGAACGTCGTGCAGAACTACATCTACAACCTGGCGTTCGGCCGGTTCCAGTTCGGCTACGCGTCCGCCGTCTCGGTGGCCCTCCTCATCGTCCTCAGCATCATCACGGTCATCCAGTACCGACTCTCGCGCTCCGGCGAGAGCGACCTGGACTGACGGCCAAGCGCACACGGAAGCGAGTCGAAGATGACCAGCACCCTGCCCCCGGTGGTCGAGCCCCAGACCACCCGCGCGATCACCACCCGCGGCACCCGCCCGCCGCGCCGGAAGCCCTCGGTCGGCCGCGTGATCGCCTGGATCGCGATGATCGCCGTCATCGTCGTGACCCTGTTCCCCTTCTACTGGATCCTCCGCACCGCGCTGTCCTCGAACGGCGCGATCTCGGCCGACCCGACCTCGTTGCTGCCGACCGGCTTCAGCCTCGGCGGGTTCGAGCGCGTGTTCGGTCTGCAGTCCACCAAGGAGGCCCTGGCCCAGGGAGGCTCGGGCGCCGCGATCGACTTCTGGCGCTACCTCCTCAACTCGGTGGTCACGGCGACGATGATCACGGTCGGCCAGGTGTTCTTCTCCGCCGGCGCCGCGTACGCCTTCGCACGCCTGCGGTGGCCCGGACGCGACCGGGTCTTCGGGGTGTTCCTCGCCGGCCTCATGGTCCCGACGATCTTCACGCTCCTGCCGAACTTCACCCTCATCAAGTCGCTCGGGCTCGTCGACACCCTGCTCGGGATCTCGCTGCCGTCGATGCTGATGACCCCGTTCGCGGTGTTCTTCCTCCGCCAGTTCTTCCTCGGCATCTCGCGCGAGGTCGAGGAGGCCGCGCTCATCGACGGCGCCGGCAAGGTCCGGGTGTTCTTCCGCCTGATCCTGCCGATGGCGTCCGCCCCGATCGCGACGCTCGCCGTGCTGACGTACATCACCGCCTGGAACGACTACTTCTGGCCGCTGATGGTCTCGTACACGGACAGCTCCCGCGTGCTCACCGTCGCGCTCGGCGTCTTCAAGTCGCAGTCCCCGCAGTCCGGCACCGACTGGGCCGGTCTCATGGCGGCGACCCTCGTGGCGGCGCTCCCGATGATGCTGCTGTTCGGCCTCTTCGCCAAGCGCATCGTCAACTCCATCGGCTTCTCCGGCATCAAGTAGGGACCAGCTCATGACGAACTCCATCACCCGCCGGTCCCTCTTCGCCGGCGGCGCCTCGGCCCTGGCCCTCGGAGCGCTGGCGGCCTGCTCGAGTCCGAGCACGCCCAACCCGCGGAGCGGCGCGACCGGCACCGTGTCGTACTGGCTCTGGGACGCGAACCAGCTGCCCGCCTACCAGGCCGTCGCGAAGGCCTTCGAGCGGGAGAACCCGGGCATCCGGATCAAGATCACCCAGCTCGGCTGGGCCGACTACTGGACGAAGCTCACCGCCGGGTTCATCGCCGGCACGGCGCCGGACGTGTTCACCGACCACCTGTCGAAGTTCCCCCAGTTCGCCGACCTCGACGTGCTCTACCGGCTTGACGAGCTCGAGGCGACGAGTTCCATCCGCGACGACGACTACCAGTCCGGCCTCGCCCAGCTCTGGAAGGGCCGGGACGGACACCGCTACGGGTCGCCGAAGGACTGGGACACGATCGCGATGTTCTACGACCCGAAGGTCGTCGCGAAGGCCGGGTACAGCGCCGACGACCTCGCCGGACTGTCGTGGAACCCGGACGACGGCGGTACCTTCGAGCGGGCGGTCGCGCACCTCACGATCGACGGCAAGGGCCGTCGCGGGGACGAGCGCGGTTTCGACAAGGACGACGTCGCCGTCTACGGGATGAGCGCGAACGGCAGTGGCGGCGACGGCTTCGGGCAGACGCAGTGGTCGCCCTTCACCGGGTCGATCGACTGGTTCTACACGAACCGGAACCCGTGGGGGAACCGGTTCCGCTACGACGACGCTGCGTTCCAGAAGACGATCTCGTGGTACTTCGGGCTCGCCGAGAAGGGCTACATGCCGAAGTACGGCGTCTTCTCGACGACCACCGGACCGGACGTGCAGCTCGGCTCCAAGAAGGTGGCGCTGTCGTTCAACGGGTCGTGGATGATCGGCACGTACGCGAACCTGCCCGGCATCGACGTCGCCATCGCGCCGACCCCGGCCGGACCCGTCGGGCACCGCGCCTCGATGTTCAACGGCCTGGGCGACTCGATCACGAAGCAGGCGAAGCACCCGGAGGCCGCGGCGAAGTGGGTCGCGTTCCTCGGCGGCGCGACCGCGCAGGAGATCGTCGGCCGGGCCGGGATCGTGTTTCCCGCCCGGCGGTCCGGGACCGACGCGGCGGTCGCCGCCTACGCGAAGCGCGGGTTGGACGTCACGGCGTTCACCGAGCAGGTCGACGATGGAACGACGTTCCTGTTCCCGGTCACGCGGAACCCCGCCGACGTGCAGGCGCTCGTCCAGCCGGCGTTCGACTCCATCTACGCCAACGGGGCGCCGATCTCGTCGCTCACCGGGGTCAACGAGCAGGTCAACACGCTGCTGGGCCTCACCTGAGCCGTCCCGCGGGCGCGGTCGTCCACGGGTCCGGTGCGGTCCGTGGACGACCGCGTTGACGGCGGTTCCACTGTGGAACGAGACTGACGCCGATGACCTCGCTCGAATCGCTCGTGTACATGTCCGTCGGCGTCGACGACCTCACCGACGACCAGCTCGTCGCCATGCTGCGCGAAGCGCGGCTCCGCAACGAGGCGCTCGGCGTCTCCGGTCTGCTGCTCGCGAAGGGCGGCCGGTTCATGCAGGTCCTCGAGGGGCCGGCGTGGAGCGTCGAGGACCGCTTCGCCGCGATCGAGCGTGATCCCCGCCACCGCGACGTCAGGTCGCTGTCCCGCGAGCGCATCGCCGCCCGCCGGTTCGACGGCTGGGCGATGGCGTTCGGCAACCCCTCCGACCCCGAGGTCCGCGCCGAACCCGGGTTCAGCACCTTCCTGTCCGAGCGCACCGGCCTGCCGGCCGGGGTGGCGGGCTCGCCGGCCGACTGGTTGCTCCGCTGGTTCCGCGGACGCGAGCTCCGGGACGTCCAGGAGGCGCGGATCACCCTGGCCAGGCACGCCGCCTGACGGGGTGGCCGGCTCCGCGGGCGGCTAGCGCTCCGGCGCCTGGTGGAACCCGATCTCGAGGAGCAGGTTCGCGTGTGAGCGCTGGTCACCCGTCGCGATGACCAACCCGGTCTCGGGGGCGCGCACCGCCTCGTAGAACCCGAACCGGTCGAGGGTGCCGAGCGGCACGTCGGCACCGAGGATCCGCCGGTAGCCCTCGTGCGCCTGGACGACGGTGTCGACCGGCGGCTCCATCACCGTCGCCGCCTCGACCGGCACCGCGTCGAGGAGCGTGGTGAGGACCTCGTCGACGTCGAGCAGTCCCGGTCGGAAGTTGAGGTGCACGAGCGCGGCGCCGGGGCGCATCGCGGTCGCGAACGGGTAGTTGCCGTCGGCGATCAGGACCTTCGAGCCGTGCCCGAGCGACGCGAGCGCGCTGAGCGTCGGTTGGTGGGTGAGGGTGTAGCGCAGCATCATGCCTCCGTGGCGGTGACGGGTCCGGTGGGGAGTCGGGCGACGGATCCACCGGCGACCAGACGGGGGCGGACGACGACGTCGACGGGCGCCTGGTCGTCGTCCGGTGCGGTCAGCCGCGAGCGGATCAGGTCCGCCGCCCGGACCGCCAGCTCGTGCGTGGGCTGCACGATCACGGTGAGCTTCGGGACGGTGACCTGGGCGAGCTCGAGGCCGTCGAACCCGAGGACCGAGAGCTCCCGGCCGAGGGTGAGACCGGACTCGTTCAGCGCGATGACGGCGCCGAGGGTGAGCTCGTAGTTCGCGCAGAAGACCGCCGTCGGACGATCGGGCAGCACGAGGAGCCGCTGCATCGCCGCCTGGCCGTGGCGCACCGTGAGGGGCCCCTCGACCACGGCGTCCGGGGCGAGCACGCCGCCGTCCCGCTCGATGACCGACCGGAAGCCCGCGGTCCGTTCGCGCATGGTCGAGATCGTCGGGTCGCCCGCGACGACGCCGACGCGGCGGTGGCCGTGGTCGAGCAGGTGCCGGGCGGCGAGCGCGCCGGCTCCGTGGTTGTCGAGGAAGACGCCGTCGGTGCCGAGGGCGTCCGCGCGCCAGTCGATCTGCACGACGGGGACGCGCTCGGCAGCACGGGACAGTGCCGCGACGTCGTGGTCGGACGGCACCGCGATGATCCCGTCGACCATCCGGCGCAGGAGCAGGTCGACGGCGCCGGCTCGTGCGTCCGGGCTCGACGAGACGATGACGCTCATCCCGTGGTCGCGCAGGGCGCTCTCGACGCCGGCGATCACGGTGAGGTGGAAGTCGTTGTCGAGCGCCGGCAGCAGGACCCCGATGGTGCCGGACCGCCGCGACCGCAGGCTCCGCGCGAACCCGTTCGGACGGAACCCGAGCGTCGCCGCGGCCGCTTCGATGGCGTGTGCGTTCTCGTCGCGGACGGTGCCGCCGTTGTAGAACTTCGAGATCGTCGCGAGCGAGAGGCCGGTCGCCCGCTGCAGGTCCTTGTAGGTCGCCGTCACCCGGCCCTCCCGGTGACCGTGCCGTCCTCGTCCCACAGGTCGTGCCAGCTGTCGGCGCCCGACCAGAGGAACACCTGCCCCTTGATGAGCCGTGCGCCGCGGTCGACGTCCGCCATGGCGGCGAGCTCGTCGGCGGTCAGCGGGTCCGCCGACGCCCCGGCGAGGTTCGCGCGGTACTGCTCCGGCTTCACCGCGAAGGGGATCGGGACCTGCCCGCGCGCGACGGCCCACTTCAGGCAGACGATCGCCGGGTGGACGCCGTGTGCTTCGGCGATGCGTCGGACGACCGGGTGGTCGACGTCCACCGGGTCGTCGTCCTCGCGGTCGCGCTCCGGGCGGGACGGTGACCCGAGCGGCGAGTACCCGACGGGCTGGATGCCGTTCGCGCGGCAGAAGTCGAACAGCTCGGGCTGCTGGAACGTGGGGTGGAGTTCCATCTCGTTGAGTGCGGGGAGGACCCGCGCGTCGTCCAGCAGCAGGCGCAGCTTCGGGATCGTCGTGTTCGACGTGCCGAGGTGCCGGACGAGGCCGGCGTCGACGAGGCCTTCGAGCGCGCGCCACAGTGCGAGGTAGGCGGCGTGGTCGTAGGGGCGGGCGGATCCGTCGCGGTCCTCGACCGAGGCGTGCGGCGCGTGGTGGTTCGGGAACGGCCAGTGCACGAAGACCGCGTCGAGGTGGTCGAGCCGGAGGTCCCGGAGCGACCGTTCGACGGAGGTGACCGCGTCCGCCGGGTCGTGTGCGTCGTTCCAAACCTTCGACATCACGAAGAGGTCCCCACGCGGGACCCCGCTCGCCGCGATGGCCGCCCCGACCTCGGGTTCGTTGCCGTAGACCGAGGCGCAGTCGACCAGCCGGTAGCCGGCGTCGAGGCCACCGCGCACGGCCGCGGCCACCTGGTCCGGGGTGTACCGGTCCGAGCCGAAGGTGCCGAGCCCGATCGAGGGGATGTGCGCGCCGGTCCGCAGGGGTCGGCTCGTCAGGACGTCCACGGTGTTCCTCCTCCTGCGCGACGTCGCGCATCACTGAACGTTTCACCCATCGGGCTCGGATGCACGCTACCGTAGAACCGTCCCCAGGACGAAACGTTTCGCTCGACTCGAGGAGGAGTCATGCCCGAACCACACGACCTGCCACGGCTCGACCCGACAGCGCTGCCGGAGCCGGTCGACGTCAGCGACAACACCGCGGCGCTCGCCGCCGTCGCCGCGGTCGTCGCCACCGGTCCGTACGACGCCACCTGGGAGTCGCTCCGCCGGTACACGCCGCCGCGCTGGTACGAGGACGCCAAGTTCGGCGTCTTCCTGCACTGGGGCGTCTACTCGGTGCCCGCGTTCCGGAACGAGTGGTACTCGCGGGACATGTACCGCGAGGGCACGCCCGAGTTCGAGCACCACGTCGCCACCTACGGGCCGCAGTCCGAGTTCGGCTACAAGGACTTCATCCCGTCCTTCACGATGGAGCACTTCGACCCGGGTGCCTGGGCGAACCTGTTCCGTCGGGCAGGCGCGCAGTTCGTGGTCCCCGTTGCCGAGCACCACGACGGCTTCGCGATGTACGACACCGACCGCTCCCGGTGGAGCGCGGCACGGATGGGCCCGCAGCGCGACGTGTTCGGGGACCTGATGACGGCCGTCGACGACGCGTTCATGGTCCGTGGGGCGTCCTCGCACCGGGCCGAGCACTGGTTCTTCATGAACGGCGGCGCCCGGTTCGACTCCGACGTCCTCGACCCCCGCTTCATCGACTTCTACGGCCCCGCCCAGCGCGAGGAGACCGCGCCGAACGAGCGGCACCTCGAGGACTGGCTCCTCCGGACGGTCGAGGTCATCGACAAGTACCGGCCCCAGGTGCTGTGGTTCGACTGGTGGATCGAGCAGCCCGCGTTCGAGCCGTGGCTGCGCACCCTCGCCGCGTACTACTACAACCGCGCCGCCGAGTGGGGGCGCGAGGTCGTCATCAACTACAAGTGGGAGGCGTTCGCCGACGGTTCCGCGGTCTACGACATCGAACGCGGTGCGATGGGGGAGATCCCGCCCGTGGTCTGGCAGAACGACACGTCGGTGTCGAAGTCGGCCTGGTGCTGGATCGAGGGGCACGACTACAAGACGACCCGCGACCTCGTCGCCGAGCTCGTGGACGTCGTCGCGAAGAACGGCGTGCTCCTGCTCAACGTCGGTCCGAAGCCGGACGGCACGATCGCCGAACCCGAGCAGCGGCTGCTCGAGGCCGTCGGACGGTGGCTGGTCGTCAACGGCGAGGCGATCTACGGCACACGTCCCTGGCGGGTCTTCGGCGAGGGGCCGACCCAGGTCAGGGCGGGGTCGTTCGTCGACGGCGAGGCCCCGGCGTACACGGCCGAGGACGTCCGCTTCACCACCCGCCGCGACGTCACCGGCGAGTACGTCTACGCCGTCCTGCTCGCCGACCCCGAGGACGGTGTCGCCCGCGTCCGCGCGTTCGGCAGCGGGGCGAACCTGCTCGGGCGGGCCGTCCGCAGCGTCGAGGTGCTGGGCGTCGACGGCGAGGCGGAGTGGACGCAGACCGCCACGGCACTCGAGGTCGTCGTCCGTGGGGAGACGTCCGGTGACTCCGGCCCGGTCGTCAAGGTCTGGCTGCGCCCTGCGGAGCGGCAGGAGCGGCACGACTCGCTGCACGGTTGAGCGAACGCGAACGCGAACGCGAACGCGGACGCGGACTCCGGGCGCGGTGCGGGGCCGCACCGCGCCCGGCGTCCGCGACACTGGACCCGTGGAACGACGCACACAGATCCTGGAGGCCGCCGCTCGTGAGTTCGAGCGCGTCGGCTACGCCGCCACGACGGTCGCCGCGGTCGCCCGCGGCGCGGGGGTCTCGCAGGGCGCCCTGTACTTCCACTTCCCGACGAAGCTCGCACTCGCCCTCGGGGTGATCGACGAGCAGAACGTGCGGACCTTCGACGTCGTCAGCCTGCACGACACGTCACCGACCCAGGCGCTCGTCGCCGCTTCCCGCGGCATCGCCGGTATGCTGCTGACCGACCCCGTCGTGAGTGCGGGCATCCGGCTGTCGCTCGAACGCGGCGAGTTCGCTGCCGCGACCGCGGCGTTCTACGACCGGTGGATCGGCGGCATCAGCGACCTGTTCCGACTCGCCGTCGCGAGCGGTGAGCTCCGGACGGACCTCACCCCCGAGCAGCTCGGTGCGACCGTGGTCCCGATGTTCACCGGCGTGCAGCTCGTGTCCGCGGTGCGCACCGGACGGCAGGACCTGTTCCCCGCGGTCGCGACGATGTGGCGGGTCGTCCTCACCGCGGTCGCGGACCCACGGCACCGACCCCGTCCGCTGGGGGTCGTCGAGGACGCGTTCGGCACGGCGGACTGACGCCGTCCGGGGTGCGGGTCAGCGGTCGTGGAGCTCGCGGTCGCGGAACCACTTCAGCAGCCACGCGGCGCTCGTGCGGTCGAACGACGGCGGGAAGTCGATGCCCTCGGTGAGGAACGGGCTGAAGCCCTCCTCCGACGCGACGTCGGCGTCGTCCAGCGCCCGGTACGCCATCGACCACCCGTCGAACCGGCGCCGGTCGATGTCCTCGCGGACGAGCGACTTCAGCTCGGCGTGGCGCGGGTCGCGGGCGATCGCGGCGAAGCGGTCGTCGACGCTCCACGCCGGACCCTCGAGCAGCTGCATGAAGCGGCCGTTCTTCGCGAGCAGCAGACCGGAGACACCGAGCGCCTCGTTGCGGAGCCGTGATGCACGCAGGAGCTCGGCCAGGGCGGCGTCGTCGAAGGTGGTGGCCGCCCGGCTCATGTAGACGATGGAGACGAGCACGCTCCCATCCTGGCGTGGGGCACGCGGGACACGAAATGGTGTCCGCAACGCGTAGTCCGCCGGTGCGGTCCCCGTGCCGCTCAGTCGGCGGACGGCGTCGGAGCGGGCACCGGTGCCCGGCGCACCTCGGGGACGACGCGGGCACGGGTGGCCGGCGCGGCGAGCAGCGCCACGACCAGGAGCCCCGCGGGGACGAGCATCGCCGCCTGCAGGCCGAGGTGCTCGCCGAGGAACCCGAGTGCCGGGGGACCGGCGAGGAAGGCGACGTAGCCGGCGGTCGCGACGACGGACACGCGCCGGTCGCCGTCGGTCGGGTGGTCCCCGGCGGCCGAGATCGCGAGCGGGAACCCGAGGGCGATCCCGAGGCCCCACACCCCGGCGGCGGCCGCGGTGAGCACCGGGTTCGGCGACACCACGACGAGCAGCACGCCGACCACCCCGACGGCCGCGCACACCCGGACGACCGGCGCGCGCCCGAATCGGGCGACGAGGGGCGTGCCGGCCGACCGTCCGACGAACATCGCGAGGGCGAACCCGGTGAAGACCAGGGACCCGACGGCCTCGGGGGCGCCGTGGTCGGTGGTCATGAGGAGCGGGAGCCAGTCGCTCGCGGCACCCTCGGCGAAGGCCATCGCGAGCGTGATCACGGCGATGAGCAGCACCTGCACGGTCAGGACCGCGCGGAGCCGCGGGACCGGCGCACCGGCGGTCGTCGGCTCCGGCGCGTCGCGGGGGACCGGACGGAGGCCCACGGCGGCGAACGCGGCGAGGGCGGCCATCACGATCGTGGCGCCGACCAGGTGCACGAGGACGGGCGTGCGGGCCGCGGTCACCGCGATGCCCGCGACACCACCGAGAACCGTGCCGAGGCTGAAGCAGGCGTGCAGGACCGGGACGACCGGCCGGCCGATCCGCCGCTCGACCGCCGCCGCTTCGACGTTGAGGCCGATCTCGGCGACCCCGGACCCGAAGCCGATCAGGAAGAGCCCGCCCCAGACCCCGACGGCGAGCTGCGCGGGGGTGGACAGGGCGACGAGGAGCATGCCGGTCACGGGCAGGGCGCCGCCGAGCACGACGAGCGGCCGGGTGCCGAGCCGCCGCACGAGCACGCCGGCGCCGAGGATGCCGATCATCGAGCCGATCGAGAGCCCGAGGATGACGATGCCCATCGCCTCGATCGAGGCACCGAGCTCGTCACGGATCGCGGGTGTGCGGGTGATCCACGACGCGATCCCGAACCCGGTCATCGTCGACGTGGCGAAGAGTGCCGCGCGGTGGCGCCCGATCATGGGTCCATCAGAACGTGCCACCAGGGCCACGTCAAGGGAACGACACGGAACCCGCGGACGCCGTCAGCGCAGCATGCCGTGGGAGCGCGCCGCGGACACCGCCGCCGTCCGCGACGCGACCCCGAGCTTGGAGAAGACGTGCACGAGGTGCGACTTCACCGTGGCCTCGCTGATGTGCAGGCGTGCTGCGACCTCGCCGTTCGCCGCGCCGTCGGCGACGAGCCGGAGCACCTCGATCTCCCGCGCCGAGAGCGACACCTGCGGGGTCCGCATCCGGGCCATCAGGCGCCCGGCGATCGCCGGCGCGAGCGCACTCTGCCCGGACGCCGCCGCCCGCACGGCCGCGATCAGCTCGTGCGGCGGGGCGTCCTTGAGCAGGTACCCGCTCGCGCCGGCCTCGACCGCACCGAGGATGTCGCCGTCGGAGTCGTAGTTCGTGAGCACGAGGACGTACGGCGCGGCGTCGAGCGCGCGGATCCGCCGGGTGGCGTCGGCACCGGAGGTGTCCTGGCCGAACTGCAGGTCCATCAGCACGAGCTCGGGGGACAGCGTCGCGGCGAGGTCGACCGCCGCTCCCGGTGTCGCCGCCTCGCCGACGACCTCGATCCCGTCCTCGCCGTCCAGGAGCGCGCGGAGGCCGGCCCGCACGACCGGGTGGTCGTCGGCGATCAGGACCCGGATCACGGCACCTCCAGGACGGCGACGAGCGTGGTGCCCCGCCCGGGGGCCGAGTCGATCTCCAGGCGGCCGCCGAACTGGTCCACGCGGTCCTGGGTCGCGCGCAGCCCGAACGAGTCGGACGAGCCGGCCCCTGCCGCGGCGGTGACCGGGTCGAACCCGACGCCGTCGTCGGCGACCGTCAGTCGCGCCTCCTGGCCCGTGACCGCAAGCGACACCGTGAGGTGCGTGGCGTGCGCGTGCTGCACCACGTTCGCGACCGCGCCCTGGGCGATGCGCAGCAGCGCCGTCTGGACGTCCATCGGCAGCGCGACGTCGGGGACGTCGACGGTCACGGTGAGACCGTCGCCGGACCACTGCTGCTCGGCGAGGCGGCCGAGCGCGGCGGGCAGCCCCCGGTCGAGCGACGGCGGCGTCAGCTCGCGGATGAAGCGCCGGGTGTCGGCCAGGCCGTCCGCCGCCGTCGCACGCGCGAGCCGGATGTGCTCGACCCCGGGCCGGTCGCCGTCCGCACGCTCGGCGGCGTGCAGCAGCATCTGGATGCTCGACAGGCCCTGCGCGACCGTGTCGTGGATCTCGCGGGCGAGCCGCGCCCGCTCGGCGAGGACGCCCTGCTCGCGCTCGGTCGCGGCGAGCCGGTCCCGGGTGGCGAGGAGTTCCGCGACGAGCGCCTCGCGCTCCGTGGCCTCGCGCGCGAGGGCGCGGTACCCGAGGCCGATGAGCAGCGCCACCCCGGCGCCGACGAGCGGTCCGACGACCCCGCCGACGGTGAAGCCGCCGTGCAGCCCGAGTGCGACGACCGCGACGAGGGTGGCGACCACCACCGCGACCGGACCGACGACCCGGGGCAGGACGTGCAGGTACAGGAAGAACAGCGGGAAGACGAGGTAGGCGGCCTCGGGCACGACCACCAGCAGGGCGATCCACACGAGGCTCAGCGCCACGAGCCAGAGCGCGCCCGCGACCCGCCGACGACGGGGCGCGGTGCGGGCCGCGACGGCACCGAGCAGGTAGACGCCGGCGAAGACGACGCTCAGCCCGAGCGGCACCCACGGGCGGGGTCCGTCGCCCACCAGGATCCGGACCACCACGAGGGCGAGGAGCGCGGCGGACAGCACGTGCAGGCCGGTGCGGAGACCGACGAAGACCGGGGTGAGCGTGCTGTGGACCATGTCCCTCCCAGCGTACGGAGCCGGCAGCGGGACCGGATCAACCGAAAGTTCGATCCGGGGACCAACCCCGTCGGCGATGCCCGGGACGAGGGCCGCGGCGAGGCTGGGTGCGAGGTCACGGACGGTCCGCGACCTCGGGAAGGAACACCGTGTTCGTCGCCTGGCGCGATCTCTGGTTCGCTCGCGGACGCTTCGTGCTCATCGGCTCCGTCGTCGCCCTCATCACGCTCCTCGTGGGCTTCCTCGCGGGGCTGACGGGCGGACTCGCCGCCCAGAACGTCTCCGCCGTGCTCGCCCTGCCGGGCGACCGACTGGTCCTGCAGCAGCCCGCTCACGGGCAGCCGTCCTTCGGCGAGTCCACCATCGGCCGGGAGGCGCGGGTCGGCTGGCAGGACGCGGCCGGCGTCGACGAGGTGGTCCCCGTCGGCATCGTGCAGGGTCGGGCGACGTCGGCCCACGACGACGGGTCGGCGGTCGGGGTGGCGCTCCTCGGGCTGCCGTCGGCCGGCGACCACGCCGGGACGGTCGCCGCGCTCGCACCGGCGCAAGACGACGAGGTCGGGCTCTCCACCGGCGCCGCGTCCGACCTGGGCGTCGCGGTCGGTGACCACGTGACGATCACAGGCACGACCTACCGGGTCGCCTCGGTCGGTGGGGACGCCTGGTACAGCCACACCCCGGTGCTCGCGATGACGCCGGACGCCTGGTCGGCCGCCGACCGTCGGCTCGGGGGCGACGGGGACCCGACGGTGCTCGCCGTCAGCGGGTCGCCGGACTGGGACGCCGTCGCCGCCCGCACGGACACGTCGGCCGCCTCGCACCTCGGATCGCTCACGGCGCTCGAGACCTTCCGCTCGGAGGTCGGTTCGCTCGCCCTGATGATCGCCATGCTCTTCGGCGTCTCCGCCCTCGTCGTCGGCGCCTTCTTCACGGTGTGGACGATGCAGCGCGCGGGCGACGTCGCCGTCCTGAAGGCGCTCGGTGCGAGCACCCGGTCGCTCGTGGGCGACGCTCTGGGCCAGGCGCTCGTCGTGCTCGTCGTCGGCATCGGCGTCGGGACCGCGGCGGTCGTCGGACTCGGGGCGCTCGCCGGGGGAGCGCTGCCGTTCCTCCTCAGCCCGCTCACCACCGTGGTGCCGGCGACCGCGATGGCACTCCTCGGCCTCGCCGGGGCCGCCGTCGCCCTCCGGACCGTCACCGCAGCCGACCCCCTCACCGCACTCGGGAGCAACCGATGATCACCCTCGACGACGTCACCCTCACCTTCCCCGACGGCGACCGCCGCGTCACCGCGGTCGACCACGTGTCCCTGACCGCCCGCGCCGGCGAGGTCACCGGCATCACCGGCCCGTCCGGGTCCGGCAAGTCCTCGATCCTGGCGGTCGCGGCGACGCTCATCCGGCCGGACTCCGGCCACGTGCACCTCACCGACGCCGCGGGCGCTCGGGTCGACGCCGCCGCAATGTCCCGCGACGAGGCCACCGCGCTCCGCCGCGAGCGGATCGGCATCGTGTTCCAGCAGTCGAACCTGCTGCCCGCGCTCACCGCCCGCGAGCAGCTCCTCGTGATGGCGCACCTCGGCGGGCCGCGCGTCGGACGCCGGGCGGCGGAGCTCCGGCGCCGGGCGGACGACCTCCTCGACGCCGTCGGGCTGGCCGGGCACGCCGACAAGCGGCCGGCCCAGCTGTCCGGGGGCCAGCGGCAGCGGATCGCCATCGCCCGTGCCCTGGTCCACGAGCCCGCGGTCCTCGTCGTCGACGAACCGACGAGCGCCCTCGACCAGGAGCGCGGCGCGGCGATCATGGCGCTCATCGCGCAGCTGACCCACGAGCGCGGCACGGCGACGATGCTCGTGACGCACGACCTGGTGCACCGGGACGCGCTCGACTCGCTCGTCACGGTCGTGGACGGACGGGTGCTGTCCGACCGGACGACGAGCGAGCGGTCGATCGCCGCCTAGGATCGGGCACATGGCGACCGTCCTCCTCGTCCGGCACGGACGCACCACCGCGAACGCGACCGGCGTCCTCGCCGGACGGACGGCAGGGGTCGCGCTCGACGCGGTCGGCCGCGAGCAGGCGGCGCGGACGGCCGAGCGCCTCGCCGCCGTGCCGCTCGCCGCGGTGGTGTCCAGCCCGCTCGAACGGTGCCGGCAGACCGCCCGGGCGGTGCTCGGACGGCAGACGGGCGAGCCGGGGACCCGCATCGAACGGGCGATCACGGAGTGCGACTACGGCGACTGGCAGGGCCGGAAGCTCCAGGACCTCGCGCAGGAGCCCCTCTGGCGGACGGTGCAGGCGAACCCGAGCGCCGTCGTGTTCCCCGGCGGCGAGTCCATGCAGGGCATGCAGTCCCGTGCGGTCGCGGCGATCCGTCGGATCGACGCCGAGGTCGAGGCCGCGCACGGCCCGTCCGCCGTCTGGGTCGCGGTCAGCCACGGCGACGTCATCAAGTCGGTGCTCGCCGATGCCCTCGGCATGCACCTCGACCTCTTCCAGCGGATCGCGGTCGGACCGGCCTCGGTGTCCATCGTGCGCTACGGCGAGCACCGCCCCGAGGTCGTCGCGTCGAACACCGAGTCGGGCGACCTCGCCTGGCTGGCCGCCGCGCCCGCGCCGACCGGGGACGCCGCGGTCGGGGGCGGCGCCGGTCACGACGACGCCTCGTCCGGAGCCGCTCCCGCCGGAGCCTGAACGAGTGTCGTCCGGCCCTCCTACAATGCGGGGTATGCCCACCATCGTGCACGGCTTCGACTGGCCGGACCGTCTCGTCGTCGGGACCGTCGGCCGCCCGGGCGAGCGGTCCTTCTACATCCAGGCGCGCGACGGCCGCCGCGTCACGAGCGTCGCGCTCGAGAAGGAGCAGTCGGCCGTCCTCGCGGACAAGATCGACGAGCTCCTGGACGAGGTCGCGACGGTCGAGGACAACCGCTTCAGCGTCCCGCCCACCGCTCCCGCCGAACTCCGCGACGGCGGACCGCTCGACCAGCCGGTCGAGGCCGAGTTCCGCGCCGGTGCGCTGAGCCTCGGGTTCGACCCCGCGACCGCCCAGGTCGTGATCGAGGCGTACCCGATCGACGACGAGCTCGAGATCGTCGCCGAGACGGGCGAGGACGGCGACGAGATCGAGGCCGTCGTCGAGATCCCCGAGCCTGCCGAGCTGTTCCAGGTGAAGATCCCTGTCGGCACCGCCCGCGCGTTCGTCGAGCGCACCCGGGAGATCGTGGCAGCCGGCCGCCCACCAGGGGCCGCATGAGCCACGGATCGGTGTCCATCCGGGCACGCATCCGGGAAGCCTCGAACGCCACGTTCCTCGCCGACCTCGACGGCGAGGCGGTCGTCTACAAGCCGATCGAGGGGGAGCGACCGCTCTGGGACTTCCCGGACGGCACGCTCGCCGACCGCGAGGTCGCGGCCTACCTGGTGTCCGAGACGCTCGGGTGGGACGTCGTGCCCCCGACGTGGATGGGCGACGGACCGTTCGGTCGCGGCATGCTCCAGCGCTGGCAGGAGGTCGACCCCGAACAGGACGCCGTCGACCTCGTCCCCACCGAGGACGCCGACGCCGACCCTGCTGACGCCACGACACCCCGGTGGCTCCCGGTGCTCGAGGCGATCGACGAGCAGGACCGCCCGGTGACCCTCGTGCACGAGGACACGACGGCACTCCGGCGGATGGCGGTGTTCGACGTCGTCGTGAACAACGCCGACCGAAAGGGCGGTCACGTCCTCGCGATGCCGGACGGCCACCGCTTCGGCGTCGACCACGGCCTGACCTTCCACGTCGAGCACAAGCTGCGCTCGGTGCTCTGGGGGTGGATCGGCGAACCGCTCGACGCCGACGAGCTCGAGGGCATCGACCGGGTGACCGAGGCGCTCGACGGCGACCTCGGTGCGGCGCTCCACGAGCACCTCACCGTCGCCGAGGTCGACACGCTCCGGGCCCGCTGCGCCGCGCTCCGGGCCGTCGGGGTGTTCCCGCCGCCGCCCGGACACGGGCCGGCCGTGCCCTGGCCCCTCTTCTAGCGAGCAGCGGGCGACGACGGTCCCAGCGGACACGTCCTGTGCTGCGTCGGACTCGGGTCGCGTCGGTCCCGGGCGCACCGGGAGGGATCGGGTCGGCGGGCTCCGTCGGGTCCGGAGCCCACCGACCCCACCGCGTCCCGCCTGCCGGGACGCGGATGCCCGCGAGGTCGACCGAACCGCGCCGTTGCGTTCCGGGACCCCACGGGGGTCGACCGGCCGAGGACGGATCAGGTGCACTCGGACGGCCGACACCACCCGGCCGACGATGTCGGTCTGGTGGAGCGGTGATGGGCGGCCGAGGTCCGGGGCAGCTGTGACGTCAGCATACGACGACGGGTGCCCTGCTGACCAGGGCCTTCCCGTCAGATCGTCCAGTCGTCGCGGGGGAACGCTCCGCCGCGACGCGACCCCAGGTACGACCCGACGACCGCGACGCCGAGGTCGTCGTTCTCCGGCGCGACGACCGTGCCGTCCACGCGTTTCGCCATGGCGTCGACGAAGCGCGCCAGCCCCGGGTCGTCTCCGAGCCGGAAGAACGTGGTCTGCGCGCCGAGTCGTCCGGCGTTCTCCAGCTCGCGGACGGACAGCGCGATCGTGATCGGGTCCGGCGGGTACCCGAACCACACCTGGCCGTTCGGCTCGAGGTGCGACGTCGGTTCGCCGTCGGTGACGATGAGCAGCACGGGCTGGGCGGTCGGGTGCTTCCGGAAGTGCCGGTTCGCGAGGAGCAGCGCGTGGTGCAGGTTCGTGCCCTTGTCCCACATCGCGTCGAGGCCGACGAGCTGCTCGATGTCCATCACCTCGGCCTCGCGTCCGAAGGCGATGAGCTGCAGGTCGTCGCCGCGGAACCGGGTCGACACCAGCGTGTGGAGCGCGAGCGCGGTGCGCTTCATCGGCACCCAGCGGTCCTCCATCGCCATCGAGAACGAGGTGTCGACGAGCAGCGCCACGCATGCCTGTGTCCGAGCCTCGGTCTCCTGCACCTCGACGTCGTCGATCTGCAGGCGGACCCCCGGGGCCGTCCGGCCCGAAGCCGCGGTGCGGGTGAGCGCGTTCGTGATCGACCGGGTGACGTCCCACGGTTCGGTGTCGCCGTACTGCCACTGCCGTGTCGCGCCCGATGGTTCCCCGGACGCGCCGGACCGCCGGAGGTCCCGGGCTCCCTGGCGACCGGACATCCGCTCGGCGACGTCGCGGAGCAGGCTCTTCCCGAGCTGCCGCATGGCCTTCGGTGTGAGCCGCAGCTGCCCGTCGGCGCCGCGGCGCATCGCCCCGGAGTTCCGCAGGGCCTTCTCGAGCCGCTGCAGGGTGGTCGCGTCGACGACGGCGTCGTTCCCGAGCTGACGGCCGAGGGCGTCGAGGTCGAGGTCGTCCAGGTCGGAGCCCGGTCCGGCCTGTGCGATCTGGTCGGCGAGGGCGTCGAGGTCGGCGATGTCCTGGAACACCCCGGTGCCGTCGCCGAGCCCGAGTCCCTGCTCGCCCTCCATCCGCTCGGACCCGCCCCAGTCCTCGCCCGGCCGGAGCGAGCGGAGGGTGTCGTCGAGCTGGGCGAGCTGTCCCATCAGGTCGGGGGAGCCGAACGCCTGCTGCGCGAGGGCGTCGAGTTCGTCGCGCTGTTCCCGGGTCATCGAGTTGCGCATCCGCTGCGCCGCGGCCGCCCGGGCAGCGAGGTCGTCGAGCAGCTCCTCGACGTTCTGCGGGGCCGACGGGAAGTACCGGCCGTGCTCGGCCATGAACGCGTCGAACTGCTCCTGCGTGTCCGTCCCCGCACGGTGGTCCTCGAGCAGCGCGGTGAGGTCGCGCATCATCGCGGCGACGTCCTCGCGGTCCTGGTCCGTGGCGCCCTCGAGCGCCTGCTTCATGCCGGCGAAGCGCTGGTCGAGCACCTCGCGGCCGAGCAGGTCCTTGATCTCGTCGAACTTCTGCCGCGCGGCCGGACTCGTCCAGTCGTAGCCGTTCAGCTCCTGGACCGCGGTGGCCGGCGACGGCGAGAGGCTGTCGAGCTGCATCTCGGCGAGGGCCCGGTCGCCGTCGTCGATCTCGGTGTCCCGGGCGAGCTGTCCGCGTTCGGCCAGCACGGCTTCGTCCAGCAGCTGCTTGACCTGCTGCAGGGTGCCGTCGAGGTTGTGCTTCGCCGTCAGCTCACGCCGTCGCTCGGCCACGCGGCGTGCCAGGTCGTCGAGGCCGCGCTGGTCCCGACCGCCCCGGCGCAGGTACTCCCGGAGGGCGCGCTCGGGCGAGGTGCCGCCCATCACGTCCTCGCCGATGGCGTCGAGCGCCTCGGCCAGGTCGACCGGGGGAGCGAGCGGGTCCGGCCCGTCCTCGTACTTCCCGTAGCGGGCGTCGCGGGTCAGGCGCCGGTTCGCCCTAGCCATAGACGGCTTCGCCCCCGCCGGACTCCTTGCTGATCCGCCGCGCGAGGTAGAGCCCCTCGAGCGCGAGTTCGATGGCCCCGGCACGTCCGCCGTCGTCGGTCGCACCGAGTCGTTCGCCGATCTGGTCGTACAGGTCGGACTCACCGATCGACGGCAGGCCCTCGAGGAAGGTCCGGGCGCTGACCTGCTCGCCCGTGGTCACCATCGTGCCGCCGTCGAGGGCCTCGACGAGGACCGCGAAGTCGAGTCCGCGGAAGCGCGCGCGGACGGTCTCGGCGGTCGCGGTCCGGAGCAGGTGCTCGAGCACCTCGTCGGCGCGGTCCTCCTCGCCGTTCTCGAACTCGATCTTGCCGCCGAGGACGTCGACGGCGGTCTCGAGGTCGATCGGCCGTGCGACCGCGTGCTCCTCGCCCTGCCGTGCGGCGCGGTGCACCGCGGCGGCGGAGACGGTCTCGGCGCCGGCGATCGCGAAGCGGGCGCTGACGCCGCTGCGCTGGTCGACCGCGCTCGATGCGCGGAGCGCCCGCGTGAACCGCGCGAGGATCTCGACGAGCGCGTCCGGCACGTCGGCGGTGAGCCGCGCCTCCTGGCGGATGACGGCGATCTCGTCCTCGAGCTCGATCGGGTAGTGGGTCCGGATCTCGGCGCCGAAGCGGTCCTTGAGCGGCGTGATGATGCGGCCGCGGTTCGTGTAGTCCTCGGGGTTCGCGCTCGCGACCACGAGCACGTCGAGCGGCAGCCGCAGCACGTAGCCGCGGATCTGCACGTCGCGCTCCTCCATCACGTTGAGCATCGCGACCTGGATGCGTTCGGCGAGGTCGGGGAGCTCGTTGATGGCGACGATGCCGCGGTGGCCGCGGGGGACGAGCCCGAAGTGGATCGTCTCCGGGTCGCCGAGGCTGCGTCCCTCCGCCACCTTCATCGGATCGACGTCGCCGATGAGGTCGGCGACGCTCGTGTCCGGCGTCGCGAGCTTCTCGACGTAGCGGTCGTCCCGGTGGCGCCAGCTGATCGGCAGGGCGTCACCGAGGTCCGCCGCCCGCCGGATGCTCGCGGTCGTGATCGGTTCGTACGGGTGCTCGCCGAGCTCGGAGCCGGTGATGACCGGCGTCCACTCGTCGAGCAGGCCCTGCAGCGTGCGGAGCAGGCGTGTCTTGCCCTGGCCGCGCTCGCCGAGCAGGACGACGTCGTGCCCGGCGATGAGGGCGCGTTCCAGCTGCGGGATCACGGTGGTCTCGAAGCCGTGCAGGCCGGGCCACGGGTCGCGGCCCTCACGGAGGGCGCTGATCAGGTTGTCGCGGATCTCGGCGCGGACCGTCTTCTGGACGTGGCCAGAGGTGCGGAGCTCGCCGACCGTTCTGATGGTGGGTCGGGTCACCTGTCCGACGCTACGCCCTTCGGGCCGGGAGGCGCGGTGCGGGCCCGCACCGCGCCTCCCGGCATCCTGCTTGTGAGTTTTCATAGCAATTGCAATGATTGGGACTCCGGCATCGGAGCCGGATTCGATTAGGGGGATCCGGCTCCGGGCCCGGAACCCGTTCGTTTCCGGATCTGAACCATCTCGTCGATCTGGGCGTACGTTCCCCTCTCGTGAGCAGCACGACGAACGGGGCGATCAAGAGCCTGGTCCCCGCCAGGATGGACAGACTGCCGTGGACACGGTTCCACTGGAGCGTCGTGGTGGGACTCGGCGTCTCGTGGGTCCTCGACGGCCTCGAGATCCAGATCGTGTCGAACGCCGGCTTCCAGGCGGACCTGGACCTGTCGACGCAGCAGGTGACGTCGCTCGGCACCATCTACCTCATCGGGCAGGTCGTCGGCGCGATCGTCTTCGGCCGGATGTCCGACCGGTTGGGGCGGCGGAAGCTCTTCATCCTCACGCTGGCCATCTACCTGATCGGCTCCGGCATCGCCGGGCTCGCGCAGGACTTCTGGTTCCTCGCGGCCTTCCGGTTCGTGGCGGGTCTCGGCATCGGCGGCGAGTACGCGGCCATCAACTCGGCGATCGACGAGCTCATCCCGGCGAAGTACCGCGGGCACGTCGACATCGCGATCAACGGCACCTACTGGGGCGGCGCGGCGCTCGGCGCGTTCGCGAACATCTACCTGCTCGACACGGCCAACTTCGCCGAGAACATCGGCTGGCGCATCGGCTTCTTCCTCGGCCCGGTGCTCGGCATCGCGATCATCTTCCTGCGGCGGCACATCCCGGAGAGTCCCCGGTGGCTCATGACGCACGGACGCGAAGAGGAAGCCGAGGCGACGGTCACGCAGATCGAGGAGTCGGTCGAGCACTCCACCGGGCACCGGCTGCCGGAGGTCGACCAGTCCAAGGCGATGACCGTCACCCCGACGGACAACGTGAAGTTCCGGACGATCGTGAAGGTGCTGTTCCGGCAGTACCCGACCCGGACCCTCGTCGGCGCGACGATGATGATCACCCAGGCGTTCCTCTACAACGCGATCTTCTTCACCTACGCCCTGGTGCTCACGAACTTCTTCGGGCTGAAGACGGCCGAGACGAGCGTGTACTTCTTCCCGTTCGCGATCGGCAACCTGCTCGGCCCGATCATCCTCGGGCGGTTCTTCGACACGTGGGGTCGTCGGCAGATGATCTTCTCGACGTACCTCGTCTCGGGTCTCGTGCTCGCCACCTCGGCGTTCCTGTTCCAGGCCGACGCGATCAGCGCCACCGTGCAGGTCGTCTTCTGGTGCGTGTCGTTCTTCTTCGCCTCGGCGGGGGCGTCGAGCGCCTACCTGACCGTGTCGGAGATCTTCCCGCTCGAGCTCCGGTCGCAGGCGATCTCGTACTTCTTCGCGCTGGCGCAGATCTTCGGTGCCATCGCCCCGCTGATCTACGGTGCGCTCATCGGCGACGGGTCCTCCCGCGAACCGCTGTTCTGGGGGTACCTGCTCGGTTCCGCGGTGATGATCGCCGGCGGGGTGGTGGCGCTGATCTTCGGGGTCGACGCGGCCCGGAAGGGGCTCGAGGACGTCACCCAACCGCTCTCGGTCCTGACCAAGGAAGCGGACACGGCTCGGAAGTAGTATTCCGTATGCGGAGTGTTTAGCGCCGAGTTGCGGGGTCTGTCATCGTCCTCGCATGGCAGTCCTCCACAGCACGACAGTGTCCCGCACGGTCCACGGTCCGACCACTCGCGAAGCCGGCGGCGTGGGCCGTGCGTGATCCTGGCGCCATGGAGCGAGTACAGCACCGGCCGGGTCGTGACGACGACGACCCGCTCGGCATCCGACGCAGTCTGCTGCGCGACGCCGTCTTCGCCCGACTGCTCGACAACGTGCTGCGCGGGGTGTACCGGCGTGGGCAGCGGATGCGGTTGGACACGATCGCGGCGGACATGCGGGTGTCCCGGACGCCCGTCCGCGAAGCCCTCGTGCCGCTCGAGAACCTGCGGCTCGTGTCGGTGCAGCGGTACGTCGGGGTCGTCGTCGCGCACTGGACCGTCGACCACATGATCGAGCGCATCCGCATCGCGCGGACGATGATCACCGAGCCCTCGGCGGGGTCGGCCCGGAGTGCGGACCGGTTCGACGTCGCCTGGCTGCGGACGTGCGCGACCGAGGGTGGTGTGTTCGTCGAGATCGGTTCGTGGTGGCTGCGCCGGAGCGGTGCGGCGGTCAGTGCTGACTGGCTCCTGTCGCAGCGTGCCGTGCTCGACGCGTTCTTCACGGACGAGGTGGCGCTGGCGAACGGCATCGACGCCGTGGTCGCGCGGCGGGAGCGGCGGGTGCTGGCGGATCGGGCGACCGTGGCGGCCGAGCGGGATGCGCTCGACGAGTGTGCGGCGGTGCTGGTCGAGCTCGCTGACGCCCTGATCGCGCTGCCGGAGCGGTTCCGGGCAGCCGCCTGACGGCTCCCGCGCGCGCGCCTGTGCGCCCGCGCGGACGGCTGGTGCGGCTGGTGCGCCGCGCCGGCGGGCGCTGCCGCGCGCCGCGGTTTCGCGCTCACCGACAGTTCACGGGCGTTCCGGGCCGTGAGCTGTCGGTGAGCGCGAAACGGCAGGCGGGCCGGAGCCGGGAGCGCGCCGGCAGCCGGGAGTGCGCCGGCAGCCGGGAACGAGCCGGACGAACGCGGGCCGCACCAGACCGAGAGCGGGGGCGCGGTGGTGGGCCGCGCCCCCTGGTCACTCCTCGGTCTGAGCCTCGCGCGATCGGGCGCGCGTCGGGCTCGCCGCCCAGGAGCGACGTCGGTGCTGTGTCGCGGCGACGGGGTGGAACCCGGAATGTGATGGCCGCGCCTCGACGATGCTATTGACCGGGGTACGGGCGGACAACCTCCGGCCGTCCCCACTTCGGGGGACCCCACTGCGCGCTCGGCACAAGGACGGTGTCGAGACCGTGCCCGACCTCCTGTATGGTGGTGGGAGCGCTCGCGAGAGTGCTTGGAGACGTCGCATAGTCCGGCCGAGTGCACCACCCTGCTAAGGTGGAGTCCCCTTTGAGGGGACCGAGGGTTCAAATCCCTCCGTCTCCGCACACGAGAAGCCCCTCCGATCCGCAGCAGCACGCGGAACGGAGGGGCTTCCTCCGTTTCACGAAGCGGCAGAGTCCCACAAATCGAACACATCTGCCGCACGAGCCGCGTCGTCGATGCCGTCCGCCAGCGCCGTCAGGTCGTCGTCGAACAGGTCCGCGTACACGTCGAGCGTCATCGCCGCGGAGGCGTGACCGAGCATCCGCTGCACCGCCTTCACGTTCGCGCCGGAGCTGATCGCCAGCGACGCAGCCGTGTGCCGGAGATCGTGCGGGGTCATAGGGTCCAGGCCGCACTCCGCGAGCGCGGTGACGAACCACGACTTGCTGCCCTTCGACGCCCTCGTGCGCCGCATGTAGGAGCCGTCTGCGGCGGGGAACACCAGATCGTCCCGGCCCTTGCCCTCGCACGCCTTCGCGAGCGCCGGCACGAGCAGCTTCGGGAACACCAGCGTGCGACGCTTGTGGGTCTTCGGTGTGCCGACCTCCATCGTCCCGTTCACCTCGACCGCGTTCTCGACGACCGACAGCCGCCGGCGCAGCATGTCCAGGTCGCGCACCCGGAGACCGATCGCCTCACCCCAGCGCAGCCCGGTGTAGCCGAGCACGGCGACGAGCACACCGCGCTCGCCGGATGCCCGCACCAGCGCCGCAAGCTGCTGCTGCGACAGGTACGTGTGCGGCTTCGACACCTTCCGGGGGAGGTTCACCCCTCGAGCGTGGTTCACGCTGACGCGGCGGTCCTTCACCGCGACGTCGAGGATGCCCGCCAGGACCCCGTACGCCCGGAGCACTGTCGTCGCGCCGCGCTCGCCGGCGAGCCCCGACACCCACGCCTGCACCGCTGAGTGGCTCACGGCACCGACGGCAACCTTCCCCCACCGCGGTTCCACGCGCACCCGCCAGGACGTCTCGACGGGCCGCAAGGACGAGGGCTTGAGGTGCGTCTGCCCTGCCAGCCAGGCGGTCGCGAGTTCGCCGATCGTGGCCTTCGCATCCGACGGGTCGACGTACTCGCCGCGGTGCTTCGACACCTCGATCGTCGCCCGGTACGTCTCGGCGTCGCGCTTGCGAACGAAGCCCTTCTTCTCGCGCTGCTTCCGCTCGGGGGTGCGATAGCGCACCTTGTAGCGCGTGCCTGCCTTGGTCTCGTAGGCCTCAATGCTCGCCATCGTCAGCCCTCATCTCCTTCCAGCGCTCGAACGATCTGGTGAGGAGCTCTGTCGGCTCCATGTCGAGAGCGATCGCGATCTTCCCGACGTCGGCGACGGCGATCTTGCGCTCTCCGGAGATGAGCCGAGCGAGGGAAGCGGACGACATGTTCAGACGGGCGGCGAGCTGCCGCCCAGAGATCCGTCGGACGGCCATCTCCGCCCGCAGCGTCGCGGCCGTGGCCTCGTTGATGTCGCCCAGCTCGTTGTCCATGTGGGCCAGCCTAGTTGCATTGCGTCGATCCGCGGAGTACTGTCCCGATAAGCGAGACAAACACCACAGAAATCGAAACTGAGAGGCAAGCATGGGTTTCCAGATCGAACAGCGCGAGCGACTGCTCACGTCCCAGGAAGTGGCGGAGTGGGTCGGCATGACACCGTCCGCGCTCTCGCAGCTCCGCTACCGAGGCAGCGGCCCGAAGTTCCGCAAGCTCGGCCCGAAGACGGTCCGCTACGCCGCGTCCGACGTGCAGGCATGGATCGATGCCGCGGGACAGACCCAGACCGGCGAGCTGCAGGAGGTCGGCTAGCGATGCGCGGGCCAAGGGCCCGCAGGCAAGAAGAAAGGCCCCGCGCCAACGGGGCCTCAGTCCAAGCACCAGCACAGCACTCGAAGGACGTGAACCGATTGAACACCACCAGGACCACCACCCGCAACCGTCGCCGAGACGCCCGCTCCGCAGCACGCACGATCACGACCCGCTTGCGCGCCGAAGCCCGCAGGCAGGGGACGGGTGTCATCCGTCTCCACCAGAAGACCGGCCTCGACCGCCTCGCGACTCTGCGCATCTGGTTCGGCATCAACCCCTCCGCATGGTCGATCGAACGGTGCCGCGAGGTGCTCGGCCTCAGCATCGAGCAGGTCTGGGAGGTGCGCTAGATGTTCTCGTTCGCACCGTCCGCCGCGGAGCGGAGGAAGTACGCCGATCACACCGTCGAGTTTCGGCGAGCGCAGCGGAATAGCGTGCATGTGACCGTTGTGAACGGCACGGTCATCCGCTGGACGCACCAAGTGCACCGCATCCCCACCGAGCGCATGTTCGTCGTCTGGGTCTACCAGGGTGCGACCGACCGCGAGATCGAGGACATTCGACGGGCCTGTGCTCTCCTGCCTGTGGGGGAGTGGGCCCGGTTCCCCGACCACTGGCGGCGCTCGGCGTACCGCAGGACGGGCCGATGCTTCTACCGGCAGAACCGCGGTGTCATCGCGGACGACCCGTTCGCGCAGCTCGAGCTCGAGTTCATGATCGACGCGAGCAGTGAGGTGACGGTCTGATGGACCCCACGACGACCGCCCGGTGCCGGCAGCGCGGCTGCGTGAACTACGGGCTCTGGCACTCGGCACGGGACACCTCGCACCGGTTCCGGACCGTGCACACGGCGCTCGCCGCGGTGACGGTCGAGAAGGTCGAGGAGTCGGACCCGTGGACGGTGTGGATGGCTCCGCACGGGGAGGCGAAGGTCGGACCGCTCCTGGCACCGCCCGTGGCCGCCCCGGGGACATCCCATGAGGACTACATGGAGCTCCGGTCGGCCGTGAACTACGCACTGTCGACGGCGACCAGGTTCAACGCCCCCTGACGCAGAAAAGGCGGGGCCGTCCGCACACGGCCCCGCCACCAAGGGAGGTGATCCCATTCTCGCACCCGCCACCGACAACGCCCCTCGACCCGCCTACCCCGCGCACATCGTTCTCAGCGGCGACGCAGAACGGTACCTCACCCGCCTCGGGGAAGACCTCGCCACCGGAACCGTCGACTACCAGCAGCTCCCCGCCTCGCTCCGACAGTTCTACGTCCTCGCCTACGAAGCCGGCCGCGCCTCCCAGCAGCCCGCACTCGACCAGGCCAACCACGACGCCGATCGCCTCTACGCCGAGGTGTGCCGACGCCCACCCTCTCCCGACCACCGCACCCTCGACGAACACCTCGCAGCGCAACGGCACCGCGGAGCCGAAGCAGCCCGACAGCGAGCAGCAGCCCTCCGCGAGTACATGGGCGGATCCGCCACGGACCGCTACCCCATCACCAACGACCCCAAGGAGCACATGGATGGTCGACTCACTCAGCCCCGCGTCTGACGGTTCGGACGGTTCGGACGGTCTTGGCGGTTTCTCCGCAGGGGGTACCCCCGTCCGTTTTGACGGTTCGGACGGTTCCGCCGGTTCTGGCGGTTCGAATCTGGGGGTAGCCCTGGACAACGTCCGCGACTGGCTCGGCCGCTTCATCAGCGTCACCGACCACCGCGACCTCGACATGCTCACCCTCTGGGTGGCACACACCCACGCCGCGTTCGAGCTGTACTCCACGCCCCGGCTCATCATCGACTCGTCCATGCCCGGCAGCGGGAAGACGACCGTGATCGAGCACCTCTACCGCCTCGGACACAAGCCCGTGCAGGCAGCCTCCCTGTCCTCCCCGGCGCTCATGTCGCGGATGCTCTCCAAGGGCATCCGTACGATCCTCATCGACGAAGCCGACCGGTCCCTCGACCCGAAGCGCCCCGGTGTCGAAGAGTTCATCGCGATCATCAACAGCGGCTACAAGCGGGGCGCTACACGGCCCGTCCTGGTCCCCTCGAAGGGAGGGGAGTGGGAGGTATCCGAGATGCCGACGTTCGCCCCCGTCGCCATGGCCGGCAACTCCCCGCACCTTCCCGATGACACCCGCTCCCGCTCCATCCGGCTGCTGCTCATGCCCGACCTCGACGGGACCGTGGAAAGCTCCGACTGGGAAGAGCTCGAACCCGACGCCGCCGACCTCGCCGAAGCACTCAGCCAGGCGATCGACGAGGTACGCGACACCCTCCGCACCATCCGACCCGTCATGCCCGCCGACTGCGTCGGACGCTCCAAGGAACGCTGGGCACCCCTCATGCGGGTCGCGGCGCTCGCCGGAGGGCGCTGGCCGACGACCACCGTCGACCTGATCGAGCGGGACCTGCGGGAGATCCAGCAGGAACGCGAGGACGGGCTGGCGAACGTGCCCCCCGCGGTCACGGTCCTCCGTGACCTCGCCGACGTCTGGCCCACCGCCGAGGAGTTCACCCGGTCCACCGACCTGGTCGAGCGGCTCGTTCAGCACAACCCGGAGAAGTGGTCCGAGCTCAGCGGCTTCGGCAAGCGCCTCACCGTCCAGCGCCTCGGTCGGATGCTCTCCCAGAGCTTCAAGGTGTTCTCGACCAAGAACAGCACCGGGGCCCGCGGGTACACCCGCAGCGACCTCGACAAGCCGTGGCGGCAGTTCAAGGTCACCCCCGAGGTGGAATCGCCAGCACCGTCCGAACCGTCTGAACCGTCCAAGATCGGCCCCCGTACCCCTGGGGTGAAACCGCCTGAACCGCCGGAACCGTCCGAACCGTCCAACTCGTGCTGGGTGTGCGGTGCGCCGACCACCGGCTCGCTCTGCGACGCGAACGACGCCGCCCACGCCGAGGCACGGGGAGGCACGGCATGAAGCCCGACCTCCGCACCCCGGCTGGCGCGTCCGTCTACATCCGACGCACCCGGTGGCACAGCCGCATCACGATCGACCGCTGGCCGATCGCCGACGCCACCGAAGCGCAGTGCAACGCCGTCTACGACCTGTTCGTGCGGGAGTACACCGACCAGATCGCCAACACCCGCTCGCAGCACCGCAACGGCATCGCGTTCCTCGCCCAACCGTCCATCTGGGAGGGCACCGTCCGCCGCGAACGTGAAGCCGACGTCCTCGAAGCGCTGTACCGCATCGAGGCCCAACCCACCGGACCCGTGCTCATGACCTTCACGGACGAGCCGCGGACCACCGACCCCAAGAGCCCGGCGCGCGCAGCACACCGCGAGCGCCGCCGGCGGCCCAAGCGCCGCTGACCCCGCAAGAGCACCACCGACCAGCGAAAGGCTGAGCAATGCCGACCGAAGTGAGTCACGACGAGTGGGTGCGCCGCACTCGTCACCAGAAGAACATCATCGCTCGACAGAACACCGTGCTCCGCGACCTCCGAGCCGACGTCGCAGCGATCCAGCGCCGACTCGACCGCGCCCTGAACTACACCACCACCCCACCACCAACCGGAAGGACTCCTGACCATGACCACCACCGAAGACACCTCGACGACCACGACCGGCGAGCAGCAGCAGGGCCAGCAGACGCCCCCCGAAGCCCCCGCAGCGGGCGGCGGCAACGCAGAGGCCGCGAAGTACCGCCGCGAGCTGCGCGACACCCAGGCCGAGCTCGCCACCGTGAAGGAGCAGCTGATCACCATGCGCCGCGTCGAGGTGGAACGCCTCGCAGAGCCTGAGGGCGTCAACGGAGCAGCACTCTGGGCGTCCGGCGTCGAGCTCGACGACCTCCTCAACGAGGACGGCACCCCGAACACCGACGCCGTCACCGCGGCCGTCAGCAACGCCCGGACCGCGTTCGGCATCCAGGGCAAGCCCGCCACCTCCTCCGCCGAGGGCCAGGGCGCGGTCGGGGAGTCGATCACCGGCCCGAAGGAGCAGACCGGCTGGGCCGGCGCGCTCCGCGGAGACGCCTCCTCCGAGTAACCCCCGATCGCAGCGCCCCTGAGCTAGACTGATCCCGTCGCGGACAGTCAGCCCAGGGGCGCTGTCGTCGACACGAACGCTCCAGGTGAGCACCCGGTAGAGGCAGAGCCTCCCGAGGAACCAACGCCACCTCTCTTTGGAGCTACCTCTCATGGTCATGAAGACCCCCAACGCCAACCAGGCCTTCCTCCCGGAGCAGATCGGTCAGCTGATCGTCCTGCCCGTCACCCAGCAGTCCGTCGCCATGCAGGCCTCGACCGTCATCCAGACCGCCGAGGGCGAGCACGAGTTCCGCGTCCCGCTCGTCAGCGATGACCCCACCGCGGCGTGGACCGCCGAGGGCGAGGAGATCAACGCCTCCGACGCCGTCCTCGACGAGGCCTCCACGGGCTACTACAAGCTCGCCGGCCTCACTGTCATCACCCGCGAGCTCGCCGACGACTCGAGCCCCGACGTCGCCGAGCAGGTCGGAGCCGGCCTCGCCCGCGACGTCAGCCGCAAGCTCGACGCCGCCTACTTCTCGGAGGCGGCCACCGGAGCCAACGCCCCCGCTGGCATCGGCTCCCTGGACTCCACCGTCGTCGCCGCCGGGACGAAGTTCACCAACCTCGACCCGTTCAACGCCGCCGTGTTCAACGCCGAGACCCTGGGGGCGCAGCTCACCAGCTTCGTCGCGAACCCGGCCGACGCCCTCGCCCTGGCGCAGCTCAAGGAGTCCACCACCAGCGCCCGGGACCTCCTGCAGCCCGACCCGACCAAGCCCACCCAGCGCACTATCGCCGGGATCCCGCTGCTGACCTCGCCCACTGTGAAGGCCGGCACCGTGTGGGGCATCCCCAACAGCCGCTCCCTGATCGCCCTGCGCCAGGGGACCACGCTCGACGTGGACCGGTCGGTGTTCTTCACCAGCGACAAGGTCGCCATCCGCGCCACCTTCCGCACCGGCTTCGTCTTCCCCCAGCCCAAGGCCATCCAGAAGATCAAGCTCGGCTCCTAAGCCCGGCACCCCCGGTCCAGCAGACCCGGCTACCCGCCCGCCTGCTGGACCGGGTGGGGTACCGGCTACCCGCCCGGGTACCAGGCACCCCACCCACCACCGCGTGCAGGGCAGCCGCGCACAGCAGCAGCCACCATGCACGCGCACACATCAGCCTCACGCACGAGGCACAGCAGGGGTAGGCAGCACACGCCCACCCCGCACGCTCGGCAGCAGCAGCACCGAGCACAGACCAAGGGACACAGCATGGGCAAGCAGTGGGAAGGCAGCGACCGACGCGAGCGACTGCCGCGCGACTGGGAACACCGACGCAACATCGTGCGCGACAACGCAGGCGGACGCTGCGAGGCGACGATGCGCGACGGCTCGCGCTGCACTGAGCGTGGAACAGACTGCGATCACATCGTTCGAGGTGACAACCATGCTCTCTCGAACCTCCAATGGCTGTGTGGCTGGCACCACAACAAGAAGACGGCACGCGAAGCACTCGAAGCGCGACGCAGCACCAGCCGTCCGTTAGCCCGCAAGGCGACCGAGCGGCACCCCGGACTCAGGTAGACCCAGCCGCGACGAACGCGCCGCAGACAGCCGCACACGGCCACCCCGTCCACCCCCTCCCCCCGGGTCGCGTCAGACCTTAGAGGTGCTGTGGCTCCGGCTCTGTGCATTGCACATCATCCGAATTCTGGACGCCGAGGAGGCGCTCATGGCCCGCAAGAAGACCGAGGAGCCGGCAGGGGAGGCCCTGCGCCGGCAGTACGACGCCGCGCTCGGAGACGACAACGAGTGGGACGAGAAAGACCTCGTCGTGCTCGAGCTCGCCGCCCGTCAGGCCAACGACATCCAAGCCCTCGAGGCCGTGCTCGCCGCCGAGGGGCCGACGACGCTCGGCTCGGCCGGGCAGACCCGACTCCACCCCGCGATCGTCGAGCTCCGGCTGCAACGCCTCTCGCTGGCCCGCATCCTCGCGCAGATCCCGCTCCCCGACGAGTTCGGGCAGCCGAAGAAGAACCCGACGAAGCAGCGCGCGTCCCGACGCCGCTGGGACCGCGTGCAGGCACGCAAGGAAGGCCTCTGATGCCCCGCAAGAAGACCACGACCACCACGGCGTCGATCAGCGTCCGGCAGGCGCTCCGAGCGAAGTGGCAGCACCGCGCTGACCGGTGGGGGCACATCCCCGGATCGCCCTACCCGAGGCTCGTCGCCAAGCTCGACGCCGGCGACTCCGTCCTCGTCACGTACGTGGACCTGCTCGGCACCGGCGCAGAGGCCATGAGGGACTGCCGCTACCTGCTGCACGCCGACGGCACCCTCACCGAGGACCACTACAACGACCGGCCCGAGCCCAAGGCCTCCTGACAGCTCCGATCCCGGATTGGAGATGGGTCCCCATGATGCGGGGACCCATCTCGCGTTTCAGACGCGGAAGTAGCTCGGGGCGGTGTTGCCCGGGCGATCGTCGCTCGTCGCGGTCACCTCTTCGAGGAAGATGTGGCGACCGATGTCGAAGTGGCCGTGGTTGTCGTCGCTGTACCAGACGTCGACGACCCGGAACCGCTTGTAGTCCTGCTTCGCGACGATCAGCCCGTCACCCTTCTGCACGGGCCAGTGGTAGTACTCGTCCTGCCAGGCCCACTCCCCGTCCACCCAGTAGTTGTTGATCCACGGCTGTGCGTCTTCTACCTTCATGAGCCCTCCTCGGCGTCGGTGTCTTCCGACGGTACAGTCCGACCATGAGCTACGCGATCGAGCACGAGAACGAACGCCCCCACGAGGCGGATGGCCCCTACCGGACTGGCGTCTACAACACCGTCGCCGAAGCGAAGGCTGCGGGGGAGCGAGCAGCCAAGAAGGACGGCCTCACCAACGTCATCGTCCGCGATCGCGGCGACGTCGTGAGCATCTTCGCCGGGAACATCGTCTCGGAGCTCGTCGAGGGCGTCTGGCACGACCGGGGAATCTTCGACGTGCAGAACTGGTGGCCGAAGCTCGACGCGGAGACGCGCGCGTGGCTGCTCGAGCACGCAGAGGGTGAGATTCCTGCCGACGTCCTGCACCGCATCGTCGCTGCTGGTGGAGTGGTACCTGGCACGAAGTGGGAGACCGACGCCGACTACCGCTTCCGGCTGCCCCACGAAGCGGTCGACTGGATCGTGACGCAGCGGGACTGACGCGGACGCGAGCCACACACATCGCACACACTTTGCGGAGAACCGCCCTCATCCAAGAGTGCATCTGAGACGTGCGAAGCCCGGAAGTGCGCGGCATCGTCGCATCTGAGACGCAGTGCGACATCTCTCGGCATGGTTCAAATCCCTCCGTCTCCGCGGCATCGAAACCCCGGTCCTCCTGGACCGGGGTTTCGTCGTTCCCGAGGAACACCGGAACACCGGGAGCACCGAGGGCACCGGGAGCACCGGGAGCACCGGGTGCATCGAGTGCGAGGCGCCACCACCGCCGGACGGGAGGCGCGGTGCCAGCCCGCACCGCGCCTCCCGTCCGTGCGTGGGTGCGCCGCGACGGCCGCGAACCTCGTGAGCAGAAACGGTCGGGTGTGCGCACGTGACCCGACCATTCCTGCTCACGAAACCTCGCGGAGCGCCCCGCGCCCGCGCGTCAGACGGTCGCGACGCTGCCCGTCGACACCGCGCCGCGCGCGTGGCGGCGCCGTGCCGCGCCCGCGGCGACGGCGGTGAGCACCACGGCGGCCGCGGTGATCCCGGCGCCCGCCCAGATCGGCGACGTGTAGCCGAGCCCCGCCGCGATCGTGAGGCCGCCGATCCAGGCGCCCAGCGCGTTCCCGAGGTTGAACGCCGCGATGTTCGCCCCGCTCGCCAGGGTCGGTGCGTGGTCGGCGTACTGCATCACCCGCGTCTGCAGCGCCGGTACGGTGGCGAACCCGAACGCCCCCATGAGCACGAGTGCGATCACGGTGAGCACGGGCGAGGCCGCCACTGCCGCGAACACGGCGAGCACCACCGTGAGGACGACGAGCACCACGAGCAGCGTGCCGTCGATCGAGCGGGACGCGAGCTTGCCGCCCGCGAAGTTGCCGACGAACAGCCCGACGCCGAACACGATGAGCAGCCACGGCACGGCGCTCGACGAGAACCCGGACACCGAGGTCAGTGTGTACGCGATGTACGTGAAGGCGCCGAACATCCCGCCGTAGCCGAGCACGGTGATGCCGAGCGAGAGCCACACCTGGCCGGAGCGGAAGGCGCCGAGCTCCCGGCGGAGCGAGGGGACGGCTGCGTCGGCCGAGCGGACGGTCGGGACGAGCACGGCGACGCCGACGAGCGCGACCACACCGATCGCCGCGATGGTCCAGAACGTGGCGCGCCAGCCGAGTGCCTGGCCGAGGAGGGTGCCGAACGGGACGCCGAGCACGTTCGAGGCGGTGAGCCCGGTGAACATCAGAGCCACCGCGGATGCCCGCTTCTCCTTCGCGACCATGTTCGACGCGACCACGGAGCCGATGCCGAAGAACGCCCCGTGGCAGAGGGCGGCGATCACCCGGCCGAGCATCATGACGCCGTACACCGGCGCGACGGCGGACAGGGTGTTGCCGATCACGAACAGCACGAGCAACCCGATGAGCACCGGTTTGCGGGGGAGCCTGGTGGTCGCGGCGGTGAGGCCGAGCGCGCCGACGATGACGGCGAGGGCGTACCCGGTCACGAGCCACCCGGCGGTGGTCTCGGTCACGCCGTAGTCGGCGGCGACCTCGGGCAGGAGCCCGGTGATGACGAACTCGGTCAGGCCGATGCCGAATCCGCCGAGTGCGAGGGCGATGAGTCCCGCGGGCATGGATGTCCTTCCGTTGTGCGGTGCAGCTGGCCCGCGTACGCTGGTTGTTGCAGACGCGGGACATTGATAGTTGCACACGCGGGGTATCCGCGCAAGCAACCGATCCTGCCCAGAAGCACACCTGGAGGCACCCATGTCCGTCGACGACTCGTCCGTCGCCGTCCGCGCCCACGGATGGCGCACCCTCGCCGCCCTGCACGGCCTCATCGAGGCGCGGCTCGAGCGGGCGCTCCGCGCGGTCGACCTGTCGGTGGTCGAGTTCACCGTGCTCGACGCACTCCGCCGCCAGGACGGCTTCCACATGCGCATGCAGCAGCTCGCCCGCGCGGCCGCGCTGAGCCCGAGCGCGACCACCCGGCTCGTGAACCGGTTGGAGGAGCGCGCGCTCCTCACCCGCGTGCTCTGCGCCGACGACCGTCGGGGGCTCTACACGGAGCTCACGCACGCCGGTCAGCGGCTGCTCGACGAGGCCACGCCCGTGCACGCCGCCGCGCTCGAGGAATCGCTGGCCGAAGCGCGCGGGGTCCCCGAGCTCGAGGAGCTCGCCGTCGCGGTCGACCGGCTCGAGGGCGCCTCCGTCTGAAGGCCGGGAGGCGCGGCCCGCTCCGCCCCGCACGCTACGGTGAGCGCATGGTGCGGCGGACGGGGCTCGTGGTCGGGATCGCGGTCGTGGTCGCGATGGTCACGGGCGGCTGCGCCGCGACGCAGGCATCCGACGCCGACCTCGCCGTCGAGGCGTACGTCGAACCCGGGGACGGGTCCGCGGCCACGGTCTCGGACGCGTCCGGACGTGCGGCGACGATCGGGATCGACGGCGTCACGATGACGGACGACGGCGCCGGGCTGAACGACCTGCCGGCCGGCGTCGGCGCACTCGCCCGGACCGCGGAGGACGGTGGAGCCGCCCCCGAGCTGCTCGTCAGCAACTTCTCGGAGTCGATCGGCGACTTCTCGCCCGAGGTCGGCACCGCCTTGCTGTCCGACGCCGCGAACCGGTCGCGGGTCGCCGGGCGCCTGGCGGACCTCGCGTCCGAACAACACCTGCGCGGCGTGCAGATCGACCTCGAGTCGCTCCGGAGCCGCGACCGTGCCGGGCTCGTGGCGTTCGCGGCGGCCCTCGAGGACGCCGTCCACGAGCGGCTCGGCCGGGACGCCGAGGTGTCGATGGCGGTGATGGCCTCGACCGGCGAGCAGGGCTACCGCGCCACCGGGTACGACCTCCGCGCGCTCGCGGACCACGTCGACCGGTTCGTCCTGATGACGTACGACCAGCACGGGCCGTGGAGCGGCGCCGGCACGATCGGGTCCCTGCCGTGGGCGGAGCGCGTGGTCGATGCGGCCGAGCGCTCGGGCGTCCCGGCCGACCGGATCGACCTCGGGATCGCCGGCTACGGGTACGTGTGGGGCGGCTCGGGGGACGCGCAGGTGAGTCCGGCGCGGGCGCGGGAACTCGCGGGTGACGACGCCCGGTGGTCGGAACGCACCGGGGAGTGGTCCGCGATGCTCGACGACGGCCGCGAGCTGCACTGGTCCGACGCGCGGTCCTACCGGGTGCGGGTCACGCTCGCCGACCGGCTGGGGCTGCACGGCGTCGCGCTCTGGTCCCTGAACACACTGGCACTGCCGCGCTGACGGCGCGCGCGGGGCGACCCCGCACCGGACGGGAGGCGCGGATCACGTGGGCCGACCGGCGCACGTGATCCGCGCCTCCAGTCCGCCGCCGTGTGTCCGGCGACGCAGTCGGTGACGCATCCTCCGGTCCCTGTCACCGGGCCGTTGTAGCATGCACGACACCTGTCCTGAGCCGAGGAGGCCTGCGTGCCGGAACCGACCGACCCCGCCTTCCCGATCGACCGCATCCGGGACGTCGGCGACGACATCATCGCCGCCGTGTCCACCGTCGTCGACGGGAAGACCGAGGCCATCCGCACCGCCCTGACGGTGATGCTGGCCGAGGGGCACCTGCTCGTCGAGGACGTTCCCGGCGTCGGCAAGACGGTGCTGGCCAAGGCCCTCGGCGCGTCCGTCGGCGGATCCGTGAACCGCATCCAGTTCACGTCGGACATGCTGCCCTCGGACGTCACCGGGGTGAACATCTTCGACCAGTCCTCCGGCACGTTCCGCTTCTCGCCGGGACCGGTATTCGCGAACGTCGTCATCGGCGACGAGATCAACCGCACCAGCCCGAAGACCCAGTCGGCGCTCCTCGAGGCGATGGCCGAGGCGCAGGTGACGGTGGACGGCGTGACGCGCAAGCTGGACAGCCCGTTCATGATCGTCGCGACGCAGAACCCGATCGACATGGAGGGCACGTACCCGCTCCCGGAAGCCCAGCGCGACCGGTTCATGGCCCGCCTGACGATGGGGTACCCGAGCGCCGACGCCGAGCGGCAGATGCTGACGAACCGCGGCGGCGGCGACCCGCTGGCGCACCTCCGTCCGATCGTCGACGTCGACGTCCTGCGCGACCTCATCCAGTCCGTGCGGACGGTGCACGTCGCGCCCGACGTCGAGGCGTACATCGTCGCGATCGTCCGGGCCACCCGCACGCACCCCGACATCGTCCTCGGCGCCAGCCCGCGGGCGACGCTGCACCTCGCCCAGGCCGCCCGCGCCCACGCGGCCCTGCTCGGCCGTCCCTTCGTCACGCCCGACGACGTCGCCACGCTCGCTCCGGTGATCCTCGCGCACCGTCTCGTCCCGGTGGCCCGCGGCCTCGGCGGCACCGGTGACGACACCGTCCGCGACATCGTCGTGCGCATCGTGTCCGACACCGCCGTGCCGTTCACGGCGACCCCCGTCCGCTCCTGATGTCCGGGTCCCCGGCGCCGACGTCGCTCGCCCTGCGTGCCGGTGCGGTGCGTTCCGGGGCGCTCCGCTACGGACGGCGTGGACTGTCGCTGCTGCGCCGGACGCCGTTCCCGAGGCCGACGGTCCGCGGCTGGACCGTGATCGCGGTCGGCATCGGACTGGTCGGCGGCGGGCTCGTCGGGACCACGAGCGTCGCCGTCTCCGCGGGCCTCCTGCTGCTCGTCCTCGTCGTGCTGGGCATCGTGATGGCGTTCGTCGTCGCCGCACCGCTGCGTGGCAGCCGGAGCACGGCACGCGCGATCGTCCAGGTCGGCGAGGTGTACCGCGAGCGGATCACGCTCGGCGGGACGAGCCTGCCGATCGGCCCGCGGTCGATGCTCCTCGTGCGCGAACAGCTCGACGACGCGCTCGTGAGCATGGACACCGCCGAGACCTACGCCGCGGTCGGTCCGAACCTGCCGCCGGCGGTGCTCGACGTCGAGGCCCTCGCGATGCACCGCGGGCGGAGCGTCGTCGGTCCGGTGACGATCCGCGTCGAGGACCCGTTCGGCCTGCTGCGCATCGACCGCCCGGTCGTCGCCGCCGAAGAGGTCGTCGTCGTGCCGGCGTCGACCCCGCTCGGGACGCTCGACGCCGGAGCCCTCGCGGGTGCGGTCTCGGCCGACGAGGGCCGGGTGGGCCAGGGTGGCTCGGCGGACGACAGCGAACTCCGCCCGTACCGTCCCGGCGACCCGATCCGCCGCGTGCACTGGGCCCAGAGTGCCCGACGCGGCGAACTCCACGTCCGGCAGACCACCCAGGCGCAGCCGCCCGAGGCGGTCATCGCGCTCGACGTCCGGCGGGAGTCCTACCAGCGGCTCGGGCGCGACGACCTCGCGGAGCTCTCGGACCTCGGCGGCGACGCCGCGTTCGAGCACGCGGTCGTGGTCGCCGCGAGCGTCGCACGGGCACTGGCCGCGCGGACCTCGCGCGTCGTGCTCGTCAGCGACGGACCCGCCGGCAGCACCCGGCACGCGGGGGACGCCGGCGGACTGACCGACGTGCTCGTGGGGCTCGCCGACGTCCGGGTCCGCTCCGACGCCCGCGAGGTCACCGAGGTCCTGCCCGACGTGCGGGGCCGCGACGTGCACGGCATGACGGCCGTCGTCACCGGCAACTGCACCGCCGAGCAGGCCGCCGAGCTCGTCTCGTCGACGACCGGCTCGAGCCGGGGGATCCTGGCGACGATCGTGCCGCCGGACCCGGTCGTCCGCGGGATCCTCGACCGTGGTGGCTGGCGGACCCTCGTCGTGCCGGTGGCCGGCGCCCACTCGCCCGGGAGCATCCGGTGAGCGGCGTCGCCACCCGTCCGGCACCCGCCCGGGGCGATGCCCGTCCCGACGCCGACCGTCGTGTCGACCGCCCGGACTCGCCGAGCCCGTGGGTCGTGGCGCTCGCCCCGGTGCCCGTCCTCATCGCCGCCCTCGCCATGCGCCCGCTCGTGCAGGGCATCGCCTGGTGGGTGTCCGGTGTCCTCGTCGCCGCCGTGCTCGTCGGCACGGTGCTCGCCGTCCGCCGTCGTGCGCCGGGCGTGCGGTTCGTGGCGCTCGTCGTCGCCCTCGTGGTCTGCTCCTGCGCCGCGGCGGTCGTGAACGACATCCAGCCGCTCGGCTGGCTCGACCGGAACGGTGCCCTCGGCGAGACCCTGGCCGCGATCCGGCTGAACCCGGCGCCGCTGCCGCAGTCCGACGCGATCCGCCTCATCGTCACGGTCGCGATCGGCTGGGTCGCGGGCGTCTCGCTGTTCCTCGCCGCCGTCGCGCCGACCGCCGCGCTCGCGGCCGCTCCGGCGCTCGTGATCCTCATCGTCCCCGGCATCGTCACCGGGGCCCCGGCGGCGCCCGGACTCGTGATCGCCACCGGCATCGCCTTCCTCGTCCTGCTCTGGCTCTCGGTCCGGCCCGTCCAGCGAGCCCTCCCGGCCGCGGTCGTCGGCGCGATCGGACTCGTGGTCGCCGTCGGGCTGCCCGCCATCGTGCCGCTCAACGCCAGCTGGTTGTCCGGCGTGACCGGGGCGATCCAGTCGCCCGTGCAGCCCGGACGGCCCGGCACCCTCCTCAACCTCGGGCAGGACCTCCGGCAGCCGAACGAGCTCGAGGTGTTCCGCTACCGGTCCTCGGACGGGCGTCCGGAGTACCTCAAGCTCGCGAACCTCGACGAGTTCGGCACCGGGGACTGGGTGCCGACGACGACCGACGCGGCGAAGTCCGAGACGGCCGACCAGCAGCAGTGGGCGGTCGGCATCAACCTCCGCCTGTCCAGTCGCGGCGACGTCACGATCCGGGTCACCGGCCTGTCGAGCAATTACCTGCCGGTCCCGTCCGGCGCGGTCTCGATCGAGTCGCGGTCGACGAACCTCGACCTGTCGCAGTGGCGCTGGATGGGGGAGTCGAGCACGGTGCGCTCCACCGGCCCGGCGACCCCGCGCGGTGCCACCTACGAGGTGTACGGCGCCTCGACGTGGTCCGGTGAGTACCTCGACGCGATCGCCAGCTCCGGCCTGCTCGGTCGGGCGGACGGTCGCGGGTTCGCCACCCCGTCGGCGAACCAGCTCCGCATCGACCGCGAACTGCCCGACAAGCTGCCGACCAGCATCGCGCGGACGGCGCAGCGGGTCGCGGGCAGCGCCGGCTCGGACTACGAGAAGGCCCGCGCGCTCGAGCAGTGGTTCCGGAGCGACCTGTTCACCTACTCCGAGACCGCACCGGTCGAGCAGGGCTACGACGGCGACAGCATGGACGTCGTCGCGAAGTTCCTGCAGGTCCGCGAGGGCTACTGCGTGCACTTCTCGTCGGCGATGGCCGTGATGGCCCGGACGCTCGGCATCCCGTCGCGCATCGCGGTCGGCTACCGGGCGGGCACGACCCAGGCCGACGGCGAGTACACGGTGTCGAACCGGCAGCTACACTCGTGGCCGGAGCTCTACATCAAGGGCGCCGGCTGGGTCGCGTTCGAGCCGACCCCCGACTCCGACGCAGCGGCCTCGCCCGCCACCGAGGCCAGCGCCACCCCCTCCGCCGCCGCTCCGGAGACGCCGCTGCCCGCACCCGGCGAGTCCGCTCCGGCCCAGACCGCCACCTCGACGCCGAGCGCCTCCGCCGCGCCGAGCGCCACCGGGTCGACCGGCGGCGGGGGCAACGGCCCGCTCGGACTCGCGGTCGGGCTCCTGCTGGCGGTCGCACTGCTCGTCTCGCCCGCGCTCGTCCGGACCCTCCGCCGTCGGACCCGGCTGGCGGCGGTGCACTCGGGTCGGTCCCCGGCGGTGAACGCCTGGCGCGAGACCCTCGACGACGTCGCGGACCACGGGTACGCGCCGGGGTTGGCGCCGCCGGGAGACGCGGCCGCCGCAGCGCGCACGGCACGTGCGGTGCTCGGTCGGCTCCGGGCGTCGGTGCCCGCGACGGTGTTGCCGCACCTCGAGGCGATCGTCGACGCGGTCGACCGCGAGCGGTTCGCCGCGGGCGGTGCCGCGACGGTGGACTCCTCGGCGCTCCTCGCCGCCGTCCGGGAGGCGCGGGTCGCCCTCGACGCGTCGGCCTCCGGCGCGCGAGTGGTCAGGTCCCGGCTGCTGCCGCCGAGCCTGCTGCCGTCGTCGGCGTGGTCGCACGAGGGGCGGCGCGCGCGGCGCAGCGCCGCGTAGCGCGGCGCTGCCGCAGCGTGCTGGCGGCGCGCTGGCGCTGGCGCGCGGTGCGCTGGCGCTGGTGTGGTCGGGCTATCCGCACGGTGCTGCGTTGTTCGGTCGCCTCGGGGTTGGTGGCTGGGTGCGCCGCTGTAGCGGCGCACGGAGCAACCGGGGTCGCGCGGAGCGGCGCACCTCGCACGGTGCGTGCCGCTTCGCGGCGCGCTGGTGCGGCCCGTGGGGCCGCGCCGCACGGTGCGGTGTTGTTCGGTGGCGGCGGGGTTGGTGGCTGGGTGCGCCGCTGTAGCGGCGCACGGGGCGGGCAGGGTCGCGCGGACTGGCGAACTTCGCACGGTGCGTGCCGCTTCGCGGCGCGCTGGTGCGGCCCGTGGGGCCGTGCAGCACGGTGCGGTGTTGTTCGGTGGCGGCGGGGTTGGTGGCTGGGTGCGCCGCTGTGGCGGCGCACCCAGCGGGCAGGGTCGCGCGGAGCGGCGAACCTCGCACGGTGCGCGCCGCTGCCGCCACGCCGCGCGCTGGTGGGGCCCGTGGGGCCGTGGGGCCGAGCCGCACGGTGCGGTGTTGTTCGGTGGCGGCGGGGTTGGTGGCTGGGTGCGCCGCTGTAGCGGCGCACCCAGCGGGCAGGGTAGCGCGGAGTGGCGAACCTCGCTCGGGGCGGGCAGGGTCGCGCGGACTGACGAACCTCGCACGCTGCGCGCCGCAGCCACCGCGCCCCGCGCTGCGCCGCCGCGCGGCGCGCTAGCGCTGGCGCACGACCGCCTCGACGAGGGCCGCGACGACCTCGCCCGGGTTCACCCCGGGCAACGCCGCCGAGTCGAACACGATCCCCACGTTCGCCCCGATGAGCACCCGGGCGAAGTCCGCCAGCGGCATCCCGGCATCGATCTCCGGGTGCGCCCCGAACCACAGCTCCACGAGCTCGAGCACCCCGTCCTGCAGCTCCCGCCGCTGGCGCACGAACTCGGGCAGGAACTCGGGTCGGCGCATCGCGTACCCACGGAACTCCGAGAGCAGGGCGAACTGCGCGGTCTGGTCGTGTCGGCCGAACGCTGCCCGGACGACGTCGCCGATGTCCACGGCCGCGATGTCCGCACGCACGAGTTCCCGCAGCGAGCCGAGCACGAGGTTCGTCTGGCGCTGCATGACCTCGGCGACGAGGTCTTCCTTCGACGAGAAGTTCGAGTAGACGGCACCCTTGCTGAACCCCGCGCGGGCGGCGATCTCGTCGAGCCGGGCCTCGTGAACGCCCTGCTCGGCGAAGACCTGGGCGCCGGCGACCAGCAGGCGCTCGCGCACCTCGGCTCGTGGGGTGCGGGGCGTGGGCGGCCCGGTGACGGAGGAGCTGGGATCGGAGGCGTCGTCGCTCATCGGTTCCTGATTCGACGGGGCCCGCCGTGATCCGTCGGGTCCGGCTTCGTCGGGCTGGCGTGAGGGTGGGTCACGACCATTGTGCTGGAGGCAGGGTGCGTCGGGAGACCTGCCGCGCCGCGCGTCTGATCCCGCGCGGCATCAGCGAAGCCCCCAACCACAGGTCCGTTCGGAACCGGCGCGTTCGGGTCGCGTCGGTGCTCCAGCGGACCATGGATGCCGGGTCGATACCCGGCGGTACCGATTGTACGACCGAGGACCGACAGATGACAGCCCCTCGGCGCGTTCAGCCGTCCGACGGTTCGACGGACCCCGACCCCGACCCGGACCCGGACCCGGACCCGGACCCGGACCCGGATCCGGACCCGGACCCCGACCCCGGTCCGGATTCGAGCCCGAACCCGGACCCGGACCCGGACCCGGACCCCGACTCGTTCTCGTGGTGTACGCTCCCCGCGCCGGACCGTCGGCCCGGTCGTCGGAGCAGTCGGATGGCGTCCGGACGCAGCTTCCGACCCCGCTGGAGCAGGGAGCCGAGGGTGGACTTCGGCTGCCAGTCGCGACCGTTCGGCAGGCCCCACCCCCGTCGGACGGCACCCCACCGCAGCCCGAGGGAGAGCACGATCGCGGCGATGATCCCGATCGACGGGGACCCGAGGTGGGACGCGACGACCATCACGGCGGACGCGGCGACGGCCACGGTGGCGTAGAGCGCGTTGCCGCCGAACACGGCGGGGACCCGACGGAGCAGCAGGTCCCGCATCGCACCGCCGCCGACCGCCGTGATCGTGCCCATGATGATCGCGGCCGGCCAGTCGAGCCCGGCGTCGAACGTCCGCTGCACCCCGACGACCGACCAGAAGCCGATGACCGCGGCGTCGAGCACGGTGAACAGCCGGTCCCAGGTCAGCTCCGAGAACGACACGAAGAAGGCGATGAGCGCACCGGCGATCGCGACCGGCGCGTACAGGGGGTCGACGAGCGCGACGGGCGGCCCGTTCTGCAGCAGGGTGTCCCGCAGCATGCCGCCGCCGAGGCCGGAGACGAACCCGACGACCAGGAAGCCGAAGAGGTCGAAGTCCATCGTCCGGGCGAGCGAACCGCCGAGCAGCGCCGACGCGAACACCCCGGCGAGGTCGAGCACGTTCGTGACCGACGCCAGGCCATCGACGGACAGCAGGTTCATGAGAACCATCAAACCCCACGCCGGACGACTGGCGAGCCGGGCGGCGGTTAGGTTAGCCTCACCTTCGTCATGCTCGCCACTCTCGTCATCGGCCTCCGCGAAGGCCTCGAAGCGACCCTCATCGTCGGCATCATCGCCGCGTTCCTCCGTCGCAACCGCGTCCCCCTCGCCCCCATGTGGCTCGGCGTCGGGGTCGCCGTGGTGCTCAGCGTCGCCGTCGGCTTCGGCCTGCAGGTCGTCGAGCAGGCCCTGCCCCAGGCCCAGCAGGAGGGCATGGAGGCGATCATCGGCATCGTCGCCGTCGTCTTCGTCACGGGCATGATCGTCTGGATGCGCTCGCACGCGCGGAGCCTCACGACGGAGCTCGAGGCGAGTGCGACCGCGGCGCTCGGCCGCGGCACCGCCTGGGCCCTCGCCGGCATGGCCTTCCTCGCCGTCCTCAAGGAGGGCTTCGAGACCGCGGTCTTCCTGCTGGCGACGTTCCAGGCCTCGTCCGACACCGGGCTCGCGGCACTCGGTGCGGTGATCGGCATCGCGGGCGCCGTCGTCGTCGGGTACGGCATCTACACCGGCGGTGTCCGACTGAACCTGTCGAAGTTCTTCACCGGCACCGGGATCTTCCTCGTGTTCGTCGCCGGCGGGCTCGTGCTGACCGTGCTCCGCCGCGCGCACGAGGCCGGTTGGGTCGTCATCGGGCAGCAGCGCACGGTCGACCTCGGCTGGCTCGCGCCGAACGGGTCCGTGCAGGGCGCCCTCGTCACCGGCGTCCTCGGCATCCCGCCGGACCCCCGGGTCATCGAGGTCCTCGGCTGGGTGCTCTACGTCGTCCCCGTCCTCGCGATCTCGCTGTGGCCGCGCGCCTGGCGGCCGTCCCGCACCCGGGTGCCGGCCGTCCGGACCGCCGTGGCCGCCGTCCTCGCCGTCGCCGCCGCGACGCTCGCGATCGCCGTCCCCACGGGCAGCGTCGACCTGCCGCACACGACCGCCGTCACGGGCGGCGCCGGCTCCGTCACCGCACAGGTCGACGGGGCGACCGCGACCATGCGCACCAGCGGCACGGGCCGGGAGGCGCGGGTCGCCTTCCCGGCGTCGACCCACCGGAGCGTCACCCGGCAGGGCGTGACCGCCGACCGCTGGCGGCGGACCGAGGACGGGTCGGCCGCGCAGCGGCCGTCGAGCCTGACGCTCGATGACCTGGTCGACCTGTTCGGGCGCGTCCCCGTCGGGGTCTCGCCGAGCACGAACCCCGGGCCGTTCACGGCCCGCTGGGTGGTCCGCGACACCGTCACCCTGTGGACGGTCCGCGGTGGGGTCCTGGACGCGAGCCGCACCGAACGCACGGTGCTCACGATCGCCGGTGGGGGCCTCCCGTCCGCTCGCACCACGACCCTGGACCGCACCGTCTGGGCGGTCCCCGCCACGCGTGTCGCGCAGTCCGCGACGGCCGTCGCGTCCGCGGACAGCCGCACCGCGGAACTGCTGCTCTGGAAGGCCTGGCTGCCGATCGCCCTCGGCGTCGCCGCCGCTGCCCAGGCGCTGCTCGCGCTCCGCGATCGCCGTCGCCGGCCGGCCCCCACGACCCACACCCCCGAAACCGACCCGTCGCGCGGCCCACCCGCGGACGACCCCACGAGGAGCCCTGAGTATGCCGTTCGGTAGGACTACCCGCCCCCTGACCACCCTCGGCGCCCTGGGCGTCGTCACCGCCCTCGCCCTGACCGGCTGCGCGAACTCGTCCACGACGGCCGGTGACGGTGCGAGCAGCTCCGGCACGGTGTCCCGCGTCTCGGTCACGCTGACGAACGACGGCTCCGACACGTGCGCCGTGTCGACCACGAAGGTCCCCGCCGGGCCGGTCACGTTCACCGTCAAGAACGAGTCGTCGACCGCGATCACCGAGGTCGAGCTGCTGCAGGACCAGCGGATCCTCGGCGAGAAGGAGAACCTCGCGCCCGGGCTGGCCGCCGTGACGTTCACGGCCACGCTCACCGGCGGCAAGTACCAGGTGTACTGCCCCGGGGCCGACCGGGAGCTCACCGACTTCACCGTCACCGGCAAGGTGACCTCGACGGCGAACAGCAGCGCCGCGACCCTGCTCGACGAGGGCACGAAGGGCTACGCCGAGTACGTCGACGGGCAGGTCACCGACATGGTCGCCGCGGTCGAGCAGCTGCAGAAGGACGTCGACGCGGGCGACCTCGCCGCCGCGAAGACCGACTACGCGAACGCCCGTCCGTTCTACGAGCACGTCGAGAGCGACGTCGACGGCTTCGTGAAGAAGGGCTACAAGGCCACCGACAACGCCGGCAACCTCGACTACCTCATCGACATGCGGGCCTCGAACCTCGACCCGGCCGTCGGGTGGAGCGGGTTCCACGCGGTCGAGAAGGACCTGTTCCAGGCCGGCGCCATCACCGCGTCGACCAAGAAGACCGCCGCCGACCTGACCGAGAACGTGCAGCTGCTCGCGAAGCTCGTGCCGACCCTCGACTACAAGCCGGAGGACCTCGCGAACGGTGCCGCCGGCCTGCTCGAGGAGGTCCAGTCGAACAAGATCACCGGCGAGGAGGAGGCGTACAGCCACATCGACCTCGTCGACCTCGCCGCCAACGTCGAGGGTGCCCGCCAGGCGTTCGCGTACCTCAAGCCCGGCCTGACGAAGCTCGACCCGACGCTGACGAAGCAGATCGCGACGCAGTTCGACCGGACGAACACGCTCATGGACGGCTACCGCGACGCCGACGACCTGGGCGGGTTCGCCACCTGGGACGCCGCCACCAAGGCGTCCGACGCGAACACCATCTCGCAGCAGGTCCAGGCGCTGCAGGACCCGCTGTCCCGCCTCGCCGAGAAGGTCGCCACGGCGTGACGACCCCGCACGACGCGACGACCCCGCACGGCGCGACAGCCCCGGACGCCGTGACGACCCCGGACGACGTGACGACCACGCCCGACGAGCAGCCCCGCGACCAGGCGCGCCCGGCGTCGTTGTCCCGGCGCGGGCTCTTCGGCGCCGGCGTGACCGCGGGCGTCGCGGCGGCCGGAGCCGGCATCGGCGCGGCGGCTGGGGTGGCCGGGGCGACCGCCGCGACCGGGGTGAACCCGTTCACCGCGGCGACGAACGGCGACGAGTCGATCGACCTCTCCCAGAGCCACCCGTTCTACGCGACCGCCGCGCGGCAGCCGCAGGGCGGTGTCCGGACCGCGCCGCAGCGCTACTGCGTCTTCATGACGTTCGACCTGTCGTCGACCGTGACGACCGACCTGCAGGTGCTCCTCGCCAGGTGGTCGGCGTCGATCGCGCAGCTGCAGGCCGGCAAGACCGTCGGCAGCGTCGAACCCGCGCACGGCGACGGCGTCGGCGCGGACACGGGGGAGGCGCTCGACCTCGGTCCCGCGTCCCTGACCGTCACGGTCGGCCTCGGCCCGGGGCTCTTCGACGAGCGGTTCGGCCTGGCGTCGAAGCGACCGGAGCACCTCGCCGCGATCCCGACCCTGCCGAGCGACAACCTCGACGCCGGCCTCACCGGTGGGGACCTGTCCCTGCAGGCCTGCGCGGACGACCCGCAGGTGGCGTACCACGCGGTCCGCGACCTCGCCCGGATGGCAAGGGGCACCGCGACCGTCCGGTGGACGGTGCTCGGCTTCGGCCGGGCCTCGGCCGGTCCGGACCAGTCGACGCCCCGCAACCTGATGGGCTTCAAGGACGGCACCCGCAACATCACCACCGACGAGGACTACGACCGCTTCGTCTGGCTCGACGAACCGGGTCCCGGCGCCGGGTGGATGCGGGGCGGGACGTACCAGGTGGTGCGGAAGATCCGGATGAACATCGAGATCTGGGACGCGGACGTCGTCAGCGACCAGCAGCGCGTGTTCGGACGCACGAAGATCGAGGGCGCTCCGCTCTCGGGCGGCACCGAGCACACCACGCCGGACTTCGACGCCGCGCACCGGGACGGCACGACCAAGATCGACCCGAAGTCGCACATCGCGCTCGCCGCACACGAGGCGAACGGTGGCGTCAAGATCCTCCGTCGCGGCTACAACTACACGGACGGGCTGAACCAGTACGGGCAGCTCGACGCCGGGCTGCTCTTCGCCGCGTACATGAACGACCCTGCGCACTTCACGACGCTGCAGCGGAAGCTCGGCGCCTCGGACCGGCTGAACGAGTACGTGTCGCACATCGGGAGCGCGGTGTTCGCCGTCCCTCCGGCGCCGCGCAAGGGCTCGTACATCGGCGAGCAGCTCTTCCGCTGACGACGTGAGATGGGTGCCCTCCGTCGTTTCCCTGGAGACGGAGAGCACCCGCGTCGCGGAGTCCCCCGGTCGGAACCACCGTCCGGGATGAGAGGCGACCCAGCGCGACGCGTCGCGATGCGACAGGGCTGAGCGTACCCCGCAGATCGCCGGTCCAGCGGGGAACCACCGTGATGGGACACGTTGTCCCGGCCGCCCGCGGACCGTGTGTCGGTCCTGCGGGCCGGAACCGTGCCTCCTGGACCCACGAGAGCGGGTCGCCCCACGTGGGTGGGACGACCCGCTCGATGGCCGGGAGGCGCGGCGTCAGTCCGTCAGGTCCGTCGCCTCCGGCTCGGCGCGCTTCCGGCGGACGAGCGCCAGCGCCGCGAGACCCGCGAGGAGCAGCAGGCCCGCCGCGACGGCCGGGGCCACGATGTCGGCGCCGGTGAAGGCGAGCGCGCCACCGGCCTTCGCCGGGACCGCGCCGTCGACGATGCCGTCACCATCGGTGTCGCCACTGACCGTGTCACCCGTTCCGCCGCCCGCTCCCGGGGTCCCAGGGGTGCCGGGGTCGGTGGGATCGGTCGGGTCCGTCGGGTCCGTCGGGTCGACGGCTGCGGCGACCGGGATCGTCACCGCGAGCGTGATCGTCTGCCCGTCCGGCAGCGTGACGACGAGCGGCTCGTCGGTCGTGGCCGCCGGGGCGACGGCTGCGGCGAGGGTGGTCGTCGCGGCTGCCCGGCCGAGCGCGGTCGCGGGGGTCGCGGTCGCGCCGGGGACGAGGAACGACAGGGTCGCCCGTCCCTGCTCGTCCGTGGTGTCGATGATCGTCGTGTCGATCGCCGCGCGGTCGAGTTCCTCCCCACCCGCGCTGACCGTGACGGTGCCGCCCTGGTCGGGTTCGTTGCTGAACGTCAGCGAGGAGAGCTCGATGGTGACCCGGTCGCCCGGCTGGAACCCACCGTCGGGCGTCGCGGTCGTCCGGACGCCGGTCGAGCGCTGGTCGTCCGCGACGACCACCGAGGGGTTGGCCCGGAAGTACTCGACCTGTGCCTCGAGGTCCACCGTCCCGCTGTCCTGCTTGGCCGCTGCCCGCGTGAACGCCGCGAAGTTGTCGCCGCCCCCGGCGAGGAACGAGTTGACCGTGACCTTGTACGTCGTGTCGGCCACGATCGGCTCCCCGTCGAGGGTCATCGTCGTGACGTGCGAGCCCGCGGCTGCGTCCGGGTCGTAGGTGTACCCGAAGCCGTCCGAGGCGCCGAGCTTGAGGAACGGCCGGCTCGACCCGGTCGGCTGCCACTGCTCCTCGAGCGCCTGGCGGATCTGCGCGCCCGTCAGGTCGAGGACCACGAGGGTGTTGGCGAACGGCTGGACGACCGCGGCCTCCTTGTAGGTGACCGCGCCCGATGCGATGTCCGCGCGGAGCCCGCCGGGGTTCATGAACGCGAGTTGCGAGCCCTGTCGGGTGGTCGCGGCGCGCTGCACCTCGGCGACGAAGTTGCCCATGGTGGACTCGCCGCCGCGGTTCTCCGAACCGTTCGACTGGACGGCGCGCTTGAGGTCCCGGTCGACCGTGCCGAGCTCGACGGCACCGAGCTCGTCGGCCTCGGCCACGGCAGCGGAGACGGTGGCCTGCACGTCGGCGTCCGGTGTGAAGGTGCCGTCGACGAGCCGGATGTTCTCGGCCACGGACGGGGTGACCGTGCCGTCGGCCGCGACCTGCAGCTGCACGTGCCCGAGGTTGAAGCCGTACGAACCGGTCTGGATCACCGGACGCTCGACGTCGCTCCCCGTCGGGGCGACCCAGTGCACGTACGTCTGGTGCGTGTGGGCGGACAGGATCGCGGAGACTCGCGGGTCCACGCCCCGCACGGCCTTCGCGAACTCGGAGTCGCCGTCGAGGTCCGTCGCGGCGCTGCTCTCGGCGCCGTCGTGCACGAGCAGGACGAGGACGTCGGCCTCACCGTTGCCGTCGAGACCGTCGGTGAGGTCGGCCGCGACCTTGTTCACCTCGGTCGTGATGTCGCCCATCTCGAGCCCCTGGATGCCGTCCGGGCTCACGAGGCCCTGCCCGACGAGGTCGACCGTGGCGCCGATGAAGCCGACGCGCTTGCCGCTGATCTCCTCGATGGCGTAGGGGGCGAAGGCGGGCTCGCCGGTCGCCTTGTCCAGGATGTTCGCGGAGACGTAGTCCCACTCGGCCTTGCGTACACCCTCGCCCTGGCCGCCGATCACGCGGTCGCGCAGGTCGTCCTGGCCCTTGTCGAGCTCGTGGTTGCCGATCGCGCTGACCGACAGGTCCATCTGGTTCAGCACGTCGATCGTCGGCTGGTCGTCCTGGATGAAGGACTCGAAGGTCGAGCCGCCGATGTTGTCGCCCGCGCTCACGAACGCGCTCGTCGTGGGGTCGTCGCCCCGGAGCTCGTCGAGCGCCCCGGCGAGCACGGCCGCGCCCGCGGCGTCGCCGTCACGGGGCGGCGTGCTGATGGACTGCGCGATGCGGCCGTGGAAGTCGTTGACGTCGTAGAGGTCGATCGTGGTGTCCCCGTCGGCGGCCAGCGCGGCGGACGGGACGGACAGGGCGACGAGCACGCCGGCGGTGGCGAGTGCTGCGCCACCGACGAGGCGCCGTCGTCGGCGCGAGGAGGTGTGAGCGTTCATCGCCCACGAACCTATGAACTCGTACAGCGACGCGCCAGGGTGTGCCGCAACACGTCACGTGGTGTTCACACACGCAACACGCGGGCCGCACGCCGCTGGAGGCGTCAGGCGTCAGGCGTCAGGCGTCCCGCTCGTCACGGGATCTCCCGCCACGTGCCGTCGGCAGCGCTGCCGACCACGGCGTCGATGACGTGCGCGGCCCGGGCCCCGTCCGCGAACGTCGGGAGCCCGTCCGGCCAGCCCTCCGGGTCGGGCCCGCTCCGGACCGCCTCGTACGTGTCCGCGACGAACGCGGCGAACGCGTCGAGGTAGCCCTGCGGGTGCCCGGCCGGGACGACCGCCAGCCGGCGCTGGTCCGGGACGCCGAGCGACGGGTCCCGCACGACGATCTGCGCACCCCGCTCGTTGCCGAACCACGCCGACTCGGGCTGTTCCTGGTCGAAGGCGGCGGACCCGCGGGTGCCGTCCACCTCGAACCACAGCCGGTTCTTCCGACCGGACGCGACCTGCGAGATGACCACGTTGCCGATGCGCCCGGCGCCGGTCCGGAAGGTCGCGACGGCGGTGTCCTCGGTCGTCACCTCGGCGCGCTGCGAGGCGTCGGCGACCGGGTCGGGATCGGGGGAGCCGGAGAACGACGGACCGGACGCCGCCGGCCTGGTCGGGTAGACGATGTCGGTCGCCGCGGACACCGACGCGAACCGCTCACCCGTGACGAACTCGACCAGGTCGCACCAGTGCGACCCGATGTCGGCGAACGCCCGCGAGAGGCCGCCGGACCCCGCGTCGACCCGCCACGAGGACGCGTCCTCGTCGAGCATCCAGTCCTGCAGGTAGTGGCCGTGCACGGCGAGGAGTCGTCCGAGGTCGCCGTCGGCGATGCGACCGCGGATCTCGCGGATGATCGGGTGGTAGCGGTACACGAACGGCACGGTCGCGACGACACCGGCCCGACGAGCGGCCTCGACCAGTTCGTCGGCCTCGGCGGTGTCCATCGCGAGCGGCTTCTCGCAGACCACGTTGATGCCGGCGGAGACGACCGCGAGCGCCTGCGGGTGGTGCTGGTCGTTCGGCGTGCAGACGTGCACGACGTCCGGAGCGTCCGCGATCACCTCGTCGAGCGACGCGTAGCCACGGGGGAGGTCGAGCTGCGCGGCGACCTGCTCGGAACGGGACGGACTCCGGCCGAGCACGCCGAGGACCTCGGCCCCGGCCGCGCGGGCAGCCCGCGCGTGGACCCCGGCGATCATGCCGGTCCCGACCACGGCGACGCGCAGGCGTCGCTCTCCGTACCCACTGCTCATGGTGCTCCCTCGCGCCGGACTGGACCCACCGTACCGACGACTCCCGGCCACACGCCGGAACGCGTGAGTACGTTCTGGGGCATGTCGAGCCTCCAGACCTCCCTGCTCATCCTCGGTGCCAGCGGCGACCTGTCAAAGCGACTGCTGCTGCCGGGCCTCGCCACCCTCCTCGAGGTGAAGGACGACTGGGACGTCCAGCTCGTCGGCGCCGGTGTGGAGGACATCTCGGACGCCGACTGGAAGGCGCAGGTCCGGACGTCCTTCGAGAACGCGCAGGCGTCGAAGAACGAGGAGGACGAGGGGGCTGGCGACGGCGGCGAGCACCTCAGCAAGCGGCTCCTCGACGTCATCGACGCCTCGAGCTACCGCAAGGCCGACGTCACCGACGCGGACGACCTGCGCGCCCTGCTCGGCGTGTGCGAGCACGACCCCGCGATCTACTTCGCGCTGCCGCCCGCCGTGACCGAGAAGAGCTGCGAGGTGCTGAAGGAGCTCGACCTGCCGTCGGGGACCCGCCTGGCGCTCGAGAAGCCGTTCGGCACCGACGCCCAGAGCGCCGAGCACCTGAACGACGTCCTGCACTCGTTCCTCCCGGAAGAGCGGATCCACCGTGTCGACCACTTCCTCGGCCGCTCCACCGTCCTGAACCTGCTCGGCCTGCGGTTCGCGAACCGCATCATCGAACCGCTGCTGTCGTCCGCGCACGTCGCCCGCGTCGACATCGTCTACGACGAGACGCTCGGCCTCGAGGGGCGTGCGCGCTACTACGACAAGGCGGGCGCGCTCGTCGACATGATCCAGAGCCACCTGCTGCAGGTGATGGCCGTGGTCGCGATGGAGGCACCCGCCTCGATCGACGCGGACGACCTGCGCACCCAGAAGGAGCTCGTGCTCCGTGCCGTCCGCCCGTGGGGCGGTGACGTCGTCGCGGCCGGCAAGCGTGCCCGGTACACCGCGGGGACGATCGGCGACCGCTCGCTGCCGTCGTACACCGACGAGGACGGCGTGGACCCGGACCTCGGCACCGAGACGCTCGCACAGCTCACCCTCGAGATCGCGAACTGGCGCTGGGCCGGCGTGCCGTTCACGCTCCGCTCCGGCAAGGCCCTCGCCGCGCAGCGCCGCGAGATCGTCATCACCTTCAAGGACTCGCCGCACGTGCCCGTCGGTCTCACCGGCGCCGAGCTCCCGGACCGGCTCCGGATCTGGATCGCCCCCGACGAGATGCAGCTCGAGCTGAACGTGAACGGGGCCGGCGACCCGTACTCGATCGACCACACGAGCCTCGACGTCACCTTCAACCCCGGACGGCTGAGCGCCTACGGCGAGGTGCTGGCCGGCGTGCTCGAGGGCGACGCGACCCTCTCCGTCCGCGGGGACAGCGCCGTGCAGGGGTGGAAGGTCGTCGAGCCGTTCCTGCAGGCGTGGCGCAGCGGGAAGACACCGCTGGACGAGTACGCCGCGGGCTCCGAGGGACCCGTTTCCTGGGACAACATCGACTGCTGACGGTCCGCGCGGCGTAGGTTCCGAGGCGTGACCACGATCGACGACGTCCTGCAGACCGTTCCAGAACCCGCCGGAGCCGACGTGCGCGTCGACGCCGTCCGCTACGACCACGAGGGCACCGCGTTGCTCGGCGTGCTGGCGAAGGACGCCGCGATCGCGGGCCGACGCCCGGCCGTCCTCGTCGTGCACGACTGGCACGGCGTGAACGAGCACGTCGAGGCCCGCGTGACGATGCTCGCCCGGCTCGGGTACGTGGCGTTCGGCGCCGACGTCTACGGCGAGGGCGTCCGGCCGGGCGACGACACGGCTGCCGAGGTCGCAGGGTCGTACTACCAGGACCTCCCGCTCATGCGCGCCCGCGTGCAGGCCGGCCTCGACCGTCTGCTCGAGGACCCCGACGTCGACCCGACCAAGGTCGTCGTGATGGGGTACTGCTTCGGGGGATCCGCGGCCCTCGAACTCGCACGCACCGGAGCCGACCTCCTCGGCGCGGTGTCGTTCCACGGTGGCCTCATCGTGCACGACCCCTCCGACGCGTCCGCGATCCGCGCGAAGCTGCTGGTGCTCACCGGTGCATCCGACCCGGTCGTCCCCGACGAGACCGTCGTCGCGTGGGAGGACGAGATGCGTGCAGCACCCGAGGTCGACTGGCAGCTCGTGAGCTACGCCGGCGCCATGCACGCCTTCGCGGTGCCCGGGACGGACGCGCCGGACCACGGTGCCCAGTACCAGGCACGCGCCGACCGCCGCTCGTGGCGTGCGCTCGAGGTGTTCCTCGCCGAGGTCTTCGACGAGGAGCTCGCCGCGCACTGAGGCCGACACGCCGACGGGGGCGCTCGGGCGGCCTCGATTGGCGCCCGAGCCGCAGCTGTTGTAGAGTCTTCCACGGCCGCAAGGCCACGCGCTCGTAGCTCAATGGATAGAGCATCTGACTACGGATCAGAAGGTTGGGGGTTCGAGTCCCTTCGAGCGCACAGCATCACCGAACCGATCGAAGGCCCCGTCGCACCGCGACGGGGCCTTCGTCGTTCCGTCGGACGGCCTACCCGCCGTACTCCGCGCAGCTGTCGGTGCCGCTGAAGCAGGCGGGGACGTCCCTGCGGGGACCGTCGGAGTCGTCCGGAAGGTGCCACCGGCCCTGCGGCACCTGGCCGACGTACCCGGCGGCGAGGACGATCGGCACCATCACCAGCGCGACGACGACCACGACGCGCCGACCCCGTCGGACCCCGGTGACCAGCGCGGCGAGGAACGCGACGACGCCGAGCACGAGCAGGCCCTCGTACGTCCGGATCGCAGCCGGTCCCTCGACGTTGTCGTCGAAGAGCCGAAGGGTGGAAACGAGGTTCACGAGCAACGCGACCGGGACGGCGCAGAGGACCAGGACGGCGCCGAGCGCGACCCGACGCTCCACGCGCGCGCCCCGACCCCGTCGACGTTCCTGCTCGAGCCGTGCGTACTCCTCGGCCACCCGTTCACTCGCCCGCGTCACGAGCTGAGTCTCGCACGGCCGTGTGCCGTTCAGGCCAGCGGCTCCGGCAACCGGAGGGAGTGCGCCGAGGTCCTCCCGCACGAACGTCGCGAGGGCAGCTGGGCTCTCGAACCCGCCAGCGGGGTTCGAGTCCCTTCGAGCGCACAGCACCACCGAACCGAATGAAGGCCCCGTCGCACCGCGACGGGGCCTTCGTCGTTCCGCCGCGCACTTCGTCGCGGACGGACGGGAGGCGCGGTGCCAGCTGGCACCGCGCCTCCCGTCCCTCAGCAGAGCGCGTCGACTACGCGGCCTGCGCGCGCGCCTCGGCCAGCGTCGGGTAGTCGGTGTAGCCCTCGGCCGTCGCGCCGTAGAAGAACTCGGGACGCGGCTCGTTGAGCTCGGTGTCCTGCTCCCAGCGGTACGCGAGGTCCGGGTTCGCGATCGCCGCACGACCGACCCCGACGGCGTCTGCGTGACCGCCCTCGACGAGGGCGATCGCCTCGTCGCGGGTCGTCAGCGCGCTGAAGCCGGAGTTGGCGACGAGCGGAGCGCCCGCGGTCCGGCGGATGTGCTGCACGAGGTCGCCGGTCGGCTCGGCGTGCAGGACGTCGACGAAGGCGAGACCGAGCGGTGCGAGGCCCTCGGCGATGGCGGTGTAGACCGCGCGGACGTCAGCCGGGTCGCTCTCGAGGACACCCTGGATCCCGTGCTCGGGGGAGAGGCGGATGCCGGTGCGGTCGGCGCCGACGGCCTCGGCGACGGCCGTGGTGACCTCGATCGCGAAGCGGGCGCGGTTCTCGGGCGAGCCGCCGTACTCGTCGGTGCGCGTGTTCGACGCTGCCGACATGAACTCGTGCACGAGGTAGCCGTTCGCCCCGTGCACCTCGATGCCGTCGAGTCCGGCGGCGATCGCGTTGCGGGCGGCGCGGACGAAGCCCTGCACGGCCTCGTGGACCTCGTCGGTGGTCAGGGCGTGCGGGACGGGCATGTCGGCCTTCGAGCCGTCCGGCAGGTGGGTCTGCCCCGGAGCGGCGATCGCCGACGGCGCGACGATGCGCGGGGTGGCGGAGATGGCGGTGTGGGAGACGCGGCCACCGTGCATGAGCTGCATCACGATGCGGCCGCCCTCGGCGTGCACGGCGTCGGCCACGCGGCGCCAGCCGGCGATCTGCTCGTCGGTCTCGATGCCGGGCTGGCCGGGGTACGAGCGGCCTTCCTGCACGGGCCAGGTGCCCTCGGTGACGATGAGGCCGAGGCCGGCGCGCTGGGCGTAGTGCTCCACGAGCAGGTCGTTCGGGACGCCGTGCTCGCCCGCGCGGGTGCGCGTGAGGGGCGCCATGACGATGCGGTTCGACAGGGGGAGTGCGCCGAGTTCGGCGGGTTCGAAGAGCTTCACGCGGGGATGGAACGAGGTGTTGCCGTGTGCAATTCCCGCTCCGTGCGGATCGTCAGGATCTGGGGCACACGAGCGTCGACGAGCGCACCTGGCCCTCGGGTCGGATCACCTGGTGCAGCGAGAGGGGCTGGCCGCAGATCGGGCAACCGCGGTCGACGGTGCGGTCGTCGACGCCCTCGGGGTGCCCGGCGCCGATCTGCGACGGACCCATCTTGGCGATGAGGGTGCTGTTCCATCGTTCGTACCACTGCCCGAAGCGACCCATGGTCATCCCTTTCGTTCGTACACGAACCATTGTGCCACGAACGGCTGCGGAGCACATCGCCGATCCCGGGATCGGTCACACCGCGTCGACGCGCTCGAGCAGTTCGGTGAGCTCGTCCTTCAGCGCTTCGAGGCGTTCCAGCGGCCAGCCGAGGCGGTCGGCGACTGCGAGGGGGACCGCCCGGGCCTGTTCGCGCAGGGAGCGCCCGGCGACGGTGAGGGAGACCTCGAGCTGGCGCTCGTCCGTGGTGCTCCGGATGCGGCGGACGTACCCGGACGCCTCGAGGCGCTTGAGCAGCGGGCTCAGGGTCGCGGAGTCGAGGCGGAGTTCGCGGGCGATCTCGCGCACCGATCGCGGGTCCTGCTCCCACAGGGCGAGCATCACGAGGTACTGCGGGTGCGTCAGGCCCATGGGCTCGAGCAGGTCGCGGTAGAGCCCGATGACGCTCCGGCTCGTGGCCGCGAGCGCGAAGCAGAGCTGGCGGTCGAGGGCGAGCGGGTCGACGTCGGTCTCGGTCATCCGTCCACTGTACCGTTCGTGCGCGAACGAGTGGGCGGTGCGGGGCTGGTTGCGTGAGAGGGGGGCGCGCGTGCAACCTGCGACATCGTCGGCGTCGTACGACATCGGTCCTGTCGCTCGTGGGCGGACGCAACTGTTGCACGCGCGGAGTGACGACATCGTCGCTGTCGTGCGACATCGGCGATGTCGTTCCGGCTCGGCAGACGGGCGCCGGCCGCGACGCACAGGAGGCGCGGGTCGACCCGTGTGGGTCGACCCGCGCCTCCTGGGTGGTCGCGCCGTGACTACGCGCGGTGCGCCGGCGGGTGCCCGGACTCATGCGCGTTCGCGTCCGGCTCCACCGGCAGCGCGTGCGAACCGGTGTGGGTGCTCTCGCGCCCGCCGGTCGGGTGCGACCGCTCGAGCTTCGCGCCCTCGACGTCGACGTCCGGCACGATCCGGTCGAGCCACTTCGGGAACCACCACGCGCTCTCGCCGAGCAGGTGCATCGCGGCCGGGATGAGCAGCATGCGGACGACGAAGGCGTCGATGAGCACGCCGAACGCCAGCCCGAAGCCGATCGGCTTGATGGTCGAGGAGTCCGAGAAGATGAAGCCCGCGAACACCGAGATCATGATGATCGCGGCCGCCGTGACCACCGCGCGACCGGCGTGCAGTCCGCGCTGGACCGCGACCTTCGCGCTCGCGCCGTGGGCGTACGCCTCGCGCATGCCCGACACCAGGAAGAGCTGGTAGTCCATCGCGAGTCCGAACAGGATGCCGATCTCGATGATGGGCAGGAAGCTCAGGATCGGTGCGGGGTCGTGCACCCCGAACACGCTGCCGAGCCAGCCCCACTGGTAGATCGCGGTCAGGCCACCGAACGACGCGAGGACGGACAGGATGAAGCCGGCCGTCGCGGTGATCGGCACGAGGAACGACCGGAACACGATGATGAGGATGATGAGCGAGAGCCCGACGACCACCACGAGGTAGAGCGGCAGCACGTTCGAGAGCTTCTCGGACACGTCGATGTTCGCGGACGCGTTGCCGGCGACGCCGAGCGTGACCTTGCCGTCGTCGGTGGAGACGGTCTGCTCGCGGAGGTCCCTGACGAGGGTCTCGGTGGAGACGCTGTCCGGACCGCCGGCGGGCTTCACCTGGAACGCGATGATGTCACGGTCCTTCGAGGCGCCGATCGGCAGGACGGCCGTGACGTCGTCGTTCTTCGCGATCGCCTCGCCGATGGTGACCTCGGTCGCGGTGACGTCGTCCTTGCTGACCGCGTCCGGCAGGGTCGCGACGACGAGGAGCGGGCCGTTCTGGCCGGCGCCGAACTCGTCGTCGAGGGCCTTGTAGGCCTTGTACTGGCTGGAGTCGACCGACTCGGACGCACCGGTCGGCAGGCCGAGGCGCATCTGCGTGGCGGGGAGCGCGATCGTGCCGAGCACCGCGACGCCGGCGACGAGCGTGATGACCGCGCGCCAGGTCGACATCGGCTTGTTCGGCACCCGGGTCGAGTCGGTGTTGCCGATCTTCGCGCGCTCCTTCTTCCGGAGGATCCGCATGCCGATGAGGGACAGCAGCGCCGGGGTGAAGGAGGTCGCGATGAGGATCGCGAAGAACACCGCGACCGCGCCGACGGTGCCCATGAGACCGAGGAACGGGATGCCCGTGATGTTCAGCGCGAGGAGCGCGACGATGACGGTCGCGCCGGCGAAGACCACGGCGTTGCCGGAGGTGCCGTTCGCGAGCCCGATGGACTCGTGCACGCCCATGCCCTGCTTCAGCTGGGTCCGGTGTCGGTTCAGGATGAAGAGCGAGTAGTCGATGCCGACCGCCAGGCCGAGCATCACCCCCAGCACCGGCGTGACCGAGATGAACTCGACGAGGCTCGAGAACGACAGGGCCGCGAGGGACGCGACGCCGACGCCGAGCACGGCGGAGACGAGCGGGACGGCCGCGCCGATGATCGTGCGGAGCATGAGGAACAGCACGATCGCGGCGATGATCACGCCGCCGATCTCGCCCGGACCGAGGATCGACGGGACGCCCTGGGCGATGTCGTTCGAGACGTACACGTCGACGCCTGCGATGTCGGCCGACTCGGCGTCGTCGGCGATCTGGGTCTTCGTGTCGGCGGGGACCTCGTAGGTCGACTTCGTGAACTGCACGGTGCCGATGACGGCGCTGCCGTTCGACGACACGAAGCGGATGTCCTTCGACAGGTCGAGGAGCTTCGAGCCCTGTTCGAGCTCCTGCTCGCTCGCGTCGAGCTTCTTCGTGTTCGCGTCGATCTGCTGCTGCGCGGCCTCGAGCTGCTGCTCGCCCGAGGTGATCTGCTGCTGCTGCGCGTCGATCTGCGCCTGCGCCTGCGCGAGCTGCGCCTGGGCGGCGGCCGCGGCGGCGGCTCCGGCTGCCTCGGCCTGGGCCTTCTTCGCGTCCAGCTGGGCCTGCGCGCTGGCGATCTGCTCCTTGGCGGACGCCAACTGCGACTGCTGCGCGTCGAGCTCCTTCTGACCGCTCTCGATCTTCGCGCGGCCGTCGGTGATCTGCTCGCGGCCGTCGACGATCTTCTGCCGCTGGTCGTCGAGCTGCTGCTGCGTGTCGAAGCCGCTCGTGGCGCCCTTGACGCCGTCGAGCTGCTCGACCTTCTGCAGGAAGTCCGCGACGTCGGACTTCTGGGTGTCCGTGAACGCCTTGCCGTTCGTCGTCTCGAAGACGATCGTGCCGGTGCCGCCGTTCGCCGACGGGAACTTGTCGGCGAGCTCGTCCTGCACCTGGCTCGTCTTGGTGTTCGGGATCGTGATCGACGACGAGATGGTGCCGGCGAACAGCGAGTACGTGACACCGGCGATGCCCATGATCACGATCCAGGCGATGATCACGAGCCAGTGGCGTCGCGCGGAGAACCGTCCGAGACGGTAGAGGAGACCGGCCATGCGGTTGCCCCGATCCTTTCGTTGTCAGCTGCTGTGGTGCGGGGTGCGCCGGTGGACCCCTGGGGAGGGAGGTGTCAGTCGTCGGCCATGTAGCCGCTGCGGACGCTGTGCACGAGTCGTGCGAGCAGGGCGTCCCAGGCGTCGATCGCGTCCGGGTCGAGGCGGGGTCCGGTCGTCGTGAGCCAGTGGTCGGCGATCACGACGATCCCGCTCATCAGGGACTCGACGAGGAGTGCGGCGTCGAGTGCGTCGGCGGCCGGGTGGCGTCGGGCGACCTCGTCACGGAGCCGTTCGGTGACCCGTGCGAAGGCGGTCTGGGTGAGCACCGCGGCCTTGGGGTCGTCCTTGCCGGGGTCGCCGAGGATCCGGTACATCCCGGCGATCGCGGGCGCCAGGTCGGCACCGCGCGCGGCGGACTCGAGCTCGTCGAACATCGACGAGCGGCTGCCGTCGCCGACCGGGGTCTTCGCCATGTCGGCGAGGAAGCGGTCGATGATGACCGAGAGCTCCTGCTCGCAGACGGCGAGCAGGACCTCGTCGAGAGACCCGAAGTGGTTGAAGACCGTCCGGCGAGCGATGTCGGCCCGGGACGCCAGGTCGTCGACGCTGAACTCGCGGCCACCGCGCTCGTCGATCAGGTCGCGAGCGGCCCGCAGGATCGCCGCGCGGTGCTTCGCCTTGAGGGCAGCGCGGCGGTCGATCGACAGGGTCACGACGACGACACTAGGTGCATCGATGCACTCGGTGCAACGATCTGGAGTGCATCCTCAGGGACGTCCCCCGACACGGAAACGCGGTTCTGAACCGATGTGCACGTGGTTGACTGGGCCGAGCACCTCCGCCGTACGAAGGAGTACCGATGCCCGTCCGCCTGTCCCCGGAGACCCTCGACGAGATCGCCGCGAGCGGTGTCGCCGTCCCGACCTACGACCGCGACGGGATCACGGCCGGCATCGTGCACTTCGGCGTCGGCGGCTTCCACCGGGCGCACCAGGCGATGGTGATCGACCGGCTGCTCCAGCGGGGCGAGGGCCGCGAGTACGGCATCTGCGGCGTCGGCGTCCTCGAGCAGGACCGCCGGATGGCCACGGCGATGGCCGAGCAGGGCGGGCTGTACACGCTCGTCCTCAAGCACCCCGACGGCACCCGCGAGTCCCGCGTGATCGGCAGCATCGTCGACTACCTGCTCGCCGTCGACGACCCCGACGCCGTCGTCGAGAAGATGGCGCACCCGGACACCCGGATCGTCAGCCTGACCATCACCGAGGGCGGCTACAACTTCGACCACGTCACCGGCGAGTTCGTCGCCGACGAGCCGGGCGTCGCAGCCGACCTGCGCGGCGACGGCCCGCCGCACACCGTGTTCGGACTCGTCGTCGAAGCCCTGCGGCGCCGGCGGGACCGTGGGCTGGAGCCCTTCACCGTGATGTCCTGCGACAACATCCAGGGGAACGGGCACGTCGCCCGCGAGATGTTCACCGCCTACGCCCGGCTGCAGGACCCGGCGTTCGCCGACTGGATGGACGAGCACGTCTCGTTCCCGAACTCGATGGTGGACCGGATCACCCCGGTCACCGCCGACGAGGACCGCGCCTGGGTCCGCGACGAACTCGGCATCGAGGACGCCTGGCCGGTCGTCGCCGAACCGTTCTTCCAGTGGGTGCTCGAGGACGACCACCCGGCAGGCCGCCCGCCGTACGAGCAGGCCGACGTCCAGATCGTCGACGACGTCGAGCCGTACGAGCTCATGAAGCTCCGACTCCTCAACGCCAGCCACCAGGGCCTGTGCTACTTCGGGTACCTGTCCGGGTACCGCTACGCGCACGAGGCCACGCAGGACCCGGCGATCGCGACCTTCCTGCGCCGCTACATGGACGAGGAGGGCACCCCGACCCTGCACCCGGTGCCCGGCATCGACCTCGAGGACTACAAGTCCACCCTCATCGAGCGCTTCCAGAACCCCGAGGTCCGCGACACCCTCGCCCGCCTCTGTGCCGAGTCGAGCGACCGCATCCCGAAGTGGCTGCTGCCGGTGGTGCGCGAGAACCTCGCCGCCGACCGACCCGTCACCCTGTCCGCGGGCATCGTGGCCTCGTGGGCCCGCTACGACGAGGGCACCGACGAGTCCGGCGAGCCGATCCGGATCGTGGACCGGCTGGCCGACGAACTGCACCGCATCGCGCTCACCCAGCGGGACGACCGGCTCGCCTTCATCCGGAACCGGCAGGTGTTCGGGGACCTGGTGGACGACGAGCGGTTCGTCGCGGCCTACCGCGACGCCCTCGACGGGCTGATCGCGGACGGCGCGCACGCGACGGTGACGCGCCTGTCGCGTTCCTGAGACGCGACCGTCCACGGGCCTGGAGGCGCGGTGCCGGCCCGCACCGCGCCTCCAGGCCCGTCCCGTGGTGCGTCCAGGGCGCTAGGGTCGCGTCGTGAACCGGACCGACCGCCTGTACGCGCTCGTCGAGGAGCTGCGCGCGGCGGCACCCGGCCGGCGGAGCGCCCGTCGCCTGGCCGAGCACTTCGGGGTGAGCGTCCGCACCGTCGAGCGGGACCTGCGCGCGCTGCAGGAGGCCGGCCTGCCGATCTGGTCCGAGCCGGGACGCACCGGCGGGTACACCATCGACGCCCGTGCGACGCTCCCGCCCCTCGGGTTCACGGTGGACGAGGCGCTCGCCGTGGCGATCGGCCTCGGGACCCTCGGTGCGAGCCCCTTCCGCGACGCCGCCAGGAGCGCGGCGCGCAAGGTCACCGCGGTCCTCGCCGAGGACGACGCCCGACGGACGGCCCGACTCGCCGCACGGGTGCTCCTGCTCGAGGCGGGGGACCGGACTCCGGGACCCGTCGCCCTCGCGGGGGCGCTCACGAGCGGACGCGTGGTGCGGATGCGGTACCGCGACGCGAGCGGCACCGAGACCGACCGCACGGTCGAACCGCTCGGGTACGTCGGCAAGGGGGAGGACTGGTACCTCGTCGCCTGGTGCCGACTGCGCGACGGGGTCCGGGCCTTCCGCGGGGATCGGGTGCTGGCCGTCGAGGAGACCGACGAGGCCGCGCCGCCGCGGGTCGTCCGGATCGAGGAACTCGACATCCCGCACGGGGTGCTCCGACCCGTCCTCGGAGACTGACGGACCGATCTGCCGGAACACCGACAGGACGGTGTCGCGGACGCCGAGGATGCTCGTCCCCGGGTGGCCACGGAGGTCACCCGGGAAGGCACACCGTGGAGTTCGCATCGATCCGCATCATCACCGAGGATCTGGAGGGGATGGTGGCGTTCTACGAGCGCGTCACCGGCACCACCGCCCGACGTCCGGCCCCGGTCTTCGCCGAGATCGTGACCGGCGGCCTCGTGCTCGCGCTCGCGACGCCGGCGACGGTCGCGATGCTCGGCGTCGACGCGCCACAGGCTGGTGTCGCGGGCAGTGCGATCGTCGAGTTCCTCGTGGCGGACGTGGACGCCGCCTTCGGTCGCCTGCAGGACGGGCTCGGCGACGTGGTGCTGCCGCCGACGACGATGCCGTGGGGCAACCGGTCCGCGCTCGTCCGGGACCCGGACGGCACGCTGGTGAACCTGTTCAGCCGTCCCGCGTGACCGTTCCGGTTCGGGGATCCCGGGGATCGCGAACCGGGACGGTCAGCGCTCGTCGTCGTCCCACGGCACCGGCGTGGTCGTGCCGGTCTCCCAGTCTCGCCGGAGCACGCCGTAGCCGACGGACGCGACGGGGTGTCCACCCTCGACTGGCCAGCCCTCGCGGTAGTGCGCCTCCTTCACCCAGCCCGCACGGACGAACACGCGCCGCATCGCGACGTTGTCCTCGCGCGTCTGCCCCTCGAAGCGCGTGACGGCGGGCAGGGTGGTGAACACGTGGTCCGTCGTCGCACGGAGCGCGGGCACACCGAGGCCACGGCCGCGGAACCGGCCGGCGATGCGGAGGTCGAAGAGCGGCACCGGGTCCTCGAGGTCCTCGAGCCGGACGATCCCGACCCGCCCGAGCTCGGCGTGCTCGAGCCAGTACGTGTCGTGCTCGCCGTCACGGTAGGCGCCGGCGTCGACCGCGGCCTCGGCGTCGGCGCGGGCGATGGTGCGCCGGACGTGGAACGGGAACTCCTCGCTCGTGAGGAACGCGATCAGGTCGGCGCGGTCGGCGCCGGTCGGGTCGAGACGGACGAGCGTGACGGCGGTCATGCAGGCCACGGTAGCGGCGGCTCGGTCAGCGGGGGAGGGACGCCGCCCAGCGGTCGATCGCGTCGTACGCGTGCTCCCGGACCTCGGGGACGGAGAGCACGACGTCGTGCAGGGCCCCGTGCAGTCGGCGGATCGTGACCTCGCTGCCGAGGGACAGGGCCCGGTGTGCGACGACATCGACGTTGAGGGCGACGTCGGCCCGTGCCATGCCGTCGTCCCACCGGGGTTGCAGCATGCTCTTGTCGCTCAGGAGGACGAGCACGGGCACCTCGATGCCGAGGCCGTCCTCGACCGTGGCCTGCCCGTCGAACACCGCCGCGAGCCAGTTCGGGTGCAGGGGGAAGCCGCGGTCGGGTCGCCACTGCTGGTCGTACGTCCACGAGCCCTCGCCCGCGGCGGACACCGTGCGGGTGTAGAAGCCCGGGTCGACGGCGGGCATCGGCGCGAGCGGGTTCCGTCGGGCGCCGAGCCGGACGACCGGGGCGACGAGGGCACGGCCGACGGCCTTCGCCTGGAACTCGAGCCAGGGGCTGTTCAGGACGAGGCCGTCGACCCGGTCGGGGTGCCGTGCCGCCCAGAGTGACAGGGTGAGTCCGCCGGTGGAGTGTCCCATCGGCACGAGCCGACGACCGGTCTCGCCGTGGTGCTCGGCGGCGATGGCGTCGAGCGCGGCGGCGATGTCCTCGTCGTAGGTGGCGAGGTCGTCGACGTTCCCCGGGGTCTGCCCGGGCCGCAGGCTCCGCCCGTACTTGCGCAGGTCGAGGGCGTGGAACCGGGCGCCGAGCCGCTCGATCCGATCCGCGAGCTCGACCTGGAAGAAGTAGTCCGACCAGCCGTGCACGTACAGCACGTCGACACCGTGCAACGGGCCGTGCGCGTGCAGCAGGAGATCCGCCGGCGTGCGGCGTCGGCGGACGAGCGTCGCCACGACCGGTCCCTCGTGGTCGTCGCCGAGCGGGAGTTCGAGGCGTTCGAACGGCGCCCCGAGCACGTCCTCGCGCCAGCCGTGGTCCGCCATCCGTCGAGCGTATCCGCCCGCCTTCCGTAACGATCCGTACCGCCTCGGGACCTTCCCAGCCGCTCTGGTGGGATTCCCCGGCGAAGTCCCGGGAGTCGTCCGAACACGGCTGGGAGGGTCCGGGGACCGCAGCAGCGGGGATCCACACGAGGGGGAGGCCCAGGGGATGACGTTCAGACGTGCAGGAGGAGCCGCGCTCGGCTTCGTCGGCGGGAGTGTGCTCGCCGGTTTGTTGGTCGGGGTCGGCGTGACGCCGGTGCTGGCGGTGGCCGGGGTGGGGACGACCTCGGCGATCGGGGTGTTCGACTCGATGCCCGAGTACATCGAGATCGGCGAGCTGCCCCAGCGGAACGAGGTCTGGGCGTACCGCGGCGGGAAGCCCGTGCACCTGGCGAACGTCTGGGCGCAGAACCGTCAGGAGCTCAGCCTCGACCAGATCAGCGACACCCTCGAGCACGCGGCGGTGGACGGCGAGGACAAGCGCTTCTACGAGACCGGCGGGGTCGACGCGACGAGCATGGTCCGGTCCCTCGTGAGCGTCGTCGCCGCGGGTGGCAAGGGCGGCTCCGGCGGGTCGACCATCACGATGCAGCTGGTGCGGAACATCAAGATCCAGCAGGCGAGCGAGCTCCCGACGGCCGAGGAGCGCGACGCCGCCTACGAGGAGGCGACGAAGCGTTCCGCTCAGCGCAAGCTCGCCGAGATGAAGCTGGCGATCGGCCTCGCGAAGGAGTACTCGAAGCAGGAGATCCTGTCGGCGTACCTCAACATCGCGTACTTCGGCGACCAGACGTACGGCGTGCAGGCCGCCGCGCAGCGCTACTACGGCAAGGACGCCACCGACCTGTCCCCGGCCGAGGCCGCGTCGCTGATCGCGATCGTGCAGTGGCCGGAACGGCGGGACCTGTCGCGCCCGAGTCACTACGCCGACAACGTCGCCCGCCGTGACGTCATCCTCCGGTCGATGCACGAGCAGGGGCACCTGAGCCGTGCCGAGCTCACCGAGGCGCTCGCGACGAAGCCAGCCGACTACGTCCGTCTCACGCCCCCGCAGCAGGGGTGCGAGGCCGTCGCCCGCGGCGCCGAGTTCTTCTGCCAGTACGCGGTCGAGGTCGCGAGGCAGCTGCCGCAGCTCGGCCCGACCGAGGACCGCCGCGACGACGCCTGGCGAAAGGGCGGGTACCGGGTGCAGACGACGCTCGACCTCGACCTGAACGGCCAGCAGAAGGCGCTGCTCGACCGGTACGACCCGGCAACCGAGTCGCGGTTCGCCCTCGGCGCGACACTGGACACGGTCGAGGCGGGGACGGGCCGTGTCCTGACCATGGCGCAGAACAAGGACTACGACCGTTCGTCGGACGCCCCGGCGAGTGCGACCTCGCTGAACTACGCGACCGACGAGGACAACGGCGGCTCGACCGGGTTCCAAGTCGGCTCGACCTACAAGATGTTCACGCTCCTGCAGTGGCTGGCCGCGGGCAGGAGCCCGGACGCGGTCGTCGACGGCACCAAGCGCGGCCGGAGCACCTGGACGCAGTGCGGGCAGACCATCGACTCCTACTGGAACCCGAAGAACGACTCCCCGGGGCAGACCGGCCCGTTCACGGTCCGGCAGGCCACGGCACAGTCGGTGAACGCCGCCTACGCGTCGATGGCCGAGCAGCTCGACCTGTGCGACATCCGTGACACCGCGGCGGCGCTCGGCGTGCACCCGGCCACCGGTGGCACCCTCCCCGCGAACCCGGCTGCGGTGCTCGGCACGACGAGCATCGCGCCGCTCACCATGGCGGCCGCGTACGCGGGTGTGGCGAACGGCGGGGTGTACTGCGCGCCGATCGTCATCGACCAGGTGACGTCGCGGGACGGCGAGGAGCTCGGTGGGCAGCCGCGGGCGTGCCGGCAGGCCGTGCCGACCGCCGTCGCGACCGCCGCGTTCGAGGTCATGCAGGGAGCGTTCCGCGGCGGCACCGCGAGCGGCGGGCAGACACCGGACGGCGCGACGCTCTTCGGCAAGACGGGCACGACCGACGCCGCCGACCAGATCTGGCTCGTCGGCGGGACGACCCGAGCGGTGACCGCCTACTGGCAGGGCAACACCGACGGCGGGAAGGCGAACCTGCGGCACTTCGCCAACGTCGAGGGGACGTACGCGAGCACCCGCGCAGCCGTGTGGCGGCAGGCGCAGACGGCCGTCAACGCGGCGGTGCCGGTGGGGTGACGGACTGACGGATCCGACGGACGGGAGGCGCGGTGCCAGCTGGCACACCTCCCTCGCAGGCTCGGTCAGCGCGCCCCGCGTGACGCTGGCGCGTCACCGCTGAGCGGGGCGCGCTCCCGTCCGTCGGCAGGTGCGGACTAGGACAGCTTCTTGCTGTCCTGGAGCCAGCCCGCGAGCTGCTGCATGTAGGCGGCCTGCGAGGTGTAGTCGAGTGCGGGGAAGGTCCAGCTGTGGACCTGACCCGCTTCGAGGGCCGCGTTGTCGGCGAACGTCGGCTGCTTCTCGAGGTCGGCGACCTGGTAGCCCTGCTGCGAGAGCAGGATCACGTCACCGGAGATCTGGCCGGCGTTCTCCCACGAGTAGATGCCCCAGTAGAAGCCCTTCGGCTTCGGGTTCACGAAGTCGACGCCGAACGAGGTGTACATCTGCAGCGTCGGCTCGTCGGTCGGCCGCGTCACGTAGGCGCCGTCGCCGTCGGCGTACATCGAGACGACCGAGAGGTCCGAGTCCTTCGCGACCTTCTCGAGGTCGTCCGCGGCGGTCTCGAAGCGGTCCTCGGCCTTGTCGACCGTCGACTCCTTCGCGCCGAGCGACTCGGCGAGCTTCGCGATCGTCTCGATGACGTCCTCGCCCTTGCCGCCCCACTTGACCTGGACCACCGGAGCGATCGCCTCGACCTGCTTCTGCTGCTCCTTGTCCTTGAACCCGTAGCCCGGCTGGGTGGTGTCGAGCGTGCCCTGCTCGTCGGTCGGGTAGACCGAGGTGACGACGAGGTCGGGCTTCAGCGCGGCGAGCTGCTCGAGGTCGATGTCGCCGTAGGCGGCGCCGAGCTGCGTGATGCCGTCGGTGTCGAGGTCGTCGAAGCGGGCGTCCTTCGCCATGGTGAGCTGCCCGAAGGTGCCGACCGGCTTGAGCCCGTACTCGATGAACGAGATCGCGATGTCGTTGAGCACGACGACGCGCTTCGGGGTGTGGTCGACCTTGATGGTCGTGCCGGTGGCGTCCTTGTACGACCAGGCGCCGTCGGCCGCGGCGCTGCTGCCGCTGCCGGCGCTGTCGTCGGAGCTGTTCGTGCTGGAGCAGCCGGCGAGGAGGAGGGCCGAGACGGCCACGGAGGTCACGAGGGCGGCGCGGAAGGAGCCGCGGCGGATGATCTTCACGTTAGGAGAGGCTAACCTAAGTTACGGGTGCCCGCCAGTTCGGATTCCGGACGGGTGGTGCCGGCCGGCGTCGCCTCGGCCCGGACCACGTCGTGCTCGTCGGCCTCGGGCACGATCATCGGCGCACCGGTCACCGGGTCCGCCACGACGCGGGCGTGCAGGCCGAACGCACGGTCCAGCAGCTCCGGGGTGAGGACCTCGGCAGGCGTGCCGTCGGCTGCGATGCCGCCGTCGTGCAGGACCACGAGCCGGTCCGAGTAGCGGGCTGCGAGGGTCAGGTCGTGCAGGACCATGACCACGGTCGACCCCTGCTCGCGGTTGAGGCGCCGGACGAGCCGGAGGACCTCGAGCTGGTGCGCCAGGTCGAGGTACGTCGTCGGTTCGTCGAGGAGGAGGGTGTCGGCCTGCTGGGCGACGACGAGGGCGATCCACGCTCGTTGCCGCTGGCCGCCGGAGAGGCTCGCGACGTCCCGGTGGGCGACCTCGGTCAGGCCGGTGGCCGCGATCGCCTGCTCGGCGATGTCCGCGTCGTCGGCCGTCCAGGGCTTCGCCCACGACTGGTGCGGGTTCCGGCCGCGCATGACCAGGTCGAGCACGCTCGTGCCGGCCGGGGCGACGGGGGACTGCGGGAGGATGGCGAGCTTCTTCGCGACCGCCCGGTTCGGTTCGCGGCGGATCGGCACGCCGTCGAGGTGGACCTCGCCGGACTGCGGCTTCAGGACGCGGCCGAAGGCCTTGAGCAGCGTGGACTTCCCGCAGCCGTTCGCACCGAGGAAGGTCGTCACCGTGCCGCGTTCGATCCGCAGGTCGAGGTCGGCGAGCACGGGGTGCCGGTCGTAGCCGACGGCGAGTCCGCGGGCCTCGAGCACGGGGACGGCGGTGCCGGGCTGGGTGTCGGTGGTGCCGGGCCGGCTGTCGGTGCGGGTCATCGGGACATCTCCTTGCGGTGACGGATGAGGAGCCAGATCAGGTACGGGGCGCCGATCACGGTCGTGATGATGCCCACCGGGACCTGCCAGGGGAACGCCGAGCGGGCGAGCAGGTCGGCGGCGAGGACGAGGGCGGCGCCGAGCGCTCCGGCGAGCAGCAGGGGCGGACGGTTCGTGCCGGCGAGCCGGAGCCCGACCTGCGGGACGACGAACGCGACGAACCCCACCGGGCCGGCTGCGGCGACGGCCGCGGCGGTGAGGACGACCGCGAGCGCGATGACGACGAGCCGGTGCCGCTGGACGGCCAGGCCGACGCCGGTCGCGACCTCGTCGCCGAGCTGCCCGACGCCGAGGGCGGCGCTCGTGGCCAGCGCCAGGGGGACGGCGACCGCGGCGACGATCAGCAGCGGCCAGACGCTCGACCAGGACGTGCTCGACAGGCTGCCGACGAGCCACTGCGAGGCCGCGGCCGCGGCGGTGATCTTCGCGCGGACGAGCAGGTAGCTCGTGACAGCGTCGAGCGTCGCGCCCACCCCGATGCCGACGAGGATCAACCGGTAGCTCTGCACCCCGCCGCGCCACCCGAACCCGTACACGGCCGCAGCCGCGAGGAGCGCGCCGATCGTCGCGGCGACCGGGATGCCGCCGCCGAGGACGACCGCGGAGACCGAGTACGACCCGCCGCCGAGCACGATCGCGGCCACCGCTCCCACGCTCGCGCCGGAGGTCACCCCGATGATGTCCGGCGTCCCGAGCGGGTTCCGCGTGAAGGTCTGGGTCAGGGCTCCGGCGACCCCGAGCGTCAGGCCCACCAGCGCGCCCGTCAGCACGCGGGGGAGGCGCAGGGTGGAGACGATGAAGGCGTCCGGTCCCGACTCGAGCCCGAACAGCGACCGGATCACCGTCACCGGGGCGATCCAGGTCGACCCGATCGCGACGCCGAGGACGATCAGGACACCGACGGCCCCGAGTGCGGCGACCGTGTACCAGAAGACCCGGGGGCGCCAGGCGAGCCCGACGGGGCCGATGACGACGCCGCGGCGGCCCGCGGCGGTGTGCGTGCGGGGGTGCGTCTCCGTGCGCGTCTGCGTCTGCGCGTCCGTCTGGGTCTGCGTCTGCGCGTCCGTGCGCGTCTGCGTCTGCGCGTCCGTGCGCGTCCGCGCCTGCTCCGCCGCGCTCACAGCGACACCAGCGATCGGCGGCGTGCGACGGCGACGAACACCGGGCCACCGATGACGGCGAGGACGATGCCGACCTCCACCTCGGCGAAACCGCCGATCAGGCGGCCGACCACGTCGGCGAGGACCACGAGCGCGGCCCCGACGAGCGCGGACACCGGCAGGGTCCAGCGGTGTCCCGTGCCGACGAGGGCCCGGGCGACGTGCGGCACGGTCAGCCCGACGAACCCGATCGGTCCGGCGGCGGCGGTCGCCCCGGCGGCGAGGAGCGTGATGCCGCCGAGTCCGACGAGTCGCGCGACGAGCACGTTCTCCCCGAGGCCCTTCGCCAGGTCGGTCCCGAGTCCGAGTGCGTCGAGCGCCCGCACGTTCAGCACGGCGAGCACCAGCCCGGCCACCAGGAACGGCCACACGGCTCCGAGGACGTCGAGTTGCCGTGCCGCGAGCGACCCGACGACCCACAGGCGGTACGCGTCGAGCGAGTCCTGGTCGGTGAGCACCACGAACGACGTCAGGGCGCCGAGGAGTGCCGACACCGCCGCGCCGGCGAGGGCGAGGGGAACCGGACTCGCGGTCCCGCTCCCCGCGATCGTCACCGAGAACACGACGACGCTCGCCACGAGGGCCCCCACGAGCGCGAACCACACCGTGGCGCCCGTGCTCGTGATGCCGAAGACGTAGACGCCGATCACGACCGCGAGGCCGGCGCCCGACGAGACACCGAACAGGCCGGGGTCGGCGAGGGGGTTCCGGGTGTGACCCTGCATGAGCAGCCCGGCGATCCCCAGGGCGGCGCCGACGGCCGCGCCGATGAGTGTCCGCGGGATGCGCGAGCCCCAGACGATGGCCTCGTCCGTGCTGCTCCCGGTGCGCAGGAGCCCGTCGAGCACCCGGTCCGCGCCGATCCGGTTGCTGCCGAGGAGCAGGCTCGCCAGCGCCACGAGCACGACCACCACGACGAGGCCGATGATCACGAGCGCCCGCCGCCGGAGCGCGGTGCGGTGCACACCGAGCGCGTCCGACGGACGCGCTCGGGGGGACTGCCGGACGGGAGCCGGAGCGGAGATCGGGGCTGGCACGGAAATCATCTTAGGTTAGCCTTGCCTCATGGCGAAGATCCCGCGGCTCCTGCCCGAGAACCCCCGGCTCTTCCGTGCCCACGTCGTGGGCAGCGCCTGGGTCACCCCGTCGATGCACCGCGTCACGATCACCGGGGACGACCTCGGCGAGTTCCGGTACCTCGGGTTCGACCACTGGTTCCGCCTCTTCGTGCAGCGCCCCGACCAGGACGCGTTCCGGATGCCCGAGCTCGACGGCACGAAGTGGTGGCCGACCTACCTCGCCATCCCCGAGGAAGTCCGGCCGCACTGTGCGAACTACACCGTCGCCGCCTTCCGCCGACTCGACGACGGCACGGCCGAGCTCGACGTCGACTTCGTCGTGCACACCGACGACGACGGCACCCCTGAGGGCCGCGCCGCGATCTGGGCCTGCGGTGCACGCCCCGGTGACGAACTCGCCCTGCTCGACCAGGGCTGCATCTTCGACTGCCCGCCCGACACCAGCGAGGTCCTGATCGCCGCCGAGGAGACCGGGCTCCCCGGGGTCGTCGGGATCGCGGCGTCGCTGCCGAGGGACACCGTCGGCCGCATCATCCAGGAGGTCCCCACGGCGGCCGACGTCCGCGCGCTCGACGCCCCGGCCGGGGTGCGCGTCACGTGGATCGTCCGCGACGAGGTCGACGAGCACGCGGTCCCGGGGCGGGCGGCGCTCGCCGAGCTCCAGCGGCACGTGCCGACCGACGACCGCGGCTACGCCTTCGTGGTGGGGGAGTCGACCCTCGCGACCGAGGGGCGTCGACACCTGCACCGGGCCGGGCTGCCGAAGTCGCGGATCACCTTCTCGGGCTTCTGGAAGCACCAGGCGCGCGAGACCGTCCCCGCCTGACGCACATCCCCTCGCCTCAGGGTGTCCAACCCCGGGGCACCACGAACGCGTCCCACAGCGCTCGCCCCGACCGGTCCGCGGTGCTGACGTCGAGCACGATTCCGTCCGCGTCGGCGGGCACCGTGATGGACAGCCGCGTCGTGGCGCCGCAGACGATGTCGCCCTCGTCGAGGACCGAGCGCGGGTTCGTCGACTCGCCGCCGTGCTCCTTCCGGGCGGTGAAGTCGCGGATCGTCAGGTGCACGATCGCCGTCGAGCGGCACACAGCGAGGACGTCGTACGGGCCGGAGAGGTCGTACTCGAGCGCGGCGGACCCCGTGACCGCTCCACGCTCGTCGTCCTCCACGAGGAGCTGCCCGCCGGCTCCGCCCGCTGCACTCTCGCCACCGCCGAGGAGCGAGGACATCCGGTCGAACCACGCGTGTCCGTAGTCCTTCGGGAACGCGTCGTGGCCCGAGCAGCCGGTCAGGGTCAGCATGACGCCGGTGGCGGCGATCGCGGACAGCAGCCGCCGGCGGGTCTTCAGCACCCCGCGATCATCCCGGAACACGCAGCGGTCCGGCGACCCCTCGTCCGGGGTACCGACAGGCGGACAGGAGGCGCGGTACCAGCTGGCACCGCGCCTCCCGTCCGTCCCGGGGTCGCGTCAGCGTTCCCGCTGGCTACGCCCGTTCCGACCGGGCGAGCGGGCGGTACCTGGTCGATTCGGGCGTACTGCCCCGAACGTTCCGACCAGGTACGCCCGTTCCCACCGGCTACGCCAGTTCCCGCCAGGTACGCCCGTTCCCGCCGGGTACGCCCGTTCCGACCGGGCGAGCCCGCGGTACCTGGTCGATTCGGGCGTACTGCCCCGAAAGTTCCGACCAGGTACGCCCGTTCCCGCCGGGTACGCCCGTTCCCGCCAGGTACGCCGATCCGGCCGCTCCGCACCGCCCCGCCCCGGGCCGCGGGACCCCGCGACCAACGACCGTCGTGCGAGCCCGCCCGCTCGACGGACGGGTAGCGTCCGCGGCATGAGCAGCCGACTGAGCGAACTCGTCCTCAACTGTGCCGACCCCGAGGCGTTGTCGCGCTTCTGGTGCGCGGTCCTCGACTACGTCGAACTCGCAAGGGACGAGGACGGCATCGAGATCGGCCCAGCCGCTGGGTTCGGCGGCGCGACCCCGACGATCATCCTCGCGAAGGTCGAACACGCGAAGACGCAGCCGCTCCGGTTCCACCTCGACCTCAGCCCCGTGGACCGCGACCAGGACGCCGAACTCGATCGGCTGCTGGCGCTCGGAGCGCGGCCGGCCGACGTCGGACAGACGGGGGAGGAGTCCTGGCACGTCCTGCAGGACCCGGAGGGCAACGAGTTCTGCCTCCTCCGGACGCGGCTCGCGCCGCTGTGAAGGAGCCCCCTCGCGAGGCGCGACCCGTAGACGGACAGGAGGCGCGGTGCCAGCTGGCACCGCGCCTCCCTCGCAGGCTCGGTCGGCGCGCCCCGCGCAACGCTTCGCGTTGCCGCTGAGCGGGGCGCGCCCGTCCGTCCTGTGGTGGCGTCAGCCCTTCAGGCCGGACCCCGTCACGCCCTCGACGATCTGCCGCTGGAAGATCAGGTAGAGGATGATCAGCGGCAGCGCCGCGAGGATCGCTCCGGCCTGGATGTCCGCGTAGCGCTGGCCGAAGCTGCCCTGGACCGTGGCGAGCCCGACCGGGATCGTCATGAGGTCCGGGTTCGACAGCACGAACAGCGGCAGCAGCAGGTTGTTCCAGACCCCGACGAACGTCAGGATCGTCACCGCCGCGATCACCGGACGTGACAGCGGCAGGATGACCGACCAGTAGACCTTCCAGATGCCGGCGCCGTCGATGCGGGCGGCCTCCTCGAGCTCCCGCGGGATCCCGTCGAAGAACTGCTTGAAGATGAACACCGCGATCACGGCGGGCACCTGCGGGAAGATGACCGACCAGTAGGTGTTCAGCAGGCCGACGGAGTTGAGCTCCTGGAAGATCGGGATGATCAGCACCTGCGTGGGGATCATGATCCCGAGGATGATGAGCAGGAACGCGACGTTGCGCCCGCGGAACACGAGTCGCGACAGCGCGAACGCGGCCATCGACGCGAACAGCACCGTCAGGAGCGCGGTGACCACGCTCGTGATGCCGCTCGCGAGGTACCAGTTCCAGATGTCGCCGGCCTGGAACAGTGCCGCGTAGGAGTGCAGCGTCGGGTTCCAGTTGGACAGGATGGCGTTCGCGCCGAGGGCCGCGACGCCGTTGTCGGACAGCGACGTCTTCAGGGCGAACAGGCTCGGGATGAGCCAGATGATCGCGAACACCGTGAGGATGATCGCGGCCGTGATGTTGAACCCCTTGCCCGAGACGCCGATCTTCGCGGCGTTCGCGGGTGCCGCGGCGGAGACGCCGGAGCGGAAGCGGGGGCGGTCGGTGGTGATGCTCTCGGTGGCGGTCATGTCAGGCCCCGATCTCTCGCTTGGCGGCAGCGCGCTCGACGAGCTGCCGGATGACTGCGATCGCGACGATCACGATGAACAGGAGCACCGATGCGGCCGAGGCGGCACCGAGTCGGTTGTCGGTGAAGCCGACGCCCGTGATGAGCTGCAGCGAGACCTGGGTGGAGATGCCCGGTCCGCCGTTCGTCATCAGGTACACCTGGTCGAAGATCTTCAGGCTGGCGATGATCTGCAGCAGGATGACCAGCGTCGTGGTGCGCCCGAGCAGCGGCAGCGTGATCGACTTGATCTGCTGCCAGCTCGACGCCCCGTCGACCGCGGCGGCTTCGTACAGTTCGCGCGGGATCTCCTGGAGCCCGGCGAGGTAGAGGACGAAGTTGAACCCGAGCGTCCACCAGACGGTGGCGATCGCGACGCCGATCATCGCGGTGTTCGGGCTCGCCAGCACACCGGCGCCCGGCGTGATGCCGATCGCCTGCTGGACGGACGCGAACAGACCCGTCGCCGGGGTGAAGATGAACACCCAGATGAGCGAGATCGTCGCCGACGGCAGGATGAACGGCAGGAAGAACGCCAGGCGGAAGAACCACTGGCCGCGGTTCATCCGGTTCGTCAGCACGGCGAACAGGAACGCCAGGATGACGAGCGGCGGCGTCGTGTACAGCGTGAACTGCAGCGTGTGCCAGAGCGACGACCAGAAGTCGGCGCGGCCGAGCATCTCGGCGTAGTTGGCGAACCCGGCGAAGCTGCCGAGCCCGGTGCGGACGGTCGAGGTGTTGAAGAAGCTCGAGACGATCATCCAGATCGTGGGGCCGAGCAGGAAGGCCAGGTAGAACAGGCCGAACGGTGCGAGGAAGAGCCACCCGCTGCGGCCCTGGCCGCGCGTGAGGCTGGTCCGGTAGGTGCCGGTTCGTCGAGGAGCGGTGGTCGCCTCCGTGGGACGGGTGAGGACTGGTGCTGCAGTCACGTCATCGTGCCTTTCGCGCGGTGTTCACGGTGGGGACGTGCCCGGTCACAGCGGGCTCGGGGTGTTGAGGTAGGTCGCGAGCTGGTCCTTGATCGCCGACATGGCCTGCGCGGGGGAGCTGCTGCCCTGCTGGACGAGGGCGAGCTGGGCGCCGACGGTGTTCTCGAACGTCGATCCGGAGCCGCCGTACCAGGCCGGGTCGTCGAACACCGCGCTCTCGGCGGCCGAGGCGTAGTTCGACTGCGGCGTGAGCTTCTTGTACGCGGTGCTGTCGTACGTCGGCAGGTACGCCGGGACGTGTCCGCCCTGGGCCCAGGTGAGGCTCTGCTCGAGCATCTGCTTGATGAAGAGCATGTGGGCCTTCCGCTGCTCCGGCGTCCGGTCCTTGCGGGGCAGGATGAACGTGTGCGAGTCGGCCTGCGTCGCCGGCTTGTCGAAGAGCTGCGGGATCGGCGCCATGCCGAACTTCAGCCCCTTGATCGACTGCGCCGTGCTGATCTCCCACTCGCCCTGCATGAAGAAGCCGGCCTTGCCGGTGAACATCAGCGTCTGCGCCGTGGCGTAGTCGAGGCCCTTGTTCAGCCAGCCGTTCTTGACCCACTTCTGGGTCATGTCGGTGACCTTCGTGTAGGCGTCCTCGTTCACGGTCAGCTTCGAGCCGCCGTCGCTGATGAACGGCGTCGCCCCCTCGATCTGGTTGTACATGGTCCAGAAGAAGCGCCACGGGGTCGCGACCTCGCTGACGTTGGCGACGTTGAGGGCCGTGCCGCCGGTGACCTTCGCGACCGCGGCCAGCGCGCTCTCGAAGGCGTCGATCCCGGTGAGGTCCTTGAGCTTGCCGTCGCCGTCGATCAGGCCCGCCTTCTGGCAGATGTCAACGTTGTAGAACAGGACGAACGGGTGGGTGTCGAGCGGGATGCAGATGTTCTTCCCGTCGGTCTTCTGCGCCGTCCAGGCCTTCTGGTTGAAGTCGCTGGCGCTCAGGCCGACGCTCGCCAGGTCGTCGCTCGTGATGGGGTCGAGCAGGTCACCGTCCCAGAGCGGCTTCGCACGGGTGAGGTGGGCGATCGCGACGTCCGGCGGCTTGTTCCCGACGGTGGCCAGTGTGACCTTCGAGTAGTACGGGTTGCCCCACGCGAAGGTGGTCGCCTGCAGGGACGACGAGCCGCCGTGCTGCTTGGCGTAGCCGGCCTCCATGTCCTGCATGCGGACGCCGTCACCGCCGCCGAAGAGGTTCCAGAAGACCAGGGTCTCCGGGTTGAGCGGGGCACCGGCGATGCCGGCGGCGAGGGGGCTGGAGCAGGCCGCGAGCGGCAGCACCGTGGCGGCGGCTGCACCTGCGGCGAGGAGGCTCCTCCGCGTGAAGGCACCGCCTCGTGGGTGCGAGGTGGGTACGGGGATACGGTTCGGCATGGCATCACTCCATCGGGACGGGCCGAGTCGGAGCAGGGTCGGTGCTCCGTGAGCGCTCACGTTAGCGCGCGTCCCGGCGTGCCGCCACCCTTTCGGTGCGGCTGGCGGCCGATCCGTGATGTTCGCGGGCGCCCCCTTTCGTGTCGCGCGGAAAGCCGCTAGCGTTTCGGGAACGTGAGCGCTCACTTTCGTCGAGCGCAGGCAGCCCCACGATCGAAGGAGATCCATGCCCCGCACACACCTCGTCCTCGATGCCGCGTTCACCGTGGGGCCGGTGCGACGTCGCCTGTTCGGCGGGTTCGTCGAGCACCTCGGACGCCACGTCTACGACGGCATCCACGAGCCGGCGCACGAGACCGCTGACGAGCACGGCTTCCGCAAGGACGTCGTCGAGCTCGTCAAGGAACTCGGTGTGTCCGCGATCCGCTACCCCGGTGGCAACTTCGTCTCCGGCTACAAGTGGGAGGACGGCGTCGGCCCGGTCGAGCAGCGTCCCCGTCGTCTCGACCTCGCCTGGCACTCGACCGAGACGAACGAGGTCGGCCTGCACGAGTTCCAGCACTGGCTCGACCAGGTCGGCTCGGAGCTCATGCTCGCCGTCAACCTCGGCACCCGCGGCACGCAGGAGGCCATCGAGCTCCTCGAGTACGCGAACATCGACGCCGGTACCGCGCTCAGCGAGTACCGGAAGTCGAACGGCCGTCAGGAGCCCTTCGCGATCTCGATGTGGTGCCTCGGCAACGAGATGGACGGCCCGTGGCAGCTCGGCCACAAGAACGCCGAGGACTACGGCAAGCTCGCCGCGATGACCGCCAAGGCCATGCGGCAGATCCAGCCGGACCTCGAGCTCGTGGCCTGCGGTTCCTCCGGAGCTTCGATGCCGACGTTCGGCGAGTGGGAGCGCACCGTCCTCGAGCACACCTACGACGACGTCGACTACATCTCCGCGCACGCCTACTACGAGGAGGGCGACGACCTCGCCTCGTTCCTCGCCTCCGGCGTGAACATGGACCACTTCATCAAGACGGTCACGACCGCCGCCGACCACGTGCAGGCGCAGAAGAAGTCCGACAAGCGGATCGACATCTCGTTCGACGAGTGGAACGTCTGGTCCATCTCGAAGTGGAACGAGCAGCAGAAGACCTTCGAGCTGCAGGACTGGCCGGTCGCCCCTCGCCTGCTCGAGGACGTCTACACCGTCGCGGACGCCGTCGTCGTCGGCGGCCTGCTCATCTCGCTGCTCCGCCACGCGGACCGCGTCGCCTCGGCGTCGCTCGCGCAGCTGGTCAACGTCATCGGCCCGATCATGACCGAGCCCGGCGGCCCGGCCTGGCGCCAGACGACGTTCTTCCCGTTCTCGCTGACCTCGCGCCTGGCCAACGGCACGTCGCTGCAGGTCAAGTCCTCTGGCGACACGGTCGACGGCGGCAAGTACGGCGAGGTCCCGGTCGTCGACTCGGCCGCCACCGTCGGCGAGGACGGCAAGGCCGCGGTCTTCCTGGTCAACCGGCACCCGTCCGAGTCGACCTCGGTGACGATCGACCTCGCCGGCCTGTCCGTCGAGGGTGACGTCCGCGCCGAGGGCGTCTGGGACGACGACCTGCACGCGGTGAACGACCTGGCGAACACCGAGCGCGTCGGACTGCGCACGAACGACACCGTCCGCCGCGAGGGTGACACCATCACGATCGAACTGCCGCCGGTCTCCTGGACCGCCGTGTCGATCGGCTGAAGCGCCTCGGCGCACGCTGCGGCGGGCGTCGAGTGAGCACAGAGGGCGTCGGGCCGCTTCGCGGTGCCGGCGCCCTCTGCCGTGCGCGGGGCATGTGGGGCGGCGTAGCGGCCGGCCGGCCGGGTGCGATGCCAGTTCACGGGGTGGGCGACAGTTCACGCGGTGGCGGGCGCGTGAGGTGTCGGTGAGCGCGTGAGGCGCGTTGCGGTGGTCGGGAGGCCGCTTGGCTGCGGCCGGGAGGCACGGGGCGGGCTGGTGCCGCGCCTCCCGTCCGCCGCGCGGTCGCGTGTTCACGGCGTGGGCGACAGTTCACGCGGTGGCGGGCGCGTGAGGTGTCGGTGGGCGCGTGAGGCACGTTGCGGTGGTCGGGAGGCCGCTTGGCTGCGGCCGGGAGGCGCGGGGCGGGCTGGTGCCGCGCCTCCCGTCCGCCGCGCGGTCGCGTGTTCACGGCGTGGGCGACAGTTCACGGGGTGGCGGGCGCGTGAGCTGTCGCTGGGCGCGTGAGGCGCTTGGTGGTGGCCGTGAGGCGCGTGGCGGTGGCCGGGAGGCGCGGGGCGGGCTGGTGCCGCGCCTCCTGTCCGGAGGGCGGTTGCGTGTTCACGGGGCGGGCGACAGTTCACGGGGTGCCGGGCGCGTGATGTGTCGGTGGGCGCGTGAGGTGCCCGCGACGGCGCGAGGGCGCGGCGGCGGGGCGGCGCAGCAGCGCGACGCCTCAGGCGGGCGGCGGCGGGGTGCAGCGCACGGCCCGGGCCCGCCAGGTGATCTCCTCGACGAAGGCGGCCGTGTCGGGGCCGAGTGGATCGTCCGGCGCGTCCTCGACCAGCAGTCCGAGCGCCGGGGCGAGCAGGAAGGACGTCGTCGTGGTGCTCCCGAAGGCGTCGACGGTCGGGACCGCCACGGTGTCCGCGAGTCCGGCGTGCGCGAGCGCTGCGGCGTAGTCCAGGACGGCGTCCGCTGCCTCGTCCGAGGTCAGGACGGCGCTCAGGCCGTACACGATGTTCTTCATGATCCGAACGCGCCGAGGTGGGGAGATGAGGACCGCAGCGGTGGCTCGTCCTCCGGACACACGGAAGTGGCGCACACCCGGGGCCGGGACAGCAAGCCGGCTTCGTGTGCACGGTACGCCCCGCTCGCTGACCGTGTGACGTGCAGCCACACCCTGCCCGGCGTCAGGCGGGCGGCGGCGCCGTACTCGAGCGGACGACCAGGCGCACCGGGACGAGATCGGCCTCGTTCCGGACGGGCTGCCCGTCGATCTGGGACAGCAGGTTCGTGACCGCACGACGACCGACCTCGTCGAAGGACTGGTGCACGGTGGTGAGCGGCGGCCAGAACGAGTCGGACTCGGGGGAGTCGTCGAAGCCCACCACGCTGAGGGTCCCGGGCACGGGTCGCCCGGCCTCGTGCGCCGCCCGGAGGACCCCGAGCGCGGTCTGGTCGTTCGCGGCGAACACCGCGGTGATCTCCGGGCGCCGGGCGATCTCCTGCCCGGCGCGGTACCCGGACTCGGAGCCCCAGCCGCCGCGGAACACCGGCGGGACGGGCCGCCCGGCGGCTTCGAGCGTGGCCTGCCAGGCGGCGAGCCGTCGGGCGGCCGAGTAGGACGACTCGGGCCCGGCGACGTGCCAGACGGTCTCGTGGCCGAGGTCGAGCAGGTGCTGCGTGGCCCGGCGGGCGCCGTCGGCCTGGTCGGTGTCGATCGCGGGGTGCTGTGTGGTGCCCGTGGAGTCGACCACGACCATCGGCACGCCGTCGGGCAGGACGACCTCGGCCGTGTCGATGATGTGCGACTCGATGATGATCACCACGCCGTCGACGGCCTGCTCGTGCAGTCGCGAGAAGGCCGAGCGGACGCCTTCCTCGGTGCGTGAGGCCATCGGCAGCAGCGTGATGGTGAAGTCGGCGGCACCCGCTGCGTCGGCGATCGCCTCGAGGGTGCGCATGTTGCCGAACGACGCGAGTGTGAACATGATCACGCCGATCGTGCGGAAGCGCCCGGAGCGCAGTGCCCGGGCGGCGCGGTTCGGCCGGTAACCGAGGTCGTCCATCGCACGCCGGACACGGTCGCGGGTGTCGGGGGAGACGTTGTCGAACCCGCGGGCGACCCGGGAGACGGTCTGCATGGAGACCCCGGCGGCTTCGGCCACGGCGGCCATCGACGGGGAGCGACGTGCGGCGGCCGCAGCCGCCAGTTCGGTCGTCACGATGCCCCTCCGGTTCCGGGCGATCTGCCCTGCAGTCCCCAGACGGTAGCGCATGTTGACGTTGCCATGCTATCGTCGCGGCGTTCGATGTTGACGTCAACATCGACGGACCGGAACACCGCACGACAAGGGAGTCACATGAGCACGCTGGAAGCGCGCGCAGCCGGATCCACCGCGCCGGCCGTGCCACCGCGGCGCCGCGCCAGGCCGCGCGGCCGCTACACGGGATGGCTCTTCGTCGGCCCCTTCGTCCTCGTGCTCGTCGCGATGCTCATCGTGCCGATCGGGTACGCGCTGTGGCTCAGTCTGTTCCGCGACCAGCTCATCGGCGGCAACCAGTTCGTCTGGTTCGCCAACTACGTGCAGCTCTTCCAGGACGCCAAGTTCTGGTCGGGCCTCGGCCGCGTCGCGGTGTTCCTCGTCGTGCAGGTCCCGATCATGCTCGGCCTGGCCCTCGTCGCCGCCCTCGCGCTCGACAGCGCCCGGCTCTGGGGGACGTCGTTCTTCCGCATCGCGGTGTTCCTGCCCTACGCGGTCCCCGGTGTCGTCGCGGCGCTCATCTGGGGCTTCATCTACGGCAACCAGTTCGGCCTCACCGGCACGGCGAACCACGCGATGGGCATCGACCTGCTGCAGCCGTTCAGCCCGGACTGGGTCCTCACGTCGATCGGCAACGTGGTCACGTGGGAGTTCCTCGGCTACAACATGCTGATCTTCTACGCCGCGCTCCGCACCGTGCCCGGTGAGCTGTACGAAGCCGCCGAGCTCGACGGCGCGGGCCCCATGCGCACCGTGTTCTCGATCAAGCTCCCGGCGCTCCGCGGCCCGATGGTGATCGCCACGATCTTCTCGATCATCGGCAGCTTCCAGCTCTTCAACGAGCCGAACCTGCTGAAGACGCTCGCCCCGAACGTCATCGGCAGCGCCTTCACCCCGAACATGTACGCCTACTCGCTGTCCTTCAGCGGCCAGCAGTTCAACTACTCCGCCACCGTCGCGATCGTCATGGGCGTGATCACCGCGGTGATCGCCTACGTCGTCCAGGTCCGCGGCACCCGCGAGGAGAACCGATGAGCACCCTGCAGCACCCGGCGACCGGCGCGACCGGCCCGGCCACCGTGACCGAGGCGACCACGACGCTCCGTGACCCGCGCACCCGGTCGACCCGCGCCTCCCGGCGTGCCGAGCGGAAGGCCGAGCAGCACGTCGACGGCCGCAGGCCGAAGCGCTCCGGCCTCCTCACCGCCGTGATGATCGTGTTCGTCGTCTACTCGTTCGCGCCGCTGTTCTACCTGCTCGTGAACAGCACGAAGACGCAGGCCTCGCTCCTGTCCACCTTCGGTCTGTGGTTCGGCGGGAAGTTCAACCTCTGGCAGAACATCGTCGACACGCTCACGTACAACGACGGCATCTTCGTCCAGTGGCTCGGCAACACGCTGCTCTACGTGGTCGTCGGCGCCGGCGGTGCGACGCTCCTCGCCACGATCGCCGGCTACGGCATGGCGAAGTTCCAGTTCCCCGGCCGCCGCGCGGTGTTCGCCGTGGTCCTCGGCGCGATCGCCGTCCCCGGCACCGCCCTCGCCGTCCCGACGTTCCTGCTCTTCTCGCAGTTCGGCCTGACGAACACCCCGTGGGCGATCATCCTGCCCTCGCTCATCAGCCCGTTCGGCATGTACCTCATCTGGACCTACGCGGTGGACGCCATCCCCGCCGAACTCCTCGAGGCCGCCCGCATGGACGGCGCCGGCGAGTTCCGCATCTTCTTCACGATCGCGCTCCGTCTGCTCGCTCCCGGTGTCGTCACCGTCCTGCTCTTCGCGGTCGTCGCCACCTGGAACAACTACTTCCTGCCGCTCATCATGCTGAGCGACCCGAAGTGGTACCCCCTGACCGTCGGCCTGAACCAGTGGAACGCGCAGGCCACCGGGTCCGGTGCCGAGCCGATCTACAACCTCGTCGTCACCGGATCGCTCCTCACGATCATCCCGATCGTGGTCGCGTTCCTCTTCCTCCAGCGCTTCTGGCAGTCCGGCCTCGCGGCCGGGTCCGTCAAGGCCTGACCCGTCAGGCCGGGAGGCGCGGGGCGACCCCGCCACGCGCCTGCCGGTCCGGCACACAGCAGCTCCACCCCCTCTCCACGAAGAAGTGAAAGGCACCTCCATGAACAAGCGTCTCCGGCGCGGCCTCAGCGCCGTCGCCATCGGCGTCACCGCAGCCGTCGCCCTCGCCGCCTGCGCCTCCGGCGGCTCCTCGTCCGGCGGTTCGTCCGACGACATCTCGAAGGCCCTCAAGGACGGCGGCACGCTGACCTACTGGTCCTGGACCCCGTCCGCCAAGGACCAGGTGGCCGCGTTCGAGAAGGCCTACCCCAAGGTGAAGGTCAAGCTCGTCAACGCCGGCACCGGTGCCGACCAGTACACGAAGCTGCAGAACACGATCAAGGCCGGCTCCGGCGCCCCGGACGTCGCCCAGGTCGAGTACTACGCGCTCCCGCAGTTCGCCCTGTCCGACTCGCTCCTCGACCTGTCGTCGTACGGGTTCGGCGACCTGAAGGACAAGTTCGCGGCCAGCACGTGGAGCTCCGTCGACATGGACGGCAAGATCTACGGTCTGCCCCAGGACTCGGGCCCCATGGCGCTGTTCTACAACAAGGCCGTGTTCGACAAGTACGGCATCTCCGTGCCGAAGACGTGGGACGAGTACGTCGCCGCGGCGAAGAAGCTGCACACCGCCGACCCGGACGCGTACATCGCGGCCGACTCCGGCGACGCGGGCTTCACCACGAGCATGATCGCCCAGGCCGGCGGCACGCCCTTCACCACGAAGGGCGACAAGGTCACGATCAACCTCGAGGACGCCGGCACGAAGAAGTGGACCAAGACCTGGGACCAGCTCGTCGAGCAGGGGCTGCTGTCGAAGACCGTCGGCTGGAGCGACGACTGGTACAAGCAGCTCGGCAACGGCCAGATCGCCACGCTGATCACCGGTGCCTGGATGCCGGGCAACCTCGAGGCGAGCGTCGCGGACGCGAGCGGTGACTGGCGCGTCGCGCCGATGCCGACCTACGACGGCGGCACGGCCCAGACCGCGAACAACGGCGGCAGCGCCGAGGCGGTCATGAAGCAGTCGAAGAACCCGGCGCTCGCGGCGGGCTTCCTGAAGTGGCTGAACTCCTCGAAGGAGTCGACCGGCGTCTTCATGAAGTCCGGCGGCTTCCCGTCCACCACGGCGGACCTCGAGTCCTCGGCGTTCCTCGACGAGAAGCCCGATTACTTCGGCGGCCAGCAGATCAACAAGGTGCTCGTCGACGCGTCGAAGTCGTCGACCAACGACTTCACCTACCTGCCGTACCAGGTGTACGCGAACAGCGTCTACGCCGACACCGTCGGCCAGTCGTACGAGAACGGCACCTCGCTCGAGAGCGGGCTCGCCGCGTGGCAGAAGGCCCTCGCGAAGTACGGCGAGGACCAGGGCTTCACGGTCTCGTCCAAGTAGTCACCACACCAGTTCGACCCGGGGCCGTGCGGATCCTTCCGCACGGCCCCGTCTCCTGAGAGAGTTCCCCCATGCGCTTCGCCATCGGCGACACCGACTTCCTGCTCGACGGCGAGCCGCACCGGATCCTGTCCGGCGCGATCCACTACTTCCGCGTCCACCCCGACCTGTGGGCCGACCGGATCCGCAAGGCGAAGCTGATGGGGCTCAACACCATCGAGACCTACGTCGCCTGGAACGCGCACGCTCCGTCGCCCGGCGTCTTCGACCTCACCGGCGGGCTCGACCTCGGCCGCTTCCTCGACCTCGTCGCCGCCGAGGGCATGCACGCCATCGTCCGCCCCGGGCCCTACATCTGCGCCGAGTGGACGAACGGCGGTCTGCCGTACTGGCTCTTCGCCGACGGCACCGTCGGGGTCCGCCGCGACGAGCCCGGCTTCCTCGCAGCCGTCGAGACCTACCTGCAGCAGCTCGCCCCCGTGCTCGTCCCGCGGCAGATCGACGCCGGCGGGCCCATCGTCCTCGTGCAGGTCGAGAACGAGTACGGCGCGTACGGCTCCGACCCGGTCTACCTGTCGAAGCTCGAGCAGATGCACCGCGCGATCGGCCTCACCGTGCCGTTCACGAGCGTCGACCAGCCGATGGGCACCATGCTCGAGGACGGGTCGCTGCCCTCGCTGCACAAGACCGGTTCGTTCGGCTCGCGGTCCGTCGCCCGGCTGGCACGCCTCCGCGAGGCCCAGCCCACCGGCCCCCTCATGTGCTCGGAGTTCTGGGACGGCTGGTTCGACAGCTGGGGCGAGCACCACCACACGACCTCGGCCGCCGACAGCGCCGCGGACCTCGACGACCTGCTCGCCGCCGGCGGCTCGGTGAACGTCTACATGTTCCACGGCGGCACGAACTTCGGCTTCACGAACGGTGCGAACGACAAGGGCGTGTACCGCCCCATCGCGACGTCGTACGACTACGACGCCCCGCTCGACGAGGCCGGGCGTCCGACGGAGAAGTTCCACGCCTTCCGCTCGGTCATCGAGCGCTACGCGCCCGTGCCGCCGCTGCCCGACTCGATGCGTCCGGGTGGATCCGGACGGCTCGCGTCCGACCCGTCCGGCGGGTCCGTCGCGTCCGGCGGTTCCGTCGCGTCCAGCGGGTCCGACGCGGCGGTCCAGGAGGCGCGGCCCACCCCCGCCGCGGACGTCGCCGTCCGCCTCGACCGCGTCACGTCCCTGCGCGCCCTGCTCCCGGCGCTCACCGACTGGTCCTCGCACGACGTCCCGCCGACGTTCGACGCGCTCGGCGCCGCCTCGGGCTTCGTCGTGCACCGGACCGAGGTCGACCTGCCGGCCGGCGGCGTGCTCACCGTCGGCGAGGAGGTCCGCGACCGCGCCGTGGTCTCCGTCGACGGCACCGTCGTCGGCGTGCTCGAGCGGGAGCACCACGACCGCGCGATCGCGCTGCCGCCGGTCACCGGCACGCTCGAGCTCCTCGTCGAGGACCAGGGCCGCGTCGACTACGGCCCGCGCATCGGCGAGCCGAAGGGCCTGATCGGCGGGGTCGCCGTCGACGGTGTGCCGCTCGCCCGGTGGACCGCGTCGCCGCTCACCCTCGACCCCCTGCCCGAGTCGGCCCGGACGATGCTCAGCGACGCACTCGCGACCGACGGCGACGTGCTGGCCGGACCGACGTTCGCCACGGGGTCCTTCGACCTCGCGGAGCCCGACGACCGGTACCTGTCGCTCGACGGCTTCCGGAAGGGCGTCGCCTGGGTCAACGGGTTCTGCCTCGGCCGGTACTGGTCCCGCGGGCCGCAGCGCACCCTGGCCGTCCCCGGACCGGTGCTCCGCGCCGGGCGGAACGACGTCGTCGTCCTCGAGCTGCACGCCGCCGCGTCCCGCACGGTGTGCCTCCGCGTCGAGCCGGACCTCGGCCACACCGAGGCCTGATCGGGCTACGCTGAGCGGACGGACAGGGACCGAGGGGGTCGCGATGGTGCAGGTACTGCGTTCGGTGGGGCGGGTCGTCGCGACGGCGCTCCACGTGCTGGCGGGGGTGCTGACCTCGTTCGGGTCCGACGGGGTCGTCGGGGCGGGCACACCCCCGACCCCCACCCCGAAGCAGCCCCACGAGTACCGCCCCTGACCTACGGCGCGCGACGGAGTCCGTCGAGCGCGTCGAGTTCGGCCAGGGCCGCTCGTGCGTCGGCGATCCGGTCGGCCTCGGGGCGACTCCACCACTCGGGCCCGCGCTCGCCGAGCCCGTGCTTCGCCAGGCCGTTGCGGTGCCGCGCGGCCGCGAGGGCGTCCTCGTCGCCCGATCGCCTGGCCTCCCCGACCGCGTTGCGACCCCGGCCGAGATGGGACCGGAGCGCTGCGGCGACGTCCTCCGGGAGCGCGGGATCGGTCCGTCGCCACCGCCGGCCGTCGACGACGAAGAAGTGGTCGTCGGGGGTCGCGGTCATGTCCTCGAGTCTCGCAGCGGACGCCGCGTTCGTCCGGGGTGGTGACCGTTCCGGTTCGAGATCCCCGGGGATCGCGAACCGGAACGGTCAGCGCGCGGATCCGGTGGGCGGTGTCAGGGGCGCACGGTAGAACGGCGGGGATGCCCGCACCCCACCCGCGCCCCCTGCTCGACGTCCGCCGGATCTACGCCGAGCCCGCCGCCCTCGAGCTGCAGCGCGGGCAGGAGGTCGTCGGACGCTGGCCCGACGCCGAGATCGTGCCCGTCGCCTCGCACTGGAACATCCCCGAGGTGCACGGCGACGAGCGCAACGTCCAGCGGTGGGTGCGCATCAAGACCGAGGCGCTCGTGCTCGGCGTGAAGAAGTCCCTCGTGACCCGGCCGAACGGGCGTTCCGCCGACTTCATCGCCCCCTCGACGGCGAACGGCTGCGCCATGGCGTGCGCGTACTGCTACGTCCCGCGGCGCAAGGGCTACAGCAACCCCGTCACGGTCTTCGCGAACATCGACCAGATCACGAAGCACGTCGCCCGGAACATCGCGAAGCAGGGGCCGAAGACCGAACCGAACCAGTGCGACCCCGACGCGTGGGTCTACGACATCGGGGAGAACAGCGACTGCTCGGTGGACGCGATGCTGAGCGACAACGTCCGCGACCTCTGCGACCTGTTCCGGATGTCGCCCACGGCGAAGGCGTCCTTCGCCACGAAGTACGTGAACCGCGACCTGCTCGACTGGGACCCGGTGGGACGCACCCGCATCCGGTTCTCGCTGATGCCGCACGAGACCGCCAAGGTCACCGACATCCGGACGAGCCCGGTCGCCGAACGGATCGCCGCGGTGAACGACTTCGTCGACGCCGGGTACGAGGTCCACCTCAACTTCTCACCCGTCGTCCTCACACCGACGTGGGAGGCCGACTGGACCGAGCTGCTCCGACAGGTCGACGACGTCTTGTCACCGGCGGCGAAGGCGCAGCTCGCGGCCGAGGTCATCTTCCTCACCCACAACGAGGCGTTGCACGAGGTGAACCTCGGCTGGCACCCGAAGGCCGAAGAACTCCTCTGGCGTCCGGACCTGCAGGAGCAGAAGGTGTCCCAGAACGGTGCGGTGAACGTCCGGTACCGCTCCGGGATGAAGGGGGCGCTGGTCGAGCGCTTCCGCGAGCTCGTCGCGGAGCACCTGCCGAGCTGCCGGATCCGCTACGCCTTCTGACCGCACGGAACGACGAACGCCCGCGCCGGACGGCGCGGGCGTTGCGTGGTTCGACGGGTTCAGTGACCGTCGAGCTTGTCCTTGGCCTTCTCGGTCTCGAGGCGTGCCTCGCCCATGGCCTGGTCCTTCTGGCCCTGGTGCTTGAGCTCGGCGTCGTCGGTGTGCTTGCCGACGGCCTCCTCGACCTTGCCGACGATCTTCTGGGTGGCGTCCTTGGCCTTGTCTCCGAGCGACATGGTGTCTTCCTTCCTCCGGGAACCGCCGAGGGTCCCCGGCGCCTGTGCCACGAAGACAACCAGGCGCCACCGCGGGGTTCGCGGCCGAGGCGCAGGTTGGTGTACCCCGGTTGCTTCCGTCGGGGTACGGATCAGGAGACGAGGCGGTCGGCCCGGTAGCGGTCGAACAGCTCGGCGAAGGCGCGCTCGGTCCGACGGAACGCGGTGAAGCCGGCGTCGCGGCTCTTGCCCATGTCTGTCACGACCTCCATCGCGCGACCGAGGTCGGCGTCGGTGTGCCACCACGAGGCGAGGCGGGTGATGTCCGGCTCGGCGAGCCCGTGGCGCTCGGCGATCCCGGCCCACGCGGACTCGTACGGGGCCATCTGCGCTTCCAGCGGGCGGGGCTCGCCCTCGAAGCCGACCACGCGGGCGGGGTCGACGCCGAGGTGCGCCGCGAGCCGGGGCCACATCCAGCGCCAGCGGAACACGTCGCCGTTCACGATGTTGAACGCCTGGTCGGCTCCCGCCGGGGTCGTCGACGCCCACACCATGTGCTCCGCGAGGAGGCCGGCGTCCGTCATGTCGGTCAGGCCGTTCCACTGCTCAGCGCTGCCGGGGAAGACGAAGTCGAGGTCGAGCTCCTTCGCCAGGGTCGCCTGCACGGCGATGGTCAGGCCCATGTTCATGGCGTTGCCGACCGCGTGCCCGATGACCGTGTGCGAGCGGTGCACCGACCACGTGAAGCCCTGTCGCTCGGCGGCCGCGAAGAGCTCGTCCTCCTGCGCGTAGTAGAAGTTCGGGGTGTCGAGCCGCGGCTCCTCCTCGTGGAAGGGCGTGTCCGGCATCTCGCCCGCCGCGTACGCCTCGAACGGACCGAGGTAGTGCTTCAACCCGGTGACGAGGGCGACGTGCGCGAGCGGCGCGTGGTCGAGTGCGGCGAGCAGGTCTCGGACCATGCCGCCGTTCACGCGGATGTTCTCGGCCTCGGTCTCCTGGCGCTGCCAGGCGGTGAAGAACACGTGCGTCGGGCGCTCGCCGGCGAGGGCGGTGCGGAGCGAGTCCGGGTCGCGCAGGTCGGCGGCCACGGTCCGGACCCCGTCGCGGGGGAGCGGGCGCCGGGAGAGCGCGGTGACGGCCCAGCCGAGGCCGAGCAGGTGGTCCACCAGTGCGGAGCCGGTGATGCCGCTGGCGCCCACGACGAGGGCCTCGGGACGGACGTCGGTCGGTGCGGTGTCGGTCGGTGCGGTGTCGAGTGTCATCCCCGGGTGCAACGCCCACGCCCGACAGGTGTTCCCTACCGGGGGCGTCGGATCCGGATCGGGCCCTTCGCCGTGGACGGATCGACCACGCTGCCGTGCTGCGTGATCTCGACCTCGCCGCGCGCGACCATGCGGCGGGCGGCACGTCTCGCCGGTTCCATCAGGTCGCGCCAACCGTCCGGGTCGAGTGCCCGAGCGGCGTCCGACGGGCAGATGCTGGATGACCGGGAGCGCGCTGCGAGCAGCTCGTCGATCCGCTGTTCGAGCGCCCGGTCGGTCGCGTCGACGCCGTGCTTCCGGCACGCGGCCGAGCAGTACTTCGCGTCCGGAGCCGCGGACGCGGGCATCCGACGCCCGCACGACGCGCAGGTGCGTTCGGCGTGCTCGGCCGCGTTCGCCGTCGCGTCCGCCTCGGTCCTGATCGCGCGTCCCATGCGCCCATCCTCTCCCCGCTGTCCGGTTGCGCACCCAGCCCAGGCACGGCTGGCAGCATCGGGTCGGTGAACCCCGTTCCCGATGCCGCCCGCCCGCATGAACCCGCCTGGGTCGAACACGTGATGTGGTGGCACGTCTACCCGCTCGGGTTCGTGGGCGCCGAGGTCCGTCCGGACACCGCCGTCGCGGACCGGCCCGTCGAGCACCGCCTCGAGCGCATCGAGGCCTGGCTCGACCACGTCGTGGACCTCGGGCTGAACGGGCTGATGCTCGGTCCGGTCTTCAGGAGCTCGACGCACGGGTACGACACGGTCGACCACTTCCGGATCGACCCGCGGCTCGGCGACGACGAGGACTTCGACCGCCTGGTGGCGGCGGCGCACGAGCGCGGCGTGCGGGTACTCCTCGACGGGGTGTTCAACCACGTGGGGCGGGAACACCCGGCCTTCCGCGCGCTCGAGGAGCAGGGCCCGGACGCACGGACGGCGGATCTGTTCGCGATCGACTGGGCCGGCTGGTCGCCCGGAGACGACGTGCCGGTGGGACTGTTCGAGGGGCACGACATCCTGGTCGCGCTCGACCACGGCAGCCGCGCCACCGACGACCTCGTCGTCGAGGTGATGACGCACTGGCTCGCACGGGGCGTGGACGGCTGGCGACTCGACGCGGCCTACGCGGTGCCGACGGCGTTCTGGGCCCGGGTGCTGCCGCGCGTCCGGGAGCGCTTCCCGGACGCCTGGTTCACGGGCGAGGTCATCCACGGCGACACCGCTGCGTTCGTCCGTGCCTCGACGGTCGACTCCACCACGCAGTACGAGCTCTGGCAGGGCATCTGGCACGGCATCGCCGACCGGAACTGCTTCGAGCTCGCGCACGCCGTCGAACGGCACGACGCACTGCTGGCCGCGCAGGCGCCGAGCACGTTCGTCGGCAACCACGACGTGACGCGCATCGCGAGCGCCGTGGGGGAGCGGTTCGCCGGGCACGCCGCCGCCGTCCTCTTCACGGTCGCCGGGACCCCGAGCGTCTGGGCCGGTGACGAGTACGGCTGGACGGGGGTGAAGGAGGAGCGCGTCGGCGGGGACGACGCCGTCCGCCCGGAGTTCCCGGCCGGTCCGCTCGAGCCCGTGGAACTCACGCACGCGTACGAGGCGCTCATCGCCCTCCGTCGCCGCGAGCCCTGGCTGCACCGGGCGCACACCGACGTCGTCCACCTCACGAACACGGCGGTCGTGCTGCGCACCGCGACCTCGGAGCGGGCGGTGGTGACCGCCCTGAACCTGGCCGACGACCCCGTCGACGTGCCCACAGCGGGTGCGACGCGCGTGGAGGCGGGCGGAGCCGACGTCGGGGACGGGACCCTGCGCCTCCCGGCTGCCGGCTGGGCCGTGCTCTCCGGATCGTGAGCAGAAATGGTCGGGTCCCCGGAGAGGACCCGACCATTTCTGCTCACGAAGCGAACGCGCGCGACGCGAACGCGCGACGCGAACGCCCGCGACGCGAACGCGCGTCCCTACTTGCGGGCGGACGCGGCCCGGCGCTTGTTGAACACGTCGAACGCGACGGCGGCGAGCAGCACCAGGCCCTTGATGAGCGACTGGTACTCGGTACCGACGCCGAGGATCGACATGCCGTTGTTCAGGATGCCGATGATGAGACCACCGACGATGGCCCCCGGCACCGTGCCGATGCCACCGGTGACGGCGGCGCCGCCGATGAACACGGCCGCGATGGCGTCGAGCTCGAACCCGTTGCCGGCACCCGGCGCCGCGAGGTTCAGCTGGCCCGTGAAGACCACGCCCGCGAGGGCCGAGATGACGCCCATGTTCACGAAGAGCAGGAACGTCACGCGCTTCGTCTTCACGCCGGACAGCTGCGCGGCGAGGGCGTTGCCACCGATCGCGTAGATGTGGCGGCCGAACACCGCGCTCCGCATGACGACCGAGTAGATCACCACGAGGGCGCCGAGCACGACGAGGACGATCGGGGTGCCGTTGTAGCTGGCGAGCAGGAGTGCCACGTAGATCACGAGCCCGGCACCGAACGCCGTCTTCACGATGAACCAGACGAACGGCTCGCTCTCGAGCTGGTACTTGCGACGGGTGATGCGGCCGCGGAACGCCGCGATCACCATCACCGCGGCCGCGGCGAACCCGAGGATCATCGTGAGCGGCTCGTACCCGGTCGTGCCGAAGGACGGCAGGAAGCCGGAGCCGAGCGACCGGAAGCCCTCGGGGAAGGGCGAGATCTGCTGGTTCCGCAGGACGATCTGCGCCGCACCGCGGAAGGCGAGCATGCCCGCCAGGGTCACGATGAAGGCCGGGATCCCGAAGTAGGCGATCCAGAACCCCTGCCAGGCCCCGACGAGCGCACCGACGACGAGGCAGAGCACGACGGCGATCGGCCAGGGGAGGCCCCACTGCGTGATCATGACGCCCGACATGGCACCGGTGAAGGCGACGACCGACCCGACGGACAGGTCGATGTGCCCGGCGATGATGACCATCACCATGCCGATCGCGAGGATCAGGATGTAGCTGTTCTGGACGACGATGTTCGAGACGTTGATCGGGGCCAGCGTGATGCCGTTCGTCGTCACCTGGAAGAAGATGACGATGACGATCAGCGCGATGAACAGGCCGATCTGTCGGAGCTGCCCGGTGAGGTAGCCGGCGGCGGACTTAAGCGCGTTCATTGACAGGGGTCTCCCGTTCCTGGGTCATGTACTGCATGAGGACCTCGGGCGTGGCCTCGGAGCGGGGCACGTCGGCGGTGATCGTGCCCTCGGAGAGCGTGTAGATGCGGTCGCAGATGCCGAGGAGTTCGGGGAGCTCCGACGAGATCACGATGATCCCCTTCCCCTGGTCCGCGAGCTGGTTGATGATCGTGTAGATCTCGTACTTCGCGCCGACGTCGATGCCGCGCGTGGGTTCGTCGAGGATCAGCACGTCCGGGTCGGCGTACATCCACTTCGACAGGACGACCTTCTGCTGGTTGCCGCCGGAGAGCTTGCCGGTGACGACGTCGACGTTCGGTGCCTTGATGTTGAGGCTGCGGAGGAACCCTCCGGCGACGGTGGTCTCCTCGGACGCGTTGACGAAGCCCCAGTTCGCGAGCTTCCCGAGCGCCGACCCGGAGATGTTCCGCTTGATGTCGTCGATGAGGTTGAGGCCGTAGCGCTTGCGGTCCTCGGTGACGTAGGCGATGCCGTTGTCGATGGCCTGCGTCACGGTGTGGGTCTTGATCGGCTTGCCGCGCTTGTAGACGGTGCCGCTGATCCCCGACCCGTACGACTGCCCGAAGACGCTCATCGCGAGCTCGGTGCGTCCGGCGCCCATCAGCCCGGCGATGCCGACGACCTCGCCGGCCTTCACGTCGAGGTTCGCCTGGTGGATGATCTCGCGGGAGCCGTCGAGCGGGTGGTGCACGGTCCAGTCCTCGATGCGGAGGAGCTCCTCGCCGATGACCGGGTTCTCCCGCTCGGGGTACCGGTTCGACAGGTCGCGGCCGACCATCCCGCGGATGATGCGGTCCTCGGAGACCTCGTCGGCACGCATGTCGAGCGTCTCGATGGTCTTGCCGTCGCGGATGATCGTGACCTTGTCCGCGATCGCCTTGATCTCGTTGAGCTTGTGGCTGATGATGATCGCCGTCATGCCCTCCGCCTGCAGCGAGCGGATGAGGTCGAGCAGGTGCGCCGAGTCGTCGTCGTTCAGCGCCGCGGTGGGCTCGTCGAGGATGAGGAGCTTCACCTTCTTCGACAGCGCCTTCGCGATCTCGACGAGCTGCTGCTTGCCGACGCCGATGTCGACGATCTTCGTGACCGGGTTGTCCTTGAGGCCGACGCGCTGCAGGAGCTCGGCGGCCGCCAGGTTCGTCTTGTTCCAGTCGATGAAGCCGCCCTTGGACTGCTCGTTGCCGAGGAAGATGTTCTCGGCGATCGACAGGAACGGGCTGAGCGCGAGCTCCTGGTGGATGATCACCACGCCCGCCGCTTCGGAGTCGTTGATGTTCGAGAACGCGACCGGTTCGCCGTCGAGCAGGATCTCGCCGTCGAAGGAGCCGTGCGGGTAGACGCCCGACAGCACCTTCATCAGGGTCGACTTGCCGGCGCCGTTCTCACCGCAGATCGCGTGGACCTGGCCACGCTCGACCTCGATCGAGACTCCCTGCAGCGCCTTGACCCCGGGGAACGTCTTGGTGATGTCCCGCATCTCGAGGATGGTGTCCGCCATGCGGACCGCCTTTCCGTCGTGCGCGCGTGTGCGCGCTGGTGATGACGGACTGGAGGCGCGGTGCGGGCTCGCACCGCGCCTCCAGTCCCGAAGGTGAAGGGGACTACTTCAGGTCGGCCTCGGTGTAGTAGCCGGAGTCGACGAGGACTTCCTTGTAGTTGTCCTTGGTGACGATCGTCGGCTGGAAGAGGTAGGTCGGGACGACCTTGACCTTGTTGTCGTAGCTCTTCGTGTCGTTGACCTCGGGCTTCTTGCCGGTGAGCAGGTCCTCGGCCATGGTGACCGACTGCTTGGCGAGCTTGCGCGTGTCCTTGTAGATGGTCGAGTACTGCTGACCGGCGATGATCGACTTCACGCTGGCCTGCTCGGCGTCCTGGCCCGTGATCGTCGGGAGCGGTCGGTCACCCGAGCCGTACCCGGCGCCCTGCAGGGCCGAGATGATGCCGATCGAGATGCCGTCGTAGGGCGAGAGGACGCCGTTCAGCGTCGTGCCGCCGGAGTACGACTTCGCGATGAGGTTCTGCATGCGGGCCTTGGCGGTCGCCGGGTCCCACTGCTGCGTCGCGGCCTGCGAGAGCTGGTCCTGGCCGGACTGGATCTTCAGCGTGCCGTCCTCGAGGTACGGCTTCAGGGTGTCCATCGCGCCGTTGAAGAAGAACCCGGCGTTGTTGTCGTCGAGCGAGCCGGCGAAGACCTCGATGTTGAAGGGGCCCTTCTCGCTGGTCTTCTTGCCGTCCGCGTCGAGGACGCCGAGGCCAGTGAGGAGGCTGGTGGCCTGGTCGACGCCCACCTTGTAGTTGTCGAACGACACGTAGTAGTCGACGTTCTTGTTGCCCGTGAGGAGGCGGTCGTAGGAGATCACCTTGATGCCGGCCTTCGCGGCGGCGTCGAGCTGGTCGGAGAGCGCTCCGCCGTCGATGGACGCGATGATCAGGACCTTCGCGCCCTTCGTGATCATGTTGCTGACCTGCTGCGCCTGCTGCTGGACCTTGTTGTCGCCGTACTCGAGGTCGACCTTGTAGCCGGCCTTCTCGAGGTCGCTCTTGACGGCGTTGCCGTCCTTGATCCAGCGTTCCGAGACCTTGGTCGGCATCGCGACGCCGACGAGGGCGCCCTTGTTGTCGCCGCCACCGTCACCGCTGCCGGTCGCTCCACGTCCCCCTGCGGAGCATGCGGCCAGGCTGACTGCCAGCCCGACGGCCACGATCCCCGCTGCGATCTTGCGCTTCATCATCGAAGTACCTCTTGTTCCTCTCACGTCGTCCTCGACGCGCTGGGTGTGGGCTGCTGTGGCCCGTGGGTGCTGCTCAAAGTGAGCGCTCACATCATGTGGGTTGTTTCACGGGGTGTCAACTCGTCGTGATCGTTTCGCGACCTTTCGTCGGTTGCGAGTGCCGGGGGTACGGTTGCGACGTGACGAACACGACGGCCCCCGGGGGCAAGCGCCACAAGGCGCCGACGATCTTCGACGTCGCCGAGCGCGCCGGGGTGTCGCACCAGACCGTCTCCCGCGTCATCAACGGCGACCCGACCGTGCGTGACCAGTTCCGGGAGCAGGTCGCGGCCGCCGTGACCGAGCTCGGCTACCGTCCGCGAGCAGCGGCCAGGGCACTCGCCGGCGGGCGGAGCCGGGCGCTCGGGATCGTCAGCACCGGCGACGCGCTGTACGGTCCGTCGAGCACGGCGATCGGCTTCGAACGTGCCGCACGCACCGCCGGGTACCACGTGCTGCTGTCCACACTGCCCGAGGACCCCGTGCCCGCCGACCTCTCCGGGGCGCTCGCCTCGCTCCTCGCGCAGGACGTGGCCGCGGTCGTGCTGGTCGCCGCCGACAACCGCGTGCTCGATGCGCTCGCCTCACTCGTCGTCCCCGTGACGGTCCCCGTCGTGGTGGCGAACGCCGTGCAGCCCGACGCGGTCAGGACCGGAGCGGCGCCGAACGTCGCCGCGGTCGCCATCGACCAGGCCTCCGGGGCGGTACTCGCCCTCGACCACCTCTTCGCACGCGGGCACCGGCGCATCGTGCACCTCGCCGGTCCGTCCGTGTCGCAGGAGGCCGAGGTCCGCCGCGCCACCTACGAACGGGTCATGACCGACCGGGGGCTCGAACCCGTCGTCCTCGCTGGCGACTGGACGCCCGCGAGCGGCTTCCGTGCGGCGCAGTCGATCGACGTGCACACCGTGGACGCCGTCTTCGCCGGGAACGACCAGATGGCGCTCGGCGTGCTGCACGCCTTCGCGGAGGAGGGGCTCCGCGTCCCGGACGACATCGCCGTGGTCGGCTTCGACGACATCCCGGAGGCGGCGCACTTCACCCCGCCGCTCACCACGGTGCGGCAGGACTTCATGGCCATGGGGGAGCGGGTGCTCGACTCCGTCCGGGCGCTCGTCGAGGGGCGGTCCCACGACGACCGGCTCCTCGCGCCCGAGCTCGTGGTGCGCCGGAGCGCGTAGGGCGCGCGGGCGCTGGGCTGGGGGCGCGGGGTTGGGGAGCGCGGGCTGCGGCGGGCGCGGCGCACGGTGCGAGGCCCGTCGGTCGGTGCGAGGTTGCCCGCTCCGTGCGTGCTTGTAGCGCTGCACGGAGCGGGCAACCTCGCACGGACTGAGCAGTGCGGCACCGTGCGAGGCCGGCCCTGCGCAGCACGGAGCGGACAACAGCGCACCGTGCGCTTTCGTCCGCCCGGTGTCAGGCGCCGGACGTCCTCCGCGGGAACGGCACGGTGCGAGGTTCGTCAGCCGGTACCGGGTGCGTCTGCCCGTGCGCGGTGGATCCATCGGGATGGCGTCGGCCGGTGGCCGCACGGTGCGAGATCCGTCGGCCGGTGCGAGGTTGCCCGCTCCGTGCGTGCTCGTAGCGCCGCACGGTGCGAGCAACCTCGCACGGACTGGGTCGCGCGGCACCGTGCGAAGCCGGCCCTGCGCCGCACGGTGCGAGGTCGGCCCCGCGCAGCACGGTACGAGGTCGGCCCCGCGCAACACGGTGCGGGCGACCTCGCACGGACTGGGCAGCGGAGCACCGTGCGAGGTCGGCGCTGCGCAGTGCACAGCGTGCAACAGGGCGCCCGCGGACGTCAGCCCTTCAGCGCGCCGGAGGACAGGCCCGCGACGTAGAAGCGCTGCAACCCGACGTAGAGCGCGATGCACGGGATCATCGCCACGACCGACCCGGCGACGAGGTTCCCGTACGACACCTGCCCGTACGCCCCGGTCTGCAGGTTGAGCAACGCGACGGGCAGCGTGTAGAGCGAGTCCTTCGTGAGGAAGGTCAGCGCCCCGAGGAACTCCGTCCACGACGCCAGGAACGCGTACAGCGCAGCGGTTGCCGCACCGGGCAGGAGCAGCGGGCGGAGCACGGACACGACGACCCGGAAGCGTGAGGCGCCGTCGACGAACGCCGAGTCCTCGAGCTCGGTGGGGATCGACTCGAACGCGTTCCGCATCACGAACACCCCGAACGGCAGGTTCACCGTCGTGTAGAACAGCACGAGCCCGACGAGCGAGTTCGTCAGCTTCATCGCGTTCATCTCGAGGTACAGCGGCGTGAGGATGGCCTGGAACGGCACCATCATCGTCAGCAGCACGAGCCCGAAGACGATGCCGGACCCGCGGAACCGGAACCGCGCGAACCCGTACCCGGCCATCGTCGCGATCACGGCGGTGAGGACAGCCGTGGCGATCGAGACGACGAGCGAGTTCACGACGCCGGTGAGCAGGTGCGACGAGGGGCTGAAGACCGCGGCGAAGTTCTGCCACCCGAGCTGGAAGAACGTCGCGGGGTCCGCAGCCTGCGTGATGACGGCCTCGGACTGGAACGCGCGCAGGATCGACCAGATGAGCGGGACCCCGAAGACGAGGGTGCCGCCGACCCCGGCGATGACGTACAGCGTGCGCTTCACCGCGGTGTCGCGGGGGTGGCGCACGCTGCCATGGTGGCGACGACGCCGGCTGTCCCCGGAGGTGGTCAACGTCCGGGTGGACAGGTCCGGGGCCGCGAGGCCGGCACGGGAAGCGGTGGTGCTCATGGCTCAGTCCTTTTCTCGCAGTGCCCAGAACTGGAACACGGTGACGGCGGCGATGACGACGACGAGGGCGATCGACTCGGCGGTCGCCGCGCCGAGCTGCAGGTTCACGAAGCCGCGGTTGTAGATCGCGTTGACGATCGTCGTGGTCTCCGTCCCCGGCCCGCCCTGGGTCAGGATGTAGAACTGGTTGAACGCGAGGAGCGACCCGATCACCGAGATGATCGCGCTGAGGGCGAGGGTCGACCGGATCATCGGCATGGTGATGAGGCGCTCGGTCTGCCACCACGAAGCGCCCTCGAGCTGCGCGGACTCGTAGACCTCGTCGGGGATGCCCTGCATGGCGGACATCACGAGCACCATCGTCAGACCGGACACCGCCCAGACGACGAGCACGCAGATGAGCAGCGTCGCCAGGGGCCCGTTCACGAGCCACGCGGTGCTGCCGTCGGTGATGCCGAGCCAGCGCAGGACCATGTTCACGGCGCCGGAGTTCGGCTGCGCCTCGAGCACGAGCATGAACGACAGCGTGGTCAGTCCGACGACGTACGGCAGGAAGAACACCGTGCGCAGGAAGGTGCTCCCGCGTCGGCGGGCCCGGATCAGCACGGCCAGGAAGTACCCGAGCGCCAGGATCGGCACGGTGACGATCGCCGTGTAGAGCAGCGTGTACCCGATGGCGTGCACGAACGTCGGGTCCTGGAACAGCGTCAGGTAGTTCTGCAGCCCGATGAACCGGTACGGCCCGATCAGGGGCCAGTTCGTGAACGAGATGTAGAGCGCGAAGACGAGCGGCGCGAGGACGAACACCGCGACGAACAGGATCGCCGGGGTGACGAGCACGGCGCCGGTGCGCGGCGGGTGCGTGAGCGAGTTCCGGGACGGACCCGGGCGGCTGGTGCCACGGCCGACGGTCGGGCGGCCAGCGCCGGTCCGTCGGTTGGAGATGGTGGTCATGTCTGCACCTCTCTGTGCAACGAGCGAGCGAACGAGCGGGCGAGCGGGCGAGCGGACGAGCGGACGAGCGGACGCGCGAGCGACCGACGCTCAGGCCTGGACCTGGTCGAGGATCCGCGTGTAGTCGGACTGTGCTGCCCGCATCGCGGCGCTGACCCCGGACCCGAACACCGCCTCGCGGAACATGGCGAAGTACGGCGACGAGGGCTGGTTGACGAGCAGGTTGTACGCGAGCGTCCGCGGCGCGTACCCCTTGTCGATCGCGTCGAGCGGGCCGAACGCGAGTGGGTACTTCTTGCGGTACGCGGGCGTCGCGGCGTCGGACCGCGTCGGGAAGTACCCGCCGTCCGGCAGCGCCTGCTGCTGCTGCAGCCCGTTCGCGTACTGCATGAACGCCCAGCCCCCCGACGGGTTCGCGGCCCCGTTCGGGATGCACATGTTGTCGCCACCGTCGAAGAACGACCGCTTGCCGTCCCACGACGGGATGAGCACCGTCTGCATCTTCGCCCGCAACGCCTTCGTGGCCGCGGGCACGGTCGCACCGTACGAGGTCGGGAAGATGCCGACCTTGCCGGCGCGGAAGTCGGCACCCCACGTGGTCCCGGCGTCCGCGAAGGTCGCCTTCGACAGCGTGCCGTCCTTCCACAGCTGTCGGTAGAACTCGAGCATGCGCTCGAGTGCCTCGTTGCCGGTGATGTTCGCCGTCTGCTCGCCGACCTCGCCGGACATCATGTCGACGCCCGTGGCCCAGACGTGCGGCTGCGTGACGAACCCGATGATCCCCGCCGAGTTGCCGGCGATCGACCACCCGTACACGTCGTCGCCGGTCTTCCGGATCGCCGTCGCGGCGTCGAGCAGCGAGTCGAGGTCCTTCGTCGAGTCCTCGACGTCGAGGCCGGCGCGCTCGAACAGCTCGGTGTTGACGAACAGCTGCGAGTTGTCCGCCAGGTACGGCAGCCCGTAGTACCGGTCGCGGTACTCGAGCAGCCGCAGGTGGCCGGGCGAGATGGCGTCGAAGTAGTCGAGCCCCTTCACGACGTCGGTGAGGTCGGCGAAGGCCTCGCGGAAGATGAACAGCTGCGAGTTGATGTCGTCGATGTCCACGACGTCCGGCGGCTCGCCACCCCGGATCGCGGTCGCGAGCTTCGTGACGTACTGCCCGTCCGGCACCGGCGTCAGCTCGACCTGGAGCTTCGGGTTCGCCTTGTTGAACCCGGCGACCGCCGCCGTCAGGCCGGCCTGCGTCGCGGACCGGCACCAGACGTGCACGGTGCCGGTCGCGTTCCGACCGAAGCTCGCGACCTGCGCGTCGACCTTCGGCAGGGTGCCGGAGCACCCCGCGAGGGCGAGGGCCGCCCCGCCGACGAGACCGCCGACGAGGAACGCTCTGCGGTCCATCGGGTCACCGCGCCAGCGGGAGCCACACGCGCATCGGCGCGGCTCCGCGGTTCGCCCAGGCGTAGTACGGGACCGCGGTCGCGGTGACGTCCTGGAGGCGCGTGGCGGCCGCCGTGGACCCGGCCGCGTCGTCGACGCTGGTCGCGTCCACGGCGTGATCCGTGCCTCCCGGCCCGTCCAGTCGGCGGTACGGCCACGCTGCCTGCACGTGCTGGCCCGGGGCATGCCCGGCGACGCGCAGCGTGACGACGCCGTCGAGGAGGTCCTCGTGGCGTTCCTCGGTGATCGGCGCGTCCGCGTCGACCGTCAGGTCGTCGACCGTGAACCCCTGCTGGTCCGCCTGCTCGACCGCGTACACGAGCGGGCCGCGCTCGATGGCGACCTGCCCGCGTGCGGCGTCGATCCTGGCGTCGGCGACGTACCGGTGCGGGGTCGTGTCGAAGACGAGCTCGACGGTGTCGCCGGCCGTCCACTCGCGGTCGATGACGTGCAGCGTCCCCGCGGCGGGGCTGTCGGTGCCGTCGGGACCCTGCACGGTCGTGGTGTCCGACCAGGCGGGGATGCGCAGGCCGAGGGCGAGCGGGCCGTCCTCGGTGACCGTCAGGCGGACGCGGCCGTCGTGCGGGTACCCGGTCTCGACGTCGACGCGGCCGAGCGAGGCCGTGGCGTACTGGTGCAGCTGCAGGCCGCCGTCGGTCTGGGTCGCGAGGTAGCCGTCGAGGCTCGCGAACGTCCGCATGATGTTCGGCGGGCAGCAGGCGCAGTCGAACCAGCCGCGACGCCCGTGCGCGGGGGAGCGGTTCTCGTCCTGGTGCGCGTGGTCCCGCTGCTGCAGCGGGTTGACGTAGAAGTACTCGGTGCCGGCGAGGCTCACACCCGCGAGGAACGCGTTGTACAGCAGGCGCTCGATCGCGTCGGCGTAGACGGGCTTGCCGGTCGCGAGGAGCAGGCGCCAGGCCCACTGGATCCCGCCGATCGCCGCGCAGGTCTCGGCGTACCCGCGGTCGGTGGGGAGCTCGTACGGGTCGCCGAACGCCTCCCAGTCCCAGCGCGCGCCGAGGCCGCCCGTGATGAACGCCTTCGTGGCCATCATGTCCGCGAACTGCGTCTCGCTCGCGGTCAGCAGCTCGGTGTCGCCGGTCTCTATCGCGACGTCCACGGCCCCCGCGGCGAGGTAGACCGCGCGGACGGCGTGGCCCTCGACGGTCGTGGCCTGTCGGCTCGGCACCCGGTCGGAGAAGTACGTCGGCTCGCCGCCGGCGCGCTCGATGATCCCGGTCCCGCGGGCGTCGACGAACCAGTGCGCGAGGTCGAGGTAGTCGCGGTTCCCGGTCTCGCGGTAGAGCTCGACGAGACCCATCTCGACGACCGGGTGCCCGTCGATGTCCTGCTCGTGGTCGTCGCCCGGGCCGAACGTGCGGACGAGGTGATCGGCGCTCTTGATCGCGACGTCGAGCAGCCCGGTGTCGCCCGTCGCCCGGTGCTGTGCCACGGCCGCCTGGTACAGGTGCCCCGCGCAGTACAGCTCGTGGCTCCACTTGAGGTCCGTGTAGCGCTCGCCCTTCCCGCGGATCTGCTGGACGGAGTCGAGGTAGCCGTCGTCGGCCTGCGCCTGTGCGTACAGCGCGGTGACCTCGCGCTGGAGTTCCAGCAGGTCGTCGGCGGGAGCACGGCCGTACTCCCACGCCACGGCCTCGAGCCACTTCGTGACGTCCGAGTCCATGAAGATCGGGCCCGTCGCGTCGCCCTCCTCGAGGCCGGCGGCGATGCGGAGGTTCCGGAAGTTGCCGGCCGCCTCGAGCAGGGCGTACCCGCCACGGATCGCGTCGCGGCCGTTCCGTTCCTGCCGCAGGGCCCAGAAGCCGCCGGTGATGCGGGCGTCGCCCGTCGGCAGCGGACGGAGCGTCAGGTGCGCGGCGGCGGTCGGGAGGACCGGGGTCGCGGTGTGCGCGCGGCTGTCGGTCGCGAGCGTGGTGGTCATGTCGCCTCCTTGCGATGTGACTGCGGTCCGTGTCCGATCGCGTGGTGCATGCGGAAAACGGTTTCTGCGGAGGACGTTACGACACGACCTGGAGGCGCGCAAGGGCTTTGTCCCGCATCTTGCGTATAGTCATGATCAGTTTCCTGCGTCCGTACCCATTTTCGGAAAGGGGTTTGCCGTGACTCTCGAGCGCGCTGGGAAGACCGTCCGGATCACGGACGTCGCGGCGCTCGCCGGCGTGTCGATCGGTACCGCGTCGAAGGCCCTGAACGGCACCGGACAGCTGCGGGACGCGACGCGCGAACGGGTGAAGGACGCCGCCGAGAAGCTCGGGTTCGTCGGCGATGCTCGTGCCCGCGCGCTGTCCTCGGGACGCACGTACACGGTCGGGATGATCACGACGGACTCGTTCGGCCGGTTCTCGATCCCGGTCCTGCTCGGCGCCGAGGACGCCCTCTCCGCCGGGCAGATGGCCGTGCTGCTGTGCGACACCCGCGACGACCACGTCCGCGAGGCCCACTACCTCCGCTCGCTCGCCGCCCGCGGCGTGGACGGCATCATCGTGACCGGACGCTCCGCCGACGCCCGGCCGCCGATCGACGTGCCGATCCCGGTCGTGTACGCGTTCACGCCCTCGACCGACCCGGACGACGTGTCGGTCACCCTCGACGATGCCGCCGGCTCGGCACGGGTCGCCGAGCACGTGCTGTCGACCGGACGGCGCCGGGTGGCGATCGTCACGGGGCCGGAGCGCCACCGCTCGGCGGTGCGTCGGGTGTGCGGTGCCGCCGAGGTGCTCGGTGCGCACCTCGTCGCGGAGCCGATGTACGGCGAGTGGTCGGAGCGGTGGGGGCGGCAGGCGGTGGATCTGTTGGCCCGAGGGGCGGGGCTCGGATCGACCGGGACCGGGACCGGGGCCGGGACCGGGGCCGGGATCGGGACCGGGGTCGGGGTGGGGTCTGCCCCGGATGGGCCCGGCGTCGACGCGATCGTCTGCGGCAGTGACCAGATCGCACGCGGCGTCTGCGATCGGCTGCGCGAGCTCGGGCTGGCCGTGCCGGACGACGTCGCCGTCACCGGGTTCGACGACTGGGACGTGATGGCGCTCGCGAGCCGGCCGCCGCTGACCACGGTGGACCTGCGGCTCGAGGAGCTCGGGCGGGTGGCCGGTCGCGCGCTCCTCGACCTCATCGAGGGTGGCGCGCCGGTCTCGGCGACGGTGACCCCGTCCCTCGTCGTCCGCGAGAGCACCGTCGGGGCGTAGGGGACGCGGCGCTGCCCGGCCGGTCCGCCCCGGGCTCCCGTCCCTGGCCTGGCGCGCCGGGCGTCGGTCCCGGTGTCGCTTCGAGCGGGCGAAGTACGTCCTCCTCGACGGGTCCACCCGGCGTTGTCTGCCCGCTCGGCGTCGCACGTGCGGCGCGTCCTGCCCGCTCGCGGCGGCGCAGCGCGGCTCCGGGATCGGATGCGGCCGTGCGACGCGCTGCCTCGGAGTGCTGTGCTTCGACGTGCCCGACGGGCTCCAGGGGGCGGAACACGCCGTCGGTCGGAAGCCGAACGGGCGGAACACGCCGGTCGAGGTCAGCGAGTGTGACGTATTTCGCCCGCTCGCCCGAGGGGTCGGTGCCGCTCGGCGGTTGCAGGCGTGAGCGCTCACGTACTAACGTGTGAGCGCTCACTCAACGATGAGAGCAGGAGAGAACATGGACGCCGACGAGCGCCGACGACAGGTCGTGGACGGCCGGACGACCCTGGGGATCGAACTCGGCTCCACCCGCATCAAGGCCGTGCTCGTCGACGAGTCGCTCGTGCCGATCGCCTCCGGCGCGCACGAGTGGGAGAACGCGTACGTCGACGGCCGCTGGACGTACTCCCTCGACGCCGTCGAGACCGGACTCCGCGCCGCCTACGCCGACCTCGTGGCCGACGTCGAACGGCAGTACGGCGTGACGCCGACGACCTTCCGCGCCGCCGGTGTCAGCGCGATGATGCACGGCTACCTGGCCTTCGACGCCGACGGGCAGCTGCTGGTGCCGTTCCGGACCTGGCGCAACACGTCGACCGGTCCCGCTGCCGAGCGCCTCAGTGCGGCCCTCGGGTTCAACATCCCGCAGCGCTGGTCGATCGCGCACCTGGCCCAGGCGGTCCTCGACGACGAGCCGCACGTCGCCGAGCTCGCGGGCATCACGACCCTCGCCGGGTACGTGCACCGCCGCCTCACGGGTCGCGACGTGCTGGGCGTCGGCGACGCCTCCGGCGTGTTCCCGATCGACAGCACGCCGGCCGACAGCGGCCCTGGCGACCCGGGCACGCGCGACTGGGACGACACGATGCTGCGGACGGCCGAGGACCTGATCGGGCTCGATGACCTGCGTGCCCTGCTGCCCGAGGTGCTCGTCGCGGGGGACGACGCCGGGACCCTCACCCCCGAGGGCGCCGCGTGGCTCGACCCGACCGGCACCCTGCAGCCCGGCGTCCCGCTCTGTCCGCCCGAGGGCGACGCGGGGACCGGCATGGTCGCGACGAACGCCGTCGCGCCCCGCACCGGCAACGTCAGCGTGGGCACGAGCATCTTCGCCATGGTGGTGCTCGAGCACGCGCTCAGGACCCCGCACGAGGAACTCGACGTGGTCACCACGCCGTCCGGGGACGCCGTGGCGATGGTGCACTGCAACAACGGCGCGAGCGAGATCGCGAGCTGGGCGCGGGTGTTCGGCCGGTTCGCCGAGGCCGCGAGCGAGCGCACCGGCAGCGCGGCGATCGACATCGACACCGTGTACGCGACGCTGCTGGCCGAGGCCGAGCACGCGGACCCCGACGCCGGCGGCCTGCTGTCGTTCAACTACCTCGCCGGCGAGCCCGTCACGCACGTCGAGGACGGCCGACCCCTGCTGCTCCGCACGCCCGGCGCCCGCTTCACCCTCGGCAACCTCGTCCGCTCCGAGGTGCACGGCGCGTTCGCCACCCTCGCGATCGGCATGGAGGTGCTGCACGGCGAGGACGTCCAGGTCGACCGGATGACCGCCCACGGCGGGCTGTTCCGCACCCCTGGCGCGCCGCAGCGCCTGCTCGCGGCGGCGCTCCGCGTGCCCGTCGCGCTCGAGGAGACCGCGGGCGAGGGCGGTGCGTGGGGGATCGCGGTCCTCGCCGCCTACCTCGAGCACACCGACCGGCACCTCGCGGACTTCCTCGCCGAGACGGTCTTCGGCGGTGACGCCGTGCACGTGGCGGACCCCGAGCCGGCGGACGTGGACGGGTTCCGGACGTACCTCGAGCGCTACCGCCGAGCCCTCCCCGTCCAGCGAGCGGCCGCAGCCGCGACCGGCCAGGACGGCCCCGGGACCGACGCGACCACCCCCGAACCCGAGCCGACGACGGCAGGCGACCCGCGCCTCCAGGCCGAGAAGGAGCCGACACGATGACGGACCCGACCACCGACGAGACCAGGGCGGCCGTCGCCGCCGCGCGGGAGCGCGTCGCGCGCCTGCACGGCGAACTCGTCCGGTACGGACTCGTCATCTGGACCGGCGGCAACGTCTCCGAGCGGGTGCCGGGGACGGACCTGTTCGTCATCAAGCCGAGCGGGGTGTCGAGCGACGAGCTCCGCCCGGAGAACCAGGTCGTCTGCACGCTGGACGGCGTCCCGGCAGACGGCTGGGGCAACGCGCACGGCCCGTCCTCCGACACCGCGGCGCACGCCTACGTGTACCGGAACATGCCCGAGGTCGGCGGGGTCGTGCACACGCACTCGACCTACGCGACGGCGTGGGCGGCACGCGCCGAGGAGATCCCGTGCGTGATCACCGCGATGGCGGACGAGTTCGGCGGACCGATCCCGGTCGGTCCGTTCGCGATCATCGGTGACGACTCGATCGGCCACGGCATCGTCGACACCCTGAGCGGCCACCGTTCGCGGGCGGTCCTCATGCAGAACCACGGCGTGTTCACCATCGGCAAGGACGCCGAGGACGCGGTGAAGGCCGCGGTGATGTGCGAGGACGTCGCACGCACCGTCCACATCGCGCGGCAGGGCGGCGAGACCGTGCCGATCGCCCAGGAGGACATCGATCGACTCTTCGATCGCTACCAGAACGTCTACGGACAGAACCCCGAAGGAGCCATGCGATGACGCAGGTGAACCCCCAGGCCACCCTCGACAGCTACGAGGTCTGGTTCCTCACCGGGTCCCAGGGCCTGTACGGCGAGGAGACGCTGCGCCAGGTCGAGGAGCAGAGCCGTGCCGTGCACGAGCAGCTCGCGCCGCACGTGCCCGTGAAGCTCGTGTGGAAGCCGGTGCTGAAGGACGCCGACGGCATCCGTCGTGCCCTCATCGAGGCCAGCGCCGACGACCGGGTCATCGGCGTGACGACGTGGATGCACACCTTCAGCCCCGCGAAGATGTGGATCGGTGGCCTGCAGGCGCTGACGAAGCCGCTGCTGCACCTGCACACGCAGGCGAACGTGACGCTGCCGTGGGCGGACATCGACTTCGACTTCATGAACCTCAACCAGGCCGCGCACGGCGACCGCGAGTTCGGCTACGCCCTCGCTCGTCTCGGCGTCCGGCACGCCACCGCGGTCGGGCACGTGTCCGACGAGCGGGTGCAGCGGCGCGTCGCGGACTGGACCCGTGCGGCCGCGGCCGCCGCCTCGGTCCGCGAGCTCAAGCTGACGCGCTTCGGCGACAACATGCGCTACGTCGCCGTCACCGAGGGTGACAAGACCGAGGCCGAGATCGAGCTCGGCGTGCAGGTGAACACCTGGGCGGTGAACGAGCTGGCCGCGGCGGTGGCCGAGGCCGAAGCGGACACGGCGGCGGTCGACGCGCTCGTGGCGGAGTACGACGCGCAGTACGACCTCGTCGACGAGCTGCGTGACGGCGGGTCGCGCCGTGCTTCGCTCCGCGACGGTGCCGCGATCGAGCTCGGCCTCCGCACGCTGCTGGAGCGGAACGGCTCCGCCGCGTTCACCACCAACTTCGAGGACCTCGGCACGCTCAAGCAGCTGCCCGGCCTCGCCGTCCAGCGGCTGATGGCCGACGGCTACGGCTTCGGTGCCGAGGGCGACTGGAAGACGGCGGTGCTGGTCCGGGCGATGAACGTCGCCGGCGCCGGTCTGCCGGGTGGTGCGAGCCTGATGGAGGACTACACCTACGACCTCACGCCGGGCGCCGAGAAGATCCTCGGCGCGCACATGCTCGAGGTCTCGCCGACCCTGACCACCACGAAGCCGACGCTCGAGATCCACCCGCTCGGCATCGGCGGCAAGGACGACCCGGTGCGCCTGGTCTTCACCGCCGACTCCGGCGAGGCCGTCGTGGTCGCGCTGTCCGACACCCGCGACGGCTTCCGCCTCACCGCGAACGTCGTCGACGTCGTGTCCCCGACCGAGGCCCTGCCGAAGCTGCCCGTCGGCCGTGCCGTCTGGGAGCCGCGACCGTCGTTCCCCGTCGCCGCCGAGGCCTGGCTCACCGCCGGCGCCGCACACCACACCGTCATGACGACGGCCGTCGGGCTGCAGGTCGTCGAGGACTTCGCGACCATGGTCGGCACCGAGTTCCTGGTGATCGACGAGCACACCACCGCGCGCGGCTTCCGCGACGAGCTGCGTCTCCAGCAGACGTGGCACCGTCTCGACCGCGGGTTCTAGGGCGACGGACCGTACGATGAGCGACGTGATCGCAGCGCAGCGCACGCGGACGAACTGGGCCGGCAACGTGACGTACCGTGCCTCCGGGCTGGCACGTCCGACATCCGTCGCGGCAGTCCAGGAGCTGGTGTCCCGGACCCCGCGCCTGACGGCGCTCGGCTCGCGCCACTCGTTCAACACGATCGCCGACACCGACGCGCTCCAGGTCTCGTTGGCGGACCTGCCGCCGGTGCTCGACATCGACACGGACCGTCAGGTGGTGCGCGTCGCCGCCGGCATGATCCACAGCCAGGTGGCGGCGGGCCTGGAGGCGCGGGGCTGGGCACTCGCGAACCTCGCCTCCCTGCCGCACATCTCCACCGCCGGCGCGGTCGCGACCGGCACGCACGGGTCCGGCGTCCGCAACCCCTCGCTCGCGCAGGCGGTGGTCGGCCTCGAGATCGTCCGCGCCTCCGGGGACCGGGTGTTCGTCGACGCGTCGACACCGGACGGTTCCCTCGACGCCCACCGGGTGGCGCTCGGCGCGCTCGGCGTCGTCACGGCGGTCGAGCTCGCGATCGAGCCCACCTTCCAGATCGCCACGACCGTGCACCTCGACCTGCCGTGGGAAGCCGTCGCCGCGCACTTCGACGCGGTCGTGTCGGACGCGTACTCGGTGTCGCTCTTCACGTCCTTCGACGACCGCGGCGCACGGCAGGTCTGGGTCAAGCACCGCACGGACGAACCGGCGCCGGTGGTGGACCTCGTCGCGCTCGGTGCCCGCCCGGCCGACGGGCCCGTGCACCCGGGGGAGAACGATCCCGCCGGCGTCACCGAGCAGGGTGGTGTGCCCGGACCGTGGTCCGAGCGGCTGCCGCACTTCCGGTCCTCCTTCACGCCGTCGACCGGGGCGGAGATCCAGGCGGAGTACCTGCTGCCGGCCGGTTCGGCGGTCGAGGCGCTCCGGGCCCTCCGCGCCCTGGAGCCGGTCTTCGCGCCGATCCTCATCGCCGCCGAGGTCCGTACGATCGCTGCGGACACCGCCTGGCTCGCACCGTCGTCGGAGCGGCAGTCGGTCGGCATCCACTTCACGTTCCGTCGGGACGCGGACGCGGTGGCGGCCGCGGTGGAGCGGATCGAGGACGTCCTCGCGCCGTTCGACGCCCGGCCGCACTGGGGCAAGGTGTCGGGGGCGAGTGCCGAGCGGTTGCACGAGGCGTACCCGCGGCTGTCCGACTTCGCCGCGCTCGCCCGCGACCTCGACCCCACGGGGCGGTTCCGGAACGCGTTCCTCGCGCGCATCCTGAGCTGACCGGGCGGCCCCGACCGGGTGCCGACGATGGGGCTCACAGCCGCTTCGGATGACTTCTCCGGCCGATCCACCGCGGCGTTCCTGAGCGCTCACATGTGCGATCACAAAGGTTGGGGCATGGCGAACCTCAACCGCATCATCGGCATGGCCGGCAAGGTCATCGACAAGCAGCTCCAGAAGCGCGGGCAGGCGGGACCCGCGGCCGGCGCCGGGCAGCAGCAGGGCGGGAGCGACTGGCGCGACATCGTCCGGAACGCGGCGGACCGGCTGACCGGCGACGACCGGAGCCGACAGTCGCAGCAGCACGGACAGCAGTACGGCCAGGGCCAGGCGCCGCAGGGCCGGGCGCAGTACGGCCAGCCGCAGGACGGTCGGTCGCCGCAGGGCCACGTGCCGTCCGGGCAGCCGGCCCAGCCGCAGCGCGGGCAGGTCGACCCGGACCAGGTCGCGATCGCCAAGTACGACTACCTGCTCCGGACCGCGCCGCCGGAGCAGCTCGAACAGGTCCACCACGACGCCTTCGCCCGCCTCACGCCCGGGCAGCGTCAGCAGATCCGCGACCGGCTGAACTCCGAACTGCCCCCGCACGAACACCTCCGCGACGACTCGGCGGGCGGGATGGCGCGTGCGATGACCCGGGGCGAGGTCGCCCGGCCCGGCCTCGTCCGGCGGGTGCTCGGCGGTGCCGGTTCGGCCGGACGTGGCCGCGGCGGCGCGTTCGCCGGTGGGGCCGCGGTCGGTGCCGGTGCGATGGCGCTCGGCGGCCTGGGCGCGGCGGTCGCCGGCGGTGCGGTGCTGAGCGCCGCCGCGGGTCCGGTGCTGGCCGAGGCCGCGAACCTCGGGGTCGACTTCGAGGGCATCGCGTCCGGGTTCGGCGACCTCGGGCTCGCGGACCTCGGCGGTGGTGTCGAGGGGATCGCGGGCGAGGGCGAGCAGCTCCTCGGCGGCCTCGGGGAGCAGGTCTCCGGCCTCGGCGAGCAGGCGTCGAACCTCGGCAACGACTTCCTCGGGGGACTGTTCGACCGGTGACCGTGGGCGACCCGCCCGTGCGTGGCGGGCGGGACCCGTCAGCTGCCGCAGCGGCCGCCCGTCACGACCGGGTCAGGGCGTCCCCGACGGTGCTCCGGTAGTACAGGACGGCCCGGCCGTACCGTGACCGGTTCAACAGCCCGCCCCGCTCCATCACCCGCAGGTGCTGGTTGACCGCCGAGGTCGACACCCCGAACCGCAGCGCGAGGTCCGTCGACGACGCCGGCTCGCCGAGCGCTTCGAGCAGCGCGGCGCGGGTCGCTCCCAGCAGGTCCCGGACGGAGCCTGCGTCCGGGTGGCCGGAGGTCGACCACATCGCCCCCTGTCCGCGCGCCGGGTACATCACGGTCGGCGGCAGGTCGTCGTCGATCGGCACCGAGGCGCGCACCACGAACATCGACGGCACCAGCGTTAGGCCCTCGCCGCCGATCGGTCGGTCGCGCGCGACCGGGCTCGTCAGCTGCACGTCGAGGTCCGTGCCGTCGTACCGCACCGCTTCCGACAGCCCGCCGAGCACCGTGCCGATGCCCGCGTGCGCCGCGGTGCGCGCCCGGTGGCTGATGTCCGCCTGCAGCACGGCACGCATCCGGGCCCAGTGCGGCGCGAAGCAGAGCTCCCACGCCGTCGCGAGCGCCTGCTGCAGCCGCTCGACGACGGCCTCGTGCCGACCGGTGAAGACCGGTGGCACGGTGCCGTGCACCCGCTCGAGGTCGGCGACGATCCGCGCGCGGGGGAGTCTCCCGAGCGCCCGGAGCTCCTCGTCGAACGACGTCAGCGGTGAGGCCGGCCGGGGATTGACGAAGTCGGCCACCCACCGGCGCTCGTCCACGAGACCGAGCAGGACCTCGTCGTCGAGCAGCGGACGGACGGCGGCGATCCGGTCGAGCCACGGCTGCTGCAGCGGGTAGCGATCCGGTGCCCGGAACGCGCGGAGCCCGAGGCCGAGTTCGGAGAGGGGCGAGATGCCGAACCGGATCGCCGAGACGTCACTCGGTTCGAGGCGGTACCGGATCATGAAGCCCCACGCTACATCCGTTGTCCAGACACCCGCGTGCCTGCGAGAACTGGACCATGAGCACCACCGCGGCGTCCCGGGTCCCGATCACCACACTCGTCCGGGACGACCGGGTGCTCCGACGCCTGCTCGTCGTCACCTTCGTCGACACCCTCGGGCGCGGCGCGTTCTTCACGCTCACCACGCTGTACCTCACCACGATCGTCGGCATCGCCCCGGTCGTCGTCGGACTCGGGCTCACGGTCGCCGGGGCGGTCGGCGTCGCGAGCTCGCTCGTGTTCGGGCACCTCGCGGACCGGCGCAGCTCCCGCCGGATGCTCGTCTGGCTGCACGTCGTCCAGGGCCTCGCCCTCGTCGGGTACGTCGTCGTGCACGACCTGCCGACCCTCGTGCTGACGGCGTCCGTGGTGACGTTGGCGCAGCAGGGCGGCGGCTCGGTGCGCTCGGCCGCGGTCGGGCGGGCGTTCCCCGGGAACGAGCGGGTCCGGGTCCGGGCGACGATGCGGACCGTCACGAACGTCGGCATCGGGCTCGGCACGGCGGTCGCGGCGATCCCGCTCGCCGTCGGGACGGGTGCGGCGTACCGGGTGACGATGGTCGCGGCGGGTCTGCTCTTCCTCGCCTCCGCGGTGCTCGTGCTCGGTCTGCCGGCGGCACGGATCGACGCCGCGCCCGCAGAACGGACCGACACCGGGACGGTGGTCGTCCGGACCCCCGCCGGACGGAGCCCCTACCGGGACGTGCGCTTCCTGACGATCACGATCCTCACCGGGGTGTTCGGCATCCAGTTCGGCCTGTTCGAGGTCGCCGTGCCGCTCTGGGTCGTGCAGCACACCGTCGCACCGGACGTCCTGGTCTCGCCGTTGCTCCTCGTGAACACGATCGCCGTCGTCCTGCTGCAGGTCCGGATGAGCCGGGGGACGGACACGGTCGCCGGTGCCGCCCGGGTGATGCGGTACGCGGGCTGGCTGATGGCGCTCGCGTGCGGGCTGTGGGCGGCGGCCGGCTGGGTGCGGGGCGACGACTGGGTGCCGATCGCGCTCGCGGGGGGACTCCTCGTCGTCGCCGCGGTCACGCACTCCCTCGCCGAGATCACCTCGAGCGCCGCCGGCTGGGCGCTGAGCTTCGAACTCGCGCCGGCGGACCGGGTCGGCGCGTACCAGGGCGTCTACGGCACGGGGTTCGCCGTCGGTGCGATGGTCGCGCCGACGGTGGTCACGGTCACGGCGATCGACCTCGGGACCCCGGGCTGGGCGGTCCTCGCCGTGGTGTTCCTCGGCTCGGCACTCGGCACCGCACACGTCGCCCGACGGGCGGCGTCACCGGCCGTCCCGACGCCCGCCGAGCCCGCTCGGCCGGACGACCCTGAGACGCATCGGGAATAGACCGGGGGTGCACCGCGATTGGACCGTTACGTCGTGCGACGTCCCGTCGCGCCCGGGATTCGGACGCCGTCCGATCCCGGTGCCAGGATGGACGCCGCGCCGACATCAGGACCGGTCCTGCACCCGGACCACGGCGACGCGTCGCGGCCACCCCACGGCCGCGCACCACCACTTCCCCACGAGGAGCACCACCGTCATGAGACGCCCCAACCGCCTGACGATCACCGCTGCGGTCGCCGCAGCAGCAGCCCTGGTCCTCGCCGGGTGCTCGGGCGGCGGCGCGTCGGACGACGCCTCGGGCGGCACGTCCAAGGGCGGCACGCTCAACATCCTGACCACGGCCACCGCGGTGCACCTCGACCCGGCGACCAGCCAGAACCTCAACATCACGACGCTCGGCCTCGTGCTCCGTCGCCTGACCGCCTGGGACGTCGAGCCCGGCAAGACGGCCAAGGTCGTCCCCGACCTCGCGACGAACACCGGCGACTCGAGCGACGGCGGCAAGACCTGGACCTACCACCTCAAGAAGGGGCTGAAGTTCCAGGACGGCACCGAGATCACGACGAAGGACATCAAGTGGGGCATCGAGCGCTCGTTCGCGCCGACGCTCACCGGTGGCCTGAGCTACCACAAGTCGCTCCTGGTCGACGGTGACAGCTACAAGGGTCCGTTCGACGGCAAGACCCTCGACAGCATCGAGACCCCGGACGACTCGACGATCGTGTTCAAGCTCAACGCGGCCTACGGCGACTGGCCGTGGATCGTGTCGATGCCGGCGTTCGCCCCGGTCCCCGAGGGCGACGGCACGGACACCGGCGCGTACGACGCCAAGCCGGTCGCCTCCGGTCCGTACGAGGTGCAGTCGAACACGCAGGGCTCGCAGATCACCCTCGTCCGGAACAAGGAGTGGAGCGCGTCGACGGACTCCGTGCGCACCGCCGGTCCGTCGAAGGTCGTCTTCAAGGAGAGCCAGGACCCGTCGACCGTCACCCAGACGCTCATCGCCGACAACGGCGACGCGAAGGACTCGTTCGGTGCGACCTACCTCGGCGCTGCCGAGCTGAACCAGGTCCGCTCGAACCCGGCCGCCCAGGACCGCCTCGCCACGTCGAAGGCCGGCCCGATCAACTACCTCGCGATCAACACGCAGAAGGGCTCGCTCAAGGAACTCAAGGTCCGGCAGGCCCTGCAGTACGCGGTCGACAAGAAGTCGTACCGGATCGCCGCCGGTGGTGCGCTCGCCGGCTCGTACGCGACCACGCTCATCACGCCCGGCATCGCGGGGCGCCAGCAGTACGACCTGTACGAGCCGGGCGCGACCGGTGACGTGGCGAAGGCGAAGAAGCTCCTGCAGGAGGCGGGCGTCTCGGACCTGAAGCTCACCCTGGTCACACAGAACGACTCCGCCAACCTCGCCGAGGCGCAGGCGATCCAGGCGGGCCTGAAGCGCGCGGGCATCACCGTGACGCTGAAGCCGCTCGACATCGACTCGTTCTACACGGCGACGACGGACGGCGACGACTTCGACCTCGCGATGTTCAGCTGGCAGCCCGACTTCCCGAGCGCGAACGCGAACATCCAGCCGCTGTACGACTCGTCGCAGATCGGCGGGGGCGGCTACAACGTCTCGAAGTACAGCAACCCCGAGGTCGACGCCCTGATCAAGGAGGCGACCGGCACGATCGACCAGCAGGACGCCCAGAAGCTGTGGGCCGAGGCGGACAAGAAGATCATGGCCGACGCGCCGATCGTCCCCCTGACCTACGCGAAGCAGTCCTTCCTCGCCGGCTCGAACGTGCAGAACTTCCGGATCGCGGACTTCCCGGCGTACCCGAACTACCTCAAGGTCTCGCTCGCCAAGTGAGTGCTCCGCTGCTCGAGGTCGAGGGGCTCCACGTCGCGTTCGGCGACGCGGAGCCCGTCGTCCGTGACGTCTCCTTCACCCTGACGCCCGGCCGCGTGCTCGCCCTCGTCGGCGAGTCCGGGTCCGGCAAGTCCGTCAGCGCGATGAGCGTGCTCGGCCTGCTGCCCCCGGAGGCCCACGTCACCGGGAGCATCCGGTTCCGGGGCGCCGAGCTCGTGGGCGCGTCGGACGGCGACCTCCGAGCGGTCCGCGGCGCCGGGATCGGCGTCGTGTTCCAGGAGCCGATGAACTCGTTCACCCCGGTGCTCTCGATCGGCACCCAGATCGCCGAGGCGATCACCGCGCACCCGACGGACCTCGACCGCCGTGCCGTGTCGGCGCGCACCGACGAGCTGCTGCGCGCCGCCGGCCTGTCCGACCCGGCCCGGATCCGGAAGGCCTACCCGCACGAACTCTCGGGTGGACAGCTCCAGCGGGCGATGATCGCCATGGCGCTCGCGGGCGACCCGGTCGCGCTCATCGCGGACGAGCCGACCACCGCGCTCGACGTCACGGTGCAGGCCGGCATCCTCGACCTGCTCCGCACGCTCGGTCGTGAGCGGGACCTCGCCGTCCTGCTCATCACGCACGACATGGGCGTGGTGGCGGACGTCGCCGACGAGGTGCTCGTGATGCGACGCGGCGACCCGGTCGAGCACGGGACCGTGGCCGAGGTGTTCGCGCACCCGGACGCCGAGTACACGCGGGCACTCCTCGCAGCCGTCCCCGTCCTGGAGGCGCGACCCGCCTCGACACCGCAGGCTGCGGACGGTGCGACGGTCGCGACCACCGCGCCGGCCGACGAGACGGGGACGAGCCGCGCCTCCCGGCCCCTCGTCGCGCAGCTGCGCGACGTCGCCGTGCGCTACGCACGCCGCGGAGCACCCACCGTCTCCGGCATCGACTTCGCGCTCCACGCGGGCGAGACCCTCGGGCTGGTGGGGGAGTCGGGATCCGGCAAGTCCACCATCGGACGGGCGTTGGCCGGCCTCGTGCCGGTCGTCGCCGGGTCCGTCGAGGTGGACGGCAGTGACCTCCGCACGGCCCGCGGCGGGCGGCTGCGGGAGCTGCGCAGCCGCGTCGGCATCGTCTTCCAGGACCCGGCGTCGTCGCTCAACCCGCGTCAGACCATCGGCTGGAGCATCGCCGAGCCGCTCCTCGTGCACGGCACCGCCTCGGCACCCGAGCGTGCCGAGCGGGTCCGCGAGCTCCTCGTGGCGGTGCAGCTGGACCCGTCGTGGGCCGAGCGCTTCCCGCACCAGCTCTCCGGCGGGCAGCGGCAGCGCGTGGCGGTCGCCCGCGCCCTCGCGCTCCGGCCCGCCCTCGTGATCGCCGACGAACCGACGTCCGCGCTCGACGTCACCGTCCAGGCGGCCGTGCTCGACCTGCTCGCGGCACTGCAGCAGGACTTCGGCTTCGGCATGCTCCTCATCAGCCACGACCTGGCCGTCGTCCGGCAGCTCGCCGACGAGGTGGTCGTGCTCCACGACGGCCGGGTGGTCGAGCGCGGGACGACCGACGCCGTGCTCGACGACCCGCAGCAGGACTACACGCGCATGCTCCTCGCGGCAGCGCCCGTCGCCGACCCGGTGCGACAGGCGGCCCGCCGCGACGCTTGGCGCGCATGGGAAGGGGTGGCCTCGTGACCGCCAACGTCGTCGACCGTCCGGTCTCGGCGGCCGCGAACCGCAGCACCGGGTTCCGTGCCGTCGTCCGCCGGGTGCGCCAGGACCGCTGGGCAGTGGCGTCCGCGGTCGTCATCGCGGTGTTCGTCGTCGTCGCGCTCGCGGCGCCGCTCATCGCCGCGGTCACCGGCCAGGACCCGTACGGGTACCACATCGACGCGCTCAACTCCTTCGGTGCCCCGCGTGGCCCGGGTGGTGGGATCAGCGGCCAGCACTGGTTCGGGGTCGAGCCCCTGACCGGACGCGACCTGTTCGCGATCGTCACCTACGGCGCGCGGACCTCGCTCGGCATCGGCATCGCCGCGACCGTCGTCTCGATCGTCATCGGCGTGCTCGTCGGCGTCACCACCGGGTTCTTCGGCGGCTGGTACGACCGGGTGCTCTCGCGCGTGGTCGACGTGATCTTCGGCTTCCCGTCGCTGGTGTTCATGATCGCGCTGACCGCGATCGTCCCGACCTCGTTCCCGAAGCCGGTGCTCGTCGTCCTCGTCATCGGGTTCTTCGGGTGGCCGTCGGTCGCCCGTGTCGTGCGGGGGCAGACGCTCTCGCTCGTCACCCGGAACTACGTCGTCGCCTCGACCGCGATGGGTGCCGGGCGCTGGCACGTCATCCGGACACAGCTGTTGCCGAACCTCGCCGCGACGATCACGGTCTACGCGACGATCTCGATCCCGTCGATGATCGGCGCCGAGGCCGCGCTGTCGTTCCTCGCCGTCGGCGTCACCCCGCCGACGCCGTCGTGGGGGCGCAGCATCGGCGACGCGATCGGGTGGGTGCAGACCGACCCGATGTACCTCGTGTTCCCGGGCCTGGCGCTGTTCCTCATCACCCTGGCCTTCAACGTGCTCGGCGACGCCCTGCGTGACGCCCTCGACCCGCGGAGGAGCAACCGGTGAGCACCTTCCGCTTCATCGCGATCCGCGTGCTCGGCGCAGCAGTCGTCCTGCTCGTCGTCGCCGCGATCACCTACGCCCTGTTCATGCTGCTGCCGACGAACCCGGCGCGCGCGATCTGCGACAAGCCCTGCACGCCCGACCGGCTGCGAGAGGTGCAGGCGTTCCTCGGGACCGACAAGCCCTGGATCGCCCAGTTCGGGGCGTACCTGGCCGGCATCTTCACCGGCCGGACGTTCGGTTCCGGTGCTTCCGTCATCCACTGTGCGGCGCCCTGCTTCGGCTACTCGTTCCAGCTGCACGACAGCGTCACGAACCTCATCCTCACGCGCCTGCCCGTCACCGCGTCGATCGCCGTCGGCGCAGCCGTGCTGTGGCTCGTCGCCGGTGTTGCCGGCGGTGCGCTCTCGGCCCTGCGCCGCGGCACGTACGTCGACCGCACGGTGATGACGATCGCGGTGGCCGGGGTGTCCGCACCGTCGTACCTCGTCGGACTGCTCGCGATCCTGCTGTTCGGGTTCGTGCTCGGTGTCCTTCCCACCAGCGGGTACGTCGCGTTCGGGGACGACCCCGTCGGGTGGTTCACGCACCTCGTGCTGCCCTGGTGCGTGCTCGCGTTCATCAGTGCGGCGATCTACGCCCGCCTGACCCGGGGCGAGATGCTCGAGTCGATGTCGCAGGACTTCGTCCGGACCGCCCGCGCGAAGGGGCTCCGGGAGCGCCAGGTCGTCGTCCGGCACGGGCTGCGGACCGCGATCCTGCCCGTGGTCACCCTGTTCGGCCTCGACCTCGGATCGCTCCTCGGCGGCGCCGTGATCACCGAGAAGGTCTTCTCGATGCAGGGGCTCGGCGCGTTGCTCATCGACGCGGTGCACACCCTCGACCTGCAGGTCGTCGTGGGCTTCACGCTGTTCTCGGCGCTGCTCATCGTCACCGCCAACGTGATCGTCGACGTCGTCTACGCGTTCGTCGATCCGCGGGTGCGGCGCCGGGCGTAGGGCTCGGCGGGACCGCGACCGGGACGCGGCGGGTGGGCCGTCGGGGTCAGCGCTCCGTGCGGTCGCCGGCGCGGAGCAGCATCGGCACGAACAGTCCGAGCGCGAGCGCCAGGAGCGCGATCGTCCCGGCCACCGCAAGCCACACGCCGCCGACCGGGCCGGCACCACCGAGCAGGGCGACGACCACGAAGGCGACCGCCTGGCTCCCGACCTGCACGGCGACGAACCGCAGAGCCGACGGCACGAGGGCGCGGAGCTGCACCCGGGCGGTGCGCGGCGTCCACGCCCAGAGCAGGCTCGTGGCGAGGACGAGGTGCGTCGTCAGGAGGAGCACCGGCAGGTACGTCCCGCCGATCCCCGCGAGGGCGAGCTGCGCCACGAGGAGCGCCGCGAACGGACCACGGGGCACGACCGCTGCCGCCGCCGCGAGGAGCACCGCGACGACGAGCCAGCCGCTCGCCCCGACCACGACGACCGATCCGACGACACCCGCGACGAGGCCGAGCGCCCCGATCGTCCACGCCGGGACCGCCGGACCGATCGACGGCGCGCCGGTGCGCTCCGCCCTCGACCCGGCGGTCATCCGGTCCGCCGGGTGCGGCTGAGCAGGCGGAGTTGCACGGCAGGTGTGTCCCCGTCACCGGTGCGCCAGTGGATCAGCTCGACGCCGGTGGCCGTCATCTCCGTGAGCCGGTCGGACCGTTCGAGGGCGATGAGCCGGGACGCCGTGCGCTCGAGACGGCTCGCTCGCCGGAGGTCGGCGGCCGGGAGCACGTCGACGGCCACGACCCGGTGCCCGGTCGCCGCCCAGGTCACGGCCATCGTCGACGCCTGGTCGTCGAGGAACGTCGAGAGGACGACCACGAGGGACGCCGCCGGGACGAGCGGCATCCGTGCCGCGGTCGGCGCGTCCGGCTGCGGCGTCGCCTGTGCGATGGTCGTCCGGAGTCGCTCGAGGTGCCGGGTCCCGCCGCCGGGCTCGACCGACCGCGCGGTGCCCGCGAGGTCGCGGAAGCCGACCCGGTCGCCGGCGCTGATGTACGCGGTCGCGAGGGAGACGGCTGCTTCGCGTGCGAGGTCGAGCGACGTCGCCTGGTGGGAGCCGTGCCGAGCGCCCGTCCACTGGGTGACGTCCGCGCCGAGGTCGTCCCGGCTGTCGAGGACGAGCACGACCAGGGCGTCCGCGGTGGCGAAGGTCCGGCGCACGTAGAGCTCCCCCGGGCGCTCCGCTCGCCGAGCGGTGCGCCGCCAGTCGATCCGCCGGAGCCGGTCACCCGGAGCGAAGAGTGCGACGTCGCGGAACTCGCCGCCGTCACCCGGGCGCGCAGAACCGTGCACACCCGTGATGCCCGTCACCCGGCTCGGCATCGGGAGGTGCTGCATGCGCAGGTGCGGGGGTGGGACGACCGCGGACCGCACCGGGCCGGCCTCGGGCACCGAGACCGCGGTGCCGCCCCGACCGAGGAGTGACAGGTGCGTCCGCAGGACCTCCTGCGGGCCGGAGTGCGTGACCGGGACGCTCCCGCCCAGCCGCCTGGCGCGTCGAGGGTCGACCACGACGACGTGCCGCCGGTCGCCGACGACCCGGAACTCGACGGCGACCGCCTCGGCGGCGGACGGCACGGCGACCTCCGTCCGGTACGCCACACCCCGGCCGGAGTCGGACGGCTCGAGCGTGGTCGTCGTCCGGACGGGCGTCGTGTCGAGCCGGGGCCGGGCACCGAAGGCGGCCGTCACGAGGGCCGGGAGCGCCACCACCGCGAGCTCGGGGCGTCCAGTGACGAGGCCGAGCCCGGCGAGCAGCACGCCGACGGCGAGCCCGAAGACGAGCGCCGGGTTCCGCACCCACCGCGGCGCGGTTCCGGACCCGGCCGCCGGGCGGACGGGCGGGTCGTCGGGAACGCTCACCGCGCCTCCAGGCCAGACGCTCGCGCCCCGACCACCGGTGGGCCCGGCACCTGCGCGACGATGCCCCGCACGATCGCCGCGGGGTCCACGCCGTTCGCCCACGCCTGCGGTGTCAGCGAGATCCGGTGCGCGAGCACCGCGACGGCGGCGGTCTTGACGTCCTCGGGGGTGACGAAGTCGCGTCCGTCCATGACGGCTCGCGCGCGGCCGACGAGCATGAGCGCCTGCGCACCACGCGGTGACGACCCGACCTGCACGTCGCGGTGGGTGCGCGTGGCGGCCGCGAGGTCGACGCAGTACAGCGCCATGTCCTCGTCGACGTGCACCCCCTCGACCGTCGCCTGCATGCGCAGCACGTCGGTCGCGTCGACCACGGCGGACACCGTCGCGACCTCCTGCCGTCGGCCGATCCGGTTGAGGAGCACCTGCTGTTCACCCTCGCGCGTCGGGTAGCCGACCGAGAGGCGCACCATGAACCGGTCGAGCTGCGCCTCCGGGAGGGCGTACGTCCCCTCGTACTCGATGGGGTTCGACGTCGCGATGACGTGGAACGGGCGGGGGAGCGGGAAGCCCTCGCCCTCGACCGTGACCTGCCCCTCCGCCATCGCCTCGAGGAGCGCCGACTGGGTCTTCGGCGAGGTCCGGTTGATCTCGTCGGCGAGGAACATCCCGGTGAACACGGGGCCCGGCCGGAAGACGAAGTCCGCGGTCGCCGGGGCGTAGACGAACGACCCGGTGATGTCGGCGGGCAGGAGGTCCGGGGTGCACTGCAGCCGACGGAAGTCGAGGCCGCAGGCGGCCGCGAGGCTCCGAGCCGCGAGCGTCTTGCCGAGGCCGGGGACGTCCTCGAACAGGACGTGGCCGCCGGCGAGGATGCTCGCGAACGCCAGCTCGAGCGGCTCCCGCATCCCGACGACGACCGCGCCGACCGTGTCGAGGACGTCACGGCTGCGGGCGGCGACGTCGGCGATCGGGAGCGGCTGGGAGCTCTGCGTCGTGGTGTCGGTCACGGGTGCCTCTCGGTCGTGGGTTCCAGGGTCTCGAGCGCGGTGAGGACGCTCGCGAAGGTGGTGAGGTCGATCTCGGACCGCCGCTCGCGCACCAGGACGGCGACCACTGCCGACGGCAGGACCGCCTCGATCGCCCTCCGGTCGCCGGGGTCGTCGAGGTCGAGTCGGTGGCGCGTCCACAGGCGGTGGCGAGCCACCGCACGGACGCGGGCGAGTGTCCGCTCGGGCACACCGCCGTGGGCGCGCAGCGACCACGCCGTCTCGGACAGCTCGCGTCGAGCGCCGGGTTCGGAGCGGACGGGAGGCACGGGCCAGGTCAACGGGACGTCCTCACGGACGGCGCTCCACGTCAGACCCACCGCGGCGACGACGCCTCCGACGGCGAGCGATTGCACGACGCCGACGCCGAAGAACCACGTGAGCGCCGCGGCGACGACGGCGAGCACCAGGACGCCGATGGTGCGGCCGCGGGTCACGTGCGGCCCGTCGGGGCGTCGGCCCACTGCGCGTCGAGCGTTCGCAGCGCGGTCCGGACGGCGGCGACGTCGGCATCGGTCGCCGGGGCTCCCCCGAAGCGCACCGCGAGGTAGCAGCGCCGGAGGGTGCCGAGCGCGGTCTCGTCGACGTCGAGCTGCCGGAGGATGCGGGTCGTGAACTCCGTCGGCGTCTCGGCAGCTCCGCGGCGGAACCCGGCGTCCTCCGCCGACTCCTGCAGGCCGACCCAGGCCGCGGTGACGGCGTCGGAGGGGTCCCGTGGTCCGGCCAGCACCTCGAGCGCACGGCCGATCCCGCGACGCAGGTGCTGGCGCCCGACCTCGGTCGAGGGGTCGACCGGCACCTCGACGGCGAGGCCGGCCACGTCGATCGCGTCCGGACGCGTGGGACGGCGCCGCTTCCGCAGGAGGTGCAGGACCACGAGCACCAGGAGCGCTGCGACGACCACTCCCAGGACGACGAGGACCCATGACGCGTCGACGTGCTCGGCGGCCCGTGCTCCGAGCGGCTGCGGCTCGTCGGTTGCGGGCGGTGACGCGGTCGGCTCGACGACAGGAGCGCGGGCGGGCGCGACCGTGGGGGACCAGCGGGCACCGGTCAGGACGGGCCGCGCGCCGATCGTGGCCGCGACGACGACCAGTGCGCCGAGGGCGAAGGCGGCGACGGGGACGAACGGGAAGCCGCCGCGGTGCGGACCGTCGTCGTTCGCCATGGATCCACGCTACCCCGCGTCGCGTGCGCTCAGCCGTCGACCGGCTCCGCCGACCGTGCAGCCCGGACGATCTGCCAGACCGCGAGGGCGACGACGACCGCTCCCGCGGACCCGGCGATCCACGACCCGGCGACGCCGAGCACGGGCGCGGTCTCGCAGGAGCTCGTGGCGTGGCCGGGAGCGGCGTCGGAGCAGCTGGTCACCTGGACCAGGAGCAACCAGAGCACCGTCACGGCCACGATGACCGCCACCGTGCTCCACCCCACCACTCGCCCGACTGCTCGCTCCACGACCTGCTCCGTCCCCCGACGTTCCCGTGACCAGGCTCGCACGGTCCGGGCCGATCGCCGGTCTCGATCGCGCAACGGGACGCGGGTCCGTCAGCCGGTCGGGCGGTCGTCCCGCGGCGTCAGCCGGTCGGGCGGTCGTCCCGCGGCGTCAGCCGGTCGGGCGGTCGTCCCGCGGCGTCAGCCGGTCGGGCGGTCGTCCCGCGGCGTCAGCCGGTCGGGCGGTCGTCCCGCGGCGACGGCCTGGAGGCGCGCCCCGCGCCCGTCACGCCGGGTGCGGTGATCCGCTGTTCCTGCCTGCGCGCTCGCGAGACGACGATGATCGTGCCGGTGGCCGTCGCTGCCGCGACGGTTGCGAGGCCGACCCAACCCGGCAACGGCAGCAGGGCCGAGAACACCGGACCGAGCACCGGTGCTGCGGCGAACGTCCCGGTCACGATCGCCGTCAGGAGCACGACCGCCGGGACGGCTCCGAAGGCGCTCGGCGGTCGACGGCGCAGGCACCAGTCGGGCAGGCCGGCGAGGGCTCCGGCAACGAGGCCGAAGAGGAACGCACCGACGACCGCGAAGGCCAGCACCGGGATCATCATGACGAGGAAGGGTGCACCGGTGAGCGACTGCTCGACGATCATGCCCACGAGCGTCCAGAGGACCGGGACCGCGACGACGGCGATCGCTCCCGCCCACGCCGTCGTCAGCGGCAGGACGGACAGGAGCGTCCGGCGCGTGGCAACGTCCTCGCTGCTCGTCGCGTCCTCGTCCGACGTGGTGTCTCTGCTGCTCGTCATGTCCCCCGGCACGGCCACAACCCTAGGGGGCCGTCGCTGGACGCGGCCGATCCGTGCCGCCCGGGTCGCAGCTCGAAGACGTCGGACTCGAGCGCCTTCGAACGCAGCGCACCCCAGCCGTCGTCGTCGCTCCACCAGACACGAACGCCTTCGACGATCCGCGCGACCGCAACGTACCGCGCCGCGGCGTCCGGCCGACGATCGGTCTGCGGAACGATCAGCCCCCGAACCTGCCGGTGGTTCGCTTGGATTCCCATCAATCGAGCTGATGCAGCTCGTTCCGAGAGTGCCCCACCGCGGCCATGGCCTCTCTGATGCGTGCGAGCGACAGGTCTGCAGCGGCCGCCTGTGCCAACAGCCGCGGCATCATCTCGTCGCTCTGCCCGTTGCGATCCCACCCGTTGTTGCCGATGAGGTGCAGCGTCTCGAGAACTTCGTGTTGTTCCTGGGTGAATCCGATCCAAAAGAGATCGGCAGGAGGGGGAGCCATGACTCGATTCTGCTGGTTGAGTATCCTGTTCGGTTGCCGGTCGGCTATGGGACTGAACGTCAGTCCGCGGCCTGGTACCGAACGGCGCCATCGGTGGACCGGTAGGGAATCAAGAAGCTCGAGCAGATCACGCCGTTCTCGCAGTCGTCCTTGACCGTGTCCATGAAGGCGTACGCCTCGTCGTCCGTGGCGAAGACGCCCAGGACCGTGTTGTCGGGTGACTCGTCGTGCTGGACGATCCAGACCTCCCCGCCAGCGAAGGGCTTCGGGCGCCGGAAGAAGCGTGGCTCAGGACTCCGTCTCCTCACGAGGGAGAGTGTAGGAGGGCGCGTTCCGTGAGCCTATCCCCTCCCGGACGCTGAACCGTACTTCGCGCACTACCGTCGAGCCATGAGTGAGTTCTTCATCGCGGGTAGCTGGCGTAACCGGGCTGCAGTACTCAACGTCGTCGAGGCGCTCGACCGTGCCGATGCTGCGTCGTACTCCTTCGTGCGAGCGGAGTACGACGAGGATGCCATCGTTCTCGCGGCCCCGGGAGGTGCGGATGACGCCGCTCTCGATTCGGTGCCGGTGCGAAAGCTCTTCGAACAGGACCTCGCCGAACTGCGCGCGGCCGAACACTTCGTGCTCGTGCTGCCGGCCGGCGCTGCTGCGCACATCGAAGCGGGGATTGCCTTCGGCCTCGGAAAGCGGTGCTGGGCGGTCGGACCTGTCGACCGATCCGAGACCCTCTACCGCATCTTCGAATCGATGTCCCCCGATGTCGCGGGGTTCATCGATCAGCTCCGGGCACTGCGGATCGTTCAATAGCCGATAGCCGATCGGTAGCTGAGGACCGGCTACCAGACGGAACCCGACGGTCGTCGGGGGCTACGGGAGCTGTGGTGGCTCGATCAATTCGATGAATCCGCCGAGCGCACCCTCGAGGTAGATGATGCGTGTGCCGAGTCGGGCGCCACGAGCCATTCGGTGAGGAGTCCCGACCGGTTGCCAGCCGTGTCGCGCGCAGAGCGTGAGCACACGATCGAGGTCCGTGACCGTGAGTGCGATGTGCACCGTGCCGACCAGTGCGGGCGAGCCAGCGGACTCAACCGTGCGGATTGGGTCGTACTGCAGCAACTCGATCCGGTGACGGCCCAGGACCACTGTCGCTGCGCGGATCGCCGCTTCGTGGACGCCGGTGGTCGCAGACGTGACGTCCACGTCGAGCGTGAAGGTCCGCTCGAGTGTGAACCCTAGTCCGGAGCACCACAGTGCCAATGCGTCATCAAGGTCGGCCACGCTGAGGCCGGAGTGCGCAACGTCGGAGACGAGCGGTGATGCCATGACATCAGTATCTGGCTCCAGCCCGCCTTCCTTCGAGAACAGGGTCTCGATGGCCGGTGCACCTTCGACTTGATCGCCTGCACACTCACTGTCCGATCGCTGGACTCCGGTCCGTCCCACATGGATGGTCCGGAGAACGTCTCAATGACGGTCCGTCATGTGGAGGCTGTGCGACCGCCGTGCTCACACCCCGTCCCACCACCGCAGCACACACGTTCCGACGAGCGTGAGCCAACGGGACGGCTCGCCGGCCGGGACGTCCACCTCGAACCACTGCCGACCGGGCGGACGCTCGCCCTGGAGCCAGCGTCCGTCGGCGCCCCGTGCGGCGCGGACCACCTCGATCGCCTCGGCGGCGCGGGGGTCCGGCGCAGCTCCGTCCCGGAGCGCCGCAGCCCGGAGGTGGTCGGTCGCGCGGAGCACGGTGTACTTCCAGCGGAACGGGTACGCGAACTCCGTGGCCCAGGGACCGACGAGCTCGCCGTCGGACTTCCGGTGGAGGAGGCGCCGGTCGAGCAGGTAGTCGGCACCCCGGTGGCGGGCTTCGCGCAGCTCGTCGGCAAGGGGGTGCCGACCGTCGGTCAGGACCTCGTGCTGCAGGAGCCCGTCGAGCACGTTGAGGGTGGAGTGGAACGAGGACACGGTCGAGCCCTCGACCCAGTCGCAGTTCCACCCGCCGTCGCGCAGCTGGTGCTCGAGCAGCCACTGCGCGATCCCGTCGACGTCGGCTCCGAGCCACGCTCCGTTCGCGAGCGTGAACGCGTTGATGCAGCAGTCGACCTCGCCGCCCCAGTACGGCAGCTCGTCGTACTCCCACCGGCTGTTCGCGTCGAGCCGTGCGGCGGTGTCCCCGAGGACCGCGGCATCGAGGCCCCACTCGCGCAGGGCGTTGAGCGACCAGGTCGTCGCGGTGTACGGCTGGCCGGGACCCTCGGGCTCGGGTTCGGCGGGGAAGTACGCGCCGCCGGCCCACTGTCCGTCCGGGTCCTGGCGGGCGAGCAGTGCTGCGCCGAGGCCCTCGGTCGCGACCCGGGCGCGGGTGGTCTGCCACGTCGACTCGGGGGCGCCGACGAGGTCGCGCTCCACCTGCCACCGGAGGGCCGGGTCCGAATCGAGGAGCCAGCCGACCACCGTGTCGTCCATGGCGCGGAGACTACCCCGACCACGGCGCGGGGACGACCCTGACCACGGCACTCGGACGCCCGCGCACGACCAGCGCACAACCGAAGTCCGTCCGAGCCGCGCGCGCCCGTGGTTCGGGCGCACTTCGGTTGTGCAGCGCCGAGCCGAACCGGGCCCGACCACGGCGCGCGGGCGCCCGCGCCTCAGCCGACGTACCGGTACGACCCGCCGTCGTCCGTCCGCTCGAGCACGCCGAGGTCCACCGCGTCGCGTCGCACGACGGCGACGTCCTCGGCGAACATCGCGATCGCGGCGTTGAGCACCGGCTCGGGGACCGCCCGGCCGGTCCCGAGCCGGTCGAACACGAGCCCGACGATGCGGACGGACAGCGGGTGGCGCTGGTCGTCCGGCGCTGGCATGCGTGCGATCCGGTCGAACTCGAGCAGCGCCGCCGGCCCCTGCAACCGCTGCAGGTCCTGCGCCGTCCGCCCGAGCAACGGCGTGTCCGGGCCGTCGTCCCCGACCCAGTCGAAGGCCCGGACGGCGGCGCTCGTCCGCTCGTCGAGGGCTGCGCCGCCGACGATCGCTGCCCGGAGCGACGGGCTCGCCAGCACCGCGACGGCCTGGCGAGCCCGTGCGACCGAGTCGCGCAGGGACATCAGAAGTAGGTGATCCCGTGCGGCGCCCGCGGCGGGGTCAGCATCGCCCGCAGCAGTGCCGGCGCCGCGGGGTCCGTCGCGCGCAGCAGGCCGGCCGCGGCGAGCGTCGTCGGCGAGACCGACCCGATGAGCACCGCGCCGAGGTCCGCGACGTCGAGCTGGATGTCGGAGGCGGCCGCGTCGGCGTCGTCGGCGGTCCGTGTGACGGTGCCGCGCCCGTCGTGGACGTCCAGCCGGTACGTGCCGGCCGCGTGGCCGAGCGCGTCCGTCACGGCGAGCGTCAGCGAACCGTCGACGGCGTACGGCCGCGAGGCGAGGACCCGCTCGACGTCGAGGACACGGAGCCAGACGTGGTCCTCCTCGTGGTCGACGTCGTACGCGCGGTTGTCGCCGAGCGCCGCGACGATCGGATCGTCGAGCCGCGAGCGGCTGTACGTGACGACGTCGTTCAGGTCGATCGAGAGCAGGAACTCCCAGAGCGACAGGTAGGCCTCGTCGGTCGCGTAGACCAGGTCGACGATCTCGAGCGTCGTGTCGCCGTCGCGGCTCTCCTTGACGCGCCACGTCACGTAGCCGTCGACCTCGTCCGAGTCGTCGGGGCGGTGCACGGCGGCCCGGACGTCCTTCGCCTTCTCGCCGTCCCCGGTGCGCAGGCCGAACACGATGGGCCAGGTGCCGGTGTTCCGGACCATGGAGCCCGGCGTTCGTGCGTCGAACCGGTCGAAGACGGCCCGGCCGGGGCCGTCCGCGAGCCACTCGGGCGTGACGACGCTGACGACACCGGTGGTCGGGACGAGGAACGGCAGTGCACGCGCTCGCCGGACGCGGACGGCCCGCTCACGGATCGCGCTGCCGAAGCCGAAGCGGCGGTAGATGGTGCCCTCGGACGCCGTCAGCGAGGCGATCGCGTAGCCCTCGGCGACGCCGCGCTCGAGGGCGTGCGTCATCATCGCGCGGAGGATCCCGCGGCGGCGCTCGGTCGGTCGTACGGTCACGGCGGAGATCGCCTGGGTGTCGATCGACGAGCCGTCGCCCCAGCTCAGCGCCTTGCCGAACCAGGCGAAGGTGCCGGTCGGCCAGGTCTCGTCGACAGAGCCCGGCGCGGGACGGCGCACGTGGGCGCCGAGCCAGGTCTGGTCGTCGACGACGAAGTCCGCGACCATCTGCGCGGCCACCTCGCCCCCGGGGTGGGGCTCGTGGAACCCGAGCCCGACGGCCTGCATCCAGGCCTCGGTCTCGGCGTTCGGTGCCCCCTGCTCGTCCGTCCCGGGCGCGAAGGCGCGCAGCTCGTAGCGGTCGTCGAATGCCTCGTTGCTCACGTTCTCGACCCTATCGGGGTCGAGTGACGGAACGACAGGCAGACGGGCGTGCCAGGAGGCGCGGCTCGGCCCCGCCACCCGCCGCACGCGGGTGCGGATCACGCTGGCCCGCGCCGGCTCACTTCCCGGCGCGGCGTGCCGCGGATCGCGGCGGGTTCCGGCGCAGGTGCTCGCGGATCCGCCCGAGGACCCGGTCGAGCTCGGCGGCGTCGTCGTCCGTGATCGGTGCGAACAACAGCCCGTGCACGGTGCCGATGTGCCCGGGGAACACCGCGGCGAGGACGTCCCGCCCGGCGTCGGTCAGCGAGACCACGGTGCTGCGCTCGTCGTCGGGCGAGGGGCGGCGCGTGACGAGGCCGCGCTGCTCGAGCAGCTGCGCCTGGTACGTCAGGCCGCTCCTGCTGTAGACGACGCCGTCGGCGAGGTCCGTCATCCGCAGGTGCCCGTCGGGGGAGTCCCCGAGTCGGGCCAGCAGCTGGAACTGCACGTACGACAACCCGCCGGCGTCCTTGAGCTGCTGCTCGACCGAGGGACGGAGGAGCGCGCTCACCTCGGTGAAGGCGAGGTAGGCGCGCAGCTGTGTCGGGGTGAGGGACGACGGGGTTCCAGACATGCCGCCATCCTACCTGTTGCTTCGAGTTCGAAGCAGTGGTACGGTCACACCAATCGCTTCGAATTCGAAGCACAACGCAGAGGAGTCCATCATGAAGGCAGTGCAGTTCCACGAGGTCGGCGGTCCCGAGGTCCTCACCTACGGCGACGTCGACCAGCCGGTGCCGGCCGCGGGCGAGGTCCTCGTCCGGGTCACCGCGTCGGCGTACAACGCGGCGGACAACGGCATGCGCGGCGGGTTCCTGCCGATCCCCGTCGTGCTCCCGCACGTCCCCGGGTACGACGTCTCGGGCACGGTCGACTCGCTCGGGGACGGTGTCACGGACCTCGCGGTCGGCGACGCGGTGATCGGGTTCCTGCCGATGGAGCGGGACGGCGGAGCGGCCGAGTACGTCGTCGCCCCGGCCGACGCCCTCGTCCCCGCGCCGACCAGCATCCCCCTGGCGGACGCCGCGGCCCTGCCGTCGGTGGCGCTCACGGCGTGGCAGGCGCTCTTCGACGAGGGGCGGCTCGAGGCCGGGCAGCGGGTGCTGATCGTCGGTGCCGGCGGCGTGGTCGGGAAGTACGCGATCCAGCTCGCGAAGCGGGCCGGCGTCGAGGTGATCGCCACCGCCAGCCCGCGGAGCGTCGACGCCGTCCGTGCCGCCGGTGCCGACCAGGTCGTCGACCACACCACGACCGACGTCCTGCGGGCGGTCGACGGCCAGGTCGACGTCCTGCTCAACCTCGCGCCGATCGAACCCGAGCAGTTCGCCGCGTTCGTGGCCGCGGTCCGCGACGGCGGCGCGGTCGTGAGCACGACGGCGTTCATGGCGACCCCGGGGGACGACTCCCGCGGAGTCCGTGCGGCGACGGTGTTCGTGCTCCGGAACCGCGAGCGGCTGGCCGAGCTCGTGCGGCTCGTCGACGCCGGCGAGCTCACGGTCGAGGTGACGCGGCGCATCCCGCTGACCGAACTGCAGTCGCTGCACACCGAGGGTGCGGCCGGACGGATCGCCGGCAAGGTCGTCGTCCTCGTCTGAGTGACCAGCGACCCGGTGGGTGGGTGGTGACCCACCACCGGGCCGGGCCGGTCAGGGGGTGCCGCGCCGCGCCTCCTGGGCGACGACCTCGTCGAGGTCCGACAGCTTCCGCATCTGCTGCAGCGGCCGGGCCATCCGGTTGTTGTGCCGCAGCGCCGGCTCCGTCCGTGCGAGGAACGCCCAGTACCCCGCCGTGAACGGGCAGGCGTCCTCGCCGGTGCGCTTCGTCGGGTCGAACCGGCAGCCACCGCAGTGGTCGGACATCCGGTCGATGTACCGACCGCCAGAGGCGTAGGGCTTCGTCGCGACCATCCCGCCGTCCGCGTGCTGCGACATCCCGATGATGTTCGCCGGCATCACCCAGTCCGTGCCGTCGACGAACACGTCGGTGAACCACTCGGTCAGCTGGACGGGCTCGTAGCCGCGCTGCAACGCCCAGTTGCCGAGCACCATCAGCCGCTGGATGTGGTGCAGCCACCCGTGCTCGTGCAGACCGTCGACGGCGGTGCGGAGGCACACGGCGTCGATGTCGGACGCGTCGAGCTCCCGCCACCAGCGGGGGAGTCGCTCGTGGGCGTCGAGCGCGTTCTCGGTCGCGCCGTAGTCGTCGCCGAACCACCAGTACAGGTGCCAGACGTAGTCCCGCCAGCCGGCGATCTGCCGGACGAAGCCCTCGACGCTCGCGAGCGGCGCGTCGTCGTCCCGGTGCGCCACGAGCGCCGCCTCGATCGCGTCGCGCGGGTCGAGGACGCCGAGGTTCATCGGGACGCTGAGCAGCGAGTGCGCCATCGTCCAGTCGTTCGTCAGCGTGGCGTCCTCGAACGGGCCGAAGTCGTTCAGCCGACTCGACACGAAGTCCGCCAGTGCCCGCTGCGCCTCGTCGTGCGTCACGGCGAAGCGTCGACGGTCGTCCGCCCCGACGAACCGGGCGACACCGTCCCGCTCCCAGCGGTCGAGGTCGCGGCGGACCTCGTCGTCGATCGCGTCCTCCTCCGGCCACCACGGCTCCGGCAGGCCGAGCGTCGTCGCGCCCTTGGGCGGTGGCTCGCGGTTCTGGTCGTCGAGGCTGAACTTCCCGCCCACCGGCTTCTCCGAGCGCATCAGCCACCCCTCGCGCTTGCGGACGCGCTCGTAGAACGTCTCCATCCGGAACCGGCCGCTTCCCTGCGCGGCCCACTCGGCGAACTCGTCCTCGTCGGTGACGAAGCCGCGGCTCGGCAGCACCTCGGTGCCCCGACCCCAGTGCCGGACCTGCGCGCGGAGGGTGCGGGAGGGCGGGTCCACCACCTCGAGGTCGTCGCGCCCGACCAGCGCGTCCTTGAGCGTGTCGACCCGGACGTGCTCGACGCGGTCGCCCTCGCCGGCGTCCCGGAGCTCCTGGACACGGTGCCGGAGCGCGCTCAGCCACAGGTGGGCCTTGGCGCGGTGCATCGGCCTGGCGGTGAAGAACTCGCGGGCCTCGACGACCAGCAGCGGGCCGCCGTCGTCGAAGTCCGGCCCGTACTGCCCCGGCAGGATCAGGCGGCGTCGCGGACCCGCGCCGCCGGAGTGCTCGTCCGTCATGCGCCGGACGCTACGCGAGCGCCGACGGCCGGGCGCGGGACGTCCCCCGACTGCTCGGCGGGTTCCGGGCTGGGGCACGCACACCGCGCCCGAGGTGTCCTGTCCCGACGCGCGGCCGCTGTGTAGGGTGACACGCATGCAGTGCATCTGAACCGCTTCCGACACCCACCAGTGCGCCACGTCGGCGCCGTCGAAAGGTTCACCATGTCCGCATTCCTGCCCCTGCACGGCAAGACCGCCCTCGTCACCGGCGTGTCCCGACGCCGCGGCATCGGGTTCGCCGTCGCCTCGAAGCTCGCGTCCCTCGGCGCCAGCGTCGTCATCCACCACCACCGTCCGCACGACCTCGACCTGCCGTGGGGCGGCGACGACCTCGACGCGGTCCGCGACGGCGTCCGCGCGCACCTGACCGAGGGAGCGCGGTTCGCCGACCTCCCCGCCGACCTGTCCGACGCGTCCACGATCCCCGGGCTGATCGCGACCGCCGCCGCGCTCACCGGCACGCTCGACGTCCTCGTGTGCAACCATGCGAAGAGCGGCGACGACGGCAGCATCCTCGACATGACCCCCGACCGGCTCAGCGCCTTCTGGGAGGTCAACACCCGCGCGACCGTGCTCCTCACCGCCGAGTTCGCGCGATTGCGGGCACCGCGGCCCGACGAGCCGCGGCGACCCGGCGACCGGATCCAGGGGAACGGCCCGTACCCGGGGCCGCAGGGCCACGTGTTCTGGATGACCTCGGGGCAGATCCACGGCGCCATGCGCGGCGAGGTGGCCTACGCCGCGAGCAAGGCGGCACTCGCGGGGGTCACGGCGACGGTGGCGCAGGAGCTCCTCGAGCTCGGCATCGTCCTGAACACGATCAACCCCGGGCCGGTGAACACCGGGTACTTGGACCCCGAGACCACCGACCGGTCGCTGGACGACCTCGACGACTGGATCGCGACCACGCCGTTCGGTCGCGTCGGCAGGCCGGAGGACCCCGCCGAGCTCATCGCGTGGCTGGCGACGTCGGCGGGGAGCTGGGTCGTCGGCCAGGTGCTCACCTCGGACGGCGGCTTCAGCCTCTGACGCGGCCACGGCCACGGCCGTCGGCCAGACCACGGTCGGACGGGAGGCGCGGTGCGGGCCCGCACCGCGCCTCGTGTCCGCCGTCCGGTCGCGGTCAGTCGGTGGCGCCCGGCGGCGGGTCGAGCAGCAGGCCGACGCGGTCGGCCAGGTAGGCCTCGAGGGGGACGGTGGTGCCCGCGGTGGGGGACCAGCGGACGGCGGGGACCCCGTCCGCTATGACGAGCACCCCGTCCGAGCCGACGAGCGAGCCGTCGAGGGGGATCGGCGTCGCCCCGTGGTTCACGGTGTCGCCCGGCTCGAAGTGCCCCTTCTGCGCCGCCGCCCGGTACGCGCGGCGGACCTCGGCGGAGACCGACACGAACTGCGAGCGACCGGGCTCGGTCACGCGCGTGATCCGACCGGTCGCCCAGACCCGGCCGTCGGTCTCGGGCGAGGACCCGAGCAGCAGGGCACCGACGCGCCAGACCCGGCCGAGGGAGCGGATGGTGGGGTCACGCCGGATGCCGAGCAACGCCCTCGGTTCGACGTACTCGCCGAGGGCCTCGTCGGGGACGTCGGCGTCGCGGAGTCGTCGGGCGGCGTCGTCGAGCAGCGCCCTCGCCCGTTCCACGCCGTCCGTCACGGCACCCGAGCGTAGTCGGGTGGTCGCCCCCGCCACACCCCGTCGACCGGCCGCCCGGAATGCCGGGTGCCGTGCGGCCGTTGCACCGTCCGGAAACGAGGAGGGCCCCATGGGCATCGTGCGGTGGCTGTTCGACGCGCAGCTCGTCATCGGCGACCAGACCGTGCTCTGGCGCGAGGTGATCGGCAACGTGTTCGGCTTGCTCAGCGCCCTCGGTGGGATGCGCCGCAGGGTCTGGGCCTGGCCGGTCGGCATCGTCGGCAACGCCCTGCTCTTCACCGTCTTCATGGGGGCGCTCTTCGACACCCCCAACCCCGTCAACCTGCTCGGTCAGGCCGGTCGCCAGGTGATGTTCATCATCGTCAGCGTCTACGGCTGGTACCGCTGGACGCACCGCCCCGAGGACGTGACGACCGTGATCGAGCCGCGCTGGGCCTCCTGGCGTGCCCGCGCACTGCTCGTCCTCGCGCTGGTGGGCGGCACCGCCGTGCTGACCCCGGTGTTCCGAGCCCTCGGCTCGTACGAGCCGGTGTGGAGCGACGCCTGGATCTTCGTCGGCTCGCTGCTCGCGACCTACGGCATGGCGAAGGGCTGGGTGGAGTTCTGGCTCATCTGGGTCGCGGTCGACCTGGTCGGCGTGCCGCTGCTCTTCTCGGCCGGGTACTACGCCTCCGGGCTCATGTACGTGTTCTACGGGGTCTTCACGCTGGCCGGGTTCTTCGTCTGGATGCGACAGCGGACGCGGCCCCCGGCGGCGGCCGTCACGGTCGGCTGACCTCGGGTCCGGCCGAGTCCGGCCGTGTCCGGATTGCGTGACGCCCCCCGCACGGGTTGCAGACACCTGTACGGGATTCCGCTGGGATGGGTGAATGACAGAACTTCACGTGGCGGCTCTCGAGGACGAACAGTCGCTCGCCGAGCGGATCGTCCGTGGCGCCATCCGCGCCTACCGGCTCCACCCGTTCGACCAGGTCGACGCCGCGGTCGTCGCCGAGACCGCCCGGCTCCCGCTCGACGCCGTCGAGCGCGTGTTCCCGACGTGGGACGCCCTGCTCCTCGTGACGTACGACCGCTGGGTCCAGCTCCGTGGCACCCGACGCAGCTGCGCGCCCCGGTGCACCATCGAGTACGTCCGCATGACCCTGGCCGAGGACGTCGCGGATCCGGGGCTCGTCCGCGTCCTCGCCGGTGTCGTCAACATCGCCGGGGCCGAGACGGGCTTCGCCGAACTCTTCCGCAAGCGCTACGACGACTACGTCGCCCAGCTCGCGGCCGGACTCCAGCGCGACTTCGACGCCGACGTCGAGCAGTCGGCGATCCCGGCGGACCAGGCGGCCACCCAGCTTGTGGCGCTCTACCAGGGGCTGCAGATCCAGATGCTGGTCCGCCCGTACATCGACGTCCTCGTCGAGTACGACCGAGCGGTCCGGACGCTGCGCCGCGGATGGCAGGAGCGTGAGGTCCCCGCGTGGGACCTCGAGGACTCGCAGGCGACGGTCGTACCCATGCGGCCGGCCGTGACCGTGCTCTCGTCGTCGGCCCGAGTCGCCCAGACGTCGGCCTGAGCCGTCCCGTCGTCGGCCTGAGCCGTCCCGTCGTCCGCCTGAGCAGCTCCGGGGGCCTTCCGCCGCCGGTGCTCAGCGTGCCGGTCGGCCCCGTCGCCGCCACGATGCGATCTGCCGGAGCGTCACCTTCGACCCGTACTGGGCGACCGAGTGCCGGAACAGGTACTCGGCGAACCACAGCAGCACCGCCGCGACCACGAACACCTCGACGATGCAGACCACCGACTCGGCGACGGTGAGCGAGCCGACCGCGTTCCGGACCATCGCGGTGATCGGCGTGAACGTCGGGAAGTACGTGAAGAACGACGCGACCGGCGACGTCGGCGTCGTCATCACGAAGAACGCCGCGTAGAGCGGGATGATCAGCGAGAAGATCGCCACCGACTGCAGCGCCGAGGCGTCCTTGATCGACGGCACCGCAGCGCCGACGACGACGAAGAGGGCCGAGGCGAGCAGGACCCCGCCGACCAGGAGCAGCGCACCGACCGCCATCCGCCAGGGGTCGATCGCCAGTCCGCCGAGCCGTGACGCCACGAGGGGGAGCGCGACGAGCAGCCCGATCAACCCCGGGACCACGAAGACCCCCACCTGGACGAACCCGACGAGCAGCATCGCGATGACCTTGCCGCGGATGAGGTCCCCGGCGGTCACGGTGGTCAGGATCATCTCGGAGATGCGGTTCTCCTTCTCCTCGACCACCACCGTCACCATGCGGGTCGCGAGCAGGATGACGAGTCCGAAGAACGCCGCGACGTAGAGGAACGGCGGCACGATCGACAACCACCCGGGGGCGACCGCACCGTCGGCGTAGGTCGTCAGGTCGGTGGCCGGTGGGTTGCGCAGGAGCTCGACGGACTCCGGGTCGTCGACGGCCTGGGCGACGCTCTGCTCGAGCACCCGCTCGGCCAGCGACGAGTACCCGCCGTTGCCGAAGAGCCCGCGGTCGGCGCCCTCCACACGGATCGGCGAGGTCGACGGGGATGCCGGGAAGGTGATGAACGCGTCGAGGGAGCCCGCGCGCACCGCGGCCCGGTCAGCAGCGGGGTCGGTCGAGGGCGATCCGCCCCACCGCGCCGCCACACGTTCGGACACCAGCCCCGACTCGTCGACGTACCGGAACGGCGTCTTCGTGGCGGACGAACTCGACACGACCGAGTCGGTGCCGGCGCTCTGCCCGACCCCGACGAGCAGGGAGACGACGACGATGACCACCGGCAGCGCGAGCGTGCCGATCCAGAATGCGGGCTTCTTCACCGCACGGACGAACTCGAACCGGATCACGGTCCCCAGGCGGCTCACGCGGCCGCTCCGGCCCGCGCGGCCTCGGCAGCGGCGTCGGAGCCCGCGTCGTGGCCGTACACCTGGACGAAGATCTCGTCGAGCGGGATGCGGCGCATCTCGAACCCGGTGACGTGCACGCCGGCCGAGACGAGCGCCGCGAGCACGTCCGAGCCGTCCGCCGCCGCAGCGGGCGTGGGCACGAGGTAGGCGATGTGCCCCTCGCGCCGGGCGAGCCGGTAGAGCGGCGACGGCGGGACGGGGCCGTCGAGTCCCACCCGGGCGACCGCGCCGCCGAAGGCGTCCTGCACGTCCGGGATGGTGCCGTAGGCCGCCGCGGTGCCGTCCTTCAGGAGGAGGATGCGATCGCAGAGCCGTTCGACCTCGTCCATGTGGTGGGTCACGAGGACGACCGTCGCGCCGTCGGCCTTCCGCTCGTCGACGAGGTCGAGGAGCAGCCGGCGGTTCACCGGGTCGAGGCCCTTGGTCGGCTCGTCGAGGATGAGCAGCCGTGGCCGGTCCATGATCGTGATGCCGAGCTGCACCTTCTGCTGCTGCCCGCCGGAGAGCTTGTCCACGCGGAGCTTCGCGCGGTCGGCCAGCCCGACGCGGGCGAGGTAGTCCATGCTCCACGCGGTCGCCTCCGGGCCGCGCAGGCCGCGGAGCCGCCCGAAGTACGTCATCACGTCGATGACGGACTCCTTGCGGTAGAGCCCGCGTTCCTCGGGCAGGTAGCCGATCCCGCCGGTCGCGGGCCGGTAGGGCTCGCCGTCGATCGTCAGCGTGCCGGCGGTCGGCGTGGTGATGCCGAGCAGGGCGCGGATGGTGGTGGTCTTGCCGGAGCCGTTGCTGCCGAGCAGGCCGAAGGTCTCACCGGGGGCGATGTCGAACGACAGGCCGTCGACCACGTTCCGGTCCCCGAACCGCATCACGAAGTCCCGCACGCTGATGGTCGCCCCGCTCATGCGGCGACCCTACCGGTCGTTCCTTCCCAGAACAGTCGCGATGGGATGCGGAAACGGGCGTACCTGGTCGAACAAGACGACCAGGTACGCCCGATTCCGCCAGGTACGCCTGAGACCGCCCGGCGGGGTCGACGCGACCGGCCGACGGACTGGAGGCGCGGTGCCTGACCGCACCGCGCCTCCCGTCCGTCACCTGGTTCCGTCAGGAACGCAACCAGGCCGTCCCCACACCCGACAGTGCGCCGTCTGCCACCGGCGCGGAGGCGAGCAGCAGCTCGCCGGCAGGGAGGTCGTAGGGCTCGTCGCCGAACACCGTCACGCTCGTCCACCCGTTCGGGCGACGGAACGCGAGGACGTCGTCGCGGCCGGTCTCGAGCCACTCGAGGTGCTCCTCGGACTGCAGCTGCCCACGCAGGCCGAGCGCCGTCCGGTAGAGGTGCAGCGTCGAGTCCGGGTCGGCGTCCTCCGCCTCGACCGACACCTCGCCGAACCAGGCCGGCTGCGGCAGGTGCGACCCACCGGCACCGAAGCCGAAGCTCTCACCCGAGCGCGTCCACGGCAGGGGCACGCGGCAGCCGTCGCGGCCCACGTCGACGCCCGGGTTCCGGAAGAACGCGGGGTCCTGGCGGTCGGCGTCCGGGATGTCGCCGACCTCCTGCAGCCCGAGCTCCTCGCCCTGGTACAGGTACGCCGAACCGGGCAGCGCGAGCTCGAGGAGCGTCGCCGCGGTGGCACGGCGCAGGCCGAGCGCGCGGTCGAGCGCGTCCTGCGAACCGCCGGCGAGCAGCCACGCCGAGCCCTGCTTCTCCTCCGCACCGTTGCGGGCGGGGAGCGCGTAGCGGGTGGCGTGCCGGACGACGTCGTGGTTCGAGAAGACCCACGTGGTCGACGAGCCGGACTGCTCGGCGAGACCGAGGTTGAACTCGATGATGCTGCGGAACTGGCCGGCGTCGAAGTCGGCCTCGAGCAGGTCGAAGTTGAACGCCTGCCCGAGCCCCTCGGCGCTGGCGTACCGGGCGCGGCGATCGGCGGCGACCCACGCCTCGGCGACCGCGGTCCGGGCGGGCGTGTACTCGTCGAAGACCTTCCGCCACTCGGCGTAGATCTCGTGCACGTCGTCGCGGTCCCACAGGATGTGCGAGCCGTCCTTCGGGGACGCGAGGACCTCGGCCCAGCTGGGGAGCTCCCCGTCCGGCAGGTCCTTCGCGAGCCCGTGCGCCACGTCGATGCGGAACCCGTCCACGCCACGGTCGGACCAGAAGCGCAGGGTGTGCAGGAAGTCGTCGCGGACCTCGCGGTTCGCCCAGTTCAGGTCGGGCTGCTCCTTCGCGAAGTTGTGCAGGTACCACTGGCCGTCGCCGACCGCGGTCCACGCCGGGCCGCCGAAGATCGACACCCAGTCCGCGGGCGCCTGTTCCCCGGACGGTCCGGTGCCGTCGCGGAACACGTAGCGGTCGCGTGCCGGGCTGCCCTTCGGGGACGCCAGCGCCTCACGGAACCACGCGTGCCGGTCGCTCGTGTGGTTCGGCACCACGTCGACGATGACCCGGATGCCGGCGCCGTGCAGCGCCGCGACCATCGCGTCGAAGTCGTCGAGCGTGCCGAGGCGCGGGTCGACGTCGCGGTAGTCGTCGACGTCGTAGCCGCCGTCGGCGAGGGCGGACGGGTAGAACGGGCTGAGCCAGACGGCCTCGATGCCGAGCGACGCCAGGTACGGCACCTTCGCGGTGATGCCGGGGAGGTCGCCGATGCCGTCGCCGTTCGCGTCCGCGAACGACCGCGGGTAGATCTGGTAGACGCTCGCCTGGCGCCACCAGGTCTCGTCGGTGGCGGTCGGTGCGGGCTGGACGTCGGGGTCGAGCACGTCGGTCATGGGGTGGGGGTCCTCTCGGGTCGGTGTGGGCGCGGCTGCGGGCGCGGGCGTGGCGGGGCTCGTCACTTGATGGCTCCCTGCGTGACCCCGGCCATCACCCAGCGCTGCGTGAACAGGTAGACGATGATCGCCGGGGCCATCGCCATGAGGTACGAGGCGAACGACACGTTGTAGTTGTTGCTGAACTGCGTCTGGAACATCTGCTGGAGCACCGGGAGCGTCTGCAGCGCCGGGTTCGAGGTGATGAGCGAGGGCATCACGAAGTCGTTCCACGAGGCGAGGAACGCGAAGATGCCGACCGTGGCGCTCATCGGTGCCAGCAGCGGGAACACGAGCCGCCAGAACACCTGGCCGGTGCTCGCGCCGTCGATCCTGGCGCTCTCCTCGAGCTCCGCGGGGATCGAGCGGAGGAACGCGGTGAACAGCAGCACGCTGAACGACAGCTGGAACATGACGTGCAGGATCGCGACGCCGATCGGGTTGTCCAGGTGGGCCAGGCCGGTGAGCTTCACCTGCGAGAGCGCGAGCACCGGGAACGGCAGGAACATCGCGGCGAGCAGGTAGAAGAACGACCAGCGGAACAGCCGGCGCTCCCAGTTCCGTGCGATCGCGTACGCCGTGAACGACGCCAGCAGGATCGTGCCGACGACGGTGATCGCGGCGACGAGCACCGAGACGCCGAACGCGCGCGGGAAGTCGGTCAGCTGCCAGGCCTGCACGAAGCCGTCGACGCTGAACGGCGCCGGCAGCGAGAACGCGTTGCCGTCGACCGCCTGGCTCGTCGTCTTGAAGGCCATCGTGATCGTCACGTAGAGCGGCACGAGCACGGACAGGGCACAGAGGACGAGGACGACCGTGACCGGCCAGTTGAAGCGCTCGCCGCGGCGGCCGGCGTTCCGGTCGGCGTCGACGGATCGGATCGTGCCGGTCGCGGTGGTCCCCGGCTGGAGGGGTGCCTGGATGGTCATCAGAGCGCTGCCTTCCCGCGGGTCGCCCGCAGCTGGATCACGGCGATGACCACCGCGATGACGAAGAAGATCGTCGCGTTCGCCATCTGGTAGGCGTAGTCGCCGCCGTTGAAGCCCTTGAAGATCGACATCGCGACGCTGGTGGTCGAGGTGCCGGGGCCGCCGTCGGTGAGGCCGACGATGATGTCGTACGAGTTCAGGAAGTTCTTGAACCCGATGATGAGGTTGATGAGGATGTAGCCCGCGGTGAGCGGCGCCGTGATCGACACGAGCTGCCGCCAGGCGCTCGCGCCGTCGAGGGCCGACGCCTCGTACACCTCGGCCGGGATCGAGAGCACGCCGGCGATGTAGATGAGCAGCGTCGACGGGATCGCCTGCCACGCGGTCACGACGACGACCGCGACCCAGGCCAGGTCCGGGTTCGCGAGGATGCTCTGTTCGAGCGGGGCGAAGCCGAGCGTGGTCGCGAGCGCCGGCAGGCTGTTCGCGAACAGGAACGAGAACACGTAGGCGATGACGATGCCCGAGATCACCATGGGCAGGACGAACACGGCGCGGAGCGCGATCTTGCCGCGGATCTTCGAGGTCAGGGCGATCGCGAGCAGGAACGCGACCGCGTTGACGACGAGGACCGTGACGAGCGAGAACCCGATCGTGAACAGGTACGCCTGCAGGATCGCCGGGTCGCTGAACACGGCGACGTAGTTCGTCAGGCCGATGAACCGGAAGTCACCGAACCCGACGGAGTCGGTGAAGCTCAGCACGATGCCCATCACGGCGGGGAGCGTGATCGCCAGCGTGAAGAGCAGGAGGGTGGGGATCAGGAAGACGAGGAAGAGCGGGTCGGTCCGGCTGCGCTTCGTGCGCCCGGCGCCTCGTCCGGCCTGGAGGCGCGGTGCGGCGCCGCCCCGTCGGCGGCTGCCCGCCGTCGTGACGGATTCTGTGGTCGTGGTGGCCAAGGTCGTCTCCTTACGCGGCCGTGCGGAGCGCGAGACGCGCCCAGTCGCCGTCGAGGGTGCGGAGTTGGGGAGCGGGGGCACCGCCGAAGGCGATGGACTGCAGGTAGTTCGCCACCGGGATCTCTGCGGGGATCAGCTGCGAGGCACCCAGGTAGAAGTTCGCCTGGTCGTACGAGTCCTGCATGCCGCGGAGCGCCGGGTTCGACGCCGGCGGCGAGTCCTTCCGGACGCCGAAACCGTTGTTGTCGGCGTTGTACTCGTCGCTCACGGCGGGGCTCATCAGGAACGACAGGAACTCGCGCGCCGCCTCCTTCTTGCGGGACGCCTCCGGGATCCAGAGGCCCAGGTCGACGTTCACGCGCACCTTGTTGTCGGCGGCGTCGTCGGTCGCCGGGAACGGGAACGTGCCGAGCTCGATGTCCTTGTTCGACTTCGCGATCTCGCCGAGCGCCCACGGCCCCTGCAGGTACATCGCGGCCTTCCCCTGCGCGAACGCGAGGTTGCCGTCGCCGTACCCGCGGCTCGCCGCGCCCTTCTGGTGCCACTGCAGGAGATCCACCATGCGGTCGACCGGTCCGGCGAAGTCCTTCTCGAACGAGACGCTCGAACCCGAGCCGACCTTCGTGCCCTCGCGGTCGAGTGCCGCGAAGGTCTGCTGCAGGTCGAGCATCCCGCCCACCGAGTAGTCGAACATGCCCTGGGCGATCGTCCAGTTGTCCTTGTACGTGCCGTACATCGGCGTGATGCCGGCCTTGGTGAGCCGTTCGCAGACGTCGCGGAACTCGCTCCACGTGGTCGGCACGTCGATGCCCTGGTCGGCGAAGATCTGCTTGTTGTAGATCACCGACGCCGCGGTCACCGAGTACGGCAGCACGCTCGTCCGACCCGGGTAGTCCGCGGTCTGCTTCATGAGCGGCCACAGGTCGGGGTTGATCGTGTCCTTCTCCGGCAGGTCCGACAGGTCCGAGAGGGCGCCGTGCTCGACGAACGAGACCATCGCGTAGTTGTAGTTCAGGCAGCCGAGGTCCGGCGGTCGGTTCCGGACGAAGTTGGCGGACATGTTGGACGTCGAGTCGCGGATGACGCGGATCTTCGACTGGCTGTCGTGGAACTTGGCGATGACCTCGTCGAAGTAGCCGATGACCTCGGGCTTCGACACGTAGAAGGTGATCGTCTCGGGGCGGCTGCTCGAGGAACCGAGCGGGGCACAGCCGGCGAGGGCCAGGCCCGCACCGATGCCGCCCGCCCCGAGCAGGAACCCGCGGCGGCTGAGCGCGGCGGCGTTCCTGGTGGTGGCGTGTGTCTGCACGTCGTCTCCGTCCGTCCGGACCCGGCGTCCCTGCCGTTCCGGTTCGCGGTCCGGCTCCGGTGCCGCCCGCACGACTTAATCTAGCGAGAAAATCTAATTCCGCAAGGAACTGGTTCCGCGGTAGTGTGCGGACATGCCGCCACCCCGTGGAACGAGCGCAGAGACGCTGCTCGCGTACGCCTTCTCGGTGCGGGCGTTCACCGCGACCGAGGCGATCGACGCCACCGGGCTGACCCGCTCCACCGTCCTGGCCGCGTGCGAGGAACTCGTCCGCCTCGGCTGGGTCCGCGAGCTCGACGACGCCCGCGCCGCGGGGGAGTACCGCATCGGCCGGCCGGCCCGTCGGTACGAGCTCGACACCACCGCCGGCGTCGTGCTCGGGATCGACGCCGGGCAGCACCGCGTCACCGTGCTCGTGGCCGACGTGCGCGGCACGGTGCTCGGTCGCGCCGAAGGGTCCCTCGGTGACTCCGGTCTCGACGTGCCGGTCCGGCTCGGGGTCGTGGGTGAGACCGTCGCGGCCGCACTCCTCGACGCCCGGGTCGACCACGACCGGGTCCTCGTCTCGGTCGTCGGCATCCCCGCGCCCGTGGACGCCGGCGGTGCGTCCCCCGGCGACGGCGGGTTCTGGGACCGGATGAACCCGGGCTTCGTCGATGCCGTCCCGGGGCACCTGGTCGTGGTCGAGAACGACGCGAACCTCGCCGCGCTCGCCGAACGGCCGTCCTCGGGCGACGCCTCGTTCGCGGCGCTGCTCTCCGGCGAGCGGTTCGGCAGCGGGCTCGTCGTCGACGGCGTCCTGCTCCGCGGTGCCCACGGTGGCGCGGGGGAGATGCGCGTGCTCGACCTCGTCGACGGCGTCGGCTCGTCCGACGGCATCGGCGCCACCGCACGTCGACTCGTCGCCGAGGCGCTCGCCGCGGATGCGGTCCCGGCGGACAGCCCCCTCACGGCGGACGCCGATCCCGCTGTCCTCTTCCGCGCGGCACGGGCCGGCGACCCCGTCGCCCTCGACATCGTCGACCGCCTGGGGGACCGGCTGGCGCGGGTCTGCGTCCTGCTCGTGAGCCTGCTCGACATCGACCGCGTCGTCGTGGCCGGCGCCATCGCCGAACCCGCCGCCGCCGTCATCGAGCGGGCACGCGTCTGGCTCGACGGCGCGGGGTTCGACCCCGTCCCCGAGATCGTCGCGTCGACGCTCGGCGCCGACGTCGTGGTGATCGGTGCGGTGGCGCACGCAGTCGACGCGGTCCGGGCGGCGCCGCTGTCGTTCGCGCTCACGACACGCCCGGCGGCCGCCGTGCTGTGACGATCGGACCGGTCCGGACACTGCTGGGGTGAAGGGGGTGGTCATGGACCGATCACGAGAACCGGACGCCGAACTGGTCCGGGCAGCGGGGAACGGCGACCGGGTAGCGGGCGTCGCGCTCTTCGACCGCTACGTGGCGACGGTGACCCGGTACGCCTGGGCGCTCGTCCCGTCGCGCCAGGACGTCGAGGAGGTCGTCCAGGACACGTTCGTGACGCTCTGGCGACGGGCGGGCACCGTCGAGCTCCCCGACGAGTCGATCCTGCCGTGGTTGCTCGTGGTGAGCCGGAACCACGCGGCGAACCTCCGCCGCAGTCACCGCAGGCACCAGGGCGACGACCTGCCGGACGACCTGCCGGCTCCGGTGGAGGACGACGACGCCCGTGACCGGCTGCGCTGGGTCAGCACGGAGGAGGTCGACAACCTCTTCCTCGCGATGGGTTCGACCTCCGAGGCGACCCTCGACGAACGGCTCGGTGCGGACGAACAGGCGGGTTGGACGTGCACCGACCGGCTCGGTGGGCGGGCCTGTCAGCACAGCGAGTCGTCGGACCACTACGGCGACCGGTTGGAGACCACCCACACGTTCTTCGTCCGGGGGGACACGTGGATCTCGGTGACGCAGACCAACACGCCGACGGACGGGCTGCTCGACGTGCTGGTCCGACAGACGTGGCGGTGAGACCGGGACGGCCGGGCGGTGCTGACGGCGTCGAGGACCGCCGGCATCCGCTCGGGCGCCGGCCGGTCAGCCGGCGTCGTCCGCGCTGATCGTCACCGGCAGGCTCGCGCCGGACCCCTCGCCGTCGTGGCTGCTCACGTCGAGGACGGCGTCGCCGACCGGCAGGTCGTCGGGCAGGTCGAAGCGCCCGGCGACCGTGAACTGCTCGCCCGTCGGGGTCGGACGTCCGAGCAGCACCGGGGCGCCGGTCGACGCGGGCGTGATCGTCACCGTGACGTCGTCGGACGCGCGGAACGTGCCACCGGTGTCCTCGCAGTCGCGGTAGAGCCAGTCGACGTGCAGGTCGACCGTGCCGCCGGGGCGCAGGTCCGAGTCGCCGAGGTCGATCGAGGTCCCGGCGCAGGACGCGGCGGCCCCGTTCTGCGCGCCGCATCCCGAGAGCACCCCGCCGGCCAGCAGCACCACGACCGACCCCGTCACCGCACGACCCCACCGCATGTGGTCATCCCACCACGGCGGACCGGCCGACGAGGTCACGATCTCGTTGCGTCCGGGCACCCGCTCCGAGCCTCGCTGACCCCGCCGGAACGACACCTGCGCCGAACCACGGATCCGACGTCGAACCAGCGGCGGTGCCCGGTTCGACGTCGGATTCGTGGTTCGACATCCACGTCGGCCCCGTCCGCGGCCACGTCGGACGGGGCCGCCGCCCGACCGCCGCGCCGGTCAGCCCCGCGGGACCGGGATCAACCGCTGCAACTGCGTCACGTGGCCCGGTTCGAGTTCGTCGAGCGACGCCACCCCGAGCAGCCGCATCGTGCGCTCGATCTGCTCGGACAGGATCTGGATCATCCGGTCGACCCCGGCCTCGCCGCCGGCCATCAGGCCGTACAGGTACGCCCGACCGACCATCGTGAACCGCGCCCCGAGGGCCACGGCGGCGACGATGTCCGCGCCGGACATGATGCCCGTGTCGAGGTGCACCTCGGTGTCCATGCCGACCTCCTTGACCACGGAGGGGAGCAGGTGGAACGGGACGGGCGCGCGGTCGAGCTGCCGGCCGCCGTGGTTCGACAGCGTGATCCCGTCGACGCCCATCGACGCCAGGCGCTTCGCGTCCGCCAGGGACTGCACGCCCTTGACGACGACCTTCCCCTTCCACTGCGACCGGATCCACTCGAGGTCCTCGTACGTGACGGTCGGGTCGAACATGTGGTCGAGCAGCTCCCCGACGGTGCCCGACCAGCGGTCCAGGGACGCGAACGCGAGCGGCTCCGTGGTCAGGAAGTCGAACCACCACCACGGCCGGGGGATCGCGTTCAGCACGGTGCGGGCGCTCAGCTGCGGCGGGATGGAGAACCCGTTGCGCTTGTCCCGCAGGCGGGCCCCGGCGACCGGGACGTCGACCGTGACGAGCAGCGTGTCGAACCCGGCCTTCTCGGCGCGGGAGACCAGCGCCATGGACTTCTCGCGGTCCTTCCACATGTAGAGCTGGAACCAGTTCCGCCCGTGCGGGTTCGCGTCGCGGACGTCCTCGATCGCGGTGGTGCCCATCGTCGAGAGCGAGAACGGGATGCCCGCGCGTCCCGCGGCCCGGGCCCCGGCGCGCTCGCCCTCGGTCTGCATCATCCGGGTGAAGCCGGTCGGGGCGATGCCGAACGGGTACGCGGTGGGCGCGCCGAGCACGTCCCGCGTCGTGAAGACCCGTGACACGTCGCGGAGGATCGCCGGGGTGAACTCGATGTCCTCGAACGCCTGGCGGGCGCGGGCGAGGGAGATCTCGGCCTCGGCGGCGCCCTCGGTGTAGTCGAACGCGGCCTTCGGCGTGCGCCGGGCGGCGATGTCGCGCAGGTCCCAGATCGTCAACGCCGACTCGAGGCGCTGCCGCCGCCCCGGCAGCGAGGGCTTCTTGAACTGCATGAGCGGCGCGAGGTCGCGCACCGTCGGCAGCTGGCGCTTGATCGGTGTCCGCCGGTTCGACGGCGTCCCCGGGGTCGCCGCGGGGGCGCCCGTCGCGGGGTCGACTCGGTGCTGGTCGTCGATCGAGGTCATACAGACATCCTACGTCTCGGAGGGGATTGTGGGGTGGTGTGCGCGGACCGCGGGGAGTACCGCACCGGGTCGACGGATCGGGCGGCCATCGCGCGCAGGGCCTCGAGCGACGCCCCACCGAGACCGCCGAGCCCGACCGCCCGCGCCTGGACGAGGACGTTGCCGAGGGCGGTGGCCTCGACGGGGCCCGCCAGGACCGGGAGCCCGGTGCGGTCGGCCGTCAGCTGGCAGAGCAACCGGTTCTGCGATCCACCGCCGACGATGTGCACCTGTCGGATGTCTTTTCCGGTGATGCTGCGGATCGTGTCGAGCGTGTCCGCGTACGCGGTGGCCAGGGACTCGAGGATCGACCGCACTGTCTCGGCCCGCGACGCGGGCGCGGCGAGCCCGTGGTCGCCGCACCAGGCGGCGATCCGGGCCGGCATGTCGCCCGGCGCGGTGAACACGTCGTCCGCGACGTCGAAGACGGGGACCGGGGCGGTGACGGCCGCGGCGGCGGCGAGGAGCGCCTCCAGGTCGACGGCGTCGCCACCTCGCTCCCAGGTGCGCACGCTCTCGGAGAGCAACCACAGTCCGGACACGTTCTTCAGGAACCGGACGCGGCCGTCGACGCCGCCCTCGTTGGTGCAGTTGGCCTCGCGCGCCGCGTCCGACAGGACGGGCGCGTCGAGCTCGACGCCGACGAGCGACCAGGTGCCGGACGAGATGTACGCGAAGTCCGGATCCGTGGCGGGTACGGCCACGACGGCCGAGGCCGTGTCGTGTGACCCGACGAGCGTGACCGGCGCGGTGCCGCCGACAGCGTCGGCGACGGCGGGCAGCAGCGGACCGAGTCGGTCGCCCGGGTCGCGCAGCGTGGGCAGGAGTCCGCTCGGGAGGCCCGCTGCTGCCCGCAACGCCGGATCCCACCCACGGGTGGTCGCGTTCAGGACACCGGTCGTCGAGGCGTTCGTCCGCTCGGCCGCCTCGATGCCGGTCAGCCAGTACCCGAGGAGGTCCGGCACGAGCAGCGCGCGCTGCGCGAGGCGCAGGGACGGGTCGGCGGCGAACTGGAAGAGGGTGTTGAACGGCAGGTGCTGCAGGCCGTTCCGGGCGTACAGCGCGGTGGCGTCCAGCCGCTCGTGCACCGGTGCGACGCCCTGCTCGTGCCGTGCGTCGCGGTAGTGGGACGGCAGCCCGAGCAGCCGACCGCCGCGCAGGAGGCCGTAGTCCACCGCCCACGAATCGATGCCGATGCTCGCGATCGCCGGGTGCGCGGTGAACGCCCGCCGGAGTCCCTCGGTCACCTGCCGGTACAGCTCGACGACGTCCCAGTGCAGGGCCTCGCGGTCGTGCTCGTGCAGGGTGACCGGGCCGTTCGGGAACCGGGTGACGTGCTCCATCCGGACGCCGGTGGTGTCGACGTGCCCGAGGATCACCCGGCCGCTCGTCGCGCCGAGGTCGACCGCGGCGACGGTGCCGCTGTTCGTCATGTGACTACCTCAGGAACGCCGCGGCGACGCCGGCGTCGACGGGCACGTGCAGTCCGGTCGTGTGCGAGAAGTCGTCGGTGCAGATGGCGTAGACGGCGTTCGCGACGTTCTCGGGCACGACCTCGCGCTTCAGGATCGTGCGCTGCGCGTAGAACTTCCCGAGGTCCTGCTCGTCGATGCCGTACGTCTTCGCGCGGTTCGCACCCCAGCCCGACGCGAAGATGCCCGAGCCGCGGACGACGCCGTCGGGGTTGATGCCGTTGACGCGGATGCCGTGCTCGCCGAGCTCGGCCGCGAGCAGCCGGACCTGGTGCGCCTGGTCGGCCTTGGTGGCGGAGTAGGCGATGTTGTTCGGGCCGGCGAACACCGAGTTCTTCGACGAGATGTACACGATGTCGCCGCCGAGGCCCTGCTCGATGAGGACCTTCGCGGCGGCCTTGGACACCAGGAACGATCCCTTCGCCATGACGTCGTGCTGCAGGTCCCAGTCCTGCTCGGTGGTCTCGAGCAGGCTCTTGCTCAGCGAGAGTCCGGCGTTGTTGACGACGAGGTCGAGGCCGCCGAAGTGCAGGAGGGTCTGCTGGATCGCCCGCTCGATGTCCGCCGAGCTCGTCACGTTCGCGGCGACGCCGATGGCCTGGTCCGGGCCACCGATCTCGGCGGCCGCTTCCTGGGCCTTCGTCAGGTCGAGGTCCGCGATCACGACCGCCGCGCCCTCGGCCGCCAGGCGCTTCGCGATGGCCTTGCCGATGCCGCTCGCGGCACCGGTCACGAGTGCGATCCGGGTGCTCAGCTTCGCCGGGGCGGGCATGCGCTGCAGCTTGGCCTCCTCCAGTGCCCAGTACTCGATGCGGAACTTCTCGGCCTCGTCGATCGGGGCGTAGGAGCTGAGGGACTCCGCGCCGCGCATGACGTTGATGGCGTTGACGTAGAACTCGCCGGCGACCCGGGCGGTCTGGGCGTCCTTGCCGTACGAGAACATGCCGACGCCGGGGACCAGCACGATGAGCGGGTCGGCACCGCGGATCGCCGGGCTGTCCGGGGTGGCGTGCCGGTCGTAGTACGCCTGGTAGTCCGCGCGGTACTGCTCGTGGAGTTCGTGCAGGCGGGCGGTCTGCTCCTCGACCGTGGCCGTGGCGGGCAGGTCGAGGAGGAGGGGCTTCACCTTGGTGCGGAGGAAGTGGTCCGGGCAGCTCGTCCCGAGGGCTGCGAGCTCGGGTGCCCGCGACGACGCGAGGAAGTCGAGCACGACGTCACTGTCGGTGAAGGTGCCGACGACGGGCTTGTCGTGCCCGGCGATGCCGCGGATCGTCGGGGCGAGGGCGGCCGCGCGGACGCGGCGGTCGGACTCGGGCAGCGCGTCGAAGCCCGGACGGACGGGGCCGAAGGGCTGGTCCCGGCCGTGCTCGCGGATGAACGCCTCCGCGGTGTCGATGATCCAGCGGGAGTTCGCCTCGGCTTCTCCGGACGAGGAACCCCAGGCGGTGATGCCGTGGCCGCCGAGGACCGTGCCGATCGCCTCGGGGTGCTGCTCCTGGATCGCCGCGATGTCGAGTCCGAGCTGGAACCCCGGCCGGCGCCACGGCACCCACACGACCCTGTCGCCGAAGATCCGCTCGGTCAGCGCCGGGCCGTCCGCAGCGGTCGCGATCGCGATGCCGGCGTCGGGGTGGAGGTGGTCCACGTGCGCGGCGTCGACGAGTGCGTGCATCGCGGTGTCGATCGACGGTGCGGCACCGCCCTTGCCGAACAGGGTGTGGTCGAACGCCGCGACCATCTCGTCCTCGCGGTCGGCGCCGGGGTAGACGTTCCGCAACGCGCGGACCCGGTCGACCCGGAGGACCGCGAGGCCCGCCGGGGTGAGGGTGCCGAGGTCGCCCCCGGAGCCCTTCACCCACAGCAGCTCCACCGGTTCGCCCGTCACCGGGTCGGTGTCGGTGCCCTTCGCCGAGGTGTTGCCGCCGGCGTAGTTCGTGATCCGCGGATCCGAGCCGAGCGCGTTCGACCGCGCGATGAGCGCCGCGACCGTCTCGTCTGCGGACGTGGCGTGCGGTGCGGGGTCCACCCGTGCCTCCAGTCCTGTGCTTGTCATGGTGTCTACGCGCCCCAGCCGGCCTGCACGCCGCCGACCCGGTCCTCGGCGATCTGCCGCTGGTAGCCGGAGTCGAGGTAGGCGCGCATCGGGTTCGCCGGCAGGCCGCGGGATTCGCGCCACGCGGCGAGGTCCGCCCGGACGTCGGTCTGGTACGCGTCCATGAAGACCTCGTTCGCGCCGAGGACGTCGTGCGCTTCCTGTGCGGCGGTGAGCGCGACGCGGTCGAGCAGCAGCGCCCGGGCCGTCATCTCCTGCACGTTGAGCACGGAGCGGATCTGCCCGGGGATCTTGTCCTCGATGTTGTGGCACTGGTCGAGCATGAAGGCGACGTCCGGGTTGTCGTACCCGCCGCCGCGGATGACCTCGACCAGGATGCGGAACAGCTGGAACGGGTCCGCCGCACCGACGATGAGGTCGTCGTCGGCGTAGAAGCGCGAGTTGAAGTCGAACGACCCGAGCTTCCCGAGCCGGAGCAGCTGCATGACGATGAACTCGATGTTCGTGCCGGGGGCGTGGTGCCCGGTGTCGAGGCAGACCATGGCCTTGTCGCCGAGCGCGGCCGTCTGCACGTAGCTCGTGCCCCAGTCCGGGACGTCCGTGTGGTAGAACGACGGCTCGAAGAACTTGTACTCGAGGACGAGGCGCTGGTCCGGACCGAGCCGGTCGTAGATCGTCGACAGGCTCTCGTGCAGGCGGTCCTGCCGACTGCGCATGTCCTCCTGCCCGGGGTAGTTCGAGCCCTCGGCGAGCCAGATCTTCAGGTCGCGGCTGCCGGTGGCGTCCATCACGTCGATGCAGCGCAGGTGGTGGTCGATCGCCTTCTGCCGGATCGTCTCGTCGACGTGGGTCAGGGCGCCGAACTTGTAGTCGTCGTCCTGGAACGTGTTCGAGTTGACGGTGCCGAGGGCGACGCCGTGCTCTTCCGCGTGGCGCTTCAGGTCGGCGAAGTCGTCGACGAGGTCCCACGGGATGTGGAGTGCGACGGTCGGCGCGAGACCGGTGTACCGGTGGACCTGGGCGGCGTCGGCGATCTTCTCGTAGGGGTCGCGCGGGGTGCCCGGCGTCCCGAACACCTTGAAGCGGGTGCCGGAGTTGCCGAACGCCCAGCTGGGCAGCTCGATCGCCTGGCGCGCGAGCTGGTCGGCGATGCCGGTGAAGGTCGGGGTCGATGTCATCGTGCACTTCCTCGTGGCTGATTGAATCGTTTCATACGGTACGGCCTGCGCGGGGTTCGCGCAAGCCGCGGTGAGCGACGAACCACGATTCCGACATTGAACCGGCCGGTGCGGCTGGTTCGACGTCGGGAACGTGGTTCGGCACGGGGCGGAGCGGGACCGCCGCGCCCCCTGCCCATCGCTACGCGGCCGGCACGGCAGCGGGCGCACGCAGCTCGTGCGTGCCCGCCGACACCCGCTGCTCCTCGGCGCCCGGCAACCGGACCACGGCCGTGACGCCCTCCGGCACCGTCACCCGCACGAGGAGCTCCCCGTCGATGAGCTCCCACCGCACCGCGACGTGCCCGTGCACCGTGTCGAGCGAGGTCGACGCCCACGTCAGGCCACCGCCCGGCTGCGGCGCGACGAGCACCGACGCGTAGCCGGGCTCGAGCGGCGCGAGCCCGCCCACCACCCGGTGCATCCAGTCGGCTACGGCACCCAGGGCGTAGTGGTTGAACGAGGTCATCTGCCCCGGGTTGATGGTGCCGTCCGGCAGCATCGAGTCCCACCGCTCCCACACCGTCGTCGCGCCCATCGTCACCGGGTACAGCCACGAGGGGCACTCGGTCTGCAGCAGCAGCCGGTACGCGTCGTCGACGTGTCCGGTCTGCGTCAGCGCGTCGGTGATGAACGGCGTCCCGGCGAAGCCCGTCGAGATCCGGTAGCCGGACTGCTCGACGAGCGCAGACAGACGGTCGCCGGCCGAGGCCCGCTCCTGCTCGGTCAGGATCCCGAAGACGATCGCCAGCGTGTAGACGGTCGTGCAGTCGGACAGGATCCGACCGTCGTCCTGCAGGTAGTGGGTCCGGAAGCCGGCCTGGAGGCGCGACGCGAGTTCCCGGAACTCGCCCGCTTCCGCCTCGTGGCCGCCCAGGAGCTCGGCCGCGTCCGCCGCGATGGTGGCGGACCGGTAGGCGCAGATCGTCGCGACGACGCCCTTGTCGGCCTTCGCCGCCGCGGGGTCCTCCGGCGGGGCGTCCGGGTCCAGCCAGTCGCCGAACTGGAACACGGTGTCCCACAGGTCCTCGGGGGAGAGGTGGTCGCGGATCCGCCGGAGGTGTGCGGCCATCGACGGGAACTGCTCCTCGAGCACCGCGGTGTCGCCGTACGCCTGGTAGAGCGTCCACGGCACCCACACCCCGGCGTCCGACCAGACGGCGGTGGCGTCGGGCGTGCCGAAGTCCTCGGCGGGGGAGTACTTCAGCACGTCCGGGACGACGAACGGGATGACGCCGTCGGCGTGCTGCTGCTCGAGCCAGACGTCCCGGAGCCAGTCGCCGAGGAAGGCCCTCGTGTCGAACAGGTACGACGCCGTCGGGGCGAACGCAGCGATGTCGCCGGTCCACCCGAGGCGTTCGTCGCGCTGCGGGCAGTCCGTCGGCACGCTGAGGAAGTTCCCCTGCATGCCGCGCACCACGTTGTCGTGGAACGTGTTGAGCAGCTCGTGGCTCGACGCGAAGGTGCCCGTCCTCGGCAGGTCCGACCCGACCTGCACCGCGGTGAGGGCGGTCCGGAGTTCGTCGAGCGTGCCGGGCCACCCGTCGACCTGGGCGTACCGGAAGCCGTGGAACGTGAAGCGCGGCTCGAAGACATCCTCGCCGTCCCCGCTGAGGGTGAAGTGGTCGGTGGCCTTCGCGGTGCGCAGGGGGCGCGTGCCGAGCTCGTCGTGCTCGAGGACCTCGGCGTGCTGCAGGGTCAGGACCGTCCCCGCCGGGCCGGACGCGGTCACCCGGACCCAGCCGACCAGGTTCACGCCGAAGTCGACCAGCGTGGCGCCGCCGGGGCTCGTCCAGACCTCGACCGGGGCGATCTCGGCGAGCGGGCGGACGGGCGGCACGGTGTCCGCGACGAGTTCGCGCTCCCCGAGGTCCACCGTGTGCACCCCGCTGGCGTGCTCGGGTGCCCCGGGGTGCTTCCACGCGGTGTCGTCGATCCGGGCGTCGACGTCCTCGCCGTCGTAGAGCTGGTCGGCCGTGATCGCGCTCGAGAGCGCCTGCCAGTCGGTGTCGGTCGCGACGCGCTGCTCGTGGCCGTCGGCGAAGGTGACGCGGAGTTCGGCGAACCCGGCGACCTCGTCGGCGTACCAGCCGCCGCCACCGCCCCACGCGAGGCGTCCGGCGGCCCAGCCCTTGCCGAGCACGAGCGCGAGGACGGCGGCGCCACCCGGCTCGGCATCGGTGAGGTGTGCCGTGACGTCGTGCGAGACGACGCGGACGCGCCACTCGTAGCTCGTCCACCCCGGTTCGAGCAGGTGGTCGGAGACGCGCTGCCCGCCGAGCCACGCCTCGACGACGCCGAGGGCGCTGACGTCGAGCGCCGCGCTCGTCACGGCACCGTGGCCGTCGTCGAGGGTGAACTCGCGGCGCAGGATCGGCGCGCTGGCGAGGTCGGCGTCGCTCGCGATGAACGGTGCGGTCCAGTCGGTCATGTGGTGTGTCCTTTCACGCGACCGGTCGTCGTCGACCGGTGCGGGGTCTGGGGTCCGGCCGCCCCGCCCGGGTGGGCGGGGCGGCGGAGGCAGGTCGCGCCTCCAGGCCGGTGGGCGTCAGCCCTTGACGGCGCCGCTGGTCATGCCGGCGACGATCTGACGGTTGAAGAAGACGTAGAGGATCAGCGGCGGGATCGTGATGAGCAGCACGTCCGTGAAGAGCAGGTTCAGCTGACTGACCGACTGGCTCTGGAACGCGTACAGGGTCTGCTGCACCGTGGCGTTCTCGGAGCCGGGCAGGAAGTACAGCGGGTTGGCGAAGTCGTTGAACACGGCCACCGACTGCACGAGCACGACCGTGATGATGACGGGCTTGAGCAGCGGCAGGACGACCCCGAAGAACAGGCGGATCGGGCCGGCGCCGTCGAGCACCGCGGCCTCGTCGAGCTCCTTCGGGATCGTCGCGACGAAGGCCCGGAAGAGCAGGATGCAGAACGACAGGCCGAAGGTCGCCTCGATGAGGATCATCCCGCCCATCGTCTTGAACAGGTTGAGTCCCTGCAAGACCCAGATCGTCGGGACGATCGCGGGCGGGACGATGAGGCCGGCGAGCACGAAGAAGCTGATCACGCCGTTCCACCTGCTCGGACGACGCTGCAGCACGTAGCCGACCATGGCGGAGAAGACCACCATGATGACCACGCTGCCGACGGTGAGGACGGCACTGTTCAGGAACGCCCGGACGATCCCGCTCTCCCCGGTGGCGAACACGGCCTGCAGGTTCTGCCACAGCTGCCACTGGGTCGGCAGCGTGAAGCCGAGCTGGTTCGCCTCGGCCGGGCTCTTCGCGGCCTGCAGGAAGACGAAGACGAACGGCACGAGGAACACGACGAAGCTGACGACGATCGCGATGATGCCGATGACCCACTTGCGGGTCGTCTGGCGGTTCCGTCGGCGGGCGACGGGGGTCGGTGCGGAGCCGGTGCGCCGGCTGGTGGTGATCGCGGTCACAGGTCCGCCTCCTTGCGGTTGAGCAGCCACGAGATGGGCACCATGATCGCGGTCACGACGACGAACAACACGACGTTGCCCGCGGTCGACAACCCGTAGAACCCGGCCTGGTACTGCTTGTAGATCACACTCGCGATGACGTCGCTCGTGAACCCGGGGCCACCGCCGGTCATCGCCCAGATGAGGTCGAACGACCGCAGGCCGCCGATGAGCGACAGGATGATGACCGTCCCCATCGCCGGACGCGACAGCGGCAGCGTGATGTTCCGGAAGATCGACCACGAGCTCGCGCCGTCGACCCGGGCGGCTTCGAAGTACTCCTGCGGGATCGCCACGATGCCCGCGATGAAGATGAGCGTGGCGATGCCGACGCCCTTCCAGACGTCCACCGCGGCGACGCTCCAGAGGGCGAGGGCCGGGTCGGTCAGCCACCCGGGGGTGGGGAGGCCGACCGCGCCGAGCGCGCCGTTGATGATGCCGTGGAAGGGGTCCATCAGCGCCTTGAACGTGATGCCGATGCCGATGGTCGACACCAGCACGGGGAAGAACACCACCGCTCGGAGGTAGCCGCGCCCGAGTACCGGGCTCGTGAGGAGCAGGGCGAGGGCGAGTCCGAGGACCACCTTCGCCGCGCTCGTCACGAACCCGTACTCGAACGTGTGCACGAACCCGGAGACGAGCTGCGGGTCCTGGAAGAACCGGACGAAGTTGTCGAAGCCGATGAAGGTCTGGTCGAACAGCGTCCAGCGGGTGAGCGAGAAGTAGAACCCCGCGAAGGTCGGGACCGCGAAGAACACGACGTACAGCGCGATCGCCGGGATGAAGAACCACGCCGGGTAGAACGAGCGCATGCGTCGGCGTGCCGGTCCGGGGCCCGCCTTCGTGGTCTCGGGCGGGGCGACCGCCGTCGTGAGCGTCGCGGTCACGCCGGTCACCAGCCCTTCAGTCCGAGCTGCTGCGCCTGCTGCACGACGTCCTGGTCGTACTGCTTCGCACCGACGGCCGCGCTGGAGATCCCGGAGCCGACCTGCACGCAGATCTTCTCGAGGTTCGGGCCCTTGATCGGCGAGAGGAACTCGAGCGCCGGCGTGGCCTTGCCGTCGTCGATGTACTTCTGCAGGTCGCTCAGCATCGGCGGCACCGAACTCGGAAGGGTGCAGGTGGAGATCACGTACGGGCCACCGGGGGTGCCGGTGTCGTTCTGCACCTTGCAGCCCTCGGACGAGTTCGCGAAGGCGACGAACTTCTTCGCGGCCGCGAGCTTGTCGCCCGTGGTCGTCTTGGGGATGTAGAGGCCGTTCGGCTCCCAGATGGTGAGGTTCGTGTCGTCGGCGTTCTGCGCGGGGAGGGCGAAGGCGCCGATGTCGTCGACGGCGTCCGGGTTGTCCTGCTGCAGCGTCGAGATGGCGTTGGTGAGCATCGGGTACTGCGCCCCGGTGCCCTCGGCGAGCATCTTCAGACCGTTCGCCTGGGTGGCGGAGGCGAAGTCCTTGTTGACCAGGCCCTTGTCCTGTACCTCGGCCAGGTGCTCGAAGCCGGCGAGGGCCGGCTCCTTGGCGTAGGACTCCTTGTTCTTCGTGTACTGCGTCGCCCAGTTGCTCTGCTGCGCGGTGATGTTCGCGAAGTCGCCGAGCACGAAGAGCTGGCTCGTCCAGGTGTCGCCGTAGGTCTGGATGATCGGGGCGACCTTGCCGGCGTCCTTGATCTTCTCGCTGTTGCTGATGAACTCGTCCCAGGTGGTGGGGACGCTCAGGCCGAGGTCCTCGTAGACCTTCTTGTTGTACATCACGGCGCCGCCGAAGCTCGTGCCGAACGGGGCGCCGTACATGCCCTTGTCGGTGCTCACCACCTTGACGAACTGCTTGTCGACGTCCTTCGCCCAGCTCTCCTTCGACAGGTCGACGAGGGTGTTGTCCGGGTTCAGGGCCTGCAGCAGCGAGCCGGAGTTGTAGTTGAAGACGTCGTCCATCTCACCGGTCGACAGCTGGGTCTTGACCAGGTTGTCGCCGTCGGTGCCCTGCGGCTTCGTGTCCACCTTGACGGTGATGTCCGGGTTGGCCTTCTCGAATGCCGACACGAGTGCCTTGGTGGTCACCGCGGTGGCGGTGGAGTTGTCGACCAGGTAGCTGATCTGCACCTTGCCGCCGCTGCTGCCGGTGTCGGCCGAGCCGCCGGACGAACAGGCGGCCAGGCTGCCGATGAGGACCGTGGCGCCGCCGATGGCGAGCAACCTGGTGGTCAGGGAACGAGCTGACATTCCTTACCTCCTCGTAAGGCCGGGGCGGGGTACCCCGGGTGAAACGGTGCCGGTCGCCGCGCCGGTGCGGCTTCCGGTGGTGCTGTTTAGAACGTTTCAATCGGAATGGAACCATGCGGATTGAAGCGTGTCAATCACCGATTCGGTTTCGTTACGCACGCACGGACCCCGTGCCCGGTGCGATGGCCAGGAGGCGCGGCCCGGCCCCGGTGGGCGGGCGTGCGGGCGGGGTGGTGGCGCGAGTCTCGGCTCGGCGGACTGTTTCGCGGCTGCGGGCCCGCGAAACAGTCCGCCCACGCGAGACTCGGGGTGCGCCGGGGCCGCCCAGGGGCGGGGCTCGCGGGGTTTCGCGCTGGCCGACACTTCACGGGGTCGCCGGCGCGTGAGGTGTCGCTCAGCGCGAAACGCGCGCGCGGAGTGGCTGCGCGAGACTCGGCTCGGCGGACTGTTTCGCGGCTGCGGACCCGCGAGGGTGTCCGCCCGGGCGAGACTCGGGGTGCCGGGGCTGCGCGATGGTGGGGCTCGCGGAGTTTCGCGCTGGCCGACACTTCACGGGGTCGCCGGCACGTGAGGTGTCGCTCAGCGCGAAACGCGTGCGCGGAGTGGCTGCGCGAGACTCGGCTCGGCGGACTGTTTCGCGGCTGCGGGCCCGCGAACGTGTCCGCCCACGCGAGACTCGGGATCGCGACGGCCGCGACGGCCGCGACGGCCACGACGGCCGCGACGGCCGCCCGGCCCCCGCCGCTCAGGCCTCGGTGCGCCGGGGGTCGCTCGGCGCCGTCCGGGCGGCCACCTCGGCGGCCCGCGCACGCCCGAGCGTGCTCTCCCGCGGGACCAGCTCGCTCCCGAGCATCACCGTCCGGTGCACGTGCTCCGCCGGGTCCTCGTCGAGCTCGGCCAGCAGCAGGTCGACCGCGACCGAGCCCATCTCGGAGCCGTGCATCGTCACCGAGGTGAGCGGGACCGCGCCGCCCCACGCGATCGAGTTGTGGTCGCAGCCGGTCACCGGGATGTCCTCCGGCACGCGGAGTCCAGCCGCCCGCAGCTCCGTCACCACGGCCATCGCGAGGAGATCGGTCACCCCGAGCACCCCGTCCGGCCGCGCGTCGGCGGGCATCGCGGCGATCCGGGCCCCCGCGTCCGTGCCACCCGGCGGGTCGATGTCGCCCGCGTCGACGTCCACGAGCTCGACTCCCGGGTGCTCCGCGATCGCCCGGAGCAGCCCCTGCCGACGCCGTGCCACGGGCTGCAGATCCGGACGCGCACTCACGAACCCGATCCGCCGGCACCCCTGCTCGATGAGGTGCGTCGTGGCGACGTAGCCGGCCTGCTCGTTGTCGACGATGACCGAGCAGGCATCGACCTCGGCGGGTTCGTAGTTGACGTACACGACGGGGAGCCCGTGCTTCCGGACGGTCTCGACCTGGTCCTTCGAGGCGGTCATCGACGCCAACAGGATCCCGGACACCCTGGTGCTCTCGAGGAACGCGAGGTGCTCGGCCTGCGCCTCCAGGTCGTTGTCGCTGTTCGTCACGAGCAGGGTGTTGCCCCGGGCCCGCGCGGTGGTCTGGGCGCCGCTGACCATGTCCGTGAACAGGGAGTTCCGGAGCGACGTCACCACCAGGCCGATCGCCCGGTTGCTCCCCGACGCGAGCGCACGCGCGTTGCGGTTCGGCGTGTAGCCGAGGTCGCTGATCGCGGACCGGACGCGGTCGGCCGTCGCGTCCGCCACGCGTTCCGGGTGGTTCAGGACGTTCGAGACCGTCGCGAGCGAGACGCCCGCCCGAGCGGCGACGTGGTGCACGCTCGGCGGTCCGTCGCGCCTGGGGACATGCACCATGCTCCGATCGTAGGCGGAGCGGGGTTCCGGGCCGGCCACCGTCGGACGGGAGGCGCGGTGCGGCGCCGACCCGCCCCTCCCGTCCGACGCGGCGCACCACCGGATCCGCGAGCGCGACCGCGGTCGACGCGCACCGCGCACCGCGCCTCAGCGCTCGACGACCGTGGACTGCCGCACGACGAGCTCGGGCGTGAACTCCACGTGCAGCTGGTCCGTGCCCTGCCCCGGGTCGACCTGGGCCGCGAGCAGCTCGATCGCCCTCCGGCCGAGGTCCTGCGCCGGCTGCCGCACCGAGGTGAGCGGGACGACCGCGGCCTCGGCGAAGGCGATGTCGTCGTACCCGACGATCGCGATCTCCTCCGGCACCCGGATCGACCCGCGCATGATGAAGGCCTGCTCGAGGCCGACGGCGAGCAGGTCGTTCGCGGCGAACACCGCGTCCGGACGTTCGGCGGCCGGTCGGGCCTGGATCTCCTCGCCGACGCGCCGGCCCTCGAGGACGGAGAGCGACGTGGTCGGTATCACCTCGAGTGCCGCACCCGCCGCCTCGGCGGCCGCGACCGCGCCGGTGTGGCGGTCGGTGACCTGCCGGATGCCGAACGGGCCACCGACGAAGGCGATCCGACGGCGCCCGACGGCGGTGAGGTGCTCGACGGCGATGCGGCCCCCGGCGACGTCGTCGACCGACACCGAGGCGAAGTGCTCGTCGTCGGCCCGGCGGTCCACGAGCACCACGGCGGTGCCCTGGTCGCGCAGCCGTTCGAGCCGGCTGAGGTCGTCGCCGGCGGGGGAGATGAGGAGTCCGGCGACGCGACGCTCCTCGAACAGCTCGACGTAGGTGTGTTCGCGGTCGACCGACTCGTCGGAGTTGCCGACGAGGACCGCGAGGCCACGCTGCATCGCCGCGTCCTCGGCCCCGCGGGCGACGTCGGTGAAGAACGGGTTGCCGCCGTCAAGGACGATGAGCCCGACGGTCGAACTGCGGCCGGCCCGGAGCTGCCGCGCGGAGTCGTTGCGGACGAAGCCGAGCTCGGCGATCGCGGACTGCACGCGTTCGACGGTCCCGGGGGCGACCTTGTCGGGGCGGTTGAGCACGTTCGAGACGGTGCCGAGGGACACACCGGCGAGCGCTGCGACGTCCCGAACGCTCACTGCCATGGGGCCATCCTGACATCGGGGCAGGCGTTCCGGTGGAGCGACTTGCCCTCCGGCCGAACGGCGAGTACCGTCTCCGCAGCACCGTTGAAACGATTCACAGTCGAACACGCGAACGGAGGACCAATGGCGGTCCGCATCGGAGCCCGGAACACCACGGGCTGGAAGGCGACCATCTCGGTCGCCATGTCGAACTACATCGAGTCCGGGTCGATCATCGCGATCGCCACGAGCCTCAGCCTCTGGCAGGCGCAGTTCCACGTCGGCGACCTGCAGGTCGGGCTCCTCGCGAGCCTGTCCGCGAACGCGTTCGGCGCCGCTGCCGGCGCGATCATCGGCGGCCCGCTGTGCGACCGCTACGGCCGGAAGTTCATCTACACCTACGACTTGCTGCTCTACATGCTCGGCATCCTGCTCGCCGTGTTCGCCGGCAGCTACGGGATGCTCCTCGTCGGCTTCATCCTCACCGGCATCGCCGTCGGCGCCGGAGTCCCCGCGAGCTGGACCTACATCGCCGAGCAGGCGCCCGCCGACAAGCGCGCCGCCCACGTCGGCACGGCGCAGCTCGCGTGGTCGATCGGCCCGATGGTCGGGTTCGCCCTCGCCATCGCCGCGGCCCCGCTCGGACTGCTCGGCAGCCGCTTGATCTTCGCGCACCTGTTCGTCGTCGCCGCGATCGTGTGGTGGCTGCGACGCGGCCTGCCCGAGTCCACGATCTGGAAGGACGAGCGCGCGGCCACCGGCTCCGCGAACTTCTTCCACGGCTTCGGCCAGCTGTTCAGCCGGCGCGGGAACCTCACCGCGATGCTGTTCCTGTTCGGCGTCTACGCGCTCTGGAACACCGTCGCCGGACAGGCCGGGATCTTCCAGCCTCGCGTCTACTCGGCCACCGGCGTGACGAGCGTCACCGAGCAGTACGGGCTGCAGATCCTCGTGTGGGGCTGCACCGTCGCCGCGACGTACTTCGGCTTCATGCGCTTCGCCGACCGGATGAGCCGTCGGCTGCTCTACGCGATCGGAGCCGCGCTCGCGGTCGTCGCCTGGGCCGTCCTCATCTACGCCCCCGCGACCCTCGGCACGCTGCTGTTCTTCGCGATCGCCTGGGGCATCTCCTCGGGCATCGGCGCGCAGGCGTTCTACGGCCTCTGGACGAGCGAGCTGTTCGCCACCCGGTACCGTGCGAGTGCGCAGGGCGTCCTGTTCCTGGCCGCCCGCGTCATGGTCGGCCTGCTGAGCATCTGGTTCCCGCTCCTGCTCGCCGACATCGGGCTCCGCGCGCTCGGCGGGCTCATCCTCGGACTGCTCGCGCTGTCGTTCCTGGTCGGCACGATCTGGGCGCCGAGGACGCAGGGCAAGACCCTCGAGGAGATCGAGGCCGAACGGTACGGCACCGTCACCAGCGCGACCGGCACGGTCCGCACCCCCGAGGAGCACGCCGCGCGCCAGCAGGCGCTGCGGGGGGCGCGAGCCGAGCGGACGCCCCGGTGAGCGACGCGGACCAGCGTGATCCGCGCCTCCTGGACGGTCCTGGAGGCGCGGATCACGTGACCCGCGTCTGCTTCCGCCTGCAGGTGGGGACCGCGCACCTCGACGCCTACCGCGAGCGGCACGCCGCGGTCTGGCCCGCGATGCTCCGGGCGATCGCGACCGCGGGACGGCGGAACTACTCGCTGTTCCTCGACGACGACGGCCTGCTCATCGGCTACTACGAGACGGACTCGGTGGCCGATGCCGACGCGTCGCTCGCCGCGTCCGAGGTGGCGGCCGCGTGGGAGGCGCACATGCAGCAGCTGTTCGACGGCACCACCGGTCGGGCGGACCAGACGGCGCGGGTCCTGCCCGAGGTCTTCAACCTCGAGGACCAGCTCGCGGCCGCCGCCGACTGAACGCTCCGCGAACGTCCACGGACCGTCCAGTCGCCTGATCGACGCCGTGGCTAGCGTGGGGCCATGCAGCCGCCCGCAGCCGGGACCCTCCGCGTCCTCCACCTCTCCGACACCCACCTCACGGGCGACGGCTCCCTGCACCAGGGGTCCGTCGACACGACCGCCGCGCTCGAGGGGGTGCTCGCACGCGCCGACGGCGTCCCGGGGGTCGGGCTCGTGGTGGTCTCCGGCGACGTCTCCGAGGACGGGTCGCCGGAGTCGTACGCCGCCGTCGTCGAACGCGTCGGCGGCTGGGCGGGGCGCCACGGTGCGGCGCTCGTCACCGTGCCGGGCAACCACGACCTCCGTGAGGGGTTCCGCCAGGTCCTCGCGAACGGGCACGTGCTCGGCGAGGGCGGCCGGCCGCTCATGCACACGATGGAACACCACCCGCCGACCGTGCCGGTCGCCGGGCAGTCCCTCGTCGCCGGGCGCCGGATCGTCACCGTGGACACGAGTATCCCCGGTGCCGGGTACGGCGAGATCGCCGAGGCGTCGCTCGAGCGACTCCGCGCCGCCCTCGCCGGCGACCACGCTCCGCACGGCACCGTCGTCGTCCTGCACCACCCGCCGCTGCCGGCACCGACCGCACTGCACGACGCCCTGCGGCTCCGCAACCCCGGGGCGCTCGCCGACGTGATCCGCGGCTCGGACGTCCGGGTCGTGCTCGCCGGGCACTACCACCACCACTTCGCCGGGTCCCTCGCGGGCGTCCCGGTGCTCGTGGCCCCCGGCGTCGCGAACGACACCGACGTCACCGGCCCCTACGAGGAGGAGTCGGCGTACGTCGACGCCGGCGCGCTCGTCGTCGACCTCGCCGAGGACGGGTCCGTCTGGTCGACGCCGATCCGGGTGCCGCGGCCCGACGCCGACCCGCTCGCCTTCGCGCTCGACGCGGACACCGTGACGCGCGTCATCGAGGCGTCCACCGGGCGGTAGGCGCACCGGCCGACGCACGGGGGACGTCCAGCGACCTCGCATTCGGGTCGCAGTCGGGAACTCCGAGTAGGAGAGGTGTCACACCTGGAGTGAAGGAGTACCCATGCGGATCGGCAGCGCAGTGCAGTACGACCGGTACGGCGACTTCGACGTCGTCGAACTCGTCCCGCAGGAGCGACCAGACGCGGGTCCCGGCGAGGTCGTCGTCGAGATCGTCGCGGCGGGGCTCAACCACATCGAGCGGTTCCTCCGCGAGGGCAAGCTCCGCGACCACATCGAGCTCGACTTCCCGGCACGACAGGGCGTCGACTTCGCCGGTATCGTCCGGGCCCGCGGTGAAGGGGTCAAGGACCTCCGGGTCGGCGACGAGGTGATGGGGCACGCGCCGAACGGCGGGTCGCACGCCACCTGGCTCGCCGTGCCGCGCAGCGCCGTCATCAAGAAGCCGGAGCACGTCGGCTGGGAGGTCGCCGGCGGCCTCTACCTCGCCGGCTGCACCGCGGTCTCGGTCGTCCGCGGCCTGAAGCTCGGCCCCCAGGACACCGTGGTGATCACCGCGGCGGCCGGCGGCGTCGGACACATCGAGTGCCAGCTCGCGCACGACGCCGGTGCCACCGTCATCTCGCTCGGCAGCGCGCGCAACCACGACTACCTGCGCCAGATCGGCACCCTCCCCGTCGTGTACGGCGAGGGCGAGGAGGAGCGCATCCGCGCCATCGCCGACGGCCGTCCGATCACGGCGTTCATCGACAACCACGGCGAGAGCCGGGCCGAGGAACTCGCGGAGCGTCTCGGCGTCGCACCGGGGCGGTTCGTGTCGTCCGAGGCGCGACGTGACATCGAGATCCGGTTCCTGCGGGCCCCGGCCGACGACGAGGAGCCGCGCGAGCTCCTGACGCTCCTGGCCAAGGCCGTGCAGGACCGACGCGTGCAGGTGCTCATCTCGGGGTTCTACCCGTTCGAGTACATCGTCGAGGCCTACGAGGACCTCGCCGAGATGAAGTCCCGCGGCAAGGTGGTCATCGGCATGCAGACCGTCGAGACCGGCGCACGGATGGACTGGTACCGGTCGGAGAAGGCCCGGGACCTGCGCGACCGGTACGCCGACGCGCGGGGGAGCGACACGGAGACCATGGCGGGCGGCTCCACGAGCTGACCCAGCCATCGACGAGCGGAGCGGCCGCGGCGCAGTGCGCCGCGGCCGTCGTCAGCTCAGGACGTCCTTCGTGGCGAAGCGGCTGTACGCCAGCGCGCCGAAGACCACGACGTAGCCGAGCTGCAGCAGGGCGTTCGAGCCGAAGGAGTCGAACGCGATCGGGTCGCGCAGCAGGTCCCCGAAGCCGAGCCACTGGTGCGAGAACAGGTACGGGTGCAGCCAGTCGAGCTGCGGCAGCTGGTCGAGCACCTGGGACGCGCCGGCGAGCACGACCGTCGCCGCCATCGCGCCGACGGGCACGGTGGTCAGGGTGGACGCGAAGAGCCCGATCGCCGACAACCCGAGCATCGACAGCGTCACGTACAGCGCCAGCAGCAGCGCGCGTCCGGCGTAGGACCAGCCGTCCACCTGCGTGCCCGACAGCAGCGTGACCGGACCGATCGGGAACAGCACGGCACCGATCGCGGCGCCGACCACCACGATGAGGAGCGTCGCCGCGAGGCAGAAGGCCACCGCGCCGACGTACTTGACGAGGATGAAGCGCACCCGGCCGGTCGGGGCCACGAGCAGGTAGCGGATGGTGCCGTGGCTCGCCTCGCCCGCGACGGTGTCGCCCGCGACGACCCCCACGGTGAGCGGCAGGAACAGTGGGATCGACACGGTCAGGGCCGTGAACGCCACGAACAGTCCGTTGTTCGTGATGTCGCCGAGGAACGCCGGACCGCCCGAGTCCCGCCCGGTCGTGATCCTGACCGCGACCGCGATGAGGATCGGCACGAGTGCGAGCGCCCCGAGCATCGCCCAGGTGCGACGGCGTCGGAAGACCAGGGCGAGTTCGGACCCGAGCAGCGCGAACGGGCGCTGGCGGGGACGCGGGGTGTCGCGCGCGTCGGGGGTCGCTGACCCGGCGGTGGACACGGTGACGGCGTCAGGCAGCGACATCGAAGCCCTCTCCGGTGAGGGCGACGAACAGGTCCTCGAGGGTGCCGCCGCCGACGGTCAGCCCGCGGACCCGGACGTCCGCGCGGACGAGCTCGGTCGTGATGGTCTCCGGCAGGACCTCGTGCGGCATGTCGGCGACGAGGACGTCGGCTCCGCCCTCGTGCCGCGGGGTCAGGCCGAGGCGGATCAGCACGGTGCCGGCCTGCCCGAGGTCCGGCGTGCGGACCGTGACCGTCCGGGCTCCGGCGGCGCGGAGTTCGTCGAGCGGACCCTGCGCGACGATCTTCCCGGTGCGCATCACCGCGGCGTGGGTGCAGACCTGCTCGATCTCAGCCAGCAGGTGGCTCGACACGAACACCGTCGTGCCGTCGTCCGCGAGGGACCGGATGAGGTTCCGGACCTCGCGCGTGCCCTGCGGGTCGAGGCCGTTCGTGGGCTCGTCGAGCACGAGCAGGTCGCGCGGGGCGAGCAGCGCGTTCGCGAGGCCGAGACGCTGCTTCATGCCGAGCGAGTACGCGTGTGCCTTCTTGCCCGCGGCGTGCGCGAGCCCGACGCGGTCGAGTGCGCTCGCGACGCGGTCCTTCCGGGTCCGCGGGTCCGACGTGGGGTCGGCCGCGTCGAACCGGAACAGGTTCGCGCGCCCGGACAGGTACGGGTAGAACGCCGGTCCCTCGACGAGCGCGCCGACCCGCGGCAGGACGTCGTGCAGGGCCCCCGGCATCGGTTGGCCGAGCAGCTCGATCGTGCCGTCCGTCGCGCTCGAGAGGCCGAGGAGCATGCGGATCGTCGTCGTCTTGCCGGAGCCGTTCGGCCCGAGGAAGCCGAACACCGAACCGCGCGGCACGGCGAGGTCGATCCCGTCCACCGCCCGCTGCCTGCGGAAGACCTTCGCCAGCCCGGTGGTGCGGATGGCGAGGGCCGCGTCGGACGTGCTCACTCGGCTGCGGCGACCAGTGCCGACACCGGGACCGCGCCCGCGAGGACCCGGCCGTCGTCGGTGAGGTAGACCGACACGAGTGAGGTCTGCACCGCGCGGCCGCCGTCGACCGATCGGGTCAGCTGGTCGAGCAGACCGGCCTGGTCGGCACCGAGCGCGGACTCGTCGACCGTGCCCTTCGGCAGCTCGGCGATGGCGCTCCAGCCCGTGCCGGTGACCGTCGGCTCGTCGCCCGGACGCCCGTGCCGGTGCTGCGCGCCCTCGTCGTGGGCTGTGGCGTCGGAGAGGTCCTTCGTCTCGACGGTCGCGTTCGCCGGCGGCGTGAAGTCGAACAGCCGCGCGGCCGGTGCGCCGTACTGCAGGCTCGTGAAGCCGACCTCGACGGCGGGGTCGCTCTGGCCCTTCGCCGCGATCGTGGCGCGGAGCGGCAGCCCGGTCTGCTGGTCGACCGCCAGGCGGACGGACCCGACGAGCGTGCCGGACGACTTCGGCGTGAGGGTGATCTGCCACGCGTCGTGCCCGGCGACCCGGACCTCGGTCGGCTTCGAGACGGTGGTGCTCGGCGTGATCGCGTCGATCGCCTGCTTCGCGACGTCGGCCGGCGTCATCGTGCCGGACTGCGGCGCCTGGGCGTCCTTCGGCAGGGTGACGTGCGTCGCCGTGCGCTCCTTCGAGTCCCAGGTCCAGACGTCGGTCCCGTTCCGGACGAGGTCCTGCTCGGCGAGCTGCTGCGTCAGCTGGACGCGCTGCTTGGACGCGCCGTCGACGTAGACGCGGGCGGTGTGCGACGAGGTCAGGAGTCCGAGGGCGTCCGAGGCGTCGCCCTCGAGCGAGGAACCGCCGGACCCGGTGGGGAGCTCGGGCAGCCCGAGGTCGCTCGTCTGCACGAGCTTGCCGGAGTACTTCGCGTCGGAGGACCCCGCGATGCTGGCGATGACGTCCGCCGCGCTCGGGTTCGTCCCCGCGACCGGGTCGCTCGACGCGTTCGCGATCATCGGTGCGGCGACGGCGCCGGCGACGACGACCGGTGCGATGACGGCGGGCAGCCAGGCTGACTTCTTCATCGGTTTCCCCTCGGTGGTTCGTGTGGGACGGCAGCACCGTACGTCCGGCAACCGACAGAACCCTGGGGGCGCTGCGACCTCCCTAGAATCGGTGCGCGGACGCGGTTCCGTGCGCGACGGCGAAGGAGACGGCATGCGGGCGGTGCTCGGACTGGACATCGGCACGTCGAGCACGAAGGCACTGCTCGCCCGGCTGGACGGGACGGTCCTCGCCGAAGCGAGCCGACGGCACGACGTCGACCGCCCGGAGCAGGGACTCGTCGAGATGGACGGCGACTCGTGGTGGACGGAGTCCACGACGCTGACACGCGAACTGCTCGCTGCGGTGCCCGACGCCGAGGTCGCGGCCGTCGGCGTGAGCGGGATCGGACCGTGCGTCCTGCTGACCGACGAGGACGACCGTCCGCTGCGGCCCGCAGTCCTGTACGGCGTGGACACGCGCACTGCGGACATGCTCCCCGGCGTGACGGCGGAGCTCGGTGGCGTCGACGTCGTGCGGGCACGGTGCGGCAGCGCCCTGAGCACCCAGGCGGCCGGTGTGAAGCTCGCCTGGCTGGCGCGGAACGAGCCGTCCACGTGGTCACGGGCCGCCCGGTTCACGATGCCGTCCTCCCGCGTGGTCGGACTGCTGACCGGCGAGTACGTGCTCGACCACCACTCGGCGAGCCAGACCACGCCGCTGTACGACGTGCACGAGAACCGCTGGATCCCCGAGTGGTGCGAGCAGCTCGCGCCAGGGCTCTCGATGCCACGCCTGGTGTGGTCGGGTGACCGGGCCGGAGTCGTGACGGCCGAGGCGGCCGCGGCCACGGGCCTCCCGGCCGGCATCCCGGTGACCGCTGGTGCGATCGACGCATGGGCCGAGGGCGTGAGCGTCGGCGAGACCGTGCCCGGGCGCATGTTCCTGCAGTACGGGACCACCATGTTCATGATCGCGCCGACGGCCGAGGCGATCGCGGTGCCCGGGATGTGGACGACGGTCGGAACGCACCCGGGGCAGCCGTGTGTGGCGGGCGGTACGGCGACGTCCGGGGCGATCACCGACTGGTTGCGGCGGCTCGTCGACGGTGACTGGGCGACGATGCTCGACGAGGCCGCGGTGTCCGGGCCGGGCGCCAACGGACTGCTCATGCTGCCGTACTTCGCGGGGGAGCGGACCCCGATCGCCGACCCGCACGCCCGCGGCGTCGTCGCCGGTCTGACCGTGCGGCACACACGGGGCGACCTGTACCGTGCGGCGCTCGAGGCCACGGCGTACGCGGTCCGGCACAACCTCGAGGCGCTCCAGGCCGCTGGCGTCGAGGTACGGGAGCTCGTCGGCGCGGGAGGGGGCCTGCGCGGTGCGCTCTGGCCGACGATCGTCACGGACGTCACCGGGCTGCCCCAGACCGTGCCGAGCGTGACCGTGGGTGCCTCGTACGGGTCGGCGTTCCTCGCGGCCGGCCTGGTGGCGGACGTCGACATCGCGACCTGGAACCCGCCGTCCGAGGTCATCCGTCCGGACCCGGATGCGCACCGGGCGTACGAGGAGGGGTACCGGGACTACCGCGATCTGTACGAGGCCACCGCCGCGGTGGTCCATCGGCTGGCGGAGCGGACGACGCGGTCGGCACAGCACCCCTGAGTGGGCCGACCGCGTCGGTCGTTCAAGCCCGTCGGGACGGGATGATCGAGACCTTGACGCTCGCACCGGCCGAGTCGCCGACCAGGTCGAGTGCTTCCTGGAAGTCCTCCAGCGCGAACTGGTGCGTGCAGATCTCCGACATCGGCAGGGTCTCCGACTCGAGGAGCTTGATGGCCGCCGGCCAGGTGTGCGGACCGAGGTGTGCCCCACGGACGTCGAGCTCCTTGTCGTCGGAGATGATCGACCAGTCCACCGAGACGTTGTCCTTGAAGACCGAGTACTCGACGAAGGTGCCGAGCTTGCGCAGCAGGTTCAGGCCCTGCGGCACGGCCGACGGGTGTCCGGTCGCCTCGATGTAGACGTCGGCACCGTAGCCGTCGGTGAGCTCCTTGACCCGCGCGACGGCGTCCTCCTGGGCGATGTTGATGGTGATGTCCGCGCCGACCTTACGGGCGAGTTCGAGCTTCGCGTCGACGACGTCGAGCGCGATGATCCGGAGCGGGTTCTTCTGGCGGGTCCCCGCGATCGCGGAGAGGCCGATCGGACCGGCGCCGGCGATGACGACCGTGTCGCCGAACTTGACGTCACCGCGCTCGACCGCGTGGAACGCGCAGGACAGCGGCTCGGCGAACGCCGCGACCTGGCCGGGCAGCTCGCTCGAGACCGGGTGCGTCAGGGCCTTGGTCGGGACGAGGACGAACTCGGCCATGGCGCCGTCGTATCCCTTGAACCCGAACATGTCGTGCACGTTGCACATCCAGTAGCTGCCTTCGAGGCAGTACCGGCACTCCCAGCACGGCACGATCTGCTCGCAGGCGACCCGGTCGCCGATGGACACCTTGCGGGCGGCGAGCGCTGCGTCGTCACCGGCGACCACCGTGCCGACGAACTCGTGGCCGGGGATGCGGTTCGTCTCGGCCCAAGCGGCGCGGTTCTCGTCGCCCCAGAACTTGGCTGCGCCGTGGTAGCACTTCAGGTCCGAGGCGCAGATGCCGACCGCGTCCGTACGGAGCAACAGCTCGCCGGGTCCCGGAGTCGGGACGGGTCGCTCCTCGAGTCGGTAGTCGCCAGGGCCGTGGACCACGACGGCGCGCATGGTCGCCGGGAAGGGCTCGGAGCCGGTGCTCGTGGGGGTCGCGGTCGTCGTGGACATGAGTTCTCCATCGGTCGTCGTCCTGCCGCGTCCTCGCGGCGAGGGCGACACTACGCGACGCAGAACAAAAGTCAAGAACAAGATTTCTGATGCGTCGGAACCGTCGCGCGGCCGGACGGATTCGGCGCGTCCACTTGCAGAAATTTCGTTACGCACATAATTTCTGCTTTGCGCCACATTCATGGAGCCGGTCCGCGCCAGCGGAACGACGCAACGGAGCGAACCACGAGGAGCACGCGATGACGCGAGCCGACCACAGCACGCGGCGACCCACGGTCGTCGGAGCCGTCACGGGTGACCGGACGGGGCGGACCGTCCGGGACGGAGCTGAGCGATGAGCGCTTCGGCCACCGTCCGCCGACCCGCCGCGAAGCGCAGGCCGACCAGGAGGATCGTGCTCGTCGCGGTCGTCATCGTCGTGGTCGTCGCGATGGCGCTCTCGACGAAGGTCGTCGGCAAGGGGTCGAGCGTCGGGGCGGGCCCAGCGGCGTTCTCCGCATCGGCCTGGGGCAAGACGAACTTCCCGAAGGTGCAGCAGGCGATCGCGAAGCGGGCCGTCCCCGCCACCGAGCTGGCCCCGGCCGTGCTCGCCGACTCCACCTCTGCTGCGAAGCGGTACGGCGTCGACGCCGGGACCGGTCCGGAGTTCTCCACGACCTTCACCGGGACGGTCGGGAAAGCCCAGGACGGCGTCTACCCCGTGACGGTCGACGGCGTCCCCAGCGGTCTGTTCATCCGGATCCAGACCGGCCCCGCCATCAACGGCACCGACCTCCGCGACGCCCCCGGCACGGTCGAGTTCGGCCAGTTCACGAACCAGATCGACTACCAGAACGCCGGCGCTGCCCTCAACGACCAGCTGAAGAAGCAGGTGCTGGCGAAGGTGGACACCACCGCGCTCGAGGGCAAGGAGGTCACCGTGACGGGTGCATTCCAGCTGATCAACCCGAAGGGCTGGCTCGTCACCCCGTCCGAGCTGGAGGTGCGCGGATGAGCGGCGACGACGCGATCGGGACGGTCGTCCTCGAGGCCGCCGACGTCGTGAAGACGTACGGTGCGACCCGGGCGCTCAAGGGGGTGGCGTTCGCGGTGCACCGCGGGCAGGTGACGACCCTGTTCGGCGAGAACGGCGCGGGCAAATCGACGCTCATGAAGATCCTGTCCGGCGTCGAGCAGCCCACCTCCGGGACCCTCACACTGCGCGGCGAGGCCGTGACGTTCGCCGACACCGTGGACGCCCGCGAGCACGGGATCTCGATCATCCACCAGGAGCTGAGCCTGGCACCGAACCTCACGGTGCGCGACAACATCTTCATGGGCCGTGAGCTGCGTGGACCGACCGGGGTCGACTACGCGGAGGAGGCCCGGCAGGCCGCAGTCGTCCTCGCCGAGCTGGGCGAGGACATCGACCCCGGGACACTCGTGTCCGACCTGCGCCTCGGGCAGCAGCAGCTGGTGGAGATCGCTCGGGCACTCTCCGTGGACGCGCGGATCCTCATCATGGACGAGCCGACGAGCGCGCTCTCGGCGTCCGAGGTCGAGGTGCTCTTCACGGTCGTGCGCGACCTGAAGGCCCGAGGTGTGTCGATCGTCTACATCTCGCACCACCTCGAGGAGGCCCTGGAGATCACCGACCATGCCGTGGTGCTCCGCGACGGTTCGGTCACCGCGACGGCCCGACGTGCGGACATCGACCTCGAGTGGGTCGTCCGCGCGATGGTCGGTGACGGTTTCGACCTCGGGTCACCGCCCAGCGGCTACGACTTCGGTGCGCCTGCGCTCACCGTCGAGGACGTCGTCGTCGCCGACCCGGACGTGCCCGGACGGAACGTCGTCGACCACGTCTCGCTCGAGGTCCGCGCCGGCGAGGTCGTCTGCATCTACGGCCTGATGGGCGCCGGTCGCACCGAGCTGCTCGAGGCGGTCGCCGGGCGGACGCCGATCGACGGCGGAGCGGTCCGGAAGGGCGACCGCGACCTTGCTCGACTGTCCATCGCCGAGCGCATCGATGCCGGCCTCGGGCTCGTGCCGGAAGACCGGCAGCGGGACGGCCTCGTCCAGACGATGACCGTCGGGTCGAACATGTCGCTGGCGTCCATCGGTGCCTTCGTTCGTGGGCTCTTCCTGTCCGGCCGGCGTGAGGTGGACCTCGTCACCGACTCGATCCGGACCGTGCACGTGAAGACGGCCGGCGGCGGCGCGATGATCGGCTCACTGAGCGGCGGGAACCAGCAGAAGGTCGTCATCGGCAAGATGCTCGCGACCGATCCGGACGTGATCCTGCTCGACGAACCCAGTCGCGGCATCGACATCGGGGCGAAGGCCGAGGTGTTCCGGCTCCTCGCAGAACGTGCCCGGCAGGGCCTCGCCGTCGTCTACACCACCTCAGAGGTCGGCGAGTGCCTGAGCATCGCCCACCGCATCGTCGTCATGAGCCGTGGGCGGATCGCCGCCGAGTTCGGCTCGGACGTGACCAAGGAAGCGATCATGGCCGCCTCGGGCGAAGCCGTGGTCGCATGACCGCCAGGAACGGAACAACCATGACCACCACGACCGCCGATCGACGGCGTCTCGCCCTCCCCGCCGAGGGCTTCAGCCTGGGACGGATCCTGCTGCAGGGCCGCGCCTACTTCGCCCTCGTCGTCATCATCGTCGTCTTCTCGATCCTGTCGCCGAACTACTTCACGGTGAGCAACCTGCTCACCATGTCGTCGCACGTCGCGGTGTACGCGATCCTCGCGCTCGGCATGCTCCTGGTCATCCTCAACGGCGGCATCGACCTGTCCGTCGGCTCCACCCTGGGCTTCTCGGGGGTGATCGCCGGCTTCCTCATGAAGGGTGTGGCGATCGGTGGGGTGACCCTGTACCCGAAGGTCTGGGTCGTCGTCGTGCTCGCCTGCGCCGCCGGAGCGCTCATCGGCCTCGTCAACGGTGTCCTCGTGGCACGGTTCCGGGTCGCACCGTTCGTCGCCACCCTCGGCATGCTCTACGTCGTCCGCGGCATCGGACTGCTGATGACCAACGGCTTGACCTACAACAACCTCGAGGGCAACGCGGAGCTCGGCAACACCGGGTTCGACTGGCTCGGCTTCAACCGGCTGCTCGGGCTCCCGATCGGTGTGATCGTGATGATCGTCGCCGCCGTCGTCGGATCGCTCCTCCTCAACCGGACCGTCTTCGGCCGCTGGCTGTACGCGTCCGGTGGCAACGAGCGCGCTGCGGAGCTGTCCGGTGTCCCGGTGAAGCGGGTGAAGATCCGTGTCTACGTGCTGTCCGGCCTGTGCGCCGCGATCGCCGGCCTCATCCTGTCGTCCGAGCTCACGAGTGCGAGCCCGACGGCCGGCAGCTCCTACGAGCTGACCGCGATCGCGGCGGTCGTCATCGGCGGTGCGGCGCTGTCCGGCGGCGTCGGCAACGTCCGCGGCACGCTGCTCGGTGCGTTCGTCATCGGCTTCCTGTCGGACGGGCTCGTCATCATCGGCGTCTCCGCCTACTGGCAGACCGTCTTCACCGGTGCCGTGATCGTGTTCGCCGTCCTCCTCAACGCGGTCCAGTACAAGCGTCGCCCCGCCAAGGCCGGCGGCGCGTCCGGACCCGACCAGACCTCTCCCACCGGCACGCAGCCCCCGGCAGCCGTCGGTGAGAAGACCGCCGTCTGACTCCTCCGTCACACGGTCCACAGCGAAAGGAAACCCACCATGAACCGCAAGCTCGCAACGGTGCTCGCAGCGGGAGTCGGACTCAGCCTGGCCCTGACCGGCTGCTCCGCCGGCGGTGCCGCATCCGGCGGCGACGGCTCGTCCAAGAAGGGCGGCCTCATCTCGATCATCGTCAACGACCCGTCGAACCCGTACTGGAAGACGGAGGGCGACGTCGCGTCGGCCGAGGCGAAGTCGCTCGGCTACAAGTCGAACGTCTCGGCGTCGAAGGGTGACACGAACACCGAGAGCAACCTCATCGACACCGCCATCACGAACAAGTCGGTCGCGATCATCCTCGACCCGGCCAACGCCAGCGGGTCCATCGGCGCCGTGAAGAAGGCCGACGCCGCCGGGATCCCGGTCTTCCTCGTGAACGCGGAGATCAACCAGGCGGGTCTCGCCAAGGCGCAGCTCGTCTCGAACAACGCACAGGGTGCCGCGATCGGCGCGCAGCAGTGGGTGAAGTCGGTCGGGGACTCGGGCAAGTACGCGGAGCTGTTCGGGGCGCCGTCGGACAACAACGCGCAGACTCGATCGAACGGCTACAAGACCGTCCTGACGCAGTACCCGGACCTCAAGGAGGTCGCCAAGCAGGTCGCGAACTGGGACCGGACGCAGGGCCACGACAAGACCCAGTCGATCCTGCAGGCGAACCCGGACATCAAGGGCATCATCTCCGGCAACGACGAGATGGCGCTGGGCGCGATCGCGGCGCTCAAGGAGGCCGGCAAGCTCGACCAGGTCAAGGTGGGCGGCTTCGACGGATCCCCGGACGCCGTCGACGCGGTGAAGGCTGGCGAGCTCCAGTACACCGTGCTCCAGCCCGTCGCGACCTTCGCGAAGAAGGCCGTCCAGGAAGCCGACGAGTACCTCCGCACCGGCAAGACGGGTGCGGCCCAGGAGAAGCAGGCGTTCGACTGCGTGCTCATCACGAAGGAGAACGCGGACAAGGTCACGCAGCCCTTCACCCTCGCGGAGTGACGCGGCCCTGACCGCGGGCGACGGCCCCGGTCCTGCACCTCGGTACAGGACCGGGGCTGTCCGTCGTCCCGCCGCTGCACGGGAACGGGCGGCGGGAGCGGGGACGGACAGCATCAGCGCCAGCGTCAGCGTCGGTGTTCTGGCAGGTCCGCAACCGACGCCAGGTCCGCGACCGACTCCGCGTCCGCGCACCCGTCCGCCCGCGCGTACCCGTCTGTCGGCGACCGCACGGAGGACCTGCCGGGACGACGAAGGACCGGAAGGGACGACGAAGGACCGACCGGGACGACGCTTCGTCGTCCCGGTCGGTCCTGGTGCGGGCGAGCCGCGGGCAGCCGCGTCCCGGCTACTCCGCCTCCGCCGTCGCGTCGGTCCCCACCGGAGCGGACCCGTCGTAGGAGCAGATCGCGGCGACCTTCTCGGCGCTCGCCGACGACGGGTCGAACTCGTACCCGAGCCACTCCTTCGCGAGTCGACGTGCCAGCTCGACACCGATGACCCGCTGGCCCATGCAGAGCACCTGCGCGTCGTTCGAGAGCACCGACCGCTCGACACTGAAGGAGTCGTGCGCGGTCACTGCCCGGATGCCCGGGACCTTGTTCGCGCTGATCGCCACCCCGAGCCCGGTGCCGCAGATCAGGATCGCCCGGTCCGCCCTGCCGTCGGCGACCATCCGTGCGGCGTCGACGGCCACGTGCGGGTAGGCGGTGTGTCCGTCGGCATCGACCCCGACGTCCTCGACCGAGGCCACCCGGTCGTCGGCGAGCAGATCGCGCTTGATGACCTCCTTGTAGTCGAAGCCGGCGTCGTCCGAGCCGATCACGAGTCGGTACGTCATGCGTGTGTTCCTTCCAGTCGGTCAGCACGGGTGGCGAGGACCTCGCCGACCCGGGTGAGGATCATCCCCATCGACGTGGCACCCGCGTCGGGGGTGCCCACGCTCTTCTCCGCGAGCGGTCGCGCGCGGCCGATCTTCGGACGCAGCTCGGCGGTCGCGGCCGCCTCGGTGACGGCGATCGCGGCGGCGGCGCGCCATGCGGTCGCGGTGTCCTGGCCGCCCTCGACCCCGGCGCGCAGCGCGTCGACGAAGGGGAGGAGGGCGTCGAGCAGCGTCTTGTCGCCGCGGGAGGCTCGTCCGAGGTGCACGATCGAATCGGCGAAGGCCTGCGCTGCGTCGACGACGTCCGCGGCCCGGTAGGTCTCGCGGTCGTCGCGGAGCGATCGACCGAACGCCTCGAGGGCTGCACCCCAGAGGACACCGGAGGTGCCGCCCGCGAACTCGGCCCACGCGTCACCGGCGCGTCCGATGACGAACGCGACTCCTGCCTCCCGGTCGAGACGGTCGACGGCCCTGCGGGCCGCGCTCGCGCCCTTGACCATGCCGCGGCCGTGGTCGCCGTCACCGGCGACGGCGTCGATGCGGCCGAGTTCCTCCTCGTGCTCGCGCAGCAGCGCCTCGACCGCGACGAGCGCGTCGCGCGCCGTGTCGGCGGCCTGCCGGGAGGCGGTGGTCGCGTCCGGCACCTCCATCGCCTCCGCCGCGGCGTCCTCCACCGCGTCGGCCGGCACGAGCGCTGCGACCGGCGCTGCCACCTTGCGGTACGCGGGCGTGTAGGCGTCGGCACGCCAGTAGCGCTCGAGCTCGTCGTCGAGCCACTGCAGCGTCAGCGAGCACCCGCCCATGTCCAGGCTGGTGACGAGTTCGCCGACCTCGGGCTCGACGACCTCGAGGCCGGCCTCGGTCAGCAGCGGGAGCACACGCCCCCACAGGAGGAAGAGTTCCTCGTACTTCGTGTCGCCGAGTCCGTTGAGGATCGGGGCCACCCGTGTGGCCCCCGCCGGGCGCTCGGCCAGCAGCCGGTCGACGAGGAGCGATGCGAGCTCGCGCGCCGGCAGCAGCGGGACGTCCTCGATGCCGGGCTCACCGTGGATGCCGAGTCCGAGTCCGAGGTGGCCCTCGGGGACGGAGAACAGCGGCTCGGCGGCGCCGGGCATGGTGCAGCCGGAGAACGCGACGCCGATGGTCCGGGTGGCGGCGTTCGCGGCGTTGCCGACGCGCTCGACGTCGTCCAACGATGCTCCCGCCGCGGCCGCGGCACCCATCGCCTTGAAGACCGAGAAGTCGCCCGCGATACCACGACGACGCGCGGGTTCTTCGGCACTCGCGACGTCGTCGGTGACGATGACGACCCGGGTCGGGATGCCCTCGGCGTTCAGCCGTTCTGCGGCGATCCCGAAGTTCATCACGTCACCGGCGTAGTTCCCGAACGTGAGCACGACGCCCCGGCCTTGGTCGGCGGCCTTCGCCACCGAGTACACCTGCGCGGTCGACGGCGAGGTGAAGACGTTGCCGACGACGGCACCGGTCGCGAACCCCGGTCCGACGATCCCGCAGAACGCGGGGTAGTGTCCCGACCCGCCGCCGACGACGACGGCGACCTGGGGCTCGGCTGCGGCGGTGGGGAGCGCCACCACGCCACCGTGGACACCGCGCACGCGGTCGGCGTAGAGCGCGGTCCAACCGGCGAACTGGTCGTCGGCGAAGTCCTCGGGATCGTCGTGGATGGTCGTCATGCTGGTCCTCCGGTGGTGGTGGGTCGTGGGGCCGGGCGGCGTCGGGACGGCCGACACCGCCCGGGGTCGTGCACCGGGTGGCGGCGGGACGGCCGCTGCCACCCGGGAGCTCAGTGGGCCTTGGTGCCCTGCGGGACACGCAGGAAGTGGACCATCACGAACGCGCAGGCGTACAGGCCGACGAAGGTCCACGTGACCGCCTGGCCACCGCCGCCGAGCGCGAACACCGCCGCGACGACACCGGTGCCGAGGAACGCGGCCCCGCCGGCCGCGGTGGTGTACATCGCCATCGCGGCGCCCTTGTGGTCGGGTGCCAGCGCCGGCATGATCGCGCCCATCGGCACGAAGCCGGCGAGCAGGCAGCCGAAGACGCATCCCGCCACGACCGAGAGCACGTACCCCCAGTCCGATCCGGCGGGGACGAGCTGCGGCACGTACCACCAGGCCACGAGTCCGGTCGCCGATCCGACGATGCCGAACCACTTGACGGTGCGCTGCCAGCCGATGCGGTCGCCGACCCAGCCGAACAGGGCGTTGACGAGGATGTTCGTCGCGTACACGCACACCGTCATCAGGAGCCAGCGACCCTGCCCCCACCCGCGGTCGTCGGCGATCACGGCGGGCAGGACGACGAACATGCCGAACTCGGGTGCCGTGTTGATCAGTCGGACGAGGAATCCCATCAGGACCTTCGGGCGGGTGAGGGTGAGGCGGATGCCGCTCGTCAGGACCCGCCAGGCGGTCTCGCCCTCGGGCGCGATCCGGCGGAACCCGTTCGGCAGGCGGACGCCGAAGAACATGACGAGGAAGCCGATCAGGACGAGGCCGATCGAGGCGATCATGGCGCCGGTCTCCCCGCCCGTACCGCCGCCGAACGCCGGGATCGCGCCGATGGCGAAGAGCGAGCCGAGCGTGGGGAGTCCGCCGGTGAACGCCACGTAGAACCAGCCGACGGCCGAGCCGTTCCGCTCGACGGGCGTGGTGATGTTCACCCACACGAGGAACGCGAACGCGAAGAGCGGGTAGCCGAATCCGCGCAGCGCGTACGACACTGCCGCGAACGGGACGCTGCCGAGCGCGAGGGCGACGAGGAACAGCACCTCGAAGACGACCCACACGCCGAAGCCGAGCACCATGACGCGGCGCGGACCGACCAGGTCGGACAGGGCACCGGACACGTACGAGCCGATGAGCGCAGCGAGGCTGTAGAAGGTCACGATCGTCGCGACGGTGGCCTCAGGGCTACCGAGCACGGCGACCATGTGCGGTGTGATGAAGTTCGACTCGACGCCGTTCCCGGTCATGAAGACCAGCACGGCGACGAACCCGAGCGCGAGCGGCTTCGGGATCCCCATCCGGTCCAGTCGCCCCTCTGGGGGGGTTGCTGGCGCAGTGGTCGGGCGTTGGGTCGTCGTCGACATCCTTGACTCCTGTGTCCTGGTGGTCTGCGAACTGCTGATGACTCTACACTGTTGGAACGTTTGTCCAGAACACAATTTCAACCGACGGTCACGGGATCTGCGAGCACGTCGCCGGGCGTGCGCTCCGGTCGGCACTCCACGCGGCGATACGATCGACGTGTCCGCGCGAACCGATCGCTCGTCGACCGGTGTCGGCGACGTCCCGAAAGGCAGTGCCACATGTCCTCCGACATCACCGCGCCGACGGAGGCCGGGCGCACGCGGTTCCCGCTCGACACCGTCTACCAGGCGGCAAGGATGTACTACCTCGAGGACGCCACCCAGGTGGAGATCGCGTCCAGGCTCGGTGTTTCACGGCCGACCGTGAGCCGGCTCGTCGCGGAGGCCCGCCGGGCTGGACTGGTCCGGATCGAGGTCGTCGACCCCTTCCAGGACGAGACCGTCGCGCTCGCCGAACGACTGCAGGTGGTGCTCGGGCTGCACGCCGTCCACCTCGCTGCGGTCACCCATCCGGCCACGCTCGGCGTCGACCTCGCGGGGGCGGTCGCCACGGCCTTCGAGGGCATGGGGCTCACGGCGGGGGACGCCGTGCTGATGTCGTCCGGCCGGACCGTCTACGACGTCGCGCGCGCCGGGATGCCGCGTCTGTCCGGTGTCCAGCTCGTCCCGACCGTCGGTGGTCAGGCCGACCCGATGCCGTGGTTCCAGACCAACGAGATCACGAGGACGGCCGCTGAGCACTCCGGTGCGATCCCCGCCTTCCTCTTCGCGCAGGCGATACCGTCCCCGGCCATGCGGGCCACACTCGACGAGGACCCTGCGTTCCAGCACGTCGTCGGTCTGTGGAGCAGTGCGAAGGGCGCCGTGCTCGGGATCGGCGCGCCGACCGCGACGCGGGACGCGATCGCACGGGGCGTCCCGGTGGAGGATGCTGCGTTCCAGTACGCGGCTGGTGACGTGTGTCTCAACTTCTTCGCGGCCGACGGCTCGGCGATCGAGTTCCCCGGGAGCGATCGGATGGTCAGGACGTCTCGCGAGGTCCTCGCCGGCATCCCGCACGCCGTCGGCGTCGCGGTCGGTGAGGCGAAGGTGGCGAGCATCATCGGCGCAGTCCGGGGTCGGCTGGTCAACGAGCTCGTGACGGACGCCGCCACGGCGCGAGCCCTCCTCGACGCGCTCGCCTGACGGCGGACCACGCCGGGGTCGGGTGGCGGCGGGCGACGGCACTGCCGTGGCGACCTGTCACGCGTCGCTCGGCGGTCCCGACGTGTGGGACGGGAGGCGCGGTGCGGGCCCGCACCGCGCCTCCCGTCCGCCGGGTGGTGCGTCTACCGCGTGCGCCGCACGTCCCACAGGTGGTGCACCGGGTCGTGCGCGTAGTAGGTGGCGAGCGTGGCGACGGTGAAGGCGCTGCCGTCGGACCGGAGGCCGGTGCGTCCCAACTGGTCGTCCCGCACGTCGTCGAAGGCGCGGGCAGCACGGTGCGCCGCCTCGCCGAGCTCCCGCACGACGGTGGCGGGGTCCTGCTCGCCGTAGCGGTCCTGGACGGCCGTGGCGTCCTGGTCCCAGTTCGGGAAGGTCGGGGCGTCCTCGGTGAGCATGAGCGCCAACCGCTCGGCCATCTTGCGGTGCACGTCGCGCACGTGCGCGGCGTACTCGAGCGGTGACCAGGTGTTCTCGTCGGGGCGGTCGCGCACGTCGTCACGGTCGAGGATCGCCGGCCACGCCGAGGTGTTCGCGTCGATGATCCCCGGGACGTCGCGGATCGTGACCGTGCTGCCGTCGTAGCCGCACTCGGGGCACGCGGACTCGATGACCCACGTCCAGTTCTTCGTCTCGGGTTCGATCGCCATGGCTGGATGGTACGGCCTGTCACCGTCCGCTCCGATCCGCGTGCCCGAGGCGATCGACGCCGACCCCCGTCCGGGGGACACGCCGGTCCCTGTGAATCACCGGTCAGTGATGTTCCGGTCGCTCGGTATCGTCGACGGCTGTTCCCGGGCCGGTACCCGTCGGCCCGCCGATCCTCCGAGGAGAAACGCATGGGTTCCGACCCCAGCAGTACCCCGACCCGACCGCACCGACGGCTCCGCGAGAGCGACGTCACCGTGGTCGACAAGAGCATGATGCGACGAGCCGTCAGTGGCATGGTCGTCGGCAACACCATGGAGTGGTACGACGTCGGCGTCTACGGCTACCTGGCCGTCACGATGGGGAAGGTCTTCCTCCCGACGGCCGAACCCGCGGTCCAGATCCTGTTCAGCCTCGGTGTCTTCGCGGCCACGTACATCGCCCGGCCGCTCGGCGGCATCGTGTTCGGTCGTCTCGGCGACCGCATCGGGCGGCAGAAGGTCCTCGCGACGACGCTCATCATGATGGCGACGTCGACGTTCCTCATCGGCGCGCTGCCCGCCTACGCCACGATCGGCGTGTTCGCGCCGGTCGTCCTGGTCGTGCTGAAGCTCGCGCAGGGCTTCTCGACCGGTGGCGAGTACGCCGGGGCGACGACGTTCGTGACCGAGTACGCGCCGGACCGTCGCCGCGGGTTCTTCGCGAGCATCCTCGACTTCGGCAGCTACTTCGGCTTCGCGCTCGGCGCGACGGTCGTCTCCGTCCTGCAGATCACCCTCGGCGACGAGGCTATGACCGCGTACGGCTGGCGCTTCCCGTTCCTCGCCGCCGGGGTCATCGGCGTCGTCGCGATCTGGTTCCGCCTGCGCATCGAGGAGTCCCCGGTCTTCCAGGCCACCCAGGCCGCGCAGGAGGCCGCGACCGAGACCCGCGCGTCCTTCGAGGGCGAGCGCCCCGCGAACGTGTTCGCCATGGTCCGCGACCACTGGCGGCCGATCGTCATCGCCGTGATGCTCGTCGCCGCGTCGAACACCGTCGGGTACGCCCTGACCTCGTACATGCCGACGTACCTCACCGACTCGCTCGGCTACTCGGCGCTCGACGGCACGCTGCTCACGATCCCGGTGCTCCTGCTCCTCGCGGTGATGCTCCCGCTCACGGGCAAGCTGTCCGACACGCTCGGCCGTCGCGTCGTGATGTGGATCGGGGCCGCGACGACCGTCGTGCTCGTCGTGCCGGCGTTCCTGCTGATCGGGCACGGCGCGCAGTGGTCGACGCTCGCGGGTCTCGGGCTCCTCGCGCTCATGACCGCGCTGTGGGTGTCGAACCAGGCGGCCTCGCTGCCGGCGCTGTTCCCCACGTCGACGCGCTACGGCGGCATGGGGTTCGCCTACAACATCGCGATCGCGGTGTTCGGCGGGACGACGCCCCTCATCGTGCAGGCCCTGCTCACGGCGACGGGCGACGAACTCGCGCCGGCCTACTTCCTGATGGCGACGAGCGTCGTCGGGGCGATCGGGGTGTTCTGCATGAAGGAGTCCTCGCGCCGCCCGCTGCCCGGGTCGATGCCGGCGGTGGAGACCGCGGAGGAAGCCCGCGAGCTCGTGCTGACGCAGGACACGAACCCGCACCTCGACCTGGGGGACCTGCCGTTCGCCGCCGAGGACGCCGCCCGCCGTGCCCGCGAGGCCGCGGGCGAGGGCGAGGTGGCCGCGGCGCGCTGACGCCGGGGTGACCGATCGCTCGACTCGGAACGACGAGGTCGATGTCGTACGACATCGACCTCGTCGTTCGTTGCACCCGCGGGTTGTTGCACGGCGGCGGGAACGACATCGCGGTCGTCGTACGACGTCGAGGATGTCGTTCGGCGTCGGGCAGCGCCCGCGTCGCTCGGCGTCGGGCAGCGCCCGCGTCGCTCCGCGTCGGGCAGCGCCCGCGACGGGCAGCCCCCGCGTCACTCGTGCCGGTGCTCCCCGGACGCGTCGAGCGCCGGCCACACCGGGAACGGGTCCGCCCACGCGCGCCAGACGTCCGGCCCCGCGAGGAGTTCGTCCGGCGTGAGGAGCGCCCCGTCCAGCGCGCGCTCGATCGCCGGCACGTCGAGTCGCTCGCCGACGAACCAGAGCGCCTGCCCGATCGGGGCGTCGGCGTCCCACGACGGATTCGCGGTGGGGTCGAGCGCGAGCATCGCCCCGAGGCTCGACCACGACCCGACGTGGTCCGGGCGCGAGGCCAGTCGGAAGAACCCCCGTGACCGCAGCACCCGGCCGTTCCGCCCCGCCGCGAGGTCCCGCTCGATGACCGACGCCAGCCGCCCGGGGTGGAACGGCAGCGGCTCGCGGTAGCGCATGGCGACGAGGCCGTCCCGGGGGTCCCGTCCGCCCGAGCCCGACAGCGCCCGCATCCAGCCCGCTCCGTGCGCGAGGACCCGTGCCGCACCGCCGTTCGACGCGGGCAGGTCGGCGGCGCCCCGGATCGACGATCCGGCCACGACGACCGCCTGCGGGGCGAGTCGGTGCAGCAGCGCGAGGAGGCTGCGACGCCGTCCCACCGGCACCGGGCCGACCCGGTCGAGGACGACGACCGTGGCGTACTCGACGAGGGCCGCCACGCGGTCGGCCGCGACGAACGCGTCGTCGACGTCGGACCAGAGCAGATGGGCGACGTCGTCCGCGCGCAGGACGCTGACGACGTGCCGGAGCACCCGGTCGTCGCCGGTCTCCGCGCGCGCGGCGTTCGCGAGCATCATCCCCACGGCGCGGGTGTCGGCACCGGGCGGCAGTGTGACGACGAGGCCGTGGTCGGCGTCCGGTCCGCACACCCGGTCGAGGTGCTCGGCGCGCTCGGCGACGGACCGGGCCGCGGCGACGGCACTCCCGGTGGCGTGCATCCGGTGGCCGACCGAGAGCCGTGCGGCCACCCGGTCGGCGTCGACGTCGTGCATGGCGGAGACGAGGGTGATGGCGGCGGGACGCATGTGGGCTAATCTACATGATCATCGTTCTCAACAACTAAGACGTCGACGAAGGAGAACCCCGTGAAGGTCCGCAACTCGCTCAAGGCACTCAAGAAGATCCCCGGGTCGCAGGTGGTCCGCCGCCGGGGCCGCGTGTACGTCATCAACAAGCAGAACCCGCGGTGGAACACCCGGCAGGGGTGACGTCACCGGCGTTCCGTAGGGTGGCTCCATGCGACTGCTGCTCATCCGCCACGGCCAGACCCCTGCGAACGTGAACGGTGTCCTCGACGCCGTCGTCCCCGGGCCGGGACTCACCGAACTCGGGCAGCAGCAGGCCGACGCCCTGCCGGCGGCGCTCGCCGACCGGGGGATCGAGCGGCTCTTCGCGTCGACGATGGTCCGGACGCAGATCACCGCGGCACCGCTCGCCGCGTCGCTCGGCCTCGAGCCGGTGGTGCTGCCGGGGCTCCGCGAGATCGAGGCCGGCGACACCCAGGGCAAGCGCGACCAGGTGTCCGTCCAGACGTACATCTCGACCGTGCACGGCTGGTCGCTCGGGGACCGCACGACCCGGATGCCCGGCGGCGAGAGCGGCACCGAGTTCTTCGCGCGCTACGACGACGCGGTCCGGCAGATCCTCGCGACCGGCGCCGAGGTGGCGGCCGCGGTCAGCCACGGTGCCGCGATCCGGACGTGGGCGAGTGCCGCCGCCGACAACACCCCGGACCACTTCGGCACGAAGCGCCACCTGGAGAACACCGGGATCGTCGAGCTCGAGGGCTCCTTCGACGACGGCTGGCGCCTCGTCGACTGGGAGGGCGAGCCCGTCGGCGGCGAGCAGCTCATCGACCGGACGGCGCAGGACCCGACCGGCGAGCGGTTCTGACGCGACCAGCAGACAGCGCGACCAGCAGGCGGACGGGAGGCGCGGTGCCAGCCGGCACCGCGCCTCCCGTTCCGTGGTCGGTCGCGTGGACTACGCGAGCTGCGACGCGGACGTCAGCGGCACGATCACCCGGTGCGCCTCGCGCAGGACGTCGAGCGTGTGCTGGACCTCGTCCGCACGCTCCTCGGGCGTCCAGCCGAGCGACCCGGCGAGCACGTCCGCCAGCTCGTCGAGCAGGTCGATCGTGACCCCGCCGACGAAGGCGAGGTTCGTGCGCCGGAGGACCACGTCGACCAGGTGCACGGCCTGCTCGCGCTCGGCGAAGTACGCGACCTCGGCGCGGGTGAGGCCCGGGTCGGACTCGAGGGGCTCGACGGGGCCGTCGACCAGGACGTCCACGACCTCGGCGGCACGGGTGCCGTAGCGCTCGAGCAGTCCCTCGACGACGGAGGCGTCGAGGCCGTCGCGGTGCGACTTGATCCACAGGGCACGCTGGGCGTCCGTGGTCGGGAAGTCCTTGCCGCCGCCGATCGGCATGCCGGTGGTGTCGACCGTGCGGGTCACGCCGAGCTTGGTCGTGACGTCGGTGGACAGGTGCGCGGCGAGGGCGCGGAAGGTCGTCCACTTGCCGCCCACGAGCGACAGCACGGTCGAGTGCGGCAGCCCGGCGATCGGGGTGTCGACGATCCGGTAGTCGCGCGAGACGAAGCCGGGCGCGGTGTCCTCGTGGCGGGGCAGCGGCCGGATGCCGGAGTAGCTGTAGACGATGTGGTCGCGGGTGAGCGCGATCTGCGGGAAGACGTGCTGCACCAGGCCGAAGAAGTAGTCGATCTCCTCGTCGGTGGTGACGACCGGCTTCGACGGGTCGGCGTCGATGTCCGTCGTGCCGATGAGGACCCGGCCCTTGAGCGGGTAGATGAGCACGATGCGGCCGTCGTTGTTCTCGAAGAACAGCTCGCGGCCCTTCGTCGCCTCGAGCAGCTCGGGGTTGTCGACGACGATGTGGGAGCCCTTCGTGCCGCCCATGAACGCCGTCTCGCCGCCGAACGCCTGGTTCGTCAGGTCGGTCCAGGGGCCGGATGCGTTCACGACGACGTCGGCGGTGAAGACGAACTCCTCGCCGGTCTCCTGGTCGCGGAGCAGGACGCCACCGTCGCGGGTGCCGGCGGCCTCGACGTAGTTGACGGCGCGGGCGGTCGACGCCGAGCCCTCGCCCTTCCCCGCGGCGAGCCCGTCCTTGAGCACGTCGAGCGCGAGGCGCTCCGGCTCGTGCACCGACGCGTCGTAGTAGGTGCCCGTGTACTTGAGGTCCTTGTTGAGCGCCGGCATGTCCTCGAGCGCCGCCTTCTTCGTGAGGAAGCGGTGCTTCGGGACGGAGCCGCCGTCGCGCGAGAAGGAGTCGTAGATCGTCATGCCGATCTTGATGAGCGCGGCGCCGCGCTCCTTCGTCGAGCGCTGCTTGTGCGTGAGCATCCGCAGCGGGGCGTTCATGATGCCCGAGAACGTCGAGAAGATCGGCATCGTCGTCTGCAGCGGCTTGACGTAGTGCGGAGCGATCCGGATGAGGCCGTTGCGCTCCTGCACGCTCTCGCGGACGAGACGGAACTCGCCGTTCTCGAGGTAGCGGATGCCGCCGTGGATCATGTGGCTCGAGGCGGCGGACGCACCCGAGGCGTAGTCGCCGCGCTCGACGAGGGCGACGTCGACGCCCTGCAGGGCGAGGTCGCGGAAGGTGGCGATGCCGTTGATGCCGCCACCGACCACGAGGACCTGTGCGTTCGGGCGCTCCGTGAGCGCGTTCACCGTGTTCCGGGGCTGCGTCTTCTTCGACATTGGTGCGTCGCTTCCTTCATGGGTTCCGTGGTGGTTCGTCATCGATCGTGCGCCTCCGTGAGAGGGCGGGCAACTTGCGTGCACGAACGTGCAGCACACGTGTCCGGAGTGGCCGGAGGAGGGCCGGGAGGCGCGACAGGGGTTGCAGAGGCCGTGCACGTCCGTGCATGCTCAGTTCCCATGAGTGACGCAGCGCAGCCCATGCGCACGCAGCAGGCGCTGCGCGCCGCGCACCTGTACTACCTGCAGGACCTGACGATGGACGCGATCGCCGACGAGCTCGGCACCTCGCGGTCCTCGGTCTCCCGCCTGCTCAAGTACGCCAGGGACACCGGGCTCGTCGACATCCAGATCCGATCGCCGCTCGACCAGGCCGCGGCGCTCAGCCGGAGCATCCGCTCCCGCTTCGGGGTGCACGCGCACGTCGTCCCGGTGCCGGACCACACGAGCGACGTCGACCGGCTCGAACGCGTCGCCCTGTCCGCTGCGCGCATCCTGACGCAGTACGTCGAGTCGAACATGGTGATCGGGATCTCGTGGGGTTCGACCGTGAGCGCGGTGAGCCGGTACCTCGTGCCGAAGACCACCCACGGCTCGACGGTCGTCCAGATCAACGGCGCCGCGAACACCCGGACGACCGGCATCGTCTACGCGTCCGAGATCCTCCGCCGGTTCGGCGAGGCGTACGGCGCGTTCGTGCAGCAGTTCCCCGTCCCGGCGTTCTTCGACGACCCCGCCACGAAGCAGGCGCTCTTCCGCGAGCGGTCGATCCGCCGGGTGCTCGACCTGCACGAGCGGATGGACCTGGTGGTCTTCGGCGTCGGGGCGCCCCAGGCGCCCGTGCCCTCGCACGTCTACTCCGGCGGGTACCTCGACCCGTCCGACCGCGACGAGCTCACGAAGGCGCAGGTCGTCGGCGACGTCTCGACGGTGTTCTACCGGGCGGACGGGTCGTGGAAGGACATCGGGGTGAACGCCCGCGCCGGTGCCCCGGACCTCGACACGATCAAGCGCGCGCCGCGCCGGGTCTGCGTCGTCGCCGGACGCTCGAAGGCCGCGTCGCTGAAGGGTGCGCTCGCCGCCGGGCTGATCACGGACCTCATCCTCGACGAGAGCGTCGGACAGGCGATCCTGCAGCCCTGACCGGTCCGGGGCCTCCGGACCGCGGGTCCGGATTGTCGGTGGTGCCCCGTAGGTTGCTCGACATGGTCGCCACGATGGACACCCGCCACGCCGCCGGCGTTCGCCGGTCCGGGGACACGCGGTACTCCCGGCGCATCGCCGGCACCGACGTCGACCAGGCGCTCGCCTTCTTCGCCGGTGACTACGCCTTCCGTTCGCCCGCCGTCCGCCGCACCCGCACCGACACACGCTGGGAGTTCGCGGGCGTCGGCGACGACCGGCTGTCCCTCCGCTCGTCGCGGTTCCTCGTCGATCTGCGGAGCGACAGCCGTGTCGACGACGCGTTCCTCGTCGCCTGGCTGCGGAGCGGGGCGAGCACGATCTCGTACGACGGCGCGGACGTCCACCTCGAGCCGGGCGTGCCGGTCGTGCTGCCCTTCGCCGACACCTACGCGCTCCACCACCGCGACATCGGGCTGAACCTCGTGCACCTCGACGCCGGGTTCGTGCGCTCGGTCGTCGGCGACGACGACTTCGCCTTCGAGCCGCTCCGCCGTCCGACGGTCGAGGGCATGCGCGCGTGGCAGTCGGTCGTGCGGGCCCACTCGGCGACGTGGCTCGACGTCGGGAACGAACTGACCGCCCTCGCCCAGCGGGACATCGCCGAGGCGTTCGCGCGCGCGGCCGTCTCGGCCTTCCCGGAACGGAGCCGCTGGCGCACGTCGGTCACCGGCAGCGGGCCCGAGCACGCCCGGCTCCGTCGTGCCCTCGAGTACGTGCACGAGCACGCCCGCGAGCCGATCGGCACGCCGGAGATCGCCGCCGCGGCCGGCCTGAGTCCGCGCGGCCTGCAGCAGTCGCTCCGGCGGCACCTCGACCAGACGCCGGGCGACCTGCTCCGCAGCGTCCGGCTCGACGGCGCCCGCGCGGACCTGGTGCGCGGCGACCGCGACGCGACCTCGGTGGCCGACATCGCGCGGGCGTGGGGGTTCGGACACCTCGGACGCTTCTCGGCGACGTACCGGGCGCGGTTCGGCGAGCTGCCGAGCGAGTCGCTGCGCGCGCACTGACCGCGGCGTCCGCCGCGCTGTCGTAGCGTGGCCGGATGGACACCGTCGTCACCGCCCTCCGCTCCGCCCTCGCCGATCCGGACGGCGCCCTCGTCCGCACCGAGCGGGACGTGCTCGACGCCGCGCGGACCGACAAGTCCGGCTGGGTCGCCCCGGGTGGCCCCGTCGCGGTCGTCGAGGCTCGGACAGTCGAGCACGTGCAGGCCACGCTCCGCACGTGCTCGGCGCTCGGGGTCCCCGTGGTCCCGCGCGGTGCGGGCACCGGCCTCGCCGGCGGCGCGAACGGCACCGAGGGCACGGTCGTGCTCAGCGTCGCCCGGATGGACCGCATCGTGCGGGTCTCGGTCGACGACGAGTACGCGGTGGTGGAGCCCGGGGTGCTGAACGGCGACCTCAACGCCGCGGTGGCCGAGCACGGGCTGCGGTTCGCCCCGGACCCGGCGAGTGCGGCCATCGCGAGCGTCGGCGGCAACATCGCCACCAACGCCGGCGGGCTGCGGTGCGTCAAGTACGGCGTCACGCGGGAAGCGGTGCTCGGGCTCGACGTCGTGCTCGCGGACGGACGACTCGTCTCGACCGGACACCGCACCGTCAAGGGCGTCACCGGACTCGACCTCACGGCGCTGCTCGTCGGGTCCGAGGGCACGCTCGGGGTGATCGTCGGCGCGACCGTCCGGCTCGTGCCGATCCCGGCGGGCGAGCCGGCCACCCTCGGCGCCGTCTACCCGAGCGTCGAGGCGGCGGCGCGTGCCGCGGCGTCCGTCGTGGCGGGAGCGGACCGGCCGTCCACGGTCGAGTTGCTCGACGCCGCCGCGCTCGAGGGGATCGCGGCCCACCTCGGGCCGCAGGTGATCGCCGAGACGGTGGGGAGCAGCGCGGCGGGCGGGGTGTTCCTCCTCGTGGAGTACGACGGACCGGGCGCGACCGAGGCCGCCCTGGGTGCCGTGCCGCGCCTCCAGGCCGAAGGCGGGACCGTGCACCTGGCCGGCTCCGCGGCGGAACGCGACCGCCTGCTGACGATCCGGCGGGCGTTCCACCCGGCCATGGAGGCGCGGGGCCGCGTCCTCATCGAGGACGTCGCGGTGCCGCGCAGCCGGCTGGCCGAGATGTTCGCGCGCGTCGAGGCGATCGGGCAGCAGTACGGCGTCGCGATCCCGACCGTCGCGCACGCCGGCGACGGCAACCTGCACCCGAACTTCGTGTTCGCGGGCGACGAGGTGCCGCAGCACGTGTGGGACGCCGCCGACGCGATGTTCCGCGCGGCGATCGAGCTCGGCGGGACGCTGACGGGGGAGCACGGGGTGGGCGTCCTCAAACGGCGGTGGATCGGCGACGAGCTCGGGGACGACGTGCTCGAGCTGCAGCGCGGGATCCGACGGGTGTTCGACCCCGCGGGGATCCTGAACCCGGGCAAGGTGTTCTGAGCGTTTCGCCGAATCCTGTCGGACGATTTCGCGCTCGATCGCTCGGATGTTCGGAGGAAACGTCGTCGTAACGAATCCGTCGCTCAATGGTGAGGACGTACGCACCGCCCACGAAGGAGTCCGCAATGCTCATCGGCGTCCCCACCGAGATCAAGAACAACGAGTTCCGCGTCGCCGCCACCCCGGCCGGCGTCGCCGAGCTGGCACTGCACGGCCACGAGGTGCTCGTGCAGTCGGGAGCCGGGGACGGGTCCTCGTTCCCCGACGCCGAGTACGCGGCCGCCGGCGCGACGATCGTCCCGACGGCCGCCGAGGTCTGGGCGCGTGCCGAGATGATCCTCAAGGTCAAGGAGCCGGTCGCCGCCGAGTACGCGTCGATCCGCCCGGGCCAGGTCCTGTTCACGTACCTGCACCTCGCTGCGGACCGACCGCTGACCGACGCGTTGATCGACTCCGGTGCGACGGCCATCGCGTACGAGACCGTCCAACTGCCGGACCGGTCGTTGCCGCTGCTGTCGCCGATGTCCGAGATCGCCGGTCGGCTGTCGGCGCAGGTCGGTGCGAACCACCTCATGCGAGCGCACGGCGGGCGCGGGCTGCTGCTCGGCGGCGTCCCCGGTACCCCGAAGGGCCGTGTCGTCGTCATCGGCGGCGGGGTCGCGGGGGAGCACGCCGCGACGATGGCGCTCGGCCTCGGCGCCGAGGTCACCGTGTTCGACATCAGCCTGCCGCGCCTGCGTGCCCTCGACGCCCGGTTCGACGGACGCATCACGACGCTGCGCTCCTCGGCGCACGCGATCGCCTCGGCCCTGCGCGACGCCGACCTCGTGATCGGGTCGGTGCTCATCCCCGGGGCCTCGGCGCCGAAGCTCGTGACCGACGCCATGGTGGCGGACATGCAGCCCGGGTCGGTGCTCGTCGACATCGCGATCGACCAGGGCGGCTGCTTCGAGGGCTCGCACCCGACCACCCACGACGACCCGACGTTCGCCGTGCACGACACCGTGTTCTACTGCGTGGCGAACATGCCGGGAGCGGTGCCGCGCACCTCGACGATCTCGCTGACGAACGCGACGCTGCCGTACGCCGTCGCGATCGCGAACCAGGGGTGGGAGGCGGCGACGGCGGCGGACCCGGCCCTGGCGCTCGGGGTGAACGTGCACGCGGGGCGGGTCGTGAACGCCGCCGTGGCCGAAGCGCACGGCCTGGCGGCCGCGGCGCGCTAGCCGCGCGGGCGCTGCGCGCCGCGCGCCGCGCTGCGCGCCGGCCGCGAGGCCGAGACTCGGCCCCGCGGACAGTTTCGCGGCTCCCGAGCCACGAAACTGTCCGCTCAGCCGAGTCTCGGCGCGCGCCGCGGGCGCGGCTGGCCGCACGCCGGGGCGTCGGCGCGCGGGTTTCGCGCTGAACGACAGTTCACGCGGCCCGCGGGCCGTGAACTGTCGCTCAGCGCGAAACCGTCAGCGGGTGGCCCGGTGGCAGCCGGCCGGCTGGCCGGCCGCCGGCCGCGCCGCCGCGTCAGGCGGCCGCGACGCGCGCCGGCGCAGCCGCGCCGCGCCACCCGGCACGGGCCCGCACCACGAGCGTCACGACGACGGCCGCAGCCGCCGCCACCACCGCCGCGACGGCGGTCGGCGTCGACACCAGCGGCCCGTCGAGCCGCGCCACCGCGACCCACGCCAGCCCCCACGCGAGCGACGCCGTCGGAGCCAGGCGCCCGCGACCCCACACGGCGAGGAGCACCCCGACCAGCCCGGCCACGAGTGCGACCACCACGCCCCACACGTCCTGCGACAGCCCGAAGCCCCGGAAGCCCGCGGCGGTCAGCACCGCGGCCGTGTTCGCCGCCGTGGCGACGCACACCCACCCGAGGTAGAGCCCGAACGTGCCGTCGGTGACGATCGCCTCGACGATGCCGGACGGCCGCGAGCGACGCAGCAGCACAAACGTCCAGACGAGCACGGCGAGCAGCGCGACGATGATCGGTTCGCTCAGCCACAGGAACCCGAACTGCACCGACAGGATCCACGCGGCGTTGAGCAGCAGTGACAGCACCGCCGGCACGGTCAGGCGGGCGTGACGCTCGTCGTCGGCGGTGCGGAAGCACTGCCGGACGGCGTAGGCGAGCAGCCCGACGTAGATGACGCTCCAGATCGAGAACGCCGGCCCGTCCGGCGCGATCGCCGTCGACGAGGCCGACAGTGCTCCGCCGGCAGCGTCCTGGATCGGCGTCCCGCCAGCGGCTCCCGAGCCGACGAACGCGCCGACCACCGCGACGACCGCGCTCACCGCGACCGCGATCCGCTTCCAGATCCTCTTCATGACAGTCCCTTTCGTCAGCATGCTGATGACCTGCACCGTAGGCGCGTGGCCGCGACCGGCGCGCAGCGCACGTCCAGCCGGCGGGGGACGGACCGGACTGGAGGCGCGGTGCGGGCCCGACCCGCGCCTCCAGGCCCGCACGTCGGTCGCGTCCGACCCCCGCGCGCTCACCCTGCGTACGGTGGTGTCGTGTCTGTCGAGCTGAACACCGTCTACGTCGACCGGATCGCCCCGATCGCGAGTCCGTCGCTCGACGACACCTTCCGGATGCTCGAGGACCAGGGCGCCAGCGCGTGCATCGTGCTGCACCAGCCCGACGCCCAGGAGCTCGGCGACGTCGCCGTGGCCCTCGGCCTGCACGAACTCGCGGTCGAGGACTCCGCCGAGGGGCACCAGCGCCCGAAGCTCGAGCGCTACGGCTCGACGCTGTTCGTCGTCCTGAAGCCCGCCCTGTACAACGACCAGCAGGAGGAGGTCGCGTTCGGCGAGGTGCACGCCTTCGTCGGCGAGGAGTTCTTCCTGGTGGTCGTGAAGGCCGATCCGCGCGGCAGGCAGACCGTCCCGCGGGCACTGCAGCGGATGAGCGGCAAGCCGGGCCTCGTGACCGTGGGGCCGCAGGCGCAGCTCTGGGCGCTGATGGACTCGATCGTCGACGGCTACCTGCCGGTGATCGACGGCCTCGAGGAGGACATCAACCAGATCGAGGACCAGCTGTTCGCGGGCGAGGCGGGGGTCTCGCGCCGCATCTACGAGCTGTTCGGCGAGGTGGTGGACTTCCAGCGCGCGGCCCGGCCGCTCATCCACATCATCGAGAACCTGCACCGCGGGGCCGAGAAGTACCACCTGCCGGTGGAGATGCAGCGCCGGTTCCGCGACGTCCTCGACCACGCAATCCGCACGGTCGAGCGGCTGGACACCTTCCGGCAGCTGCTGCAGAACGCGTTGACGGTCGACTCGACCCTCGCGGCGCAGAAGCAGAACGACGACACGAAGAAGATCTCGGGCTGGGCGGCGATCCTGTTCGCCCCGACGCTCATCGCGGCGATCTACGGCATGAACTTCACGCACATGCCCGAGCTGCAGTGGCGGTGGGGGTACCCGCTGGCGATCGTGGCGATGGTCGTGTTCGCGGCGGCCCTCTACGTCGCGTTCAAGGTGAAGCGCTGGTTCTGACGCGCATCCGTGTGCGACTCCTGGTCCAGTTCGTGTGCGCGCCCGGGGCATCTGCGCGCGTCGTGTTGCTGGGAGCGCTCCCAGAGCGCGAGACTGCTGGAGCCGTCACCGTCGCCGACTGGAGCCCACATGCCGAACGACCTCGTCCACCTCTCTGCCGGGGGCGTCTCGCTCATCCTCGACTGCCGTGACCACGCGCTGCCGGCCGTCGTGCACTGGGGTGCCGCGCTCGGGCCGCTCGACGCCACCGAGCTCGCGGCCCTCGCGGACGCCGACGTCCTGCCGCTCGCGGGCAGCGAGCCGGACCACCCCGTCCGCGTGGCCGTCCTGCCGGAGCCGCACCGCGGCTGGACGGGACGGCCGGGCCTTACCGGGCACCGGGACGGCCGGGACTGGTCACCGGCGTTCACCGTCATCGCGCTCGAGGTGACCGACACGACGGCGGACCCGGCCGGCTCCGCCGCCCGGGACACGACCGGCGCGTCGGACCCGGCCCGCCCCGCGGCCCGGGTCGGTACGGACGCCGAGGCCTCGGTCGGCCCCGCCGCCGGCGTCGTCGCCGACGCCGAGGACACCACCGCCGGGCTCCGCCTGCGCCTGACGATCGAGCTGCTCGCATCCGGACTCGTCCGCACGCGTGCCGCCGTCACGAACACCGCGGACGGCGTGTACACGCTCGACGACCTCACCGTCGCGCTGCCGGTCCCGTCCCGTGCCCGCGAGGTCCTCGACTTCGCCGGACGCTGGGGCAAGGAGCGCACCCCGCAGCGCCGCGAACTCGTCGTGGGCACGCACGAACGCGAGAGCCGCAAGGGGCGCACCGGCCACGACGCCGCGACCGTCCTGAGCGTCGGCGTCCCCGGGTTCGGCTTCGCCCGCGGCGAGGTCTGGGGCGTCCACACGGCCTGGAGCGGCAACCACCGGCACGCGGCCGAGCGCCTGGCCACCGGACGGCAGGTCCTCGGCGGCGGTGAGCTGCTGCTGCCCGGCGAGGTCCGGCTCGGGCGCGACGAGACGTACGAGGGCCCCTGGGTCTACGCCGCGTACGGGGACGGCCTCGACGACCAGGCCGCCCGCTTCCACCGCTGGCTCCGGAGCCGCCCGCAGCACCCGACGACCCCGCGCCCGACGACCCTCAACGTCTGGGAGGCCGTCTACTTCGACCACGACCTCGCCCGCCTGACCGATCTCGCCGAACGTGCCGCCCGGATCGGGGTGGAGCGGTACGTGCTCGACGACGGCTGGTTCCGGGGCCGCCGTGACGACCACGCCGGCCTCGGCGACTGGTACGTCGACGACGAGGTGTGGCCGGACGGGCTCGGCCCGATCGTCGACCGCGTGCGGGCGCTCGGCATGCAGTTCGGCCTCTGGTTCGAACCCGAGATGGTCAACGAGGACAGCGACCTCGCCCGGGCGCACCCGGAGTGGATCCTGCAGGCCGACGGGCGGCTGCCCGTGCGTGCCCGCGACCAGCAGGTCCTCGACCTCGCGGTCCCCGAGGCCTTCGCGTACGTGCTCGAACGGATGACCGCGATCATCGGCGAGTACGGCATCGAGTACGTCAAGTGGGACCACAACCGGGACCTCGTCGAGGCCGGGCACGCGGGCGGGGGCGCGGCCGTGCACGAGCAGACGCTGGCCGCCTACCGGCTCATGGCGACGCTCAAGGAACGGTTCCCGACGCTCGAGATCGAGTCCTGCGCGTCGGGCGGCGGGCGCGTCGACCTCGGCGTGATCGAGCACACCGACCGGGTGTGGGTGTCCGACGACATCGACCCGCTCGAACGACAGCAGATGCACCGGTGGACCCAGCAGCTCCTGCCGCCGGAGCTGCTCGGCGCGCACGTCGCCAGCGGGCGGAACCACTCCACCGGCCGCGTGCACGACCTGGCGTTCCGCGCCGGCACCGCGATCACGGGCCACTTCGGCATCGAGTGGGACCTCGTCGAGGCCACCCCGGAGGAGGAGTCGGCGCTCGCCGAGTGGATCGCCCTCCACCGCGAGTGGCGCCCGCTGCTGCACGGCGGGGACCTCGTGCGGATGGACGAGGTCGACGACTCCCGCCTCGTGTACGGCACCGTCGCCCCGGACCGGCAGCGTGCGGTCTTCTTCCTCGCGAGCGTCGGCCGGTCCGAGGTGTCCGGCTCCGGGCGCCTGACGTTCCGCGGGCTCGACCCGGACACCTCGTACCGGGTCGACCCGGTCGTCGTCGGCGCGGGGTTCGGCATCGTCGCACCGCCGTGGTGGTCGGGGGACCGGGTCTTCCGCGGCCGCACGCTCGAGACCGTGGGCGTGCAGCCACCGCTCGTCCCGGCGGACTGCGTGGTGCCGTTCCGACTCACGGCCGTCTGAGCAGCGGCCAGGAGGCGCGGTGCGGCCGGGCGGTGCGGGTCGCCTCGGCCGCGTGGCGCGCCCGGTAGGCTTCCGGTCATGCCGCACCCCGGACACGCGACACGTGCCACGCCGGTCTGGGCCCTGAAGCTCGCGGTCGTCACGGGACTCGTCGGGGTGGCCGGCGGGATCGCCGGCGTCTCGGTGTGGCTCGCGCTGCAGCTCATCCAGTTCGTCGCGTTCGGCTACCCGTTCGGCGGCCACCTCGAGGCGGCGGACGCCCCGAGCGCGCTGAACCGCTTCCTGGCGCTCCTCGCCGCCGGCGTCCTGACCGGTGTCGCCTGGTGGGCACTCCGACGCTGGGGCCGTCCGGTGGTCTCGGTGCCCGCTGCCGTCGGCGGGAAGCGGATGCCCGCCCTCGCGACGGTGGCGAACGCGGGCGTCCAGATCCTCGCCGTGGGGCTCGGAGCGTCGATCGGAAAAGAGGTGGCGCCGCGCGAGATCGGGGCGTGGCTGTCCCAGCTCGTCACCGCCCGGGCCGGACTGACCGCCCGCGAGACCAAGATCCTCGTCGCGTGCGGCGCCGCTGCCGGCCTGGCGGCGGTGTACGACGTCCCGCTCGGCGGTGCCCTGTTCGCGGTCGAGGTGCTGCTCGGCGAGCTCACGTTCGCGACCGCCCTGCCGGCCTTCGCGACGAGCGCGATCGCGGCCTTCGTGGCGCGCCTCGTGATCCCGGACGAGGTGCTCTACCACGTGCCCTCGATGCACCTCTCGTCGTCCCTGCTCGTCTGGGCCGTGCTCGTCGGACCGGTGCTCGGGTTCGCCGGCGTCGGCTTCGTGAAGCTCACGAACCGGTTGCAGGGGATCGCGCCGAAGGGGTGGCGGCTGCTCGTGGTGCTGCCGGTCGTGTTCGCGATGGTCGGCCTCATCGCCGTCCCCTTCCCGGAGATCCTCGGCAACGGCCGGGCGCTCGGCGTCCTCGCGATGAACACCTCGCTCGACGACGGATCGGTCGCGGGGCTGTCCCCGATCCTGTTCCTGCTCGCGCTCGGTGTCGTCCGGACCATCACGACCTCGGCGACCATCGGGGCGGGTGCGGTCGGCGGCACGCTCACCCCGTCCATCGCGATCGGTTCGGCCGTCGGCGGCGGCCTCGGCGGCCTGTGGCTCCTGCTCTGGCCGACCGACGGACCGAGCCTCACCGCGTTCGCGTTCATCGGCGCGGCGGCGTTCCTCGCGACGACCATGCGGGCGCCCTTCACCGCGCTCGTGCTCGTCGTCGAGTTCACCCAGCAGGGCACCGACATCCTCATCCCGTCGCTCCTGGCGGTCTCGGGCTCGGTCGCGGTCGGCTACGTGCTCGCCCGTCGTCGCAGCGCGCAGATGGTCTGAACAGTTCGTCACGATCCGGTGCGCGGCTCGTCCGGCGCGCCTACGATCGGCCGCACGACGGGGCGTCCGGTTCCGTCCCCGAGACGAGGAGTGACCGATGGCGGGGTTCGACGACATCACCAAGAAGGCCCAGGAGTTCCTGAAGGACGGCAAGGTCCAGGACGCCCTGAAGAGCGAGAAGGCCGAGGGGATCAGCGACAAGGTGCTCGACGGTGTCGCCGACGCCGTGAAGAAGGCGACCGGCGGCAAGTTCGACGACAAGATCGACGGCGCCCGCGACGCCGCGGACAAGCAGGTCGGCAACGAGTGACGCGCTTCCCGCGCACCGTGCGGACGGCCCCGGACCACGTGTCCGGGGCCGTTCGCCGTCAGCGGTGCCCGTCCGACTGGACTCCTGGCCGCGAGCAGACCACCATTGACGGGTGACTGTCGTGGCGCCGAACCAACCGCTCACCGAGTCCGAGGTCGAGGCGATCAAACAGGACTTCCCGATCCTCCAGCAGGAGGTCAACGGGTTCCCGCTCGCCTACCTCGACTCCGGGGCCACCGCCGAACGACCCCGGCAGGTCCTCGACGCCGAACGTCGGTTCCTCGAGCACGACAACGCCGCCGTCCACCGCGGTGCGCACACCCTCGCCGCCCTGAGCACCGACGCGTACGAGGACGCCCGTGCCACGGTCGCCGGGTTCATCGGTGCCGCGACGCCGTCCGAGGTCGTCTGGACCGCGAACGCCACCGACGCCCTGAACCTGGTCGCCTACGGCATGGCGAACGCCAGCCGTGGTCGCGGCGGCGTCGACGCCGAGCGGTTCCGGCTGGCAGCCGGTGACGAGATCCTCGTCACCGAGGCCGAGCACCACGCGAACCTCGTGCCGTGGCAGGAGCTCGCCGCGCTGACCGGCGCGACCCTCCGCTGGGTCCCGGTCGCCGACGACGGCACCTGGACGGCCGAGGCCGCAGCCGCACTGATCTCCGACCGGACGAAGGTCGTCGCCTTCGCCCACGTCTCGAACGTGACCGGCATGATCGCCCCGGTGTCGGCCGTCGTTGCCGCCGCCCACGCACACGGTGCGCTCGTGGTGCTCGACGCGTGCCAGTCGGCCCCGCACCGACCGCTCGACGTGCAGGAGCTCGGCGTCGACTTCGCGGCGTTCTCCGGCCACAAGATGCTCGGGCCGAACGGCATCGGCGTGCTCTGGGGCCGCCACGAGCTGCTCGACGCCCTGCCGCCGTTCCGCACCGGTGGCTCGATGATCACCACGGTGACGATGGAGGGCTCCGAGTACATGCCGGCGCCCGAGCGGTTCGAGGCCGGCACACAGCCCGTCTCGCAGGCCGTCGCCCTCGCCGAGGCCGTGCGGTACCTGCAGGGCATCGGCACGGAGCGGATCCGCGCGCACGAGGAGCACCTCGCGGAACGCATGCTGACCGGACTCGCCGCCGTGCCGGGGGTCCGCGTCGTCGGTCCGCCGGCCGGTGTGCCGCGCTCGGGACTCGTGTCGTTCGACGTCGACGGCGTGCACGCCCACGACGTCTCCCAGTACCTCGACGCCCAGGGAATCGCCGTGCGCTCCGGCCACCACTGCGCCCAGCCGCTGCACCGCCGCCTCGGCCTCGTCGCCACGAGCCGCGCGAGCACGTACGTCTACACGACCGAGCAGGACGTCGACCGGTTCCTCGCCGCCGTCGGCGAGGTCCGCCACTACTTCGGAGCCACCGCGTGAACGCCCTCGACTCGCTCTACCAGCAGGTCATCCTCGACCACGCGAAGGCCCGGCACGGCGACGGCGAGCTGCCCGACGCCGACGCCGAGCACTTCGAGCGCAACCCCACCTGCGGCGACGAGATCACCGTGCGCGTCCGGCTCGAGCCGGGGACCGAGCGCATCGCCGCACTCGCGTGGCAGGGGGACGGCTGCTCGATCTCGATGGCCTCGGCGTCGGTCCTCACGGACATGGCGGTCGGCCGCACGGTGCCCGAGCTCCTCGCCCTCACCGAGGAGTTCCGCACCATGATGCGGTCCCGGGGTGCCGGCGAGCCGGACGAGGACGTGCTCGAGGACCTCATCGCCTTCCACGGCGTCTCGAAGTTCGTCATGCGGGTCAAGTGCGGGATGCTCGCGTGGGTGGCGGCCGAGGCCGCCGCGCGCGAGGCGACCACGCGCTCCTGACGCGACCGGTCTGCGGTCCGGGAGGCGCGGGTCGGGCCCGCACCGTCCCTCCTGGACCGCAGTCCGCACGTCACGGTTCGTCACCATGCGTGACGCACGGGGGAACGAGCCGTAGCGTCACGGCCGTGAGCACGAACAGCGAGCACCGCCAGATCCGGTTCAACGCCTTCGACATGAACTGCGTGGCGCACCAGTCCTCCGGGCTCTGGCGCCACCCGCGCGACCGGTCCCGTCACTACAACGACCTGTCCTACTGGACCGGCCTCGCGCAGCTCCTCGAACGCGGGAACTTCGACGGCATCTTCATCGCCGACGTCCTCGGCACCTACGACGTGTACGGCGACTCGAACGAGGCCGCGCTCCGCACCGGGTCGCAGGTCCCGGTGAACGACCCGATCCTGCTCGTCTCCGCGATGGCGTCCGTGACCGAGCACCTCGGCTTCGGGATCACCGCCGGGACCGCCTACGAGCACCCGTACCCGTTCGCCCGGCGCATGTCGACGCTCGACCACCTCACGAAGGGCCGCGTCGGCTGGAACGTGGTGACGGGCTACCTGCCGAGCGCCGCGCGGAACATGGGCCAGACCGACCAGCTCTCGCACGACGACCGCTACGACGTCGCCGACGAGTACCTCGAGGTCCTCTACAAGCTGTGGGAGGGCTCGTGGGAGGACGACGCCGTGGTCGAGGACCGCGAGACCGGCGTCTTCACCGACCCCGCCAAGGTGCACCCGATCGAGCACCACGGCACGCACTTCGACGTCCCCGGGATCCACCTCTCCGAACCGTCCGTGCAGCGCTCGCCCGTGATCTACCAGGCCGGCGCTTCGCCGCGCGGTATCCGCTTCGCGGCCGAGAACGCCGAGGCGGTGTTCGTCGGCGCGCCGACCGTCGAGCAGCTCGCCGTGACGGTCGGGAAGGTCCGCGACGCCCTGGAGGCCGCCGGCCGCGACCGGTACGCCGCCCGCGTCTACACGCTGCTGACCGTGATCACCGACGCCACCGACGAGCTCGCCCAGGCGAAGTACGAGGACTACCTGTCGTACGCGTCGGAGCTCGGCGCGCTCGTGCTGAACTCCGGCTGGATGGGTGTCGACCTGTCGCAGTGGGACCTCGACGAGCCCCTCGGGGACGTCGAGTCGAACGCGATCCAGTCGGCGGCGGCCAACATCGCGGCGGCCACCGGGTCCGACGGGTCGAAGTGGACGATCCGGGACCTCGCCCGGCACACCGCGATCGGCGGCCTCGGCCCCGTCGCGGTCGGTGGCGGTGCGACCATCGCCGACCGGCTCGTCGAGATCCAGGAGCAGACCGACGTGGACGGCTTCAACCTCGCCTACGCGGTGACACCCGGCACGTGGGAGGACGTCATCGAGTTCGTCGTGCCGGAGCTCCGCGCCCGCGGCGTCTACCCCGACGGGTACGAGCCGGGCTCCCTGCGGCACAAGCTGCACGGCCGCGGCGACCGGCTGCCGGCGGAGCACCGCGGGGCGTCGTTCCGGGTCGGGGAGCGGGCGGTCGTACGCTGAACGGGTGACCGGGTCGTCGTTCGTCGTGCGTGCCGCCGCCCGGGACGAGGCCGCGGCCTGCATCGAGCTGTGGACGGCGGCGGTCGCGGCGCGGGACGGTGTGCCCCGGTCGGCGGCGGTCTGGGACCGTGCGCGGTCGAAGTTCGCGGCTGCCCGTGTCGCACTCGTCGTGGCGTCCTCGCCGTCGTCGGCCGCGCTCGCCGGCTCCGTGCCCGCGGGGTCTGCGCCCGCCGGCTCCGCGCCCGCCAGCCCCGCGCCCGCCGGCTCTGTGTCGGCGGCCTCCGCACTCGCCGGCTTCGCGCTCGTCACCGAGCCGGGGACGGGACTGCCGGGCGACCCGGACGATGCGGCGTACCTCTCGCTGCTCGCCGTCGATCCGCGCGCGCAGGGCCACGGACTCGGTCGGTCCCTGCTGCAGCGCGCCGTCGCCGAGGCCGGTGCCGCCGGGTACGCCCGGACCCTGCTGCACGCCCTCGACGACAACGCGCCGGCGCTCCGGCTGTACCGCGGCGCGGGGTTCGAACCCGTCGGCGAGCCCTTCCCGCACGCGCTGAGCGGCCGGCCCACCCGTGCGTGGGTCGCGGACGGCGCCCGGACGGCTCCGGCTACGCGGGTTCGGGCAGGGGCGACTGCAGCGCGTCCACCGCACTCGGCCACGGGGCCCACTTCGCCCGGGGCGCCACGAGCAGGTACGGCTGGGGCGTCGGGTAGCTGACGAGTTCGAGCGTCGATCCCCACGGGGTCCTCGTGTAGACGAACCGGTTCCCCTCGCCGGCCTCGAGCCCGCGCAGGTCTCGCGGGTCCGAGTTGCGGGTGCCCCCGGCGGCCTCGATGCGGGCGAGCGTGTCGTCGAGGTCGTCGGTGTGGATCGCGAGGTGCTGCCAACCGATGTCCGCGGGGTGCACCGCGCCGCGCTGGTCCGGTCCGAGGTACTCGAAGAGCTCCAGCCCCGGCCCCTCCGGGAGTGCGAGCATGCGCATCGCGCCCTGCGCCATCGTCGACGGGATCCCGAGGTAGCGGTGCGCCTCGGGGGTGCCGTTCGGCTCCTCCGAGCGGCACCGCATGTCGTACAGGACGACGGCGTCGAACGCCGCCTCGAAGAACGCCGTGGCTGCGTCGATGTCCGGCACCGTGACGCCCACGTGGTCGATCCTGATTCCCCTGTTCATACGACGATCGTGACAGCTCGGCGACCGGACGTTCCGGCCGGTGGCCGAGGGTGCGGTCCCGATGCGGCTTCCCGCACTCCGCACGAGGTGAGGTGAGGCTGTCCTCACCAGAAAACCCCTGATCAGGGTAGCCTCACCATGCTGGCGCCGCTCGCGACGGCGTGGCATCCTGACGTCCATGTCGACCGCAACCGACCTCGTCCTCCCCACCACCGACCACGACACCGCCAGCGCCGCCAAGCTGAACTGGCTGCGCGCCGGCCTCCTCGGCGCCAACGACGGCATCGTCTCGGTCGCGGCGGTCCTCGTCGGGGTCGCCGGTGCCGGGGCAGGGACCGGACCGGTCATCGCCGCCGGGACCGCTGCGCTCGTCGGCGGGGCCGTGTCGATGGCCCTCGGCGAGTACGTGTCGGTCAGCGGTGCCCGCGACGCGCAGCGCACCGGCCAGGCCGCGCAGCAGGCGCAGCTCGAGGCGGAGTCGGAGGACGCCGGCACGATCGCCGCGCACTACCGCGCGCTCGGGGTCGACCCCTCGGTGGCGAGCGCCGTCGCCGACGAGCTCGTGCGCCCCGAGGTCCGCAGCCGACGCGCCGCCGCAGCGCTCCGCGACGCCGAGGACGAGGTCGTCAGCCCGTGGCGTGCCGCCTGGGTGTCGGCGGCGACCTTCACGACCGGCGCCGCCCTGCCCTTCCTCGCGATGCTCCTCAGCCCGGAGTCCGCGCGCGTCGCCGTGACGGTGGTCGCGGTGCTCGTGGCGCTGGCCGCCACCGGGACAACCGGCGCGGCGCTCGGCGGTGCCCCGCGCACGCGGGCGACGATCCGCGTCGTCACCGGGGGCGCACTGGCACTCGCCGCGACGTACGCCGCCGGGGCGATCCTCGGGGCGCACGCGCTCTGAGGCGTCGACCGGCTCCGCTCCGCTACGGTGCGGCCGGACCGCCGGCGGCGAGCTCGGACGCCAGCGAGGCGTTGCGCTCCCGGATGAGCCGCGGCAGGTAGCGGGCCAGTGCGAGGCGTTCCGCGGCGAGTCCGAGCACACCGAGCGGTGCGCGGAACGCGATCTCGTCGACCATGCGCGTCCCGTCGGCCGTCGCCTCGAACCGGTGCTCGTGCCGGAACCGGGCGAACGGTCCACGCACCTGTTCGTCGACGAACCGGTGCGGCGCCTCCAGTGCCGTGATCCGACTCGTCATCCGCCACGCTATCCCGAAGTGCCGAGCGCGCCACGTGACGGACTCACCGAGCCCGATCGTCCCGGTGGTGGTGCCGTCGACGGCCCGCTCGCCGCTCGCGGCCATGGAGCGCTCGTGCGCGCCGATGTCGAGCGACAGCCGGAAGACGCGCTCCGGCGGGGCGGCGAGGTCGGTGACGACCCGGAACGCGACGGTCACGGGACCGGCCAGGCGGTGCGGACCGACCGGTCGTCGTCACGCAGGACGGCGGCGAGCAGCTGGTCGTGCCGCACGCCGTGCTGGAGCACCGCGGACCGCTGTCGGCCCTCGTACCGCAGCCCCAGGCGCTGGGCGACCGCGATCGAGCCGCGGTTCTCCGCCATCGCGCGCCACTGGACGCGGACCAGTCCGAGCCCCTCGGGCGCCGGCGCGAACGCCCACCGGAGCACCCGGTCCGCCGCCTCGGTCACGAGGCCCTGCCCGCGGGCGTCGGGGTGGGTGGCGTACCCGATCTCGGCACCGCCGGCGGCGAAGCCGAACAGCCCGACCGTCCCGAGCAGCCGGGGGTCGTCGGACCGTCGGATGGCGAACTCGTAGCGGACGTCCGAGGCCCAGCCCTCCTGCACCACGGCCGTGAGCCAGTGGTGGGCCTCGGCGTGGCCGTACGGTTCCGGCATCGGGATGAACGCCACGACGTCGGGATCGGTCGCGTACGCGACGACGTCGTCGGCATCGGAGAGCTCGGGGACCGAGAGGACCAGCCGCTCGGTCCGGAGCGTGACGGGGTCCATGAGGCGAGCCTAGCGAGCGGCCGGGCCGCGGTAGCGTCGAGGGCATGACGTTCGACGCGCTCCCGTTCCCGGTCATCGACGGACACAACGACCTGCCGTGGGAACGGCGGGAGACCCACGACTCCGGCGTCGAGGGCATCGACTCCGAGCAGGGATCGCTGCACACCGACCTGCCGAAGCTCCGGGCCGGAGGCGTCGTCGGCCAGTTCTGGTCGGTCTTCGTCCCGACGGACGTCCCCGACCCCGTCCGGGCGACGCTGCAGCAGGTCGACCTCGCGCACCGGATCATCGAGCGCTGGCCGGACGCCCTCGCCCTCGCCCGCACCGCCGCCGAGGTCCGCGCCGCGATCGACTCCGGCCGCACCGCGTCGCTGCTCGGTGCCGAGGGCGGTCACTCGATCGGCGACGACCTGGCGGTGCTCCGCGACCTCGCCCGCCTCGGGGTGCGGTACATGACCCTCACGCACAACGACGACACGCCCTGGGCCGACTCGGCCACCGGCTCCCACCCGCACGGCGGCCTGACCGACCGTGGGCGCGAGGTGGTGGCCGAGATGGAGCGGATCGGGATGCTCGTCGACCTGTCGCACACGTCGCCGGAGACGATGCGCGACGCCCTCGACGTCGCCACGCAGCCCGTCGTGTTCAGCCACTCGTCGACGATCGCCGTGAACGACCACCCCCGGAACGTGCCGGACGACGTCCTCGCCCGCCTCGGGGACAACGGCGGCGTCGTGATGATCACCTTCGTGCCGAATTTCGTGTCTGGCGCGTGGGCCGACTGGGAGGACGCCGGATCGGTCGGGGAGCCCCCGCTCGTGACGGTGTCGGACGTGGCGGACCACGTCGAGCACGCGCGGGACGTCGCCGGCGCGGCGCACATCGGGCTCGGTGGCGACTACGACGGCACGCCCGTGCTCCCGCCGGACCTCCGCGACGTGTCGCGCTACCCGGTGCTGGCGGCGGAACTGCAGCGGCGTGGGTGGGGTGCCGACGACCTCCGGGCGCTCGCCGGTGGCAACGTGCTGCGGGTGCTCGAGGCGACGGACGAGCGGTTCGCGCGGACGGCGCACGTGCGCTGACGACGGGGGCGCGGGCGCGGTGCGCCGTGCGCGGGTCCAGCACGCAGGGTTTCGCGCGCAGCGACACATTTCGCGATCGGGGACGCGAGAAGTGTCGGTGAGCGCGAACGGTTGCGGGCGGACCAGGCCGTTGGTCGGGAGGCGCGGTGCGCGCCGGGCGCGCAGCGCGCGTCACACAGGCAGCACCACCCGGGGTCCGATCGCTAGGATCGCAGCGCACGCCGTGCCTCCAGGGCGGAGGCACGCGACCTGACCCGATGAGGACGGTACCGATGAGCGGCACGATCCATGACGACATCTCGCAGGCGTTCGGGAACACGCCGCTGGTGCGGCTGAACCGCCTCCCGAAGGAGGGCGGCGCCGAGATCCTGGCGAAGCTCGAGTTCTACAACCCGGGTGCGAGCGTGAAGGACCGGCTCGGTGTCGCGATCGTCGACGCGGCGGAGGCGTCCGGCGAGCTGCAGGCGGGTGGGACCATCGTCGAGGGGTCGTCCGGCAACACCGGCATCGCGCTCGCCCTGGTCGGCGCCGCCCGCGGGTACCGGGTTGTCATCACGATGCCCGAGACCATGAGCGTCGAGCGCCGCGCGCTCATCCGCGCCTACGGTGCCGAGATCGTCCTCACCCCGGGGTCCGAGGGCATGAAGGGCGCCGTCTCGAAGGCGGAGCAGATCGTCGCCGAGACACCCGGTGCGATCCTCGCCCACCAGTTCGAGACGCCCGCGAACGCGGCGATCCACCGGAAGACCACGGCGGAGGAGATCCTCCGCGACACCGAGGGGCACGTCGACGTGTTCGTGGCGGGCGTCGGGACCGGTGGCACGATCACCGGCGTCGGACAGGTCCTCAAGGAGCGGGTCCCCGGCGTGCAGATCGTCGCGGTCGAGCCGAAGGACTCGCCGCTGCTGACCGAGGGCAAGGCCGGCCCGCACAAGATCCAGGGCATCGGCGCGAACTTCATCCCCGAGGTCCTCGACCAGAGCGTCATCGACGAGGTCTTCGACGTCGAGCTCGACGACGCGCTCCGGGTCGCCCGCGCCCTCGGCACCGAGGAGGGGATCCTCTCCGGCATCTCCTCCGGCGCGATCATCCACGCCGCCATCGAGATCGCCGCGCGTCCCGAGAACGTCGGCAAGCGCGTCGTCGCGATCGTCTGCGACACCGGTGAGCGCTACCTGTCGACGGTGCTCTTCGAGGGGCTCACTGCGTGACGTCAGCCCGACGTCGTGGCGTGCTGCGGACCGTCCGTGAGGACCTGGCCGCAGCACGCCGCGGTGATCCCGCAGCGCGCGGGGACCTCGAGAACGCCGTGGTGTACTCCGGCCTGCACGCGATCTGGACCTACCGGATCACGCACCGGCTCTGGCTCGCGAAGGGCCTGCCGGGATCACGCTTCGCGGCCCGGGTCATCGCGCAGATCGCCCGGTCGGCGACGGGCATCGAGATCCATCCCGGTGCGCGCATCGGGCGACGGTTCTTCATCGACCACGGCATGGGTGTCGTCGTCGGGGAGACCGCGGTGATCGGCGACGACGTCGTGCTCTTCCACGGGGTGACCCTCGGCGGCCGCGGAGGCGAGCACGGACCGGGCGCCCGTCGGCACCCGGCGGTGGGGGACCGCGTGGTCCTCGGTGCCGGGTCGTCCCTGATCGGGGCGATCACGGTCGGTGCCGACTCCGTCGTCGGGGCGAACACCGTGGTGACGAAGGACGTCCCGCCGGGGTCGGTGGTCACCGGGGTCGCCGGGACTGCCCGCCCACGCTCCGGACACGAGGGCGTCCCGCCCCTCTGACGGGCGCGGCGCGCCGCGCCGCGCCGCGCCCGCGCCGGGCGCGGGCCCGGGCCCGCGCCCGCGCCCGCGCGGGCCCGGGCCGAGCCCGAGACTCGCCGTGGCGGACACTTTCGCGGCACTGGGACCGCGAAAGTGTCCGCGGGGCCGAGTCTCGGCGTCGCGGGCCGCGCCGCGCGGGGAGCGCGGCGCGCAGCGCGCGGCGCGGCTGCGCTGCGTCAGCTCTTCTCGCAGGCGATCCCGTCGGCGTCGCGGTCGAGCTTCTTGTTCGCCGCGTACAGCGCGTCGTCCTTCTTCACGGTGCCCTTGAGCGCGCGGTACGTCACCTTGCCGGCCGAGGTCACCCGGTTCTTCGTGACGGACTTCTTGGCGATCCCGCCCGAGTAGACCTTCTGCACCGCGGTGCAGTTCTTGTAGACGGTTGGGGCGGCCTCGGCGGTCGAGGTGCCGCCGACGACGGCGGTCGCGGCGAGGACGGCGGTGGCGGCGGCGATGCTCAGGGTTCGGGTGATGTGCACGGACTGAGGATAGTTCGAGGATGGCGGCACCGGGTACCCCAGTCCGAGGCGCGTCGACGGCGAGACCGGTCCGAGGCGCGCCGACGGCGAGACCGGTCCGAGGCGCGCCGTCGGCGGTCGGGGGCATGCTGGGGCGCATGGACGGCGAGATGCTGCACGAGGTCGCGATCCGCACCGCGATGGGTCTGCCCGCGGTGGTGGAGACCCAGCCCTTCGGCGAGGGCGCCTTCGTCTACAAGGTCGTCGGGAAGATGTTCGTGATGACGTCCGTCCTCCGGGACGTCCCGATCGTCAACCTCAAGTGCGCGCCACCGCACGGCGCCGCCCTGGTGCGCGACCACGCCGAGATCACCCCCGGGTGGCACATGAACAAGCAGCACTGGATCACGCTGTCGCCGGGTGACGGCATCGACGAGACCCTCGTCGAGGACCTCGTCGGCAACGCGTACGACCTCGTCGTGGCGAAGCTCCCCGCGGCGAAGCGCCCGATCGACCCCGTGCGCCGCGCGCAGCAGGGCTGACGGTCGGCGCTCCGCTCAGGCGGTCGTCCGCGCGAGGACCTTCGACGCCTCGCGGACGACCTTCGGCGCGAGCCCACCCGTCCCCGGGCCGCCGGGCCCCGGACCGTGCCCGGACGCCAGCACGGCCTCGGCCTGCTCGGGCGTCAGCCCCCGGAAGAGCTGGCCGATCGTGACGCCGTGGTCGGGCCGGCGGGTGACGACGACGGGGTCACCGGCGGACACCGGCCCGGACCGCACCACGCGGAGGTACGCGCCCGGTCGGCCCTCCTCCGTGAACCGCTTCACCCACTTGTCGACGCGCATCCGGCGCGCGAAGGTGCCGCAGGGGATGCGCGGGATCGTGACCTCGAGCTCGAGGGTCTCGCCGATCCGCCAGCGCTCACCGGTGACGGCGCCGGTGACGTCGATGCCCGAGGTGCGCAGGTTCTCACCGAACAGCCCCGGCGGGACGTCGCGGTCGAGGAGATCGGCGAAGTACGCCGCGTCCTCGTCCGCGTAGGCGTACACCGCCTGGTCCGCGCCGCCGTGGTGCTTCCGGTCCGCCTGCACGTCGGCGTACAACCCGAGCGGGCGGATCCGGACGGGGCCGTCGACGGGACGCTTGTCGATCGCGGTCACGCCGATGGTCCCGGAGTCCGGCAGCAGGCGGTCGACGCGGCAGACGGCGGTGACGAGGGACATGCCCACAAGCCTGCCGCAGTTCTCGTGTGCGGAGAAGTGTGACGATCCGGGTGTCCGCTCCGTCCCATCGGTGGACGACACCGATGGAGGAACCCACCATGACCCGAACCGCACCTGCTGCCCACCCGGCGCACCCCGTGCGTCCGGCACCCGTCCGTGTCGGGGACGAGCACGTCCTGGCGCAGGTCCGCATCCGATCGCTGGCGGCGCGACCCGTCGGACCGATGAAGGTCCTGCACACACAGGAATCCCCGACCCCGCACCGGTAGAAGGAGACCGTGCCCCACCAGCCCCTCACCGACCTCGACGACGGCGTCCTCGCCGGTCGATCGGCCGACGGCGACGTCCGGGCGTTCGAGGTCCTCATCCGACGGCACACGCCGCTGCTCCGCGCCTACGCGCGACGGACCCTCGGGTCGACCGACGAACTCGACGACGTCGTGCAGGAGACGTTCATCACCGCCTGGAACCAGCTCGACACGCTGCAGGACGGCGCCCGGGTCAAGGCGTGGCTCATGCGCATCCTCAGCCGGAAGTGCATCGACCGCATCCGGGCCCGTCGTTTCCACGACGACGTGACCGAGCTCGAGGTCGAGGCGCCGTCGGACGACGCTCCGGACCGCGTAGCCGAGGCCCGTTCCCGCGAGGAAGCGGTCGAGACCGCGCTCGCGGAACTCCCCGAGGCGCAACAGCGGACGTGGCTGATGAAGGAAGTGCTCGAGTACTCGTACGAAGCGATCGCGGAGGAACTGCACCTCCCGCCCTCGACCGTCCGCGGCCTGCTGTCCCGGGCGCGCAAGAACATGATCCGTCTCATGGAGGGATGGCGATGACCGAATCCGATCCCGTCCGACTCGACTCCCTCGAACCCGACGACCTCGACGGCCACACGATCGACGAGCTGACCGACTACCTCGACGCCGGGATGCAGCCGGCCGACCCGAGCATCGACCACTCCGCCGCGTGCCAGAACGCCCTCGCGGCCATCGTGCGGCTCCGGCAGTCGTCGCTCGGCTCGCTCGAGGCCGCGGCCGAACAGGAGGCCCCGGCCGACGAGTCGTGGATCAGCGGCGTGCTCGCCAACATCTCGCTCGAGGCCCGCGCCGGGCGCGACGTCCCGCTCCGTCCGGTGGCGCCCACCGAGCGTCCCGTGATGACCGAGGGGGCCATCCGCTCTCTCGTGCGCACCGCCGGCGACGCGGTGCCCGACGCCCTCATCGCACGCTGCACGCTCGAGGGGGACGTCACCGAGCTCGGCGCGCCGGTCCGGGTCGTCGTCGAGATCGCGGTCCGCGCCGGGTCGACGATCCAGCGGGTGGCGTCGGACATCCGCGAGACCGTTGCCGAGGTCCTCGCGACCGAGACGGACCTCGTCGTGGCGTCCGTGGACGTCGTGGTGCGGGACCTCCTGCCACCCTCGACCGACGAGCCGGACGACGACGCCGAGGAGGACCGAGCATGAGCACCCAGGACGAGACCTTCGCCGAGATCGAGGCCGCCGTCCTCGCTGTCCCCGGGGTCGCCGAGCTGTACCGCGCACGCCCGACGCTCGGCAGCGCGGTCGACGCGGCGAAGCGCCTCGCGTCCCGCGCCTCGGTCGCGCACGTGGTCCTCGACGACGACGTGCTCCGCGTCGTGATCGGCACCGACGGTTCCGTGCCGGCCCCGGAGACCGCGCGTGCGGCGCACCTCGCGGCGCTCGACGCCGCGATCGCGCACGGCCTGCCGCTCAGCCGCGTCGACGTGCGGATCGCGCGCGTCGGCTGACGTTCCCCCTTGCAGGACGGGAGGCGCGGTGCGGGCCCGCACCGCGCCTCCCGTCCTGCAGTGGGTGCCGTCCACGGCACGGACCCGCGGGTCCGGCGTCGGGTCACGGCCGACGGTCGGCCACCTCGAGGACGACGACCACCGCGGCGACGAGCACGGCCGTCGTCACGAGGGACGCCGCCGGGACGGCGATGCTCGCGAGCACCGCGACGGCGAGGACCACGACCACGACGTTCCACCGGAGGCTGAGCGACGGTCGGAGCGCCAACGCCCAGATCGACAGCACGAACAGGGCGACCGGCACCGCGATCGTCGCGGCGACGGTCGCGTGCGACAGGTCGGCCTCGCCCGCGTCCGCGCTCACCGCGACCTCGATGCCCGCGGGGAGCGCTCCGGCCGCGGCGAACACGAGGTAGTGGCCGTAGCCGAACACGAGCGCGGTCGGCAGGGAGCGGATGCGGTCGTGCTGCTCGCGGGAGAAGTAGATCCACCACAGTCCGGCGACGATCACGAGCCCGCACGCGGCCAGGACCAGCAGCGAGCCGAGGTGGTCGGCGTGCGCGATGCCGTCGATGACCGCGTTCGCCGACGCGACGAGCCCCTCGCCGAGGACGATGAGCGTGAACAGCGAGTACCGCTCGGCGATGTGCCGGGTGTGCCAGGGGGTCGTCTGCGCGCGGGCCTCGGCGAACGGCGGGACGAGGACCTCGAGCAGGACGAGCACCGGGACCACGCCGAACGCGACGTCGTCGGGCAGGAGGAGGGCGAGCACCCAGAGCACCTGGACCACGACGATCCCGGCCGCGTACCGGAGCGCCGTCCGCCGGAACCGCGGCGACGAGACGGCGACCCGGAGCCACTGCCCGACCAGCGCGAGCCGCATGACGACGTACCCGAGCACCACGATCGTGGTCGACCCCTCGACCATCACGGCGTGCACCCCGGCGGCGAGCACGAGCACCCCCGCCATCTGCACGAACGTCATCACCCGGTAGAGCCAGTCGTCGGTGTCGAACGAGGTCGCGAACCAGGTGAAGTTGATCCACGCCCACCAGATGGCGAAGAAGACGAACGCGTACGCGAGGACGGCGGACGAGACGTGCCCCTCGACCTCGATCTCGTGCAGGTTCGTCGCGGCGAACCCGACCGCGACCACGAAGACGAGGTCGAAGAGGAGCTCGAGGGGACTGGCGGCGCGGTGGTCCTCGGTGGGGTCGCGCGGCGCCATGCGGCGGAGTCCGATGGTGGTCACGTGCGCATGCCTACACGACGAACGACCCCGGGTGCGGGACCCGGGGTCGTTCATCGTCGGTGCAGCGCGTCGACTCAGTAGAAGTTCGACGCCTGCGAGTGCGCCCACGCGGCGCAGGGCGTGCCGTACGCGTCGTTGATGTACTGCAGCCCCCAGGTGATCTGGGTGGTCGCGTTCGTCTGCCAGTCCGAGGCGATCGTCGCCATCTTCGAGCCGGGGAGCGCCTGCGGGATGCCCGTCGCGCCGCCGTTCGCGTTCACGGCCTGGTAGTTCCAGCCGGACTCCTTGGTCCAGAGGTTGTCGAGGCACTGGAACTGGTCGGCACCCCAGCCGTACTTCGACGAGGCCATCGAGCTCGCGGTCGCCTTCGCACCGGCGACCGTGTTCGCGGCCGCCTGCTTCCGAGCGGCCTCGGCTGCGGCGGCCCGTTCGGCGGCGGCGCGCTTCGCGGCGGCGGCCGCGGCGGTCTTCGCGTCGGCGTCGCGCTTGTCCTGCACGGCGCTGGCGTCCGCGACCTCGGTGGTGGCGTCGACCGTCGAGGAGATCCGCGAGGTGAGCGCGGCGCCCGAGAGCGACCGGTAGTCGTCGAGTGCGTCGATCCGGCGCTCGAGCGTCGCGGTGTCCGTCTTGTCGTTCGCCGCGTCGACGACCGTCTCGGCCGTGGCGATGGTCGCTGCGGCCTGCGCCCGGTCGAGGGCGGTGCCGGCGAGGGCCGGTGCCGCGGTGGCGCTGGCGGTCGGCATGCCGAGGGCCTCGCCGATCGCGGGCTGCGTGCCGACGGTGGCGATGCCTCCGGCGACGGCGAGGACGGCGGCTCCGCCCACGATGAGCGTGGTGGGGCGGCGGAGCGCACGACGGAGTCGCCGGGTGGGGGAGTTCAGGGCCTCACGTCTGGTCGAGGCCGTGGTGGTCGGGAGGTCGGTGTTGCGTCCTGTCATCGGTTCCGGTGGTCGGCCGACTCTGGGGTGCGTGCCGCGTGACGCTGCGTGCGGGGGATGGGGGAGCGCGCAGGGGGGGACGAGTCCACGTCCGTCGTCAGGGGCTCGCGAGCCGGGGGAGGACCGGACGGTGGTGTGGGGCCCGTCCGTCCGCCGACGTGCGGCCGTGGGGGTGGCCGCCGCGGGGCGAAGCCGCCACGATGACCGGTGTTGCTGGGCACACCGTCCAGTTTGGCTGGCAGAACCGTCCGTCCACCCGTTGGTAACGGTTCGGTAACGACCGGATCACGGAGCCGAGGTGTGAGCTTCCTGGGTGCGCTCGCCCTGGGCCACGCGCTCGAGTGCGTCGAGTGCGGCGGCGATGGCGTCGACGTCCGCCTCGGGGAGGTCGGCGATGAGCTCGGCGACGATGCCGGTGCGCGTGGACCGTGCCTGTTCGACCGCCGCGGCACCCTCTGGTGTGGCCGTCACCATGAAGGCGCGACCGTCCCGCGGGTCGGCCTCGCGCTCGATGAACCCGCGCTGCTCCAGCTCGGTGAGGATGCGGGTCATGGTCGGCTTCGTGACGACCTCGATCCGCGACAGGTCGCCGGGGCGCAGGGGTCCCTCGCGTTGGATCGTCGCGAGCGCGGACACGATGCCGTACCCGAGCGCGGCCGAGTCGGACCGGGCCCGTCGGTTGATCCGGCCGACCGCGGCGGCGAGGCGCGAGGCGATCTCGGTGCGGTCCGGCTGACGGTGGCTCATGCGGTGCTCCGTGGCGGTCGACGGGGTGGTCGGGGCGATGCTACCGGCTCGCCGGACCGTGTGACTGGGAGCGACGAGCGGCTGGGCGAGGCTCCGGCACGGACCGTCCGGAACGGGTCACGCCCGCCTCGCGAGTGCGGGACGGGCGTGTTCCTGTACGGGGACTCAGGCGAGCTCAGCGCTTCTCGCCCGGCAGCAGGTGGATGGCCTCGGTCGCGAGCTCGGCCTCGATGTTGTCGCCGGACGCCGTGGCCTCGCGCAGTCGTCGGAAGTCCGCCGTCATCCGGTCCCAGTCGACGAGTTCGTCGAGGTTCGGCAGACGCAGGCGGAACGCGAGACCGTCCATGGTGTCCCGGCAGACGCGCTGGAGGTTCTCGTTGCCGCACTCCTCGACGTAGCGGGCGAACACGGCGAGGGCGTCACGGTTCACCGCGGCGACGTCGTGCGCCTCGTAATCCGCGATCGTGGCGTCGAGCTGCGCGAGGATCTTCTTCTTCGCGCCCGCACCGAGCCGCGGGACCGCGAGTCGGACGACCCCGCCGAACAGGACGCCGAGGGTCTGCAGCGCCTCGACCACCTCGGCCGGGTTCGGGGTGGTGACGCGGGTGTACCGGTTCGGTGCCATCTCGATGAGGCCGGCGCGGGCGAGCTGGCTCAGGGCCTCGCGGATCGGGGTGCGGGAGACGCCGAGCCAGGCGATGAGCTCGTCGTCGTTCAGCCGTTCGCCGGGCTCCAGCGTGCCGTCCATGATCGCGGCGTGGATCTTCAACCGGACGGTGTCGCGGAGCAGCTGGTGCTCGGTGGGTGCACTGCTGGGGACCGGCATGCGGGTTCCTCCGGGATCGGGGCATCGGGTCGGTTGCTCGGCACCGGTGGGTGCGGGCGCACCGTTCACCGTACCTGATATGTGAACGGTGTCCCGCCCGGCCCGGAGCGGGTCAGTCGTGGGGTCGGAGCAGCCGGAGCGTCACCGGGTCCGCGGTCCCGCCGAACCACCGGTCGAGGACCGCCCGGAACGGCCGGGGGTCCGTCGCGGCCTCGGCGAAGAGGGTCATCGACGACCGGAGCTTCATCGCGTCGACACCGCCGAACAGCTCGTCGACCGACCGTGCCGGTGCTGCCAGGGCAGCGGCGGACGCCTCGAGCAGCCGGGGGCCGAGGACGGGGTGGGCGAGGTACGCCCGGGCTTCACCGAGGTCGTCGAGCGCGTACCGCTGGGCGGTGGGCGAGCGGCCGAGGCCGGTGAGCTGCGGGAACACGAACCACATCCAGTGCGAGGACTTCCGGCCGTGGCCGAGCTCGGCGACGGCGGTGTCGAACACCCCCTGTTGGGCGCGGACGAACCGCTCGAGGTCGTGCGGGTCCTCGCTCACCGCACCACGTCGCCCCACGCGTAGCGGACGGTGGTGCCGTCCACGACGAGGAGCGAGTCCGGATCGCGGCCGAGCAGCCCCGGCACTCCGACCGCGTCCGGCAGGTCGCCGGCGAGGCGCTCGAGCCGCGCCGACCGGATCGTCAGGGGCGGGTGCTGTCGCTGCCAGAAGATCGTCTGCGCGAGGTGTCGGGCATGGATGCCCTGCCGCGTCGTGAGCTCCGTCGCGAGCCGGTCGTCGACGACCTCGCCGGCCACGACCCGGACGGTGGCGTCGTGCCGGGGCCGCACCGCGCCTCCCGGTCGCACCGCGTCCCCCGAGCGCACCGCACCGTCCCCGCCCGTCGTGCCGTGCCGTGCCCGCAGCCACCGGACGGGGTGCAGGGACCGCGCCGGGTGCCGCACCGAGCGGTACGACAGGGTGTCGCCGCGTCGTCGTGCCCGTGCGTGCGCGAACGTGTACGGCACACCGAGCAGCGCGTGTGCGGCGACGATGGCCGGCACGTTCGCGGTGTCGACCGTCCGGTACGCGACGCCGTGGCGGCCGAGGTCGTCGACGGTGAGCACCTCGACCGTCACCTCGGTCATCGTGCCGAGCCGACCCGACGGCGGGAACGGCGGCACCCGGGTCTCGCGGAAGACGTACGCCGTCAGGCCCACCCACGCGCTCCCGTCCACGACGTCGGGACGGGTCCCGCGCGGCACCAGGCGCTCGAGCGACGCGGGGTCGTGGCGCCAGTGCGCGAAGACGACGTCCTCCCACGCGTGCACCGTCACCGGCCGGTGCAGCAGCGGGACGGCGGCGCGGTCCGCCGCAGCCCCGGTCACCGCCGCGGCGCGTGTCGGCCGACGCGCACGGCCCAGGCGACGAGCGGAGCCTGCAGCGGCAGGCGGAGCACCGAGACGAGCCGCATCGCCCGCGTCGACCGCGGGCTGTCCAGCAGGTCGCTCGCCATCTTCACGTTCGCGGGGAAGACCGCCAGGAACAGTGCCGCCGCAGCCCAGCCCGCGGCGCGGCGTGTGGCCGGGACCACCAGGCCGGCGGCGATCCCGAGCTCGGCGGCACCGGAGGCCAGCGTGGTCAACCGGGGCGGGAGGGCGTCCGGGACGATCCGGTCGTAGCCCCGCGGTCGCAGGAAGTGGGTGACGCCGGCCCCGCCCAGCACGACGGCGAGGAGGGTGGCGGTCCGGGTGGCGCGTCGTGCGCGCTCGCGTCGTCGCATGCGTCCATGCTGCCCCGTGCGGCGCCCGGCACGCACGGAGATCGCTCAGGTGGCGCGGTGTGGAACGGTGCGGGGCTCAGGTGCGTGCGGGGCTCGGGTGCGTGCGGGGCTCAGGTCAGTGCGGTCGCGACGAGGTCGAGGACGACCGCGGCCACCTCGGCCTTGCTGCCGGACGCCTCGCGCACCACGTCGCCGCCGGGGACGAGCACCTCGATGGCGTTCTCCTCGCGTTCGAACCCCGACGACCAGCCGACGTGGTTCACCACGAGCAGGTCCGCCGGCTTGCGGGCGATCTTCGCCCGTCCGAGCGCGATGCGGGAATCACGGTCCGGTTCGGTCTCGGCGGCGAACCCGACGATGATCTGCCCGGTACGGCGGGCCGCGACGAGGTCGGCCAGCACGTCGGGGTTCTTCACCAGCTCGAGCGTCATGGTCTCGCCCTGCGCCTCCTTCTTGAGCTTCTCGGCGCGCACCTCGCGGGGACGGTAGTCGGCGACCGCCGCCGTCATCACGACGACGTCGGCCTCGGCTGCTGCCGCGTGCACCGCGTCCGCGAGTTCCAGCGCGGACCCGACGGCGACGACCCGCACGTCGAGCCCGGCGGTGAGCGACGCCTCGACGTTCGCGCTCACCAGCGTCACCTCGGCGCCGCGCCGGGCCGCGTCGGCCGCGATCGCGATGCCCTGCCGACCGCTCGACCGGTTGCCGACGAACCGGACCGGGTCGAACGGCTCGCGGGTGCCGCCTGCGCTGACGACGACGCGGACGCCCGCGAGGTCACCGAGCTCGCCACGGGCTCCGGTCCCGGCGACCCCGGTGGTGCCCGCCCGCTCGGCGCCTGCGCGGTCGGTGCCCGCCCGCTCGGTGCCCGCTCGGTCGGTGCCCGCTCGGTCGGTGCCCGCGGGGTCGTCGAGCACCGCGAGCGCCGCGGTGACGATGTCCTCGGGCTCCGCCATCCGGCCGATCCCCGCGTCGTCGCCGGTCAGCGCCCCGACGACCGGGCCGACGAGGTGGACGCCACGGTCGCGCAGGGTCGCCACGTTCGCCCGGGTCGCCGGGTGCTCCCACATCTGCGGGTGCATCGCGGGTGCGACCACGACGGGAGCCTCGGTCGCGAGCAGCGTCGTGCCGAGCAGGTCCCCGGCGAGCCCCGCGGCCATCCGGGCGAGGGCGTCGGCGGTGGCCGGGGCGACCACCACGAGGTCCGCCCGGCGGCCGAGCGCGACGTGGCGCACCTCGGCGACGTCGTCGAAGACGCTCGTGGTCACCGGGTTGCGGCTCAGCGCCTCGAGGGTGGGGAGCCCCACGAACCGCAGGGCCCCCTCGGTCGGGACGACGTGCACGTCGTGGCCCCGCTTGACCAGGTCGCGGACCACCCCGACGGCCTTGTACGCGGCGATGCCCCCGGTGATCCCGACGACGACGGTCAGACGGCGCTCTGCTGCTGCGTTCACACCGGTCACGCTACCCGGGGCGTCGTGCGAGGATCGATCCCATGTGCACCGTCGTCGTCCGCGTCGAGCCCGGGTCCGCGTGGCCCGTCACCATGCTCGCCCTGCGCGACGAGTCGCCCGAGCGACCGTGGGACCCGCCCGCCGCCTGGTGGCCCGACCGCGACCCGTCGATCCGCGGCGTCCGCGACCGTTCGGCCGGCGGCGCGTGGCTCGCGGCCTCCGACGCGGCCGGGCTGGCCGTGGTGCTCAACCGCGGAGAACCGGTCGCGAGCGCCGACAGCACCTGGACCACCCGCGGGGTCGTCCCGCTCGACGCCGTCGCCGGCGTGCTGCCGGGACACGACGGCACGGTGCCGACGACCCGGGCCTTCAACCTCGTCCGTGCGACCTCGGACGGCGCCGAGGTCACGACGTGGGACGGCACCGAGGTCCGGACGACCGTGCTCGGCCCCGGCGTGCACATGGTCACCCACGGCGAGCCGGACGACCCCCGGGCGCCGCGCATCGAGCGCTGGCTCGAGGCCTTCCGCGCCGTGGACGCGCCGGTCGGACCGCCGGTGCTCGGCCCCTTCGACGAACTGCGGACGGCCGACGCCGGGGTCGATGCCGGTGACGGGTGGAGCGGATGGTTCGGCCTGCTCGCCGAGTCGGCCGCGCTGCCCGCGGACGATCCGGACGCGATCCTCCGGGACGCGCACGAGCACGACGGGCACGTCGCGACGCTGTCGATCGTCGCGGCGGCCGTCGGACCCGCGCGCACGGTGCTGCAGCACGCCCGGCTGACCGAGCCGGGGCGCCTTGACGGTTCGGTCGAGCTCCACCGCGCCTGAGCGCTCGGTTCGTCCCTCCGGAGCGCACCGCGCCTGAGCGCTCGGCCCGTCCCTCCGGAGCGCACCGCGCCTGAGCGCACCCGCAGCGCGATCGCGCCACCAGCCCTGGTCCGTGCGCGTACCGTCACCGTTCGTGACCACCGGAACCCGGACCGTGCTCGCCGTGCTCGCCGCCACCGTCGTCGTGCTCGGGCTCGGCGCGTGTGCCGCCAGCCCGTCGAGCGCGGTCGGCGCAACCGCACCGTCCGAGGCGACCAGCACCCCGTGGGACAACGCGGCCGGGACCGGCGTCGTGGTCATCGGCGACTCGATCACCGGCGGCCACGGGCTGACGACGGCCGAGGCGTGGCCGGCACTCGTCGCCGACCGGCAGGGGTGGTCGCTCACGAACCTGTCCTGCGACGGCGCCGGCGTCGCCGCGATCGGGGACGACGACGACTGCGCGAGCGCCTACGCGACGCTCGTGAAGCGCGCCGTCGACCTCCGGCCCGAGGTCGTCGTCCTGCAGGCCAGCTCGAACGACCTCGGGCTCGACACCGCCGAGGTCCGGAGCGCGACCGACCGGGTCGTCGAGGACGTGCACCGCCGACTCCCGCACGCGCGGCTCATCGGGCTCAGCGCGATCTGGGACCAGGACGCCCCGCCCACCCAGCTCGCGTCGATCTCGGCAGCGCTCCGGCACGCGCTCGCCCGGGACGGCGGCACCTACGTCGACATCGGCGAGCCGCTCCGTGGACACCCGACGTGGATGCAGTCCGACGACGTCCACCCGACCGCGCGGGGACAGCAGGCCATCGCCGCGGCGGTGACGGCCGCGTTCGCACGGGACCACGTGCGCTTCTGACGCCGCTGGGCCCGGCAGGGCCGGGGCTGGGCCGCGGTCGTCGGGCGTCAGGGGTCCGGCGTCGGGCGTCGGGCGTCGGGCGGAAGCTGTCCGGACGCGCACCCGGGTGACGGGTGCGCCACAGCCGACGGTCCTACCGTCGCAGCGTGCCCCCGATCGTCCGACGCGTCCTCGCCGCGGGGACGGCCGTCGTGGCGGCGCTGGTGCTGACCGCCTGCTCGCCGGACGTCACGACGATGGTGGCGCTCGCCGGAACCGACGGCGTCCCGTCACGGGTCGTGGTCATCGGGGACTCGATCACCCGCGGGCACGGGCTGGCGGCGGGCCTGGCGTGGCCGGAGCTCATCGCGACGCGGGACCACCTGCGGCTCACCGACCTCGGGTGCGACGGCGCCGGGGTGCTCGTCGAGGGGGACGACCAGTGTGCCGCGACGTACGACGAGCTCCTCGACCGGGCGGCCGCGCTGGACCCCGCCGTCGTCGTGCTGCAGGCGAGCTCGAACGACCTCGGGCAGGACGACGACGTGCTCGACGGGGCCACCGCACAGCTCGTCGCGGACGCGCACCGGACGATGCCCCGTGCGCGCATCGTCGGTCTCAGCGCGATCTGGTCGGACGAGGCGCCCCCGGCACAGCTCGCGGCGGTGTCCGCGGCACTCGGGTCCGCGGTGCGGCGGACGGGCGGCGCCTTCGTCGACGTCGGCCAGCCGCTCCGGGGGCACGCCGACTGGATGCAGGCGGACGACGTGCACCCGACCGCGCGCGGCCAGCGCGCGATCGCGGCGGCGGTGACCGCCGCCCTCGGACGCGACCACGTGCGGTTGTGACGCCCGACGGGCGGGGGTGCGCCGCGCCTCCGGGCCCACCCGACGGGCGGGACGTGCGCCGTGTCGCCATGCCCGCCCGATCCGCCGGTCAGACCGACGGCGTCGAGCCGGTCAGACCGGCGGCGTCGAGCCGGTCAGACCGGCGGCGTCGTGCCGGTGAGGTCCTCGGCGACCGCCCAGAGTGACCGGGCGAGGTCCGCGCTCCGTGCCGATCCGGGGATCGACGCCGTGGTCGTCGGACCGACCAGGCCGAAGGGACCGGACGGTCCGTAGTAGGCGCCGCCGACCGCGTTCGGCCCGACCGCTGCGTACAGCAGCGGTTCGGAGCCCTGCTCGACGCCCTGCGTGAAGGGCAGCGCGCGGTCGCTGGAACGGACGGGCTTCGAGCGGCCGAGGGACCGACCGGCCGACTGCAGGTTCGTCCGGGTGTACCCGGGGTGCGCGGCGGTGCTCACGAGCGGCCAGTCCAGCTCGACCGAGATCCGGTGCAGGTGCAGCGCCAGCAGCAGGTCGGCGAGCTTCGACTGCGAGTAGGCACGCCAGCCGTTGTAGCCGCGCTCCCACTGCAGGTCGTCGAACCGGATCCGGCCGGGGATCGCGGCGAGGCTCGACATCGTCGCGACACGGGCGTCGGGGGACCGGAGCATCGAGGGCAGCAGCAGGTTCGTCAGGGCGAACGGGCCGAGGAAGTTCGTGCCGAACTGCAGCTCGAAGCCGTCCACCGTCTCGAACCGCTTCGGCGGGGCCATCACGCCGGCGTTGTTCACGAGGACGTCGAGGGCCCGCTCGTCCGCCACGATGCCCGCGGCGAAGCGTCGGACGCTCGCGAGGTCGGCGAGGTCGAGCTCGCGCACCTCGACGTCGGCGCCGGGGTGTGCGGCGCGGATGTCGGCCGCGGCACGGTCACCCCTCTCCGTCGAGCGGACGGCCAGGACGACCGAGGCCCCGGCTGCGGCGAGGCGCGTGGCGGTCTCCTTGCCGGTTCCGCTGTTCGCGCCGGTGACGACGATGCGGCGGCCGGTCTGGTCGGGGATCTGGGGCATGCCCGCGACCGTACTCGCCGGGAGGTGCGGATCCGGTGCGCGCGTGGTAGATTCATACAAACGCATGGAACTGTCGACCAGCCGGTCACCACCGGTCGGTCGCCGTCCATCGCCGGCCGCCCACGGTCGGTCGTGATCAGGAGGACAGCATGAGCAACGCATTCGGCACCGACCGTCCCTCGGACGTGCCGCCGCCCGCACCCGAGCGGATCGGCCCCGTGCAGCTCGGCCTCGACACGTTCGGCGACGTCACCGAACTCCCCGACGGCAGCGTCAAGTCCGACGCGCAGAGCATCCGCGACGTCGTCGCGCAGGCCGTCCTCGCCGACCAGGTCGGCATCGACTTCATCGGCGTGGGCGAGCACCACCGCGCCGACTTCATCGTGAGCGCGCCCGAGGTCGTCCTCGCCGCGATCGCTGCGTCGACCCGCACGATCCGGCTCGGCTCGGCCGTGACGGTGCTGTCGAGCGACGACCCGGTCCGGGTCTACGAGCGCTTCGCCACCGTCGACGCGATCTCGGACGGCCGTGCCGAGGTCATCCTCGGCCGCGGCTCCTTCACCGAGTCCTTCCCGCTGTTCGGCTACGAGCTGCGTGACTACGAGGTCCTCTTCGAGGAGAAGCTCCAGCTCTGGGCCGCCCTGCGCGGCGGCGACAAGGTCACGTGGTCCGGCACGAAGCGCGCATCGCTCACCGACCAGGACGTCTTCCCGAAGCTCGAGCACGGCCCCATCCCGACCTGGGTCGGCGTGGGCGGCTCCCCGCAGTCCGTCATCCGTGCGGCGTCGTACGGCCTGCCGCTGTTCCTCGCGATCATCGGTGGGCAGCCCGCGCAGTTCGCCCCGTTCTCGCGCCTCTACCGCCAGGCGCTCGCGCAGCTCGACCTGCCGCAGCAGCCGATCGCCATGCACTCGCCCGGGTTCATCGCCGCCACCGACGAGGAGGCCGCCGAGCGCTACTGGCCCTACCACAAGGCCGTCACCGACCAGCTCGGCCGGGAGCGCGGCTGGCCGCCCCTCGACGTCGCCGGCTACCGGGCCGGGCTCTCGGCCGGCGGCTCGCTCTACGTCGGGTCGCCGGAGACGGTCGCCCGGAAGATCGCGCGGAACATGCGGATCCTCGGCGTCTCGCGGTTCGACATGCGGTACGCGACGGGTCGCCTGCCGCACGACGACATGATGCGGTCGATCGAGCTCTACGGCACGCAGGTCGCGCCGCGGGTGCGGGAGCTGCTCGCGGAGCCGGTTCCGGTCGCGTAGCGCGCGGCGTCGCCGGCCCCGGGTCGGCGGTGCCGCCGGCCGTGCTCCGGTGGTGCGCTCGGCTGCGTCTGCGGTGGCCGGGAGGCGCGGCTCGCCGCATCCGCGCCCCTCACGGGGTCGCCGGGTACGGTCCAGGGCATGACGTCACGCCCCGCTGCCCTCGAACGTCGGTTCCGTGGTCGGATCATGGGCGTCGGGACGACCTCCGGGGTCCGCATCGTGGTCGGCATGTGGGAACGCTCGCCGTTCGGTGCCTTCACGGACGTCTTCCTCGAACTCCCCGACGGCTCGTCGGTGCTGCTCGCGCCGGACGAGATCGTGGCCGCCTACGTCTCCGGCACCTACCGCTTCGACACCGTCTCGGTCGTCGACGTCTCGGCACGTCGGACCGCGAGGGGCCTCGAGCTCGCCGCCGGCGCCCTCGAGGCCTCGATCGACGTCGGTGGCATCTCGCCGCTCGGGCGCATCCTGCGCATCGTCCCGAAGCCGGTCGCCCGTGACCCCCGGTGGCTCGCCGCGATCGACCCGGTCGCGCGGCTCGTCGCGCCCGGATCGGGCACCGCGGGCTCGGCGGGCAACGGGCGGCGTGAGTACTACGGCGTGACCGGGGCGCACGACGTCACGGGCGTGAGGGGGACCTGGGCGGGGGAGCCCCTCGGGGAGCTCGCGCCGCTCGACCCGCCGGTGGCGTTCGGGTTCGCGTCGATGCCGCGCATCCCGCAGGTCGTCGACGTCGAGACCACGATCCGCGAGCCCGTCTGACGCCGGGGCCTCCGGGCGGGCGGGGCGACCCGGAACGACATCGTCGCTGTCGTACGATGTCCGCGAAGTCGCTCCTTGCGGGAGCAACGGTTGCACGCGCGCGGCGGCGACATCGTCGCTGTCGTACGACATCGGTGTTGTCGCACACTCCCGCACGCGACAGCGCCCGCACGGCTCCGCAGCCCTGTCCGCCGGACGCGCTCAGCGTCGCAGAGCAGACTGGCCGGAACGGACAGCGCCCGAGGGCCGGCCGAACGTCGAGCACAACGGGGCGCACGACGCGAGAGGAGCACCATGACCGACACAGAGGCAGACCAGCGCGCAGCCATCTCGGACATCGTCCACGGAGCCCGAACGGCACTGCTGACGACCGTGAGCGAGGACGGCGGACTCCACGCCCGGCCCCTCGCCGTGCAGGACAAGGCGTTCCACGGCACCCTCCGGTTCCTCGTGCAGGACGGGAGCGAGAAGGTCGAGGACATCGCCCGCAACCCGCACGTCAACGTGGCGATCGAGTCGCAGGGCGGGTACCTGTCGATCGCCGGCACGGCCAGGGTCACCCAGGACGACACCGTCATCGACGAGCTGTGGTCCCCGTTCGCCGAGGCCTGGTTCCCGGAGGGCCGTCAGGACCCCTCGATCCGGCTCCTCACCGTCGAGGGCGACTCGGTCGAGTACTGGACGCAGGACACCGGCCCGGTCGGCAGCCTCGTGCAGACGCTCAAGGCCGCGATCGGCAAGCAGAGCCAGCCGGACACCGGCGACCACGGGACGGTCGAGCTCTAGTCGGGCGACCGACGCACCGGACCCCCGCCCGCCGGACCCCGGCCCGCCGGACCCGTCCGACCGCACGCACCCGGCCCCGCACACCGCGGGCGCCGGGTGTGCCGCGTCAGGGCGGGCCGAGCAGCCAGAGGACGGCGACGAGCACCGGCTGCCCGAGCAACGCGCACACCACGAGGGTCCACCGCATCCACGGCTTCGCCACGAGCTCCGGCGATCCGAACAGCGGCGCGAGCGGCATGAGCAGCCGGGGGGTCGACGCCATCGGGAGCGACACCGCGAAGATGTAGAGCGCGTACGCGGCCGAGAACACCACGGTCGTGAACCCGAGGCGACGGGTCGACCGACGGAGCAGCCAGACCGGGTAGGACACGAGCAGGAACACCACGATGAGGATGCCGCCGACGCCCAGCCACCGGCCGGCGATCAGGAACCACGGCGTGAGCGGCAGGAAGTCCACCCGGCCGATGAAGTTCACCCACCAGGACATCTCGGTCTCGAGGTAGGCGTTCGGTGACCCGGTCACGTGCGCGGCGATGACCGGCCACGCGAACCCGGCCAGCGCCATCACGAGGCCAGCGGCGACGACCCGGACCCGCTCCGCCACGGGGAAGACGTCGAGCGAGCGGACCCCCTCGGTCCGCCGGGCACGGATCCACCGCACCAGCGCGACGACCCCGAGGACGAGCGGGATCGCGAGGGCCCCGGGCCGGGTGAACGACGCGACGACGCCGAGGACCGTGAGCAGCCCGTACCGCCGACGCTCCAGGGCGATCAGCGCCCCGAAGACGAGCGCCAGGAACATGCTCTCGGCGTAGCCGACCTGCAGCAGGAACGACAGCGGCCCGCACGTGAAGAAGAACACCGCCCACATCGCCGCGGACGACCCCGCGCGGTCGCGGACGAGACGGTGCAGCAGGTACGTGGCGAGGAGCCCGGCGAGCAGCGCGATCACGGGGGCGCCGACGTCGAACGGCACCCCCGTCGACGCGGTCAGCATCCGGATCGTGAAGGGGAACGCCGGCAGGAAGGCCCATGCGTTCTGTGCGACGTTGCCGGCGGCGTCGAGCGGCAGGCTCGTCGGGTACCCGTGCACCGAGATCTGCTCGTAGTACTGCCCGTCCCACGCGGTCAGGAAGTTGAGGAAGCCGTGGCCGTTGCCCCAGATCGCGTTCTCGGGCAGCGCGCGACCGATGAGCGGGTAGGCGAGGGCCAGCCAGAACGTCGAGACGATGCGGCCTCCGGTCCAGACCAGGAGCACCGCGGCCCACGCCGGCAGCGCGGTCGCGAGGTCGATGACCCGGCGGCGTCCGCTCGCGATCGACTCCGTCAGGGTCCCGTCCAGTCGACTCACCGCGGCGCTCCGCGGCGTTCGGGCAGGGCAGAGGGCACGGTACGAGCGTAGACGGACGATGCTTGGGTGTTCCTCACGGCGTGCCCGGGAGGCGCGACTGGCGTTGTGCAGAACGGAACGCGTCCGGTGGTGGGTCGGGTGCGGCGCGGGGCGCTCGCCTAGCCTGGTCGCGTCGTCCTCCGGCCGCGACGGCGCGGCCGGCCCGTCGGGGCGACGACCGAACGATCCCGATCGACACCGAGGAGCACCGTGCCGAACAAGACCGCCATCGTGACCGACGCCGCGCCGAAGCCCGCCGGCCCCTACAGCCAGGGCATCGTCGCGAACGGCTTCATCTACACCGCCGGCTTCGGCCCGCAGGACCCGGCGACCGGCGCGATCGCCGACGACGTGGCCGGCCAGACCGCCCAGGTGCTCGCGAACGTCGCCGCCGTCCTGGCCGAGCACGGTGCCACCCTCGACGACGTCGTGAAGTCGACCGTGCACCTCGAGCACTCCGACCGCGACTTCGCCGCCTTCAACGAGGAGTACGCGAAGCACTTCTCGCAGCCGTACCCGGTCCGCACCACGGTGCAGTCGCACCTGGCGAACATCCTCGTCGAGATCGACGTGGTGGCGGTGCTGCCCTCGGCGGAGTGACCCGCCCGGATCGCTGAGCGAAGCCTCATCGACCCCCGGCGCTCGCAGTCGCCGGACGGCTCCACGTCGTCCGACGGATGCCTGCACCGGGGGTCGCGTGCGTCAGGGCACCGGCGGTCAGCACGGGGACCCCGGCGACGAGGACGTCGTCGATGCCCTCGGCGAGCAGCATCGGCTCGGCGTACGAGGACCGTGCACGGACCCGCTCGGGATCGACGACGACGAGGTCGGCGATCCACCCGGGCGCGACGGCCCCGCGCAGCCCGAGGCCGAACCGCTCGGCGGGAACGGTCGACAGGTGCTGCTGGACGTCCCACCACGACAGCATTCCGGGTCGGGCGAAGTCGCCGAGGTACCGCGCGAACGTGCCGTACGCCCGGGGGTGCGGGTGCGTCCCCACGAAGATGCCGTCGGACCCGCCGGTGTGTCCGCCGGACCGGAACAGCTCCGCCAGCTGCTCGGGTGTCCGCGGGTGCGGGACGCGCATCACGACGGTGACCTGCAGGTCGGAGTCGACCAGCACGTCGAGCGCCAGGTCCACGGGGTCCGTTCCGGTGGCCGCGGCGGCGTCGGCGAGCGTGCGACCCTGCAGCGCGTGGAACGCAGGCGCGGGGACGTGCGACAGCGTGATCTGCTCGGCCCACCCCGGTCCGAGGTCCGCGCGCCCGAGGACCCGATCGAGGACGGCGGCCCGGACCTCGACACGACCGTCGTCCGCCGCGAGGGCCCTGGTGAGGTCGTCGGTGCCGGGCCGCGCCAGGTCTGCCGGCAGGAGCAGCATCGACAGGATGGTGCAGCCGCGCGAGTACGGGTACGCGTCGAACGACAGCGGCGCGCCGGCGGCCTCGGCCCGGGCGAGCTCCGCCAGGGCGAGGTCGACGGGAGCATGCAGGTGGGAGACGTGGGCCCGACCACCGCCGGCGCGCACGATCCGGACGATCTCCTGGATGCCGGCGCCCGCGTTCGCCTCGTAGCCGCCGCGCATGTGCGTGACGTAGACACCGTCGGCGGCGGCCGACTCGGCGGCGAGGGCGGCGATCTCCTCGGTGTCCGCGTGCAGTCCGGGGACGTAGTCGAGTCCGGTCGCGAGCCCCACCGCACCGTCCGCCATGCCCTGCCGGACGAGGGCGCGCATCGCATCGAGCTGCTCGGGGTCCGCCGGGGCGGGATCGTCACCCATGACCTCGTGCCGGACGGTGCCGGCGGGCACCAGGGTCGCCACGTTCAGCGCGGTCGTGCCGTCGTAGGTCGCCAGGAGTCCCGCGAGGCCGTCGCCGCGGTACGTCGGGTGGGAGCCGTCGATGGCCGCGAAGTACCGCGCGGCGTACGAGCCGTCGCCCGGTGCCGGTCCGACGCCGTCCTGCCCCGTGATGATGGTGGTGACGCCCTGTCGGAGGAGCGCGAGCTGGACGGTCTCGTCGAACACGAGGGACCCCGCGTGCGAGTGCGCGTCGACGAGACCGGGCAGGACGAGGCGGCCGGTGCAGTCGACCACGGTGGCTTCGGCGTCGGCGGTGATCCGGCCGGCGTCCCCCCGCTCCGTGACCACCCCGTCGCGGACGAGGACGTCCGTCCGGTGCGCCGACCCGTCGGTGTCGACGACCGCGCCGCCGGTGAGCAGGACCTCGGTCGTCACCGGCTGAGTCCCGCGACGAGCTGCTCGGCGCGGGTGCGGAGGCCGTCGAGGTCGCCGGTCGTCAGGGCGTCCCCGACGAGCGGGGACCCGAGGCCGACCGCGACCGCACCGGCCGCGAGGTAGTCGGACGCGTCGTCGACGCCGATGCCGCCCGTCGGGATGACGTCGACGAAGTCGAGCGGCGCGAGCACCTGCTTGAGGAAGGCGGGCCCGCCGAGCGGCGCGGCCGGGAACACCTTGACCGCGCGTGCTCCGAGTCGCCAGGCGCGGACGATCTCGGTGGGGGTCGCGGCCCCCGGGTACCACCCCAGCCCGCGCTCGTGTGCCCGCTCCCCGATGTCGGCGTCGAGGTGCGGGCTCACCGCGAAGACGGCACCCGCCGCAGCGGCCTCGTCGAGCTGGCTCGGTTCGAGCACGGTCCCGACGCCGATCGACGCCGCCGTGCCGTAGCGGTCGGCCGCCCAGGCGATGCCCTCGCGCCAACGGGGCGTGTTCGTGGTGAGCTCGATCGCCCGCACGCCGGCGTCGACGAGGGTCGCGATGACGTCCTCGACGTGGTCGCCGGTGCCACCCCGGAGGATCGCGATCGCGGGCCCGGCGGCGTGGCGGTGCCGGACGCGGGGCTCGGTCGCCGGGTCGGTGCTGGTGGTGTTCGTCATGGTCTTCGTTCCTCGCCTCAGCGGTCGACGCGGTCGTGGACGGCGTGGTCGACGTCCGTGGGGGTGGTCGGGTCGTGCAGTGCTGCCGGGTCCGGGCGGCGCCAGTCGCTCTCGATCGTGCAGGCGAGCGCTCCGGCGTCGGCGGCTCGGTCGAGCGCCTCGGTCGACGTGGCGCCACCGAGGGTCGCGGCGAGCCACCCCGCGACGAAGGCGTCCCCCGCGCCGACCGGGTCGACCACGCGCACCGGGGTCGCCGGGCGCCGGAGGAACACGCCGTCGACGGAGGCCACCGCTCCGCGCGAGCCGAGCTTCACGACCGCGCGGCCCCGGCCGAGGGCGGCGAGTTCGTGCGCGAGCGTCTCGTCGTCGCCCTCGTCGTCGGCGAGCCCGAGCACGAGCCGGGCTTCGTCGTCCCCGGCGAACACGATCGCGGACCGCTCGGCGACCGCTCGGTAGCGGGCACGGGCGGTCACGGCGTCGATGAGCTTCGGCCGGTGGTTCACGTCGAACGACACCGGCACCCCGGCGGCGTCGGCGCGGTCGAGTGCGGCCTCGACGGCGGAGCGGGCGTCGTCCGAGAGCGCGAGGGTGATGCCCGTGACGTGCACGAGCGCCGCACGTTCCACGACGCTGTCTGGCAGGTCGGTCGCCCGCAGTGCCGATCCCGCCGAGCCCCGGCGGTGGTAGGTCACCCGCGTCCGCCCGTCGGTCAAACGCTCCTTCATCATGATCCCCGTCGACCGGTCCGGGTCCGGCACGGCCACGACGTCGACGCCCTCGCTCCGGACGTCCCGGGCGACGCGGTCCCCGGCGGGGTCGGTGCCGACGCGGCCGATCCACGTCGTCGGGACGCCGGCGCGCACGAGGCCGATCGCGACGTTGCTCTCGGCGCCGCCGGTGTCGACCCGCATGTGGTCGAGGTCGGGGACCGCACCGATGCCCGGGCCGGTCAGGAGCAGCATCGTCTCCCCGAAGGTCACCACGCGGCCGGTCACCGTGTCCCCTTCGCCAGGGCGAGCTGCGCCGAGGAGGAGCCGAGTGCGACCGAGATCTCGCGTGCGGTCCGGACGACACCGTCGCCCAGTTCGCGGACCGCGGCGGCGGGGAACCGGGACGCGAGCCCCGAGATGCTCATCGCGCCGACGACCTGGTTCGCGTGGTCGAGCACCGGCGCGGCGACGCAGCGGATGTCGGGCTCGTTCTCGCGGTCGTCGATGCCGTAGCCGCGGCCGTGCGTCCGGTCGATCTCGGCCCGCCAGCGGTCGTCGTCGACGATCGAGTGCTCGGTCATCGCGGTGGCCGGTTCCGCGAGCACCCGTTCGAGCAGCTCCGGCTCGCCGAACGCCACGATCGCCTTGCCGGAGGCCGTGTTCCGCATCGGCAGCCGGTTGCCGATGCGCGACCCCATCCGGACCGTGCCCCGGGTCTCGACCTTGTCGACGTAGACGATGTCGGTGCCGTCCGGCACGACGAGGTGGCAGGTGAGCCCCGTGCGCTCGGCGGTGCGCCGGAGGAACGGTGCTGCGGCGGCGCGGAGGTCGATGCCCTCGAGGTAGCTCTGCCCGAGCAGCAGCGCGCCGAGTCCCAGCGTGAAGCCGGCGTCCGGGGTGCGGCGCAGCAGGTCGTTCTCGAGCATCGGCGCGGTCAGCCGCAGCACGGTCGACTTCGAGGTGCCGAGTTCTGCGGCGAGCACCGTCAGCGACACCGAGGGCTCCCCGTTCCGGGTGCGGTCGGCGATGCAGTCGAGCAGCCGCAGACCACGGCGGAGGGACAGGGCGGCGTTGCGGGCCGGCGCGTCGTCGCCGAGCGGCGCGACCGGGGTCGTGGCGCGCATCAGAACCACGTCTCGATCGTCTCGAGCACGGTCTCGTCGTCGTCGATGACGACCACCCGGCGCCACTTGTCGAACACGGTGCACGGGTGGGAGACGCCGAACACGACGACGTCGCCGGGCGTCAGCCCGGGTGCCCCGTCCGCCAGCGCGAGGTAGCAGTGCTGGTCGTCGAGGCGGGTGACGGTGACCGCCCCGGGGGCCGGGGTGACGGGACGGACGCCAGCCGCGCCTCCTGGACGGACGGACCGGACCACCGGCAGCCCCTCGTCGAAGGAGATGTCCCGCTTGCCGACCGCGACCAGCGCGAGCCCGGGCTCGGGGCACGACGTCACCCGGCCCCACACCTCGATCGCCGGGAGCAGCGAGCCCTCGTCCGGGTGCCGGTGGAACGGGGTGCGTTCGGCGTAGAAGCCGTCGTCGTGGGTCAGCGACGCACCGGAGCGGAGCACGACGTCCAGGTCGTCCGGGCGGTCCGCGACCGCGTCCACCACGCCGTCGAACCAGGCGCTGCCGCCCATGCTGAGCAGCGCACGCGGAGCGTCGACCAGCGGGCGAACGGCCGCAGCGACCTCGAGCACGCCGTCGACGTAGGCGCGGGCGGCGTCCACGTCCGGCAGGCCGCCCTCGTACCCGGCGACCCCGCGCAGCGTCAGTCCGACCTCGTGCACGTGCTGCGCGAGGTCGCGTGCCTGTCCTGCGGTGCGGACCCCGGTACGACCCCCGGGGAACCCGACCTCGACCACGACGTGCAGCTCGCCGTCGACCGCGTCCTGCGCGGCGCGACCGGCGTCGACGCCGGCGGGGGAGTCGACCCAGCAGAGGACGTCGGCGGCGGGGTCCTCGGCGCGGCGGGAGGCGAGCCAGGCGAGTCCGGCGGGGTCGAGGACCTCGTTCGCGACGAGGATCCGGTGGAACCCGTGCTCCCACGCGACCATCGCCTGCTGGACCGACGCGACCGTGACACCCCAGGCGCCGGCGGCGACCTGGCGGGCGGCGAGGGCCGGTGCCATGTGCGTCTTCATGTGCGGCGCGAAGGACAGGCCGTGGCGCTCGACGTACGCCTGCATCACCCGGGTGTTGTTCGCCAGGGCCGACTCGCGGAGCGTCATCACCGGCAGGTGCGCGTGGTCGAGGACGTGCCGGTCCGTCGGGGCGGCCGGGTCGGGAGCGCCCTTCGTGGTGACGGTGCCGGGTGTGGTCGTCATCGATCCTCCTGTGCGTCTGCGGTGCCTCCACGCTCCCGGGTGCCGGGTGTGGGTGGCAACGCGCTCCTCCTGCTCATTCTGCGTTGCAGAACGCCTGTCCGTCAGGGCCGTCCGAGCACGTCGGGGAAACCGATCGGGCATAGCCTTTGACGTGCCATGACGACGACGACGATGACGACACGACGACGGGGGAGCACGGCCGTGGCCGTGCTCGTCGCCGGGACCTTCTTCATGGAGCTCCTGGACGGCACGATCCTCGCGACCGCCGCGCCGGCGATGGGACGGGACCTCGGTGTCGACTCCGCCGCCGTCGGCGTCGCGATCACGGCGTACCTCGTCACCCTCGCGGTGTTCATCCCGGTGAGCGGCTGGTTGACCGACCGGATCGGCTCGCGGACGGTGTTCGCCGGGGCGATCGTCCTGTTCACCGTGGCCTCGGGCCTGTGCGCCCTCTCCACCGGACTCGTCGACCTGACGATCTGGCGCATCGTGCAGGGCCTCGGCGGTGCGCTCATGGTCCCCGTCGGACGGCTCGTCGTCCTGCGGAGCGCCGGCCGCGAACAGCTCGTGACGGCCATCGCGATCCTGACCTGGCCCGCCCTCGCCGCGCCGATCATCGCGCCGTTCGTGGGCGGGGTGCTCGTCGACACCCTGACGTGGCACTGGATCTTCCTCATCAACATCCCGCTCGGGGTCATTGCGTTCGTCGCCGCACTCGTGCTCGTCCCGCAGGAGCGGGCGTCCGAGCGTGTGCCGTTCGACTGGCTCGGGTCGTTGCTCGCCTGCTTCGGGCTCGGCTCGCTCGTCGTGATGGCGTCCCTGCTCGCCCTCGACCGTGTGCCGGTGCTCGCGGTCGTCGTGTCGGGCGTCGTCGGGGCGGCGTGCTGCTGGCTGGCGGTCCGGCACTTCCGCCGGGCGCCGCACCCGATCATGGGGCTCGACTCGTTCCGGCTCGAGACCTTCCGGGTGTCGCACGCCGGTGGCAGCCTGTTCCGCCTGGCCGTCTCCGCCGTGCCGTTCGTCCTCCCGCTGCTGTTCCAGGACGCCTGGGGGTGGAGCGCCGTGCTCGCCGGGTCCGCCGTGCTCTGGGTCTTCGTCGGGAACCTCGGCATCAAGCCCATGACGACGCCGTTCCTCCGCTGGTTCGGGTACCGGCCGGTCATCGTCGTGTCGAGCGCGGTGGCGGCGCTGAGCGTCGTCGCGATGGTGTTCATGACCGAGGACACCCCGTTCTGGCTCCTCGCGGCGCTGCTCGTCGTGAGCGGCGCGGCGCGGTCGGTCGGCTTCACGGCCTACAACACCATCGCGTTCGCCGACGTCGAGCAGGCGGACATGACCCCGGCGAACACGCTCTCGTCGACGCTGCAGCAGACCGCCGCCGGGTTCGGGGTCGCCGTCGGTGCCGTGGTCATCCGGGCCGCGTCGGGCCTCGGCGGCTCCGGGCCGTACGACGCCGCGTTCTGGGTCATCGCCGCGCTGCTCGCCGTGGCCTGCCTCGAGGGCGTGGTGATGAGCCGGACGGCCGGCGAGACCGTCCGACCCGCTCGCCGGGTGCGGGTCTGACGGCCGGGACCCGCGAGTCCACCGGCGTCGACCGACGAGCCGACGAGCCGACGAGCCGACGAGCCGACGAGCCGACGAGCCGACGAGCCGACGAGCCGACGACGCATCGTCCGTTTTCCCCGCGGTCACACGCACGAAACCGGGGCCGCGCTACAGTCTCAGCAACAGTCCGCGATGGCCGAGTACGGTTGCCGCGGCAGGGCGCCCCGAACCGCCCGGAACAGGAAGGCAGCATGGCCGCGCCAGAGCAGCAGGGAACGATCACCGCCGAGACGGCAGTGGAACCGACCGGGTTGCGCGTCGTCAGCTACAACCTCCGCGAGCACACCGCCAACGGCGAACTCGCCTCCCTGGCCGAGGCGTCCCAGGCCGACGTCATCTGCGTACAGGAGTGCGACAGCAACGACCTCGCCCCGTCGATCGCCGGGCTCTCCCTCGCCGCGTCGACCAAGGCGAACCGGCTCGGTCTCGCGATCTACAAGCGCGACGACCGGTTCGAGGTCGAGGACTTCAGCATCCACTCCCTGCAGAAGTCGCTGCACGACCGGGTCCTCGCACCCGCGCACGAGCGGCTCATCGCGATGCACCTGCGCGACAAGGAGGTCGACGCCGAGGTCATCGTCGCGTCCTTCCACGCCTCGCCCCTGACGGCGACGAACTCCCTGCGCCGCAAGCAGATCGAGGCCGCGCACCAGTTCGTCCGCGACCTGTCGGACGACGCTCCGGCGATCATGGTCGGCGACTTCAACTACCCGTGGTTCCAGACGAACCTGCGCCGGAAGATCGAGCAGCACGGATTCGCGCTGTCCCTCTCGGACCAGCCGACGTACCTGCGCTACCGCAAGTTCACAGGACACTTCGACTTCGCCACGAGCGTCGGGCTGCACATCGCCGGCGTCGAGACCCTGCCCGCGGGCATCTCCGACCACCGGCCGATCCTCGTGCGTGCGCACTACGAGCACCCGGGCGCCACGGGCACCGTCGCCACGGTGGAGTCTCCGGCGGCCTAACCGGCCGTCACCGCGCCGCGCGCGGGGTGCCGAGGTCGCACAACACGCCCTGCGCGGGGTGCCGACGTCGCACGAACTGCCGCGCGCGCGACGCGGAGGGGGCAGAACGTGCGACCTCGGCCGGCGTCCACGACGAACGCACGCACAGGAGGCGCGGTGCCGGTCTCGTGGACCGGCACCGCGCCTCCAGGCGGTCGCCTCCCGGGCGCCCTGCGCGCGTCAGCGGCGCAGCGTCGCCCGCGCCAGCCGGTTGCCGATGAACTGGCCGAGCTGGACGATGACGACGATCGCCGCCACCGACACGTACACGATCCACCAGTCGTACCGCTGCGACCCGTACGTGATCGCGTACTCGCCGAGACCACCCCCGCCGATCAACGCACCCTGCGCCGTCATGTCGACGATGCCGATGTAGATGAACGTGTAGCCGAGGATGAGCGGGCCGAGCCCCTCGGGGATGAGCACCGTCAGCAGGATCGACAGCGGGTGCGCACCGGAGGCCCGCGCCGCCTCGACGACGCCGGGGTCGACCGCGAGCAGGTTCTGCTCGACGATCCGGGACACCGCGAACGACGCCGCGAGCGAGATCGCGAACGTCACCGCGGGGACGCCGATCGTGGTCTGCACGACGACGCGTGACAGCGGGGCGATCGCGGCGAGGAAGATGACGAACGGGATCGGACGGACGAGGTTCACGACCACGTTGAGGATCGTGTACGCCGTCCGGCTGCCGAGCAGGTTGCCCGGACGGGTGGCGTACAGGGCGAGCCCGAGCGCCAGGCCGATGACGCCCGCGATGACGAGCGACACCAGGGACATCACGATCGTGTCGCGGATCGACGCGACGAAGACGTCGAACGTGTCGATCACGCTCTGGAAGGAGTTGTTCACGCTGCGCCCTCCTCGTCGGTGGTGATGCCCGCGGAGCGCAGAGCTGCGACGGCCTCGTCGACCGCACCCGGACCGGCCGCGCTCAACTCGTAGGTCAGTGACCCGATCCGGCGCTCCCGGATCTCCCCGACCCCGCCGTAGACGAGCTCGGCGGTCACACCGGCGGACCGGAAGACCTGGTCGATGCGGTTCTGCAGTCCGGCCTCGTCGGTGATCTGCACCGTGACGAGCCGACCGGGGTGGCGCTCGCGCAGCCGCGTGATCGTCTCGGCGGAGGGCCGGTCGTGCAGGGCGGTGCGGACGAACCGCTGGGCCGCTCCGGTCTGCGGGTCCGCGAACACGTCGTACACGTCACCGACCTCGACGACGCGACCCTGCTCCATGACGGCGACCCGGTCGGCGATCTGCCGGACGGCGTCCATCTCGTGCGTGATGACGATGATGGTGACGCCGAGCTCCCGGTTCACCCGGCGGAGCAGTCCGAGCACCTCGGACGTGGTCTCGGGGTCGAGCGCGCTGGTCGCCTCGTCGGCGAGCAGCAGGTCGGGGGAGGCCGCGAGCGCCCGGGCGATGCCGACGCGCTGCTTCTGTCCGCCGGAGAGCTGCTCGGGGTAGGCGTACGCGCGGTCGAGGAGCCCGACGAAGTCGAGGAGCTCGGCGACCCGGCGGTTCCGCTCCTCCTTCGCGACACCCGCGACCTTGAGCGGGTAGGCGACGTTGCCGGCGATGGTGCGGGACCGGAACAGGTTGAACTGCTGGAAGATCATGCCGATCTTCCGGCGGGCCTGTCGGCGGTCACGCTCCGGCAGGGCGGTGAGCTCCTGCCCGGCGACCGTGACGGAGCCCGACGACGGCAGTTCGAGCGCGTTCACCAGCCGGACCAACGTGGACTTGCCGGCACCGGAGTACCCGATGACGCCGAGGACCTCTCCCTGGTGCACGTCCAGGGAGACGTCCTCGACGGCCACCACGGTCTCGCCGGTGTCGGCGCGGCGGTAGTGCTTCGAGACGCCGCGGAGTTCGACGAGGACCGGCACTACTGCTTGGCCGCCTTCGCGTCCTGCTCGACCTTCGCGAGCTCGGCCTGCAGGCTCGCGGCGCTCTCGTCGCGGCTGACGGCCTCGGGCAGGTCCTTCTTGAAGACCTTCTGCACCGACTCGTCCTGGAAGAGCTTCGCGAGGTCGAGGTAGGTCTGGTTGTCCTTGTCGGCGTTCCGCACCGCGAAGACGTTGACGTACGGCGCCGCACTCGCGCTCGACGGGTCGTCCTGGTAGATCGCGTCGGAGATCGGCAGGCCGGCGGCGGTGGCGTAGTTGTTGTTCACCACGGCGGCCGCGACCGAGCCCTGCTGCAGGGCGTTCGCGGTCTGCGAGGCGTTCAGCGGCTGGACGTCGACCTTCGACGACTCGATGTCGGTGGTCGTCGAGAAGGGCGAGCCGCCGTCCTTCAGCGTGACGAGCTTCGCGGACTGCAGGATGAGGAGCGCCCGGGCCTGGTTGATCGCGTCGTCCGGGATCGCGACCTTGGCGTCCGACGGCAGCGCGGCGACGTCGTCGTACTTCGTCGCGTAGAGCGGCAGCGGGTAGACGGCCGTCGAGCCGATCGGCTGCAGGTCGTCGTCCGAGGTGACGTTGTAGTCGGCGAGGTACTGGATGTGCTGGAACTGGTTGATGTCCAGCTGCTCGTCCTTGAGCGCCGGGTTCGGCAGCGAGTAGTCCGAGAAGTTCGTCAGCTTGACCGTCACGTTGAGCTTCGACTTCGCGAGCTTCGTGTAGGTGTCCCAGTACGAGAGCGACTTGTCCGCGACGCCGATCGTGACGGTCTTCGGCGATCCACCGGCCGCGGCGCCGCTCTCGGAGCCACCGGAGCGGACGGCCCCGACGATGAGGGCGACGACGATCGCGACGACGACCACCGCGGCGGCGACGATCCAGCCGATCGGGCGCTTGCCCTTCGGCTTCTCGGGGAGTGCGGGTGCTGCGGACATGGCGGGGCTCCTCGTGGGCGGTGCTGGCGGTGCTGTGGGGACGCCGCGGTGGTCCGCGGCGTGCAGTCGAGTGTGACGGGCCGGTCGGGCGGGTGCGAGTTGCGTTCCGCCGTGTTACATCCGTGTCACACCGCTCGCTGGTTCACTCGGAGGGTGCGCAGCCTCGAACTCGTCCTCGGACCGTCGTCGGACGCCGCCGTGCGTGCGGCGTGGCAGGCGCTCGTCGACGCGGACCTGCCGAGCCTCGGTCGCTCGGACACGAACAGCCCGCACGTGACGCTGGCCGCCGGCGACGAACTGGCGGTCCCCGACGCGTTCGACGTGCCGGTGCCGTCGCGGCTCCGCCTCGGTGGGGTCCTGCTCTTCCCCGCCGGCACGGGCCGGAGCGTGCTCGCGCGGGCGGTCGTCGTCGATCGTGTGCTCGCCGCCTTCCACGAGGCCGTCCACCGGGCCGCTCCCGGCGCCACGGGCACCACCGCACCCGGCGCCTGGTCGCCGCACCTGACGTTCGCGCGGCGCGTCCGGGACGGCGACCTCGCGGCCGCGGTCGCCGCCCTCCGCGACGCGCCGCTGCCGGAGGAGCTGGTGATCGGTGGGGTGCGGCACTGGGACGGCGCGTCGAGGACCCTCACGCCGATCGGGTGAGGTGGCGATCCACCCGCGGACGGCGGAGGGCGGACCGCGGACGGCGGACGGCCTGGAGGCGCGGGTCAGGTCCCCAGGACCCGCTCGCCGAACGCGGACGCGAACGTCCGGTCGGGGTCCGCGGCCCGGACGAGGTCGCGGAAGTCCGGCAGGCGCGGGTACAGCCGCGCGATCGCGGCGCCGTCGAGCGAGCTCATCTTCCCCCAGTGCGGACGGCCGTCGAACGGTGCGAGCAGCGCCTCGAGGTCGGGCAGCAGTGCAGCGACCTCGGCCGGGTGCTTCTGCCAGGTGAACGCGATGCAGAGCACGTCCTCGCCCTGGGTCGGGCTGAGCCAGAACGGGTCCGCCGCCATCGTGCGGATCTCGCACACGTGCAGGTGCGGCTGGATGCGGTCGGCCATGGTCCGGACGGCGTCGAGTGCGGCGCCGGCGTGCCGGAGCGGGACGAAGTGCTCGCTCTGCACCTCGGAGCCGTGGCTCGGCACGGAGTCGATCGGGAAGTGCGGCAGCCGGTCCCACCACGGCCCGACCGAGCCGTCCCGGGCGGTGTGGTGCCCGTCGCCGGGCGAACCGGGCAGCCGGGGCGCGCCGAACAGGTCGTCCGGGACGGCCACGTCGTCCTCGCCGTCGGGGACGCGGGACTTCAGCAGCACCTCGGTCACCGCGTCGCCGAACACCGTGTACGAGCAGACCGAGGTCGCGGCGGCGTGGACCTCGGCGACGTGGGCCGTGAAGGTGTCCCAGGGGATCGGGCCGTAGGTGTCCTGGCGCATCCGGTACGTCGGCTGGACGTCGAGGGTGACGCGGGTGAGGACACCGAGCAGGCCGAGGTGGAGCACGGCGCCGTCGAACGTCGGGTCGTCGCGGTCGATCGTCCGTGCCGCGCCGTCGGGTCCGAGCACCTCGAACGACCGGACCGCGGTGCTGAGCGAGCCGAGGGCGGTGCCGGACCCGTGGGTGCCGGTCGCGATCGCGCCGGCGATCGAGATGTGGGGGAGCGACCCCGTGTTGTGCAGGGCGAACCCGGCGCGGTCGATCTCGGGCGCGACGACGCCGTAGCGCGTGCCGGCACCCATCGTGACCGTCCGCCGCCCCGCGTCGACCTCGAGGTCGACCGGGATACCGGTGAGGTCGAGCAGCACACCGGGCGCGTCCGGCGCGTCGTTGAACGAGTGCCGGGTGCCGAGACCGTGCACCCGGGGGGAGCGGGCGACGATCTCGGCGGCCTCGTCGATCGACGACGGACGGAGGACCCGTTCGGCCGTGTAGGTGACCGTGCCGGACCAGTTCAGCTCGCTCGTCGTCGACCGCATGTCGCCCACGATGCCACGCGCCCCCTGGCGGAGGCGCGAACCGTCAGTGCATCGACGGTGCCGGGGCGCCGTCCGGGGTGGCCGGTCGCCGCACGAGGGAGCACATCGCGATCCCGAAGAGCGAGATCACCGCGCCGACGAGGAACGCCGTCCGGACGCCGGACGCCGTCGCCTCGGCGAGGCCGGCGGCGCCGCTGCCCGCCGCGGCACCCGAGGCGCCGATGGTGAGCAGGGTGACGAACAGGGCCGTCCCGGCGGCTCCGGCGAGCTGTTGCGCCGTGCCGAGGACCGCGCTGCCGTGCGAGTAGAGCTTCGGGGGCAGGCCGCCGAGCGCCGCGGTGAACAGCGGCGTGAAGGTGAGCGCGAGCCCGATGCTCAGGACGACGTGGGCGCCGAGGACGAACCACACGCTGGTGTCCACGCCCACCGTCGAGAGCCCCCAGAGGACGGCGCTGACGATGATCGCGCCCGGGATGAGGAGCACCCGCGGGCCGCGGCGGTCGTAGATGCGCCCGACGACCGGGGACAGCAGCCCCATGATGAGCCCGCCGGGCAGCAGGAGCAGGCCGACGTTCAGCACGTCGAGCCCGAGGACCCGCTCGAGGTAGATCGGCAGCAGGATCAGGGTGCCGAACATCGCCATGAAGCTGAGGCCCATCGCGACGATCGGGATCGTGAAGCCCTTCGTCCGGAACGTGCGGAGGTCGAGCAGTGCCCGGTCCGCGCGCTGCAGGCGGGTCTGCCGGACGACGAACAGGGCGAGGGCGACGGCACCGACCACGAGCGACGCGACCGGCACGAGCGGACCGGTCGAGCCGGCCTCCCCGATGCTCGACAGGCCGTAGACGATCCCGCCGAACGCGAAGGCGGACAGCACGACCGAGAGCACGTCGAGCGGCGCCTTCCGGGGCGTCGAGACGTTGCGGACCTTGACCATGCCGAGCACCAGCGCGGCGAGCGCGATCGGCAGCACGAAGCCGAAGAGCCACCGCCACGAGAAGGCGTTGAGGATGAGGCCCGAGATCGTCGGGCCGATCGCCGGGGCGACGGAGATGACGATCGAGATGTTGCCCATCACGCGGCCGCGGTGCGCGGGCTCGATGAGCGTGAGCACCGTCGTCATGAGCAGCGGCATCATGATCGCGGTGCCGCTGGCCTGCACGATGCGGCCGAGGAGCAGCATCGAGAAGCCCGGCGCGAGCAGCGCGATCAGGGTGCCGGCGGAGAACAGGCTCATCGCCCAGACGAACACCGGCCGGGTGTTGAAGCGCTGCAGCAGGAACCCGGTGATCGGGATGACGACCGCCATCGTGAGCAGGAACCCGGTGGTGAGCCACTGCCCGGTCGCGGCGCTGATGTCGAGGTCGTCCATGAGCCGCGGCAGGGCGACGCCCATGATCGTCTCGTTGAGGATCACGACGAACGCCGAGACCAGCAGCAGCCCGATCACGAGTCGGGTCTCGCCGGCGGAGGGCTGCGCGACGCTCCCGGTGCGGGGTGCGGAATCGACGGCCTGGGTCATGCGGGGCTCCTGGTGGATCACGACTGGTGGGACGAGGGGGCGCGACGAGCGCAGACAGGGCAACCGCCTGAGTGGATTCGATTATTCCGCTTCCGTCCGACATCCGCGCCGCCGGGCGCGCGCCGCGGTCCCGCTCCGACGCGCCGCGGTCCCGCTCCCACGCGCCGCGGTCCCGCGAGGATCAGTGCAGGATCGCGAAGCCCTCCACGTCGCCGTGCGGCACCACCGGGCGGCAGGACACGTCGGTCACCTCGGCGGACGGCGGCCCGGTCCGGATGAACGTCATCAGCGCGTCGACCGCGGGCGCCGGCCCCTCCGCCTCGACCTCGACCGTGCCGTCGAACAGGTTCCGGGCGTACCCCGCGAGTTCGAGTCCGTCGGCCTTCCGCGCGGTCCAGTACCGGAAACCGACCCCCTGGACCGTCCCCGACACGACGGCGTGCATCCTCGTCACCGTAGTCATGCGGCTCAATGTAGGCGCGCGGTCCGACCAGGAGTTTTCGTGGCTGTTTCCGTCTCGTGAAACCCGGTGATAGTGTCATCGCAACCCGAACACTTCGAGTCATCATGACACTATCTGCCGAGCTCCCCATCCGCGTCGCGGTCTCGACCGTGATCGTCGCGCTGCGCCCGCACCCGGACACCGGGGCCCCGGCGCTCTGGATGCCGCTCGTGCGCCGGGTGGCCGAGCCGTACGAGGGATCATGGGCGCTCCCCGGCGGGTGGGTCCGGCCGGACGAGGGGCTCGAGGACTCCGCCGCCGCCCGCCTCCGCGAGACCACGAACGTCCAGCCGCGCTACCTCGAGCAGCTCTACGCCTTCGGCGACGTCGACCGCTCACCGAGCCGCGTCGTGTCGATCGTGTACTGGGCCCTCGTCCACCCGGACGAGGCGAGCACGGTGCCGGACGACTGGAACGTGCGGTGGTTCCTCGCCGACGAGCACCCGCCGCTCGCGTTCGACCACGACCGCATCGCCGAGTACGCGCTCTGGCGCCTCCGCAACAAGATGTCGTACTCCCGGATCGCGCAGGCGTTCCTGGGGGACCGGTTCACCCTCGCCGAGCTCCGCGGGGTGTACGAGGCGGTGCTCGGGCGTGCGCTCGACCCCGCGAACTTCCGTCGTCAGGTCGAGAAGACCGACGCGATCCTGCCGACGGACGAGACCACGAGCGGGGGTCGGCACCGTCCGGCTCGGCTGTACCGCTCGAACCCCGACCTCGCCTACGCGGACAACGGCCCGCTGCAGCAGGGCAAGAAGCCGTAGAACCGAAGGAACGCCCGTGTCCATCGCCACCACCATCGAACTGATCTCCAACGGTCAGGCCGCCGGCAGCACCTGCACGCCCGACCTCGCGATGCCGACGTGGGACTTCGACGCCCGACCCGGGTACGGACCCGGGTCGTCGATGTCCGACGTCATCCCCACCTCCGCGCCCCGGCAGGGCGTCATCCCGGACGAGTACCGGAACGCGCCGGTCGACGAGCTGCACGAGCGCATCGAGCGCGCGAAGGCGACCCTCGGCGACCGGGTCGTGGTGCTCGGGCACTTCTACCAGCGCGACGAGGTCGTGCGGCACGCGGACTTCCTCGGTGACTCGTTCCAGCTCGCGAACGCCGCGCTGACGAAGCCCGACGCCGAGGCCATCGTGTTCTGCGGCGTGCACTTCATGGCCGAGACGGCGGACATCCTCGCCCGCGACGACCAGCGCGTGATCCTGCCGAACCTCGCCGCGGGATGCTCGATGGCGGACATGGCCGACATCGACAGCGTCGAGGCGGCCTGGGCGGAACTCGAGCAGGTCTACGGCACCGAGCCCGATGCCGACGGCCGGGTGCCGGTCATCCCCGTCACGTACATGAACTCCGCCGCGGACCTCAAGGCGTTCTGCGGGCGGCACGGCGGGATCGTGTGCACCTCGTCGAACGCGGCCACCGTGCTCGAGTGGGCGTTCGAGCGCGGGCAGCGCGTCCTGTTCTTCCCCGACCAGCACCTCGGCCGGAACACCGCCAAGGCGATGGGCATCAGCACCGACCTGATGCCGATGTGGAACCCCCGGAAGCCCCTCGGCGGCAACGACGCCCAGACCCTGCAGGACGCCAGGGTCGTGCTGTGGCACGGCTTCTGCTCGGTGCACCGCCGCTTCACCGTCGACCAGATCGACCAGGCACGCCGCGAGCACCCGGGTGTCCAGGTGATCGTGCACCCCGAGTGCCCGATGGCCGTCGTCGACGCCGCCGACCACGCCGGCAGCACCGACCTCATCCGGAAGACCGTCGCCGCCGCCACCGAGCCGACGACCTTCGCGATCGGCACCGAGATCAACATGGTGAACCGGCTCGCCGCCGAGTACCCGCAGCACACGATCTTCTGCCTCGACCCGGTCGTCTGCCCCTGCTCCACGATGTACCGGATCCACCCGGGCTACCTCGCGTGGGTGCTCGAGGCGCTCGTCGACGGCGAGGTCCTCAACGAGATCGTCGTGCCGGCCGACGTCCAGGCCGACGCCAAGGTCGCCCTCGAGCGCATGCTCGCCGCGAAGCCGCGAGCCTGAACCCCGAGCCTGAACCCCGAGCCTGAACCCCGAGCCTGAACCCCGAGCCTGGAGAACCGAGGAAGCACCCGTGCACGTCGTCATCGTCGGCTCCGGCATCGCCGGACTCACCGCAGCGATCCGCGCGAGCGCCCGCCACGACGTCACCCTGGTGACGAAGGGGACGCTCGCCGACGGGGCGACGGCGTACGCCCAGGGCGGTGTCGCTGTGGCGCTCGGCGCCGACGACTCCGCCGCGCTCCACATCGCCGACACGCACGTGGCCGCCGCGGGCAGCGCCGACGTCCGAGCGGTCGAGGTGCTCTGCACGGACGGTCCCGCGCGGGTGCGGGACCTGCTCGCCCTCGGGGTGCCGTTCGACCGCACCGCTGACCCGGCGAGCCTCGACAAGTACGGTGACGACCTCGCCCGCGGGCGCGAGGCCGCGCACGGTCGGTGGCGCGTCGTGCACGCCGACGGCGACGCGACCGGCGCGGCCATCGAGGCGACCCTCATCGGCGCCCTGCACCGCCGACACGTCACGATCCTCGAACGGACCTGCCTCGCCGACCTCGTCGTCCGGGACGGCGCGGTCGTCGGGGTCGACGTCCTCGACCTGCTCGGCGAACCGCGGCGGATCGACGCCGACGCCGTCGTGCTCGCCTCCGGCGGCGCCGGGCACCTCTACCGCGAGACGACGAACCCGCTCGTCGCGACGGGCGACGGGCAGGCGGCCGCCTGGCGTGCCGGTGCGGTCCTGGCCGACCTGGAGTTCGTGCAGTTCCACCCGACCCGGCTCGCGGTCGCGGGCGGCGGGCTCGTCTCCGAAGCGGTCCGCGGCGAGGGTGCCGTGCTCCGCGATGCCCGCGGGCGCCGCTTCATGACCGACGTCCACCCAGACGCCGAGCTCGCCCCCCGCGACGTCGTCGCCCGGGGCATCGCGGCCGCCGTGCGCGAGCAGGGCGGCGAGCCCGTGCTCCTCGACGCGACCGGCCTCGACCCCGCCTTCCTCGTCCGACGCTTCCCCGGGCTCACCCGCGCCACCCGGTCGGCCGGGTTCGACTGGACCCGCGAGGGCGTCCCGGTCGCCCCCGCCGCCCACTACGCGATGGGCGGGATCGTCACCGACGCCGAGGGACGGACGAGCCTGCCGGGCCTGTTCGCGATCGGCGAGGTCGCCTGCACGGGTGTCCACGGCGCGAACCGTCTCGCCTCGAACTCCCTGCTCGAGGGCCTCGTCTTCGCGGTCCGCGCAGCGGACGCGCTCGCCGTCCCGCGACCAGACCGACTCCGCCTCCGCGGCGACGCGACGCTCCCCGTCGCCAGCGTGACCGGTGCGGTCGAGGCGAGCCGCGCCTCCCGTCCGGCCCGGCCAGGAGGCGCGGCTCGTCCGACCGACAGCACCGCCCTCCGGCAGGCGGTGCAGTCCGTCATGACGGACCGGGTGGGGCTCCTCCGCGACGCGACCGGTCTCGCGAGCGCGCGAGCGGACCTGGCCGCCCTCGTCGCCCCGGCACCGACCGGCGTCCGTGACCTCGAGGACCGGGCGCTCCTCGACCTCGCCCGCATCACCACCGTCGCCGCCGAGGCCCGGACCGAGTCCCGCGGCGCCCACGCCCGCACCGACCACCCCGACACCGACCCCGCAGCCCCCGCGTCCCGCGCGTGGGTCGCCCAGCACGCAGCCGTCCCGCAGGAGGTACCCGCATGACCGTCGACCCCGGCACGATCCCGCCGCACGCCCTCCGGCGCGTCATCGACACCGCGCTCGAGGAGGACGCCCCCTGGGGTGACGTCACGAGCGAGACGCTCATCCCGGCGGACGCCACCGCGACGGCGACCCTCACCGCGCGGGAGCCCGGCGTCCTGAGCGGCGGTGACGTGTTCGTCCAGGTCATGCACGCCGTCGACCCCACGATCGACGCGGTGCTGCACGTGCCGGACGGCAGCCGCTTCGCCGCCGGGGACGTCCTCGCGACGGTGACCGGGCCCGCGCGGTCGGTCCTCCGGGCCGAGCGCGTCGCGCTGAACCTCGCGCAGCGGATGTCCGGCATCGCGACCGCGACGGCGACCTTCGTGGCGGCCGTCGCCGGCACCCGCGCCCGGATCGTGGACACCCGGAAGACCACGCCGGGCCTGCGGGCGCTCGAGCGCTACGCCGTGCGGTGCGGCGGCGGCCACAACCACCGGACGTCGCTGTCCGACGCGGTGCTCGCGAAGGACAACCACCTCGCGGTGCTGCTCGCCGGCGGCATCGGCATCCAGGACGCGATCGCCACGGCGCGCGAACGGCTCGGCCACACCGTCCACCTCGAGGTCGAGGTGGACCGGATCGACCAGATCGAACCCGTCGTCGCAGCCGGGGTCGACACGATCATGCTCGACAACTTCACGACCGACCAGCTCCGGGACGGGATCGCCGTCGTCGCCGGGCGCGCCCTCGTCGAGGCCTCCGGCGGGGTCTCCCTCGACACGGTCGCCGCCATCGCCGCCACCGGGGTCGACGTCATCTCGGTGGGCGCGCTCACCCACTCGGCACGCGCGCTCGACCTCGGCCTCGACATCGACGTGTCCGTCGCCGCGACCGCCGGCGTCTGAGGTGTTCTACCTGGACCGAGCGGCCACGACGCCGGTCCGCCGCGAGGTGCTCGAGGCGATGTGGCCGTACCTGACCGGGACGTTCGGCAACCCGTCCTCCACGCACGCGGTGGGCGACGCCGCCGCACGTGGCCTCGCCGACGCCCGGGCGACGATCGCCGCGGTCCTCGGGTGCCGCCCGGCCGAGGTCGTGTTCACCACCGGGGGCACCGAGGGCGCGAACACCGCGGTGAAGGGGATCGCGCTCGCCGACCCGCGCGGACGCCACGTCGTCACCAGTGCGATCGAGCACGAGGCGGTGCTCGAGAGCTGCCGGTACCTCGAGCGCTTCCACGGGTTCGACGTCACCGTCCTGCCCGTGGACCGCGAGGGCGTCGTCACGCCGGACGTCCTCCGGGCAGGGCTCCGTCCGGACACCACCCTCGTCTCGATCGCGCACGCCGACAACGAGATCGGCACCGTGCAGGACGTGCCGGCGCTCGCCGAGGTCGCGCACGGCGTCGGGGCGCGGTTCCACACCGACGCGGTCCAGTCGGCGCCGTGGCTGCCCGTCGGACTCGACGTGCTCGGCGTCGACGCGGTGTCCGTCTCCGGCCACAAGCTCGGCGCGCCGAAGGGCACCGGGGTTCTCGCCGTCCGGTCCGGCGTGCCGCTCGAACCGCTGCTGCACGGCGGCGGGCAGGAGCGGGGGAGGCGGTCCGGCACCGAGGACGTCGCGGGAGCCGTCGGCGTCGCCACGGCCACGGCGCTCGTCGCCGCGACCCGGGACGACGCGGCCCGGACCGCGACCACCACCCGGGACGCCGTGCTCGACGGCGTGCTCCGGTCGGTCCCCGGTGCGTTCGTCACCGGGTCGCGGACGTCACGGCTGCCAGGGCACGCCTCGTTCTGCTTCCCCGGGGTGAACGGCGAGACGGTCCTGCTCGAGCTCGAGGAGCGCGACGTCGTGTCGTCGTCGGGGAGCGCGTGCGCGGCCGGCAGCACCGAGGCCTCGCACGTGCTGACGGCGCTCGGTCTGTCCGACGACGTCGCCCGGACGGCGCTGCGCCTGACGTTCGACGCCGGTCTCAGCGCGTCGGACGTCCCGGTGGTCGTCGACACCGTCGCGACCGCGGTCGGGACGGTCCGCGCGCTCGCTTGAACCCCGTCAGGGTGTACTAGACGTTCTACTCCATGAGTGGGGTGGTGTCCCCCCTTTTGCGGACCGACGAAGTGCGTCAGAGTGTTCACATGGCAAACGCGATGACGACTCGGGTCCGGCAGGAGGACCACTTCCGGGCGGTCCAGCTCCTCCCTGCACCCGCGACCGTCGTGGCGCTCGTCCTGGCCGCGCAGCATGACCTCGGCACCGCCCCGCTCGGGCTCATCGCCGTCGTCGGAGCCCTCGCGACCCTCGGGAGCGCCCTGCTCCCCATGGTCCGCCCCGCCGCGGCCCGACGGTCGATGCCCGCACCGACCGAGACAGACCGGTACCGAGAGGACACCGAACACCCTTGAGGACCAGCACCGTCGCGTCCGACCCCCTGCGGACGCCACGGTGCGACGAGCCGGACCAGGCCCCCTGACCTCGGTCCGGCGCGGGGCACGACACCCCCTGATCCGTCGTGCTCCGCAGCACCTGTGACCCGTCGTGGGCACGGGCGCCGCTTCCCCTGTGCGACGCCCGGAACCCCTGTGCCCACGGCGGGTCCGGGTGCGCCGCGCCAACGCGCACGAGCGCCCGAACGCTCGTGCGCGGCGGCAGCGGCGGCATCGGCGGCGCGCGCTAGCGTGGGCCCGTGCCCTCGTACCGCGTGACCCTCGCCGTCGGTGCGCTCGCGGCCGACACCGCCCCTGATGCCGTGCTGCCGACCGCCGCCGGGCTCGTCGCCGAGCTCGTGGTGGTCGAGGCCCGCGACGTCCGGCTACTGCGCGGTGTCCCGTGCGCCGTCGTCCGGTTCGAGGCGCCGTCCGACGACGTCGCCGAGGCCGTCGCGGAGCACACCGCCACCGGTCTGCGCACGACGGCCGAGGTGCGGTCCGTCGTGGTCACCCGCCGTGACGGCGGTCGCTGGACCCCGATCGCCTGAGGAGCGCCGGGAGGCTCGTCGTCATCGCGTGACCGGCGCGACCGTCCCCGGCCACACGTAGTCGAGGTCGTCCGGCACGTCCGGGAACAGCGGTCGGTAGTGCTCCGGCGCCTTCTGCACGAGCTTCGACCGGTGTGAGCGGTGGACGGCGGGGTCAGCGTTCCACGGCGGCACCGGGTACTCGTCACGCTCGTACGCCGCCAGGTCCGCGGGGACGAGCGCGAGGTCCGCGAGGGTCTTCGCGAGGCACGTGTCGGCGTGTCCGCGCTCGGTCCAGACGTCGCAGGTGGCCCGCTGGTACGCCATGAGTGCCGGTCGGTAGCCCCGCCACATCGCCGTGACGGGGTGGTGCTGCCAGCCGTAGTCCGGCAGCGTCAGTGCCCGCATGACCTGCAGCGTCTCGACGCGCTGCTTGCCGAGGCGCCGGTCGTCGAGGGCCTCGGCCGAGGCACGGAAGTCCGGGTACGGCAGGAACGTCTGCATGGCGCGGACGGTACGCGGCGCCCCTGGAACCCGACACATGCCGTCACACGCCGACCGCCGGGACCGCGGTCGTGTGAGCATCGACCCCATGAGCGGAGAACTCGTCGTCGGCGTCAGTGGCAGCCCCTCGGACCCCTCGCGGACGTCCACCCTGGTGGCGGCGACGGTGGCGCGCCTCGGGGAGGAGATCGACGACGCCCGCACCGAGACGATCGAGATCGGGCCGCTGCTCGCCGACCTCGGTGCCTCGCCGTCCCGCGAGGCGATGTCGGACCGCACCCGCCGCGCACTCGAGACCGTCGAGGCGGCGGACGTCCTCGTCGTCGGCAGCCCGGCGTTCCGCGCCGCCTACTCGGGCGCGTTCAAGCTCTTCTTCGACTGGATCGGGCAGTACGACCTCGTCGACACCCCGGTGCTGCTCACCGCGACCGGCGGGAGCGATCGGCACGCCCTGCTCGTCGAGCACCAGATGCGCCCGCTGTTCGGCTTCTTCCAGTCGACCACGCTGCCCATCGGCGTCTTCGGCAACGAGCGCGACTTCACCAAGCGCGACGGCGGCTACGACATCGCGAACGTCGACCTCGAGCTCCGCATCGACCAGGCCGTCCAGCGGGCGCTGCCGCTCATCCGCGGGGGCTTCGCCACCGCCGCCACGACCGACGTCCGGCGCCCCGCCGACTTCTAGCGCCCCGTCCGGGCGTACCTGGTCGATTCGGGCGTACCTGGTCGAACGTTCCGACCGAGTACGCCCGGAACGACGTTCCATCGCGCGCGTTCTGGGAAGAACCGGGCGCCGGGCGCCGGGCGCCCGGGTGTCAGGCGCGGGGTACCGGGCACGGACGCGGCCGTGCGTGGGACGGGAGGCGCGGTGCGGGCCCGACCCGCGCCTCCTGGACCCGACTCAGCCGACGAGCGACGCGACGTGCGCGACCGCCAGGCGGTACCCGTCGGCCCCGGCCCCGGCGATGACCGCCGTCGCGGCCGTCGCGACGTGGTCGACGTGCCGGAACGGCTCGCGCTTCCACGTGTTCGACAGGTGCACCTCGACCACCGGGACCGACAGCGCCTCGACCGCGTCGTGCAGCGCGACCGAGGTGTGTGCGTAGCCGGCCGGGTTGATGACGACGGCGGCGAAGTCGTCGAGCGCCTCGTGCAGCCACTCGACCAGCTCGCCTTCGCGGTTCGTCTGCCGGAAGTCCGCCTCGAGCCCGTGCACCGCGGCCTCGGTGTGCACGATCGCCTCGATCTCGGCGAGCGTCACCGTGCCGTACTGGTCCGGGTCGCGCCGACCGAGGATGTCCAGGTTCGGGCCGTTGAGGACGAGGATGCGCGACTGCTCGGTCATGCGGTGAGCCTACCGAGGGCCGTGGTCGCCACGCGCGCGGATGCATGCCTCGGCTATGTGAACGGTCACAAAGCGGTGTAACGTTCCCGTCCGGATCGGCAGAGTTGTCGATCGCAACACATCGACGTGGAGTGTGAATGGTTCTCGCTGCAGCGAACAACGGGATCCGGCTCGATCTGGGCTGGGTCGACTACCTGATGATCATCGTGTACTTCGCGGTGGTCATCGGCATCGGGTTCACCGCCCGCCGGCAGGTCCGGACGAGCATGGACTTCTTCCTCTCGGGGCGCTCGATGCCGGCGTGGATCACGGGCCTCGCGTTCGTGTCCGCGAACCTCGGTGCGACCGAGATCCTCGGCATGGCCGCCAACGGTGCCCAGATCGGCATGGCGACCCTGCACTACTACCTGGTCGGCGCCGTGCCCGCGATGGTGTTCCTCGGGCTCGTGATGATGCCGTTCTACTACGGGTCGAAGGTCCGCTCGGTGCCGGAGTTCATGCTCCGCCGCTTCGGCAAGGCCCCGCACCTGGTGAACTCGATCGCGTTCGCGGTGTCGAACGTGCTCATCGCCGGCATCAACCTGTACGCGATGGCCATCGTCATCGAGGCGATGCTCGGCTGGCCGGAGTGGCTCGCGATCATCGTGTCCGCGGGCTTCGTGCTCGTCTACATCACCCTCGGTGGGCTCTCGAGCGCCATCTACAACGAGGTCATGCAGTTCTTCGTGATCATCGCCGGGCTCATCCCGCTGACGATCGTCGGCCTGCACCGCGTCGGCGGCTGGGACGGCCTGTCGAAGGCCATCACCGAGACCCAGGGCGTGCAGCACCTGCAGGCGTGGGCCGGCACCGGCTTCGGCGACGTGACCAACCCGATCGGTGCGAACTGGCTCGCGATCGTGCTCGGCCTCGGGTTCGTCCTCGGCTTCGGCTACTGGACGACGAACTTCACCGAGGTGCAGCGCGCGTTCTCGGCGAAGAACATGTCCGCCGCCCGTCGCACCCCGCTCATCGCGGCGATCCCGAAGCTCTTCATCCCGGCCATCGTCGTGATCCCGGGCCTCATCGCCGCCGCGGTCGTCGGCAACCAGTTCGCCTCGGGCGCCCTCGACTACAACGACGCCATCCCGAAGCTCATCCAGATGTACCTGCCCACGGGCGTGCTCGGCGTCGCGGTCACCGGCCTCCTCGCCAGCTTCATGGCCGGCATGGCGGCGAACGTGTCGTCGTTCAACACCGTCTTCACGTACGACATCTGGCAGCGCTACATCAAGCCGAACATGCCCGACGTGCACTACCTGAAGACCGGTCGCTGGGTGACCGTCGTCGGCGTCCTCGTCGGCATCGCGACCGCGTTCATCGCCGCGCAGGCGTCGAACATCATGACCTACATGCAGACGCTGTTCTCGTTCTTCAACGCGCCGCTGTTCGCCGTGTTCATCCTCGGTCTGCTCTGGAAGCGGATGACGACCGCCGGTGCGTTGTGGGGGTACGTCCTCGGCATCGTGGCGCCGACCGTCACGTGGATCGCGTACCTCGTCAACCCGGACCTGTTCGCCACCGCGACCGCCGAGACCCTCTACGGCGCGATCATCTCGTTCGTCACCGTGCTGGTCGTCGGGTTCGTCGTGTCCATGCTGACGAAGCCGAAGGACGAGCGGGAGCTCGGAGGACTCGTGTACGGCGTCGGCAAGATCGACCTGCACGGCGACTCCGTCGCGACCGACACGGCCTGGTACCGCTCCCCGGCACTGCTCGGCACCGTCGCACTGATCCTGTGCGTCGTCCTCTACCTCCCGTTCCTCTAGGCCCGCGCTGACCCGCGAAGGAGATCTCCCATGAGCGACACCACCACCGCCATGACCGAGGAGCAGAAGGCAGCCCTCGTCCGTTCCACCCGTCGACTCGACCTGCGCAGGATCCTCGGCGGCCTGTTCGTCGTCTACGGCGTCATCACCACGATCGTCGGCATCGTCCACTGGGACACCGACGCGCAGAAGACCGGCGGCATCCACATCAACCTCTGGGTCGGACTGTCGATGCTCGTCGGCGGGCTGCTCTTCTTCCTCTGGGACCGGCTGGCCCCGGTCCCGGCGGAGGACATCATCGGCCAGGCCGAGGCGGAGGCGGACCAGAAGGCCGCCGGCGAAGGCCGCGACCACTGACCAGGCTGCGCTGATCGACGGACGGGAGGCGCGGTGCCGGCTGGCACCGCGCCTCCCGTCCGTCTCACATGCGGTCGGCGTGGATCCGGGACGCACGGACCGGTTGCTTCGCCGGTGGAACGGTTGCGCTCCGGCTCCGCGCGCGCCAGGTTGGGCAGGACGAAAGGATCTCCCGTGGACACGATGGTCTTCATCAACCTGCCCGTCGCCGACCTCGAACGATCGAAGGCGTTCTACGAGGCCCTCGGCTACTCGATCAACCCCGCGTTCAGCGACGACACCGCGGCGTGCGTCGTGGTGAGCGACACGATCTGCGTCATGGTGCTCACCCACCCGAAGTTCGCCGAGTTCACCACGAAGGCCATCGCCGACGCGGACACGATCGAGGTGATCAACTCGCTGAGCGCCCCCTCGAAGGACGAGGTGCACCGGATCGTCGACGCGGCGGTCGGCGCCGGCGGGACCGAGGACCGCCCCGAGATGGACCTCGGCTTCATGTACCAGCGGAGCTTCCTCGACCCCGACGGCCACCGCTGGGAGTACGTGTGGATGGACCAGCAGGCGGTCGAGGACGGCCCGCCCGCCGCATGACCGGGGGACGGGTGTCGGCGGCGACGGCCAGGATGGTGCCATGAGCTCCGAGCACGTCGCCGCACCCCCGTCCGACCTCGTCGTGGGTGACGACGGCCTCGCCCGGCCCGTGTGGGCGTCGAGCGACGCACTGCTCCGCGACTACTACGACACCGAGTGGGGCATGCCGGTGCGCGACGAGCGTGGCGTGTTCGAGCGGCTGTCGCTCGAGGCGTTCCAGTCCGGGCTCTCGTGGCGGACGATCCTGGCGAAGCGCCCCGCGTTCCGCGCGGCCTTCGCGGACTTCGACGTCGACACGGTGGCGGCCTTCGGCGAGGACGACGTCGCACGGCTCATGGCGGACGCGGGGATCGTGCGGAACCGGGCGAAGATCCTCGCGACGATCACGAACGCGAACGCCACGATCGCCCTGCGGCAGGACGGCGGCCTGTCGGACTTCGTGTGGTCGTTCCGGCCCCGGGCGACGCCGGAACCGGTCACCTTCGCCGACGTCCCGACGACCTCGGACGAGTCCGTCGCGCTGTCGAAGGCGCTCCGGAAGCGCGGCTTCGCGTTCGTCGGACCGACCACGATGTTCGCGCTGATGGAGGCGCTGGGCATCGTCGACACGCACCTCGTGGGCAGCCATCGGCGCGGGACCTCCGGCGTCTGGGCCTGACCCCGTCGGGTCCGGGCGAGCAGGGCTAGGGTCGCCCCATGAGCTCCGAGAACCCGCGCGTCCGCCCCGTGCACCCGGTCGGGTCCGAGGTGGTCGAGGTGCCGCTCGACGCCGAGGTCCCGACGCCCGAGCCGACCGGCGACGCCGATGCCCGCACCCCGGCGCACGACCCCGCCGAGGTCCGCATCGCGTTCCTGTTGTTCCCGGGCCTGACGCAGCTCGACCTGACCGGGCCCGCGCAGGTGCTGTCCCGCGTCCCCGGGGCACGCGTGGAGTACGTCGCGGCGACCCTCGACCCGGTCCCGAGCGACTGCGGCCTGTCCCTCGTGCCGACCACGACCATCGCGGACGCGAGCCCGGCGGACGTGCTGGTGGTCCCCGGTGGCGACGGAGCCTTCGACGCGATGCTCGACCCGGCGGTGATCGGCTTCGTCCGGCGCGAGGCCGAGCGGGCGACCTGGGTGACCTCGGTCTGCACCGGTGCCTTCGTCATCGGCGCGGCCGGGCTGCTGGCCGGCAAGCGTGCGACGACGCACTGGGCGTCGAAGCCGATGCTCGCGGCGTTCGGCGCGCAGCCCGTGGACGACCGCGTGGTCGACGACGGGGCGATCGTCACCGCGGCCGGGGTCAGCGCCGGCATCGACATGGCGCTGTGGCTCGCCTCCGAGCTCGCCGGGCGCCCCGCGGCCGAGGCCATCCAGCTCCAGATCGAGTACGACCCCCAGCCACCGTTCGACGCCGGCTCTGCCGTCCGCGCGGACACCCGGGTGGTGACGGCCGCCCGTGCCGCCGCCGAGGAGTCCCGTGGCGAGCGCGTCGCACGCGCCGCTGCGGCCGTGATGCGCTGAGTCAGTCGAGCGGCAGGCGCATCTGCGTCGCGGTCACGCCGTAGCCGAGATGCTCGTACAGCTCCTGCGCACCGGTGTTGTAGCCGAAGACGTTCAGGCCGATCGAGCGGGCTCCGTGTGCGCGGGCGGCCTCGTGCGCGAGCTCGAGTGCCCGGCGGGCGTGTCCACGGCGCCGGTACGGCTCGTGGATCTCGACGTCGAACACCCACCACTCGGCGCTGCCCGGGGCGAACGGCCCGATCCAGAGGTACCCGACGACGTCTCCCACGCCGTCGGTGACGTCCCAGACGAGGTGGTCCGGCAGCGGCGCACCGTCCGGGAACCACTTGTCGAGGGACTCCTGCTTGTTCGCTTCGGCGCGCTCCCGGGTCTCGCCGGCGCGCATCCGGGAGGCGACGTACTCGGTCATCGTGCTCTCGAGCCAGCCGGGCAGCCGCTCGGTCGGCATCGGGACGAGGTGCGTGTCGGTCACCGGTTGCCCTTCGACCCGCGCTTCGGCTTGCCCTTCATGCCGCGCTGGACGCGGCCGCGCCCGGTCGAGTTCTTCCCGCCGCCGCTCTTGCCACCGGTGCCCTTGGTGGCGCCCCGCTTCGCGACCGTCTTCGCGTTCGACGGTGCGGCCTTGCCGCCGCCCTTCGCCGGACGCGACCCGGTCTTCTCGTCCGGAGCCGCGCCTCCGGGCTGGTCCTGCTCGCCCCGCGAGCTGTTCGCGGTGCGTCCGCGCACGACGCCGATGAACTCCTCGGTCGTGTCGGTCGCGTCCTCGGTGCGCCAGACGAGCACGATCCGGGTGCCGGACGAGCCGACGAGCGTGCGGCTGACGAGTTCCTTGCGGCTCGCGGCTCGGAAGAGCGACTGGGGGAGGACGGCCACGCCGACGTTCGCCTCGACCAGGTCGAGGGTGGCGTCGACGTCGGCCGGCACCGGGCCGGGGTCCACCACGTGGACGTCGGTCGCGGCGAGGTCGACCTCGCCGAGGTCCGCGAGCGGGGAGTCCTTCGGCATCGCGACGACGGCGGTCTCGGTCCAGAGCGGGATGGCGTTGTGCACGTCGGAGACGGGGACCCGGGCGAAGACCATGTCGGCCTCGCCGGCGAGTGCGGCGTCGACCTCGTCCGCGCCGATCGGGCGGAGTCGGAGCTCGATCGTGGGGAAGCGTTCGCGCCAGACGCGGGCCCACTTCGCAGGGGACACCCCCGGCACGAAGGCGATGGTGAGTGCCGCGGTCATGCAACCGAGCATAGGGGCCGTACCCTTGTGTCCATGGCGCAGGAACAGACCATGAAGCCTGAGACGGCCGCGAAGAAGCTCGGCATCCTGCTGGCGGCCGCCCCGGAGACCTTCCGGGACGCGCCGATCAGCCGGACCGCGTTCGACGAACTCCGCACGGAACCCCCGACCTGGCTCGAGGACCTCCGTCGCGACGGACCGCACCCGCGACCCGTCGTGGCGCAGAAGCTCGGCGTGTCGATCTCCGGGTTGACCCGTGCGGGCATCGACGAACCGCTCACCACGGCCGAGATCAAGACGCTGCTCGAGCAGAAGCCCGAGTGGCTCGTCCGCGAGCGCGCGACCCAGGCCGCGGTGCACGCCGAGAACGCCCGCGTGAAGCAGGAGCGTGCCGCCAAGGCCGCTTCCCGCGCCGAGGACTGACCCGACCCCGCACCACCCCGCCGCCCGAGGACACGCCGTGCACGAGACCGTCGCCGACGCCATGCTCGTCGTGCCGCAGTTCGCGTCGGTGTGCTGCGTCGTGGGGGACCGGTACCGACCGCGCCCCGGCGTGATCGTGCCGGCGGCGGTGATGCTCGTCGCGATGCTCCTGCCCGTCGTGCACGCCGGGGCGGTGTGGACGCTCCTCGCAGCCACGGTGCTGCTCCTGCTCGCGCCGCTGCCGGTCATGCGCCGCCGCCGCGCCGACGGCCGCCGTGCCGAGCCGATGGACGTCCACCGTGCACTGTCGGCGGTCGTGATGTCGGGCATGCTCCTGATGGGGCACGCCACCGGTCTCGCCGACGACCACGCGGCGCACGGCATCGCGCTCAGTGCGGTGCTCGGCGCGGGCGTCATCGGCTACTGCGCCTTCAGCGGGTGGCTGCTCCGGTACGAGTGGGCACGGGACGACCGCCGAGCCGTCCGGAGCGGCGAGGTCTTCGCGATGACCGTCGCGGTCGTCGGCATGACGCTCGCGATGTAGTGACGTCGTTCAGGCCCCGGTGATCCGGTCCTTCGCCTCGTGGATCGTGTCCGTCGGCACGGGCGGGACACCGCGACGGATGCCCCGGACCCCGACCGCGGCGAGGACGGCGGTCACGACCGCGAACACGACGAGCGTGACCCCGGTCGCCGCCCACACGGGCAGCGCGAGGGCGAGCAGCGCCACCACGAAGCCGGCGAGCAGGACGAGCGTCGTCAGCGCGAAGGCCACGGCGACGCCGGTCAGCACGAGTCCGGACTTCGCACCGCTGACCCGCTCACCGATCTCACGTCGTGCCGATGCGACCTCGTCGCGGACAGCACGCAGCACCGGCTCGAGCGCCTTCTGCACGAGCCCGGCCGTGACGGTGTCACGGAAGGACGGCTTGCCGGTGGTCGTGTCGTCGTGGTCGGTGCTCATGGTGTCTCCAGTTCCTGGGGCGCGATCGTCCGCGCCCACCAGGGTGACGCGTCGGAGGTGGTGGTCGTCACAGGGGCGGTCCGCATGTTCGGCGGGTTCCCAGGAGCGGCGGGTTCCCAGGAGCGGCGCGGACGGGGAGGTTCCGTCCGGCGCGTGACGGTTCCGGTTCGCGGATCCCGAGGATCGCGAACCGGAACGGTCACACACCGAGAAGACCACGGTCTTGCCATGCGCTGGCGGGCCTGCCGGACGCGCTGACGTGTGGGGCGCGGACGTGTCGACGCGCGGTCGTGCGGGGGCGCGGTAGCGTCGAGCCGTGTCCGATCGCCACGTCCGCCGCCCCGACCCCGTGCCGCGCCTCGACGAGGTCGACGAGCGGATCCTCTGGACCCTGGCCGCCGACGCCCGCATCCCGAACAACCGGCTGGCCGCCGCGGTCGGCATCGCACCGTCGACGTGCCTGACGCGGGTCCGGGCGCTCGAGGACGCCGGGGTGATCCGCGGCTACCGGGCCGACGTCGACGTGGCCCGGCTCGGCTTCGCGATCGAGGCGATGGTCTCGGTGCGGGTGCACGCCGCCGCACGCCACGAGCTCCGGGACTTCGCGAAGCGCCTGCTCCGGGTGCCCGTCGTGCAGGACGTGTCGTTCCTCGCGGGCGACAAGGACTTCCTCGTGCACATCGCGTGCACGTCGACCGAGCAGCTGCGCGACTTCGTGGCCGACGAGCTGAGCGGCGACCCGTCGGTCGCGACGACGCAGACGAACATCGTGTTCGAACGGCTCGTCGCGGACCGTGCGCAGCAGGGCCGCTCGTTCGACGAGCTCCGGCGCTGGCGGGCCTGACCCGAGAGCCTCTGACCGGGGCGGCTCAGCGCGTCCGGGTCATCGGGAGGTGCGGGATCCCGTCCTCGTTGAAGTCGGCGCCCGAGCGCACGAACCCGAAGCGGGCGTACCACTGCTCGAGGTGTGCCTGCGCGTCGATCGCGATGCGCGCCGACCGTGCCTCGGCGATCGCGGCCTCCATCAGGCGCGAGGACAGACCCTGCCCCCTGGCGGCCTTCGCGGTGGCGACCCGGCCGATGCGCTCGGTCCCGTCCTCCTCGCGCAGGAGCCGGAGCGTCGCGTCGACCGAGCCCTGTCCCGCCCAGAACTGCAGCGTCCCGGGCTCGAGGTCGCGGCCGTCGATGTCCGCGTAGGCGGCGGCCTGCTCGACCACGAACACGTCCTGCCGGAGGCGCAGGATCTCGTGCAGCGTGACGACGTCCAGGTTGCGCGTGGGGGCGTTGAAGATCGAGACCAAGACCGGCCTTTCCTGACGATTTCTTCCGAAACGGGATGCGATCCGGAACCGAGTGGCGTACATTGCCGGACAACCACTCTACGTGCGCAGCCGAGATCAGGAGGTGAGCGCATGGACCAGCCGTTGCGCGCACCCTGGCGCGTGGTGCTCCGGTACGTCGTGTTCGGCGTCGGCATCGCGGCTGCCCTCGTGCTGCTCTCGCTCGTCCTCGGGGCGCGACCTGCCTCGGCGGCGTCCGCATCGACGCCCGCGCAGTCGCACGACCGCAGCCTGGTCGGCGGGGCCGTGGACGGCCTCGGCGACACGGTCCACGGGGTCGCCGGCGGGGTCGGGCACACCGTGGAGCGGGTCGTCGATCCGGTCCGGACGGCTGTCGCACCTGCCGCTCCGGCCCCGGCCGCACCGACGCACGCCGCCCCTGCCGCACCGACGCACGCCGCTCCCGCCGCGCCCGCTCCCGCCGCGCACGCGCCGGCTCCCGCCCTGCACGCGCCCGCCTCCGCCCAGTCGTCGAGCCCCGCTCCGGCAGCACCCGCACCCGCAGCGGCCCCCGCCCCGACCTCGGCCGCACACGCCGCGCCGGCAGACACAGCGCCCGCGGCGCCGACCGACACGGCGCCCGCGGCGCCGACCGGCGCGACCACCGCCGGGCCGCAGGCCGGACCCGGGGAGGCGAGCAGCGCCTCCAGGCCCGTCACCGACACGGTCGCGCGGGTCCTCGATCCCGTCACCGGCACCGTCCGGACCCTCGCCGACGCGCGCCCCGTCACCACCGTCGTGCACACGCTCGACGGCGTGGTCGGCGGCGTCCCGGTCGTCCGCTCCGTGCTCGGTGACGACACCCTCGGGACCGTCACCGGCCCGGTCGTCGGACTCGTGGACGACACCCTCGGCGGCGTCGGCGCGGTCGTCGGCTCGGTCCCGCAGGTCGTCACCGACCTGCCCCCGACGGTGGACGGCGTCCTGCCGGGAGGCGCGGATCCCGTCGTCGACGTCCCCACCGGCCCGGTGGGCGGCGGGTCCACGACCCCCGTCGCGTCCGTCCCGCCGCTGACGGCCTCCGCACCGCACACCGCGGCTGCCGGCGCCCGGGCCGTCGTCCCCGAACCTGCCGCGCACCGTCCCGCGTCCGGCGGCTCCGTGTCCGCGGACCCGACGGCCGCGGCCTCGGCCTCGGCGTCGACCGTTCGGGACGCGACGTACGGCGGGCGGGCACTCCTCGTCCCGGTGGGGCACGGCGTCACGTTCGACGGCCCCGCGGACCCCTCCGGAGCGGGTGCCCTCGGCGGCAGCGCTGCCGGTTCCGCCGGGTCGGCAGCAGCCGTCGGCATCGTCGGTTCCGACGACCAGGTCTCCCTCGCCGCGGGGTCACGCGGCACCCTCTCCGACGACGCCGTCCCCGCGTCGGTCGTCGGCGAGCACGACGTCGCCCCTGACTGAGATCGGTGCGCCTGTCCGGCACGGCAGGCACGCACCACCGGCCGCCTCCCGCGGTCGGCCCACATCTCATCTCGATCAGGGAGCAACGATCATGAACAAGTACGTCTCGAGAGGGCTCTGGTTCGCCCTCTTCGTCGGCGGTCTGACGCTCGGGGGTGCGGTCGCGGCGAACGCGGCGACGACCTCCGGTGCGGACGGCACCGCCTCGGGCACGCAGGTGGCGCCGTCGATCGACGCGCCGGTGTCCGCGACCGGCAACGCACTCGGGGTCCTCGGGGACGCCGTGTCGTCGGTCACCCGACCCGCAGCGCCGGCGACTCCGGCCGCACCGTCGTCCTCGGCTCCGGCTCCTGCCGCGTCGCCGTCCACGTCGGGCGCTGACGGCATCGCGTCCGGGACCCAGGTGGTGCCCGCGGTGACCGCGCCCGTGCAGGTCTCGGGCAACGCGATCGCGGTCGGTGGCGACGCTGCCGCTGCCGCAACACCCGCTGCTGCCCCGGCTGCTCCGGCTGCTCCGGCTGCAGCACCCGCCGCGGCGCCGACGACCTCCGGCTCGGACGGCACGGCGTCGGGCACGCAGGTCGCGCCGGTGGTGGCCGTCCCGGTGACGGTGTCGGGCAACGGCATCGGCCTCGTCGGCGACGGCACCTCGGTAGGGGCAACCGCTCCGGCGACCGGGACCAGGACGTCGACCGCGGGTGGTTCGACCTCCGGGTCGGACGGCACGGCCTCGGGCACGCAGGTGTCCCCGGTGGTGTCGGTCCCCGTGACGATCGGTGGGAACGGCATCGGCCTCGTCGGTGACGGGACGAGCACGGGTTCGACGAGCCCGGCGACCGGGACCACGACGCCGACCGCTGGTGGTTCGACCTCCGGCAGCGACGGAGTGCTCTCGGGGACGCAGGTCCTCGGTCCGGTCGCGGTGCCGGTGACGGTGTCGGGCAACGGCATCGGGCTGCTCGGCGACGGCACCTCGACCGGGGCAGCGACCCCGGCGACCGCGACGACCACACCGGCCGCGGGTGGTTCCACCTCGGGTGCGGACGGCACGGCCTCGGGCACGCAGGTGTCGCCGGTGGTGTCGGTCCCGGTGACCATCGGCGGGAACGGCATCGGCGTCCTCGGCGACGGCACGAGCTCGGGTTCGGGCTCGTCCGCCCCGACCAGCGGGACCACGACGCCCACCACGGGAGAATCCACCTCCGGTGACGGGGGACTCCTGTCGGGCAGCCAGGTCACGCCGGTCATCAGCCTCCCGATCACCGTCGGCGGCAACGGGATCGGCATCGTGGGCGACGGCACCAGCACCACCACCACGCCCGGTGGCGGCACGACCCCCGGTGGCGGCACCGACCCCGGTGACGGCACGACGCCCGGTGGCGGCACCGACCCCGGTGACGGTACGACGCCCGGTGGCGGCACCGACCCCGGCGACGGGACCACACCCGGTGACGGCACCACGCCCGGTGACGGCACGACGCCCGGCGGCGGCACCGGCACCGGCGCCGGCGACGGCACCACACCCGGAACGGTGACCGCCCCCGCGACGGTGACCGACGTCGCCGCGGTGACCAGCGCCTCCCGGACCGCGACGCTCGTCGCCACCACGACCGGCACCGCGACCGTCGCCCAGGCCGCCGCGGACGGGCCGGGCACGCAGCCGGCCCTGGCGTACACGGGAGCGCCGTCGCCGGCCCTCCCGGCGGCCCTCGCCCTGCTGCTGCTCCTCGCCGGAGCGGCGACCATGGTGCTGCGCCGGCAGCACTGACGTCGGGCGGACCGTGAGGGGCACCGTGCCGCGGTGCCCCTCACACCCGAGTCCGCGGACAGCTGGACGCATGCCGAAGGCTGCCTGGGAGCCGACAATGGTGAACCTGTGCGGAGCAGAAGCGCCTCCGGGGCCGCCCGGCAGCGGGGCAGCGCCACGATGAGAGCGTGTTCCACGACCTCCTGCGCATCCCCATCACGGGCTCCAACGTCCTCGTGCCGGTCGACGTCATCGCCGCCGCACTCGTCGTGTGGGCGCTCCTCGCCCGGCCGAGGTCGCTCGGCCGGGTGCTCGTCCGGGTCGCCGCCCTCGTGGTCGGTGCCGCCGTCGGGCTGGCGCTCGTCTGGTGGTTCGGGGACGTCCAGGACGCGTTCGGTGTCGCCTTCACCCCGGTGACCCGCATGTGGGTCGCCTTCGCGTGTGCCGGCCTGCTGCTGCTCGTCGTGCTGCTCGTGCAGGGTGGCTGGACCGGTCGGGTGGTCGCGGTCGCCGCGGCCGCGAGCCTGCTGCTCGCGGCGGGGCTCGGGGTCAACGTCGACTTCGGCTTCTACAAGAACGTCGAGCAGGCCATCGCGACGAACCCCTACAAGACCCGGGACCTCGCCGAGCGCAACCCGACGGTGCAGCGGCTGGTCGACCTGCACGACTGGCACGCACCCGCGGACATGCCGAAGCGGGGCGAGACCTTCAGCGTGAAGATCCCCGGCACGATCTCGCACTTCCACGCACGGAAGGCCGTCGTCTGGCTGCCGCCGGCCGCCCAGGTGCAGAACGCTCCGGCGCTCCCCGTGCTCGTGGCGCTCTCCGGGCAGCCCGGCGAGCCGTCGGACCTCTTCCAGACCGGGAACATGGGGCAGTACCTCGACCGGTACGCTGCAGCCCACGACGGCCTCGCGCCGATCGTCGTCGCGCCGGACCAGCTCGGCGCGCCGAACCGCAACCCGATGTGCGTCGACTCCCGGCGCCTCGGCCGCAGTGAGACCTACGTCATGACCGACACCGTCGACTGGATCCGCAAGCACCTCGCGGTCGCCACCGCGCCCTCGGGATGGGGCGTCGTCGGGTTCTCCGAAGGGGCGACGTGCGCGATGCAGTTCTCGTCGGCCCACCCGGACGTCTTCGGGTCGACCCTGGCGATCTCCAGCGAGCTCGCACCGAAGAACGGCAGCCTGCAGCACACCATCGCGGTCGGGTTCGACGGGTCCCGGTCGGCGTACGACGCGGCGACGCCGATCGCCGAGATGCGCGCGCACGGCCGCTACGCCGACCACCTCGTCGTCTTCGGGGTCGGTGGCGACGACGCCCCGTACAAGGCGTCCACCGCCACGCTCCGGGCAGCGGCCGAGGCTGAGGGCATCAGCACGCAACTGGTCGTGTCGCCGGGCTCGGCGCACGACTGGAACACCGTGCGGTACGTCCTCGCGCACGGTCTGCCGTCGGTGCTCGCGCACCTCGGTCTCCCCGCGAACGGTCCGCTGTGAGCGCCGCCACCGGCAGGGTGTCCCAGGCGGTGTCGACCGTCCGCCGCCTCGTCGTGACGCGTCCGGTCACCACCGCGATCGTCGTCCTGGTGCTCGCGACCTCGACGCTCGCGTTCGTCCTCCGCCTGCAGCACGGCGCGCAGGCGACGGTGTTCGGGCCGTTCCGCGTCTTCGCCGCCTCGACCGGCGTCCTCGCCCTGCTGATGACGCTCGCCGGGGTGGTCGTCCTCGTCGGGTCGTCGGAGCGGCTGATGGGATCGTGGCGGACGGCGCTGGCGTTCGTGGTGACGACGATCGTGGGCACGGGGATCGCCGCGTTCGCCGTGCTCGTCGACCTCGACGGTCGGGGTGCGGTGCCGATGGTGCTCGGCCGGGCCACGAGCTTCGACCCGTGGACCGCCATCGTCGGCACGGTCGTCACCGCGAGTGCCTTCGCGGGCACACTGTGGCGCCGCCGGATCCGGGTGAACGCGCTGGCCGTGGTGGCCGCGCTGCTGCTGTACGCCGGGCACGTCTCCGACCTGTCCGCCGTCCTCGCCGCGGCCGCCGGCTGGGTGCTCGGCGAGCTCCTCCGCCGCACCCCGAAGCGGCAGGGCTGGGTGCGGAGCTCGCACCGCGAGACCCGGGTGCTGCTCGGCACCGCCGTGCTCGTGTCCGCCGTCGGCCCGGTCATCGCGCTCGTCTCCCGCGCGCGCGTCGGGCTCCTCGCGCCGATCGCCGCGGTCGTCGGCCAGGGGCCGGTGTCGCCCGTGCGGGGCTGCCGGTCGGACGGGGTGCCGGGGGAGTGCCTCCGCGGCCTCCTCACGTTCCACACGACGAGCCCCTGGACCCTCCTGCTCGCCGTGGCGCCGCTCCTCGTGCTCGTCGTCGGCGGCCTCGGACTCTTCCGCGGCAGCCGGTTCGCGGTGTGGCTCGTGGTGGTCGTCGACACCGTGACCGCCGTCGCCGCGGCGATCACGTACGGCCTCGTCCCGGGGCGCACCGTCGCGCTGCACGGCGTCCAGGACCCATTCGTCACGGACGTGTCGATCGTCGCGTCCATCGTCGTCCCGCTCGGCACCGCCGTCGTCCTCGTCCTGCTGCGGCGGTCGTTCACGGTCCTCACCAGTCGACGCCGTGTCGTGACCTTCGCGGTGACCGTCGGGGCGGCGGCCATCGGCCTCGTCGTCGTGGTGCTCGTGGTCGCGGCGTCGTCGGCGCACCACGTCGAGGACCCGCTGCGCCTGGCGCTCGCCGTGCTCGGACCCCTCGCGCCGGTCAGCTCGTGGGACCGGCTGCCGTCCCTCGACCACGCGCTACGGCTCGTGCTCGGGCTGAGCGGACCGGTGCTCTGGACGGTCGTGGCGATCGCCGCCGTCCGGCCGACCGGCGCCGTCGAGCCCGACGCGGACGCCGACGCGACGCACGCCGACCGCGAGCGCGCCCGGGCCCTGCTCGTCGCCGGCGGCGGGGACGCCTTCGGCTGGATGACGACCTGGCAGGGGAACGCCTACTGGTTCGCCGAGGACGGTCGCGCCGGCGTCGCCTTCCGCCGGAACGGCCGGGTCGCGGTGACGGTCGGCGGGCCGTTCGGCTGGCCCGACGCGCGAGCGGCCGCGATGACCGCCTTCGCCCGGTGGTGCGACGACAACGGGTGGACCGCGGTGTTCTACGGGATCGGTGCGGAGACGGCCGGTGTCCTCACGGCGCAGGGGTGGGGCACCCTCCCCGTCGCCGAGGACGCCGACTTCGACCCCCGCACCTGGACCACGAGCGGGAAGAAGAAGCAGGACGTCCGGACCTCGGTGAACAAGGCGGCACGCGAGGGCCTCACCGCCACCTGGTCGAGCTGGCAGCAGCTGCCGGCGGCCACCACGAGGCAGATCGAGGCCATCTCGGAGGAGTGGGTCGCCGAGCGCGAGCTCCCCGAGATGGGCTTCACCCTCGGCGGGGTCGACGAGATGCGCGACCCCGCCGTGCGCACCCTCGTCGCGCAGGACGAGGAGGGCACCGTCCTCGCGGTCACGAGCTGGCTGCCCGGGCACCGCGACGGCCGGGTCGTCGCCTGGACGCTCGACGTCATGCGTCGCACGCCGGCCGCTCCGAACGGGGTGATGGAGTTCCTCGTCGCGAGTGCCGCCGACCGGATGCGCGAGGACGGGATCGAGCGGCTGAGCCTGTCGGCCGCGCCGCTCGCCCAGGCCGCCGAGAGCGCCCAGCCGGCGGACGGCGCGCAGAGCCTGCTCGACCTCGTCGGCGGCGTGCTCGAGCCGGTGTACGGGTTCCGGTCGCTGCTGCGCTTCAAGCAGAAGTTCGGTCCCGACCTGCACCCGCTCGTGCTCGCCTACCCGGACCCCGTCGCGCTGCCGTCGATCGGGATCGCCGTGGTCCGCGCGTACCTGCCCGACCTGTCGCTCCGGCAGGCGGTGGCGCTGGCCCGCGGACGCGGCTGAGCGCGCCACGCGGGGCCGGGAGGCGCGGCGGTGGCCCGCCCCGCGGCCCACGGCACCGACCGGGGGACGCGGGCCGTGTGGACCGGCCGCACCGCGCCTCCCGGCCCGCAGGCGCGGGCGCGCGACGTCCGGTTACGTCCGCGGAACCGGCGCAACGTGTCCGTCACCTGGTTGGGGTATCGTTCCCGGTACGCAAGCGCTCCGGGGTCGGTGCAAGTCCGAACCGGTGGTGACAGTCCACGAACTGATGACGGGTGCGAACCCGGCAGAGGTTGACCCGGTGGGATTCCGGGACCGACGGTGAAAGTCCGGATGGGAGGCGCGCTGGCGGACGACACGTGACCACGCAGGTGGTGCGTCCGTCCGTCGATGCCGACGATCGTCGAACACCCCCGGAGTCCCGTTGAGAGGACACCAGTGTTCACCGGCATCATCGAGGAACTCGGCACCGTCACCGCCGTCGAGCAGCACGGCGACTCCGTCGCGCTCACCGTCCGCGGGCCCATCGTGGTCCAGGACGCCCGACACGGCGACTCCATCGCGACGAGCGGCGTCTGCCTGACCGTCGTCGATCAGACCCCGGAGACCTTCACGGCCTTCGTGATGAAGCAGACGCTCGACATGAGCGCACACGGGGCGCTCGCCGTCGGCGACCGGCTCAACCTCGAGCGTGCTGCCTCGGTCGGCGACCGGCTCGGCGGGCACATCGTGCAGGGGCACGTCGACGGCACCGCCACCGTCCTCGAGACCGCGGACGGCGACGGCTGGCGGCGCGTCCGGTTCTCGCTCGCGCCGGACCTCAGCCCCCTGGTCGTCGACAAGGGCTCGATCGCGATCGACGGCGTCTCGCTGACGGTCAGCGCCGTGTCCACCGAGGACACCCCGGCCGCGGACGCCTGGTTCGAGGTCAGCCTCATCCCCGAGACGCTCGAGGCCACGACCCTCGGCGCGCGCGTCCCGGGGGACCGCGTGAACATCGAGACCGACGTCCTCGCCCGGCACGTCCGGCGGATGCTGCGGCTCGACGCCGCGGTGCGGCCGCTCGAGACGGCTGCGCTCGGCCAGGAGGCACGGTGATGGTCGCCGGGGCACGTCCGGTCCCGCAGGCGGCCACGCCCGGCGCCCTCGGGCTGTCGACCGTGGACGAGGCGATCGCCGCCATCGCGGCCGGGCGTCCGGTGATCGTCGCCGACGACGAGGACCGTGAGAACGAGGGCGACGTCATCCTCTCCGCCGAGCTCGCCACCCCCGAGTGGATCGCCTGGACCGTGGCGCACTCGTCCGGCTTCATCTGCGCGCCGGTGAGCGTCGAGATCGCCGACGCCCTCGACCTCCCGCAGATGGTCGTCCACAACGAGGACGTCCGCGGGACCGCCTACACCGTCACCGTCGACGCCGCGGTCGGCGTCACGACCGGCATCAGCGCGCACGACCGTGCCCGCACGTTGCGTGTCCTCGCCGACCCGGCGTCCGTCCGCGACGACCTGCACCGCCCCGGGCACGTCGTCCCGCTGCGGGCGCGGCCGGGCGGCGTCCGCGAGCGTGCGGGGCACACCGAAGCAGCGATCGACCTCGTCACCGCCGCGGGGCTGCGCCCCGCCGCGGCGATCTGCGAGATCGTCGACGAGGACGGCAGCATGATGCGCCTGCCGGGACTCCTCGGACTCGGGGCACGCGCCGGCGTGCCCGTCATCACCATCGCCGCACTCGCCGAGTGGCTGGACGCGGCAGACCGGGCGGCGGCGGAGTCCGCACCCACGGAAGGAACAGCACGATGAGCGGAGCAGGCGCGGCGGAACGCGACCACGTCGACGGCAGCGGCATCCGGGTGGCGATCGTCGCCGGGCAGTGGCACGACGAGATCGCCGGCGGCCTCCTCGCCGGGGCGCAGCGCGAGGTCGAACGCCTCGGTGCCTCGGCAGAGGTCATCCCCGTCCCTGGCAGCTTCGAGCTGCCCGTCGTCGCCAAGGCCGCCCTCGAGGCCGGCTTCGACGCGGCGGTCGCCCTCGGCGTGATCATCCGCGGCGGCACCCCGCACTTCGAGTACGTCTCGGACGCGGCGACCAGCGGACTCACGCGCGTCGCGATCGACACCGGCAAGCCGGTCGGCTTCGGCGTGCTGACCCTCGACGACGAGCAGCAGGGCATCGACCGTGCCGGGCTGCCCGGCTCGAAGGAGGACAAGGGTGCCGAGGCCGTGCACGCCGCCGTGTCGACGGCGGTGACCCTGCGCCGGCTGCGCGTGCTCGCGTAGCCGACCCGCGCCTCCTGGCCCCCCGCCGGTGGGTTATCGAACCACGTTTCCGACATCGAACAGCGGGTCGCGCCCGGTGCGATGTCGGAAACCTGGTTCGACGCTGCACGCCTGGACGACGAACGGCCCCGCACCTCGAGAGGTGCGGGGCCGTGCGTGTGCGGTGGTGCTGGCTACCGCTTGCCGAACACGTGGATCGGCAGGAAGAAGGAGAGGCACATGAGCAGGACGCCGCCCATGAAGATGAACGCCTGACCCGAGCTCACCTGGAACGCGAAGCCGAACAGGTACATCGAAACCAGCAGCAGCAGGATCGAGAAAACAGCGGCGATGACGCGGCCCACAGTGGTACCTCCGGAATCAGGCGGGTGGATCGGACCCAGTCTATCCCCAGGAGCGGGGATCGCGGTTCACGCGCCGGGACGGGTGGCGATCAGGCGGTCGACGACGGCGAGGAGCGACTCCATGTCCACCGATGCGCGGTCCGGTCGCACGTCGCTCGCGGCCCCGAGCGACGCCGCGTGGTACAGCCCGTCGCCGAGGAGCTTGATCGCCTGCGCGGTGGGTGCGTCCCCGAGCGAGTCGACGAGCGTCGCCAGCCAGGCGTTCTCGGTGTCGTCGAGGGTCCGGCCGGCCTCCTCGTAGCCGGCCTGCTGCAGGCGGCTCGCGGCGAGGAGGGCGAGGTCGAGCTCGCTGCCGACGAACTGGCAGTTCCGGACGAAGTAACGGGCGGCCCCGTCCTCGGCGTCACGCATGCGGTCGACGTCGATGGCGGAGAGGTCGGACAGGCGCTCGCACAGGCCCTCGACCAGGGCGGCCTTCGAGCCGAAGTGGTAGAGCAGTCCACCCTTGGAGACCCCGGCCCGGGCGGCCACGGCGTCGAGGGTCGCCGGACGCTCTCCTTCCTCGCACACGATGGCGACGAAGCTGTCCAGGACACGATCGCGGGCGCTTGCCATGCCGGAAGTCTGCCATGGGACGCGCGCGACGCGTGTGCAGCGCACGGGTGCGCAGGCGCCGCGGGCCATCCTCCGCGGCGCCTGCGGGTCTGGTCAGCCCTTCAGCGCCCCCGCCGCGATGTTCGCGATGAAGTGCCTCGAGCCGATGATGAACACCCCGATGAGCGGGAACACGCTGATCACCGCGCCGGCCATCACCGAGCCGAGGTCGGTCGCGTTCACCGAGCTCAGCGAGGCGAGCGCCACCTGCAGCGTCTGGCCCTTCGGGTCGATCAGCACGATGAGCGGCCACACGTAGTCGTTCCACGCCGTGATGAAGGTGAAGATGCCGAGGAAGGCCAGGCCGCCGCGGAGCATGGGCACCGCGATCGACCACCAGGTCCGGAAGAACCCGGCGCCGTCCACGCGGGCGGAGTCGATCACCTCGTTCGGGATGGACCCCGTCGCGAACTGGCGGAGGAGGAAGATGCCGAACGCGTTCGCCGCCCCGGGGACGATGAGCGCCTGGAGTCCGCCGATCCAGCCGAGGTTCGCCATGAGCACGAAGCTCGGCACGAGCGACAGGCTGCCGGGGACGAGGAACGTCGCCAGCATCACGGTGAACAGGGAGCGCTTGAACGGGAACTCGTACTTCGCGAACGCGAACGCCGCCAGCGAGTCGAACAGCATCACGAGGACCGCGGTGCTGCCGGCCACGACGACGGTGTTGCCGAGCGCCCGGAGCATGTCGACGCTGCTGAACACCGTGGCGAGGTTCTGCATGGTGTGGTCGCTGAACCACAGCGACGGCGGGTAGCCGAAGATCTGCGCGTTCGACGACGTCGACATGACGAGCAGCCAGTAGAAGGGGAAGATCGACAGCACGACGCCGACGACGAGGCACAGGTGCGTGACGAGCCGTCCGACCCAGCCGTGCCGGAACCCACGGCGGTGGTCGTCGGGCCGGTCGGTGACCGTGTTCGGTCGCCCGAGGGCGGCGGCGGTGTTCGTGGTCCGGGGTGCGGTGTCGGCGCTCATGCGCGGGATCCCTTCGCGCTGGTCGTGACGGTGCGCGGGGTGCGCAGTCGCCGAGGGGTCTTGAGCCCGTCGCGTTCACTGAGCAGTCGCCAGTTGATGATCGCGAAGACCACGGAGAAGAAGAACAGCACCCAGGCGATCGCCGAGCCGTACCCAAAGTCGAACTGGTTGAACGCCTGGTCGTACTGGTAGAGCACGATCGTCATGCCGGCCTCGTCCGGTCCACCGACAGCCTGTCCGTTGAACAGGATCTGCGGCTCCGTGAAGAGGCCGAGCCCGCCGATCGTGGACGTGATCACCGTGAAGAGGATGACCGGCCGCAGCATCGGGATCGTGATCCGCGTGAAGATCTGCCACGTGTTCGCGCCGTCCACCTTCGCCGCGTCGTACAGCTCCGTCGAGATCGACTGCAGCCCGGCGAGGTAGATGATCGCGTTGTACCCGGTCCACCGCCAGATGACCATCACCGCGATGGTCACCTTGATGCCCCAGTACGACGACAGCCAGCCGACCGGATCGGCACCGACGGCGCGGAGGGCGGCGTTGACGAGCCCGAACCCGTCCGAGAACACCGAGCCGAACACGATGGCCATCGCGACCATGCTCGTGACGTTCGGGATGAAGAACGCGACCCGGTAGAAGCCCTTCGCCCGGATGTTGCCGTGCAGCAGGAACGCGAGCACGAGCGCGAGGAACAGCATCGGGACGGTCGAGATGATCCAGATGATGAAGGTGTTCGCGACGGCGTTCCAGAAGCGCGGGTCGCTGACGAGGTACTGGTACTGCGCGAGCCCGACGAACGCGGGGGAGCCGACGCCGTCCCAGTCGGTGAACGACAGCACGATCGAGAAGACGATCGGGAACAGGCCGAACACGAGGAAGAGCACGTAGAACGGGGCGATCGCCACGTACTGCGGCCAGAAGCGGCGCAGGCTGAACCGGTGCCCGGTCGCCGCGGTCGAGATCGACGCGGTGGGGACGCCCCCGACGACGGGGTTCGCGGTGGTGGCGGTCTGCTCGCGGACCGGGGCGCTCATGCGGCGACCCCGCGCTTCGCGAGGACCCGGTCGGTCTGGTCGAGCGCGTCCTTCCAGGCGCGCTCCGGGTCCTTGCCGGCGGACTCGACGTTCGTGATCTCGGTCGCGAAGGCGCCGATGAACCGCTCGGAGTTCGAGATGTACGTCACGGGGACCTCCGGGGCCGCCTTGCTGAAGAAGTCGAGCGGGTTCTGGTCCCCGAAGAACTCGCCGGGGTTCCGCATGATGCCGTTCTCGAACGACGCGGGGGTCGACGGGAAGAGCTGGATGTCGTTGTAGGTGTGGGACTGGATGTCCGGCCGGGTGATCCACTTGGCGAACGCGACCGCGGCCTCGGGGTCCTTCGACGACTTCGGGACGGCCAGGAACGAGCCGCCGCTGTTCCCGGGTCGCTCGGGCTGGCGGGCGATCCGCCACTTGCCGGAGAGGTCCGGTGCGGTGTCGTGGATGATCTGCGTCCACCACGCGCCCTCGATCTGCCCGGCGACCCGGCCCGCGACCCATCCGGCGTTCTGGTCGGTGCCGGACTGCAGGTTGGCGGTGATGCCGGCGTGGATCGACTCGACGGCGTTCTCCCACGCCTTCCGGATCGAGCTGTCGTCGTCGTGGTAGAGCGGCTGGTCGTCGCGGTCGAAGTACCGCGTCGGGCTCGCGGAGACGAACTGGTTGAAGAGCTGTGTCGCGGTGATGATCGTCGCGGCGCCGGTCTGCTGCTTGATCTGCTTGCCGAAGGTCCGGAAGTCCGCCCAGGTCTGGATCGCCGCGCTCACCTCAACCGGGTCGGTGGGGAGGTCGGCCTTCCGCAGGACCTCCTGGTTGTAGAAGAAGCCGGTGGGACCGGTGTCGACCGGCCAGAAGCACTGCCGCCCGGACGGGGTCCGGCCGAGCGAGAGCTTCCAGTCGTAGTAGGCGGACTGCTCGGTGGCGGAGGGGGCGAAGTCGGTGAAGAGGTCCTCGTCGGGGAAGTAGAGCCAGCAGTTCGAGTTCACCATGAGGACATCGGGGATGAACGCGTTGCCGGCGAGCGCGGTCCGGAACTTCGTGTCGTAGGACGCCCCGCCGATGAGGTCCGGCCGGAGCCGCATCGGTTCGTGGCCGCTGATGCCCCCGGCGGCCTGCTGTAGGAACTTCGGGTCGAGGGACCGGTTCCAGTACCAGAGGACGAGTTCGTCCGGGTCCTTGGAGATGGCGGTGCCGGTGGAACACCCGGCGAGGAGGGTCGCGGAGGCGAGTGCGCCGAGCGCGCCTGCGCCGGCGAGGAACCCCCTCCTGCTGAGCCTGTGCGTTGGTGCTGTCACTGGAGTACCTGCTCTCGTCGTTGAGATGGTGCAGCCGTGGAGCGCTCGACCGTGAACGCTCACGAAGTGGTCAGAGCATGCCCCGGCCGACACGCCGTGTCAAGCATCCACATCGTTGCAGGGGCGGAGGCTGACAGGTACGGTCGTCGGGACCGTGAAGGTTCACGAGACGATAGGGATCCGCATGTCAGCGCAGACCGCGACCACCGCCAGCAGCAGCTCCACGAGCGAGCACGACACCCCGGGCTGGGCCGTCCTCGGCCCCGGTGGGATCGCCCGCCGCTTCCTCTCCCAGCTGCCTGCGAGCGCGGTCGGCGCCACCCTCGTCGCCGCCGGCAGCTCGTCGACCGAGCGTGCGGGCGCGTTCGCGGCCGAGGCCGGCGACCACGGGTTCGCCGACGTCACCGCGGCGTCCTACGACGAGGTGCTCGCCGACCCGCGCGTCGACGCGGTCTACGTCTCGACCGTCCACACCGGCCACGCCGCCCTCGTCCTGGCGGCGCTCGCTGCGGGCAAGGCCGTCCTGTGCGAGAAGCCGCTCTCGCCGAACCACGGCACCTCGATGGCGCTCGCCGATGCCGCACGCCAGGCCGGGCTGCCCCTGCTCGAGGCGTACATGTACCGCTTCCACCCGCAGACCGCGGCCCTGCTCGACCTCGTCCGCCAGGGCGCGATCGGCACCGTGACGCACGTCGATGCCTCGTTCGCGTTCCGCGCGGGCACCCGGTCCGGCCGGCTGTTCGACGTCGACACGGCCGGCGGCGGGATCCTCGACGTCGGCGGGTACCCGGTCACCATGACGGCCGCGATCGTGCAGGCCGCGACCGGTGTGGCCGTCGCCGAGCCCGTCGAGTTCGTCGCCACCGGCACGCTCGGTCCGACCGGGGTCGACGAGTGGACGACGGCCGACGCCACCTACCGCGGGGTCGGCGACCGGCGGATCACGGCCCACCTCCGCACGGGTGTCCGCGTGCAGGACGACAACGCCGTGGTCGTGCACGGCACCACCGGGAAGATCACGCTGACCGATCCGTGGACCCTCGGCGACGACCCCACCATCGAGGTCAGCACGGTGGACGAGGATCCGCGCACGCTGTCCTTCGCCGGCGCGCGCCCCTACGCGCTCGAGGCCGACGCGACCACGGCGGCCCTCGCGGCCGGTCGCGTCGACGCCCCCGAGTTCACGCTCGACGAGTCCCTCGCCACCGCGCGCACCCTCGACCGGTGGCGCGCGGCGATCGGCCTGCGCTTCCCGTTCGAGGCCGAGACCGCCGACATCCCCACCGTCAGCGGCCGTCCGCTCACGGTCGCCGCGCACGAGCCGGACCGCGCGGACAACCCGATGCGCTACGGCGACGTCGCCGGTGTCGGCAAGCGGATGTCCCGCCTGGTCATGGGCGTCGACAACCAGCCCGACCTGGCGCACGCGAGCGCCATCTTCGACCTGTTCGTCGAGCAGGGCGGCAACGTCTTCGACACCGGGTACATCTACGGCGGTGGTGTGCTCGAGGGACGGCTCGGCAAGTGGATCCAGAACCGTGGTGTCCGCGAGGACGTCGTCGTGATCACCAAGGGCGCGCACACGCCGTTCTGCGACCCGGAGTCGCTCAGCCGCCAGCTGCTCGAGAGCCTCGAGCGTCAGGGCACCGACTACGCGGACATCTACATGATGCACCGCGACGACGAGGACATCCCGGTGGGGGAGTTCGTCGACGTCCTCGACGAGCACCGTCGCGCCGGACGCATCCGCGTGTACGGCGGGTCGAACTGGACACCTGCGCGCTTCGACGAGGCGAACGCCTACGCCCGGGCGAACGGCAGGCACGAGTTCGAGGTCCTCAGCAACCACTTCGGGCTGGCCGAGGCGTACGACGTCCCGTGGGCCGGGTGCCGCCACGCGACGGACGCGGCGTCGAAGCAGTGGCTCGAGGAGCGTCAGGTGCCGCTGCTGCCGTGGTCCTCGCAGGCGCGTGGGTTCTTCACGGGCCGTGCGAAGCCGGAGGACACGAGCGACGCCGAGCTCGTGCGCTGCTACTACAGCGACGAGAACTTCGAGCGGCTCCGTCGTGCGTCGGAGCTCGGTGAGCGGTTCGGGGTGCCGGCGACGGCGATCGCCCTCGCGTACGTCCTGCACCAGCCCTTCCCCACCTTCCCGCTCTTCGGACCGCGTACGATCGCGGAAGCCCGGTCGTCCATGACCGGCCTCTCCGTCGACCTCACTCCGGAACAGGTGGCATGGCTGGACCTCCGCGACTGACCGAACCCGTTCCCGCACCCGGTGGCCGGGCGACGATCATCGACGTCGCCGCGGCCGCCGGGGTGTCCCGGCAGACGGTCACCCGCGCGATGAACGGCATGTCCGGCATCAGCGCGGCGACGAAGGAGCGCGTGCTCGCCGCCGCCGAGGCGCTGGACTACCGGCCGTCCCGCTTCGGCCGCGGACTCGTCACCGGCGGCGACCACCAGCTCGGGCTCGTCGTGAACGACCTGCGCAACCCGTACACCCCGCAGCTCGCCTCGGCCGTGTTCCGGCTCGCCGCCGAGCAGGGCTGGAACGTCATGCTCGCCGACGTCGACCTGGCGAGCGACGCCGACCGGATGGTGCAGGCGCTCGGCGCGCAGACCGACGTCGTCATCGGGTACCTCGGTTCGCGGCGCGAGCGCTGGCGGGAGCTCCTCGGCAGCGTACCCATGGTCGAGCTCGACCCCTACTCCGAGCCCGCGACGGGCGCCGTCTGGATCGACCCCGCCGACGCGATCGAGGTCCTCGCCGACCACCTGGTCGCCACCGGCGTCCGGCACCCGGTGGTGCTCGACAACTCGTCGCCGGGGCACGCGAGCGTCCGCGGGACCCTCATGATGGACGCCCTGGAGCGGCGCGGGTACCTCCCCGAGCTCGTGCACGCCGACCACGGCACGGCGGAGTGCGGTGCCGAGGAGACCACCCGGATCCTCGCGCGCCGGCGGCGGCAGGACGCGATCCTCGCCTTCAACGACGTCATGGCCCTCGGCGTGCTGCAGGCGTGCCGGCGAGCCGGCGTCGACGTCCCCGGAGACGTGCGCGTCGTGGGGGTGGACGGCCTGCCGCTCGGCTCGCTCGTGTCTCCGACCCTCAGCACCCTGGCCGTCGACCTCGACGCGGTCGCGCGCGAGGCGCTCGACCTCGCCCTCGGGATGCTCGCCGGCGAGCTGCCGCGTCAGGGTGACGCGGTGCAGCGCACGGTCCGGCACCGGCTGCTCCTGCGCGAGTCGGCCTGACGACCGGGCCCCGACCCGAACGCGACCAGCGACGGGCAGGAGGCGCGGTGCGGGCCCGCACCGTCCCTCCTGTCCGGCGGTCAGTTGCATTTGCAACCAACACCGTCCAGACGGTACACTAACGGAGTCCTGACGCGACGCGTGTCCACACCGCGCCCCGTCCGGTCCGTTCGTCAGTACCGCCGTCGACCTGGTCCGGCTCGAAGTCCCTGGAGTCACCGTGTCCGCCCTGCTCACCAGCCCCGTCGCCACCGCCGTCACCGGCAGCCGCACCCGCCGGTTCGCCGCCCTCGCGGTGCTCATGATGCCCGTCCTCCTCATCTCGGTGGACAACACCATCCTGAGCTTCGCGCTGCCGTCGATCTCCCGCGCCCTCAACCCGGACGCCACGACGCAGCTCTGGATCGTCGACGCGTACCCGCTGGTCCTCGCCGGACTCCTCGTCGTGATGGGCAGCATCGGCGACCGCATCGGGCGTCGCCGGATCCTCGTCATCGGCGCCAGCGGCTTCGCGCTGTTCTCCGTCGCCGCGGCCTTCGCGACCGACGCCTGGATGCTCGTCGCCGCCCGCATCGTGATGGGTGTCTTCGGCGCGATGCTCATGCCGGCGACCCTGTCGATCATCCGCAACGTCTTCGTGCACGCAGGGGAGCGGCGGATGGCGCTGGCCGTCTGGTCGACCATGTTCGCGGCGGGCAACGCGCTCGGACCGCTCGTCGGCGGCGCCCTCCTCGCGCACTTCCACTGGGGCGCGGTGTTCCTCGTCGCGGTGCCGATCCTCGTCGTGATGCTCGTCGCCGTGCCGTTCTGCGTCCCCGAGTCCCGCGACCCGAACCCGGGGCCGGTCGACGTGCCGAGCATGTTCCTGTCGCTCGGTGCCCTCGCCCCGATCGCCTGGGCCATCAAGTCCGTCGTGCACCCCGAGGAGCGGGGCTTCGCGATCGCGATGCTCGCCGTCGGCGTGCTGTGCGGCATCGCGTTCGTGCGTCGACAGCTCCGTTCACGGACCCCGATGCTCGACCTCCGACTGTTCCGGAGCACCGCGTTCACGGGCAGCGTGCTCATGAACATGACGGCGATGTTCTCGCTGACCGGGTTCCTGTTCTTCATCGCCCAGCACCTGCAGCTCGTCGCCGGGCTCGACCCGTTCGCCTCCGGCATCGTGCTCGTCCCGGGATCGGTCCTCACGATCGTCGCCGGGCTCGCGGTCGTGCCGATCGTCGCGCGGGTCGCTCCGCGCTGGGTCGTCGCGGTGTCGCTGCTGTTCTCGGCGGCCGCGTACGCCATGGTCGCGGCCCTCGGGCACCACGCCTCGATCGTGGCCCTGGCGTTCGCGTTCGTCCTGCTCGGCATCGGGATCGGTGCCTCCGAGACCGTGACGAACGACCTCATCATCTCGACGGCTCCGGCGGACAAGGCCGGTGCGGCCTCGGCGATGTCCGAGACGGCGTACGAGATCGGTGCCGTGCTCGGGACGGCGGTGCTCGGGACGATCCTCGCCACCGCCTACCGCGCGCACGTCGTGGTGCCGGACGGCCTGTCGTCGTCGGCGCACACCGCCGCGCAGGAGACCCTCGGCGGCGCGGTGTCGGCGGCGTCGTCCCTCGGCGGGTCGGCGGGGCAGGCGCTGCTGGAGTCCGCGCGGGCCGCGTTCGACTCCGGCGTCACGGTCACGGCCGGCGTCGCGGCGCTCCTGATGGTCGTCGCGGCCGCCGGTGCGGTCGTGATGCTGAAGCGCCGGTAGCCCCGCGCCGCCGCGCTCGGTGAGCAGCCGCGCTTGGTGAGCAGGAATGGTCGGGTCCCCGCGAGCGACCCGACCATTCCTGCTCACCACGTCGCGCTCGCGGTGCCGATCGTCACGTCACGCGGGGTCACACGGCACGCCCGGGATCGGACGAACCTGGGAATCGTTGACCTCAACCTTGGTTGAGGTCATACGTTGGGACGTGGTCGCGCAGCCGCGGCCATCCCCAGCGAAGGAACGACGACGACTCCCATGCCCGACGAAGCCCCGGCGACCATCGCGGACGCCTACAAGGCCGCCTTCCGTGGACACCCTGCCGGTGTCGCCGTCATCACCGCCGAAGGCCCCGACGGCCCGACGGGCCTCACCGCGTCGAGTGTCGCGAGCGTCGCGATCGACCCGCCGGTCCTCGTGTTCTCGCTGTCCACCAACTCCGGGTCGGCCGGTGTCGTGCTGGGGGCGCCGATCTTCGTCGTGCACCTCGTCGACTCGCTCGGCGTCGGCCTCGCCCGTCGCTTCGCCTCCACCGGCAGCCCGGCGGCCGACGACCCGATCTGGGGCACCCTGCCGTCCGGCGACCGCTACCTGCCGAGTGCCGCGAGCGCCCTGCGCTGCCGACCGCTGTCGACCACGCCGATCGGCTCGTCGACCGTCGTCGTCGCCGAGGTCCTCGACATCGTCGTCGGCCTCGAGCGGGGCGAGCCGCTGGTCTACCACAACCGGGAATTCCACTCCCTCACCGATCGTTCCCGGCTCTCGTGAGCCGCGGAGCACCATCCGCACACCACTGATCGAAAGGAACTCACATGGCTGAGTACACCCTGCCGGAGCTGCCGTACGACTACGCCGCACTCGAGCCGCACATCAGCGGCAAGATCATGCAGCTGCACCACGACAAGCACCACCAGACCTACGTGACGGGTGCCAACACCGCGCTCGAGCAGCTCGCCGAGGCCCGTGAGTCGGGCAACCTCGCGAACGTGAACAAGCTCGAGAAGGACCTCGCGTTCAACCTCGGTGGCCACGTCAACCACTCGATCTTCTGGACGAACCTCGGCCCGGACACCAAGGTCCCCGAGGGCGAGCTCGCCGCCGCGATCGACGAGTTCTTCGGCTCGTTCGAGAAGTTCCAGGCCCAGTTCACCGCCGTCGCCACGGGCATCCAGGGTTCCGGCTGGTCCGTCCTCGCCTGGGACACCGTCGGGCAGAAGCTCACGACCTTCCAGCTCTTCGACCAGCAGGCCAACGTGCCCTTCGGTCTCGTGCCGATCTTCATGCTCGACATGTGGGAGCACGCGTTCTACCTCGACTACCTCAACGTCAAGGCGGACTACGTCAAGGCCGTCTGGAACATCGTCGACTGGGAGAACGTCGCCGCGCGCTTCGCGAACGCGAAGTCGCAGCGCTTCGTCACGCTCTGAAGCGGACGGGGCGGGTCACGATGGTGACCCGGTGACGGACGGGAGGCGCGGTGCCGGCTGGCACCGCGCCTCCCGTCCGTCGTCGGTGCCGTCGACCGATCAGGCCGGCTGGAACTGCGTTCGTGCGACCAGCTCGTGGGCGATCGCGCGCAGCGCGGCGTCGGACGCGGTGTGTTCCGGGTCGACGAGCGTGCCCCACTGCACGCCCCGTGCGGCGAGGACGGCGCTCTGCGCCGCGTGCTCGGCGTCGGTGCCGTCGAAGCCGTGCTCAACGCACCAGGCGGCGATGGCGGCGACCTGCGCGCGGTGCAGCCGGTGCTGGTGATCGCGTCCGTCGAGCGACTCGACCGCGCCGAGTTCGAAGGTCAGCCGTGCGGCGAGCGACCGGTCCGGTTCGTCGAGTCCGCCGAACACCGCGACGAGGTGGTCGGCCAGACCGGCGTCGTCGGTGCGGGGGTCGAGCGTGGTGTCGGTGGCGGCTGCCGAGAGGTGGTCGACGACGGCGTCGATGAGCGCGTCGCGTGAGCCGAAGTGGTAGACGATCGGGTACGCGCTCGATCCGAGGACGCGGCCGAGGCTCCGGACCGAGACGTCCTCGAGCTTGGTGTCGTGCAGGTGCTCGACCACCTTCGCGATGATCGCCGGCTTGAGCGTCGGGTCGGGCTTGCGGGGCATGGCGTCTCCAACGAGCGAGATGGGCAGTACGCGACAGTTCACATACGAGTCACGAGTATATCACCGCACCATCCACGTGAGGGCCGCGGATCGGGCCCTGCATGTCCGATCGTGGTCAATAATCGGAGTTTTACTCGATTTCGCGTATGATGTGCGCGATGTCCATGCCTCCAGAGCGCCCTGCGGCCCCGTCACGGCCCGAGGCACCCCGTGCCGGACGGGCGGTCGCAGGCCGTCGTCGCGGCGCGGGGAAGCGCTTCCTCGTCGTCGGCGACGTCCTCGACGGCGTCCTGGTCCAGACCACCGCGGCGAGCATGGGGTCGCACGATCCGGCAGCGGTCATCCGTCACCGCCCGGTCGGCGCCGCGGGCAACGCGGCCACGTGGCTCGGTTGGCTCGGTGCCGAGGTCGACCTCGTCGGCCGGGTCGGTGTCGACGACGTCTACCGGCACGAGCGCTCCCTCGGTGACGCCGGGGTGCGGGCGCACATCCGCTACGACGCGCGGACGGCGACCGGGGCGGTCGTGTCGGTGCGCAATGCGAACGGTCGCACCGCGATGTCCGACCCCGCGGCCAGTGGCGTGCTCTCGGCGGAGGACCTGCCGCTCGACCTCGTCGCTCGGGCCGACATCGTGCACCTGACCGGCTCGGCGATGCTCGGCGGCGGCGGACCCGACCGGATCGCGGCGTTGATCGCCCGGGCCCGGTCCGGTCCGGCGCGGGTGACGCTCGACCCCTCGTCCGCCGCCGTCGTGCGCGCCGTGGGCCCGTCGGAGTTCCTCGAGGCCCTGTCCGGTCTCGACGCCCTCTTCCCGAGCGCCGAGGAGGCCGCGGCGCTGACCGGGGCGCCGACCGTCGACGAGGCGATCGCGGTGCTCACCGAACACGTGCCGCTCGTCGTGGTCACGATGGGGACCGACGGGGTCCTGCTCGGTCGGCGCGGGCGGAGTCCCCAGCCGGTGCCGATCACGCCGGCGACGGTGGTCGACACGCTCGGCGCGGGCGACGCGTTCGCGGCTGGGTTCCTCCGTGCCTGGGCGACGGACCCGGTGCGGGTCGCCGCCGCCGCGCGCGAGGGCACCCGGGTCGCGGCGCGGGCGCTCGGGTTCGTGGGCGGTCGCCCGCCGGTCTGACGTCCGGTCCCGGCGTCGTTCCACGCTGGCGCGTTCCGGCCGTCGCGGGTCAGCGCTCGCTGGGCTCGGCCCGGACCACCAGGGTCTGCACCAACCCGGCCGCGAGGGGCGCCAGCCGGATCTCGACGCGCAGTCGCCCGGTCGTCCCGGGCAGCCACCACCGCAGGTGCGACGGAGCCGACGACTGCTCGTCCACCGGTGCCGCGCCGAGGTCGGCACCGACCTGGGCCACGGCGTCCGCGATCACCCGGCGTCGCCGTTCGTAGGGCACGTCCATCGCCACGTTCGGCGTGCAGATCGCGTCCGCCAGGTCGTCGTCCCAGTCGGCCAGCAGCCGCGTCACGGCCGCCTGCGCCACCCGCGTCGCGTGGACGGTCGGGGTTGTGCCGGGAACAGGCGCGGAGGAACCGTCCGTCCGGGCGGCCAACACGACGTCGAGCGCACGGTCGGCGGCAGCCGAGACCTTCGCCTGCGTCGCGTTCTCGAACGCGACGACACCGATGCCGTCTCGGGCAGACCACCGCATGTGCGCCGAGAACCCCGGGTAGCCACCGGAGTGCGACACGAGTTCGCCGAACACCGGGTCCTGCTCGACGAAGAGGCCGAACCCGTACGCGGTCGCACGGGTCGAGGTCGGGACCACCGCTGCGGGGACGACGCGCATCGCCTGCTGCATGAGCCGGCGGTCGGCGGGGGAGACCGGTCCGGCCTCCGGGTCGTCGGAGAACGCCGACGCGAGGTGGCGTCCCCAGCGGGCGAGGTCGGTGACCGTCGAGAAGAGGCCGCCGATCGACGAGAACGCGCCGGGACCGGTCAGCGGCAGCGGCTCCCAGTCGCCCACACCCGCGCCGTCGCTGGCTGGGCGGACGCCCGTGACCACGTGGCCGTGGGCGTCCTCGGCGCGGAAGACGGTTTTCCCGAGGCCGAGGGGACGCAGCACGAGGTCCGTCGCGACCTCGGTGAAGGGCCGCCCCGCGACGACCGCGATCGCCCGACCGAGCAGCGCGTACCCGGTGTTCGAGTAGGCGAACCGTGTCCCCGGGACCGAGTCGAACAGCAGGCCGGCGCGGAGGACGTCGTCGAACTCGGCGTCGGAGAGGGACTCCTGCCGGTCCGCCCAGGGGTCGTCGGTGGGGAAGCCGCCCGACATCGTCAGGAGCATGCGGAGCGTCGGCACGGGGGAGTCGGCGGTGGGCAGCGCGACGTCGGCGAAGGCGGGCACGAAGTCGGTGATGGGGTCGTCCAGCCGGACCCGGCCGTCCGCCACCAGGGCGAGCAGGGTCGCCGCCGTCACGCTCTTCGTGCACGAGGCGATCCGGTGGACGGTGTGCGCGTCGGGGGCGAGGCCGTCGCCGCGGTCGCCGTGTCCGCCCGACGCCACCAGGCCCGCGCGGTCGAACACGCCCCAGACACTGCTGGGCGCGACGCCCCGTTCGACCCGGTCACGGAACAGCGTGTCGACCTCGGCGATCGTCCGCGCGTCGATCCCGCTCACGATCGACGCATCCGGTCGTACGCGTCGAGGGCCCGCTGCTGGGTCTCCTTGAGGTCGAGCATCGGCTCGGGGCGGTCTTCGTCGGCGGGGACCCACCGGTGCACGTACTCACGGTGCGGGTCGAACCGCTCGAGCTGGCGGTCCGGGTTGAACACGCGGAAGTACGGTGCCGCGTCGAACCCGGAGCCCGCGACCCACTGCCAGTTCGCCGCGTTGTTGGCGGAGTCGGCGTCCACCAGGGTGTCCCAGAACCACTGCTCGCCGACACGCCAGTCGACCAGCATGTTCTTCACGAGGAAGCTGGCCGTCGCGAGGCGGACACGGTTGTGCATCGCGCCCGAGTGCCAGAGCTCCCGCATGCCGGCGTCGACGAGGTCGAACCCCGTCGTGCCGTGCCGCCAGCGGTCGACCTCGGCGTCGGGTGCGTCCCGCCACGGGAACGCGTCGAACTCGCGTCGGACGTTCACCGAGGTGATGTCCTCGCAGTGGAAGTACTCGTGCCAGTTGAACTCGCGCCACGCGAGCTGCCGGAGGAACGCCGACGCGTTCTTCCGCTGCTCGGGCTCGAGCTCGCCGTGCAGGCGGTGCCAGACCTGGTAGGGGCTGACCTCGCCCCAGCGCAGGTGCGGGGAGAGGTCGCTCGTCGCTGCCATCGCGGGTTCGTCCCGCTGGTCGTAGTCCTCGAGCGCGTGGGTCACGAAGTGCTCGAGTCGCCGGTGCGCACCCCGTTCGCCGGGTTCCCAGGCATCACGGAGTCCGCCGGCCCAGTCCGGGTGGGTCGGCAGCAGCCCTCAGTCGTCGAGGTCGTCGCTCGCCGTGTCGGCGGGTGCCGGCAGGTCCCGCGGCTTCGGCAGGGGGTGGCGGGGTTCCGGCATGGCCTGGGCCGCACGCCAGAACGGCGTGAACACCTTGTACGGCTCGCCCTGACCGGTGAGGACGGTCCACGGTTCCCAGAGCAGGGCCGCGGCGAAGCTGTGCGCCTCGGTCCCCGCGTCGGTGAGGGCCGACTTGATCCCCGCGTCGAGGTCCCGTTCGGCCCGGCCGTAGCGTCGGTTCCAGAACACCGCGTCGGCGCCGGTGTCGGACACCAGCGCGTGGACGACGTCGGCCGCGGGCCCGCGGCGGAGGACGAGTCGTGACCCACGGTCGCGGAGCTCGGCGTCGAGCGCGGTGAGGGAGTGGTGCAGCCACCACCGGGCCGCCGCACCGATCGGGCGGATGCCGGCGGACTCCTCGTCGAGGACGTACACGACGGTGACCGCGCCGCCGTGGTCGATCGCGGCACGGAGGGCCGGGTTGTCCGCGAGACGGAGGTCGTCGCGGAGCCAGACCAGGGCGCCGGTCACCGTGCCGCCACGTCGACGTCGGACATCGTCCGGGGGCCGCGACGGGACGTCGACGCCCCGGCGGCGGTGCGGAGCTTCGTGCAGAGTTCGGTGAGTGTCCGGAGCTCGGCTTCGTCGAGCCCGGCACCGACCTGGTCGACGATGGTCTGCGCGTGCTGGACGGCGACCGCCCGGTAGACGTCGAAGCCGTGCGGGGTGAGGGCGACGATGACCCCGCGGGCATCGGCGGGGTCGGGCTGCTTCTCGACGATGCCGCGGGCGGTGAGCCGGTCGACCAGGCGGCTGACGCTCGGCTGGGTGAGCAGCAGGTGGCTGGTCAGTTCCCGCATCCGGCAGCGTCGCCCGGGCTGGGTGGAGAGGTTGAAGCAGACGTCGTACTCGTTGAACGAGATCTCGCCGCCGGGGAAGTCGGCGTTGAGTGCCCGCATGACGGTCACCTGTGCGCGGAAGAGCGCTTCCCAGGCGGCGACGGCGGTCGCCTTCTCGCTGCGGCGTGGCTCGTTCACGGTCCCGCTCCCTCTGGTCGTACGGTCATGCCACACTACCGACGGCCTCGGACACCGGATGCCGCTGACGCGCATCCGTGTCCCCCGCAACGCACGAGGGCCGCCCGCCGGTTGCCCGGCGGACGGCCCTCTCCCTTGCAGGACGGCGCAGTTCCGCCAACGCACGAGGGCCGCCCACCGGTTGCCCGGCGGACGGCCCTCTCCCTTGCACCAAGAGTGTCCTGCAATCACATTCCACAGGCGGTGCCACAGCAAACACTGCCTGCAGGGATGACTGTATAACGAACGGGTAACGGCGCGCTAGCGGACGCGGCGGTCGTTCGCTGCGAGTTCACCAAGAAGCAGCGATCAGGATCAGAAGAGGTCGGGCGACGGCGTCGAGGCGTAGCGCACCGCGACGTCCGCGTGCCGGTCGAAGCGGTAGCCCACCCCGCGCACGGTGCGGACGATCTCCTCGAAGGCGCCGAGCTTCGACCGGAGCCGTCGGACGTGCACGTCGATCGTCCGCTCGTTCGGGGTCTCGTCCTCGCCGTCGGACCAGAGCCCGTCGATGATCGCCGAGCGGTCCACCGTCTGGCCCTCGCGCAGCACGAGGAACTGCAGGAGCTCGAACTCCTTGTAGGTCAGGGGCGCGGCCTCGCCGTCGAGGGTGACGCGCTTGCGGGAGATGTCGATGACGACGCCGGTCTCCTCGGGCTCGGGCTTCTCCGCCTGCTTGCGGGCGGCCACGGCGGAGCGGTCCTGCAGGGCGAGCCGCACGACGTCGACGTCACGGCCGCCGGAGCCCTCGGCGGCGACGGCCACCGCGGCGTAGGTCTCGGACGTCGGCACGAGCTGCGCGGTGAGGGCCTTGAGCTGCTCGACGACCGCGGCGAGCGTCGTGCCGGCCGCGGCGGCCTTCGCCTCGTCGATGCCCACGTACAGGGCGAAGCCACGGGCCTCGGTTCCCTCGGGCAGGGCGCGGTTGCGCTGCGGGGCGACGACCGGGCTCGTCGGCACGCCGGCGGCGACGGGCGGGGCGGCGGGCTGGCGACGCGGACGGAGCGGGGTGACGGTACCGAGGTCGGTCGGCGCGGGGGCTGCGGTGCGGAGGGTGGTGCGGGGCTGGGCGATGGTGAGCGACATGGCGGTTCTCCGGGCGATGTGGCTGCGGTGTCGAGGTGTGCCGCGGCCGTGTCGAATGCGTCGGTCCGGGTACGGCGAGTGCCGTGGTGCCCTGCGGTCCTGCTGCGGACCGGGGCCGACCCGGGGGTACGGGGACGGACCTCGTGACGTGGTGCGTGTCGTCGACGTGGTCGTCACCCTGGGATCACGCTCGCGCGACGGGGGTGGTGTCGCGGGGGATCCGGCTGGAACGGGTGCTGATCAGGCACACATTCGACAACGCATGACGGCCATGGCCGGCATCATCATGCCGGCGGTCCCCAGTGCCTCGGAGAGGACGCGGGTGGACACGGTTGCAGTCATGGGACGAGTATCGGTGGGATACCAACGTCGTGTCAACCGTCCGCGCGGACGGTGCGTTCTGCGAACGCACGGGGAAGACAGACAGGAGGCGCGGTGCCAGCCGGCACCGCGCCTCCTGTCCGGTGGTGGTCGCGTCTACTCGGCGAGACCGTAGAGGCGGTCGCCCGCGTCACCGAGGCCCGGCACGATGTAGCCGTTCTCGTCGAGCTTCTCGTCGAGCGCGCCGAGCACGATCGAGACGTTGCGGTCGCCGACGGCGGCCTCGACCGCGGCGAGCCCCTCGGGGGCGCCGAGGATGCAGACGCACGTGACCTCTTCGGCGCCGCGGTCGAACAGGAAGTCGATCGCGGCCGCGAGGGTGCCGCCGGTCGCGAGCATCGGGTCGAGCACGAAGCACTGCCGGCCGGACAGGTCGTCGGGCAGGCGCTCGGCGTAGGTCTGCGGCTCGAGGGTCTCCTCGTTGCGCGCCATGCCGAGGAAGCCGACCTCGGCCGTCGGGACGAGCTTGACCATGCCCTCGAGCATGCCGAGTCCGGCACGCAGGATCGGCACGACGAGCGGGCGGGGCTTCGCGATGGAGACGCCCATGGTGTGCGCCACCGGGGTGTCGATCGGGGTCGCGGTGACCCGGACGTTGCGCGTCGCCTCGTACGCGAGGAGCGTGACGAGCTCCTCGGTGAGGGCGCGGAACGTGGGGGAGGGAGTGGTCCGGTCGCGGAGCACCGAGAGCTTGTGGGTGATGAGCGGGTGGTCGGCGACGTGGACTCGCATAGGGTCGAGCCTACCGTGCTGCCGACCGCCAGGAGGTCCCTGTGGAAGCACCCGCCGCCCGCCCGTTCGTCCCGGCGATGGAGCGCGCGCTCGACGAGGCGCGCGCCTGCCTCGCGACCGGGGACGTCCCCGTCGGCGCCGTCGTGCTCGACCGCGACGGCACGGTGGTCGCCGTCGGGCGGAACGAGCGCGAGGCGCGGCAGGACCCGACGGCGCACGCCGAGGTCCTCGCCCTGCGGGCAGCCGCGGCGGCGGTCGGCGACTGGCACCTGGAGGAGCACACCCTGGTGGTGACGCTCGAGCCGTGCCCGATGTGCGCCGGCGCGGTGATGGCGTCCCGGGTGCCGCGGATCGTGTTCGGTGCGTGGGACCCGAAGGCCGGCGCGAGCGGGAGCGTCTACGACATCGCGAGGGACCGCCGGCTCCCGCACCGGTCCGAGGTCATCGGCGGCGTGCTCGAGGGGGAGTGCGCCGCGCTGCTCGACGCGTTCTTCGCGGCGCGCCGCTGACCGGGCGGAGGCACGGTGGGCCGGAGGGGCCGGGGCGCAGCCCGGCGGCGACTCAGCTCCAGAGCACCGCGATCAGCACGTTGACGATCGCGAGCGCGCCGGCGGAGTGGAAGAACGGCAGCGCGGCCTTCGCCTTCGCCGCGCCGGCGTCCGCCCGCTTCTGGCGGGCACGGGCGACGAACGCGAGCACCAGGGCGACGGCGGCGATGACGAGCTTCACGCCGAGCTTGGCGTGGTTCGCGCCGCCGTCCTGGGTGGCGTCGATGATCCCCATCATCCCGAGGCCGGTGACGAGCTGCACGATGAGCCCGGTGATCGGCCAGGCGGTCTGGAAGCCGCCCTTGCGCCGCACCTGCACGAGGAACGCCCCGATGACGGCCGCGAGGCCGAGGAAGTGCAGGATGAGCAGGATGTTGAAGAGCGCCGACATGTCACCATCGTGGATGACCGGTCCCGGTGCCCGCCAGCAAGGTTCCCCTTAGTCCGCGGCGCGGATGACGATCGCCTCGGTGGGCGGCCGGGGTCCGGTCCGGAGGACGTCGGGCTCGACGTAGATCACCCGGGCGATCGGCACGGCCTGCCGCACCCGGTGCTCGACCGTGTCGATGCCGGCCGCCACGTCGCCCAGTCGTCGGTCGCCGTCGACCGCGACCTTGACGCCGACCATGAGCTCGTCGGGGCCGAGGTACAGGGTCTTGATGTGGATGATCGAGTCGACCTCGGGACCGTCGAGCACCGCGTGCTTGATGCGTTCGACGTCGGCGGCGGTGGCGCCCTCGCCGACGAGCAGGCTCTTCGTCTCGATGCCGAGCACGACCGCGACGGCGATGAGCAGCGCGGCGATGAGCATCGTGCCGATCGCGTCGAACAGCCCGTTGCCGGTGATGGCGGTGAGGCCGACGCCGAACAGTGCGAAGACGAGGCCGAGCAGGGCCGCGGTGTCCTCGAGCATGACGACGGGGAGCTCCGGTGCCTTGGCACGTCGGACGAACTGCACCCAGCTCTGCCGGCCCTTCTGCGGTCGGGCTTCCCGGAGCGCGGTGCGGAGGGAGAAGCCCTCGAGCCCGATCGCGATGACGAGCACCACCACCGGCAGCCACCAGTTCTCGAGCGGGTGCGGGTGGGTGGCCTTCTCGATGCCCTCGTAGAGCGAGAACACGCCGCCGACCGAGAACAGGATGATCGAGACGACGAAGGCGTAGACGTACCGCTCGCGTCCGTAGCCGAACGGGTGTTCTTCGTCGGCGGCACGGCGGGCGCGGCGGCCGCCCAGGAGCAGGAGGAGCTGGTTCGCGGAGTCGGCGAGTGAGTGGACGCCCTCGGCGAGCATCGACGCCGATCCGCTGATCGCCGCGGCGACGAACTTCACGATCGCGATGCCGACGTTCGCGCCGAGCGCGGCGAGGATCGCCTTCGTGCCTCCTGAAGCGCTCACAGCTGTCCCTTCTCCCGACCTGGAAGACGATCCTAGGCGAGGGCGCTCGGTAGGGTCTGGGGCATGACGATCGAACTGCCTCGCACCGCTCTGCTCGGCGTCGGCTCCATGTCCGGCGCGGTCCTCGACGGGCTGCTCGCTGCCGGTCTGGACCCCGCCACCGTGACCCTGACCACGAAGTCGGAGTCCTCGGCCGCGGCGCACCGGGAGCGTGGCCTCGACGCGACCGCGACCGACACCGACCCCGACGCGAACCGTGCCGCGGTCCGTGGCGCGTCGCTCGTCGTGCTCGGGGTGAAGCCCTACGCGATCGGGGAACTGCTCGACGAGGTGTCGGCCGACCTCGCACCAGGGACGGTCGTCGTGAGCGTCGCCGTCGGGACCACGACCGCCAGCATGGAGGCGCGGGTGCCGGCCGGGGTCCGCGTGGTCCGGGCGCTCCCGAACACCCCGATCGGCGTCGGCCGCGGGGTGACCGGGATCAGCGCCGGCCCGTCCGCCGACGCCGAGGCCGTCGCGCTCGCCTCGTCGGTGTTCGACGTCTCCGGCGTGGTGATCGAGGTGCCGGAGTCGCAGCTCGACGCCCTCTCCGCCGTGTCCGGGTCGGGTCCCGCCTACGTCTTCCTCCTCGTCGAGCAGTGGCAGCAGGCCGCCGAGTCCCTCGGGTTCACGGCCGAGCAGGCCGAGGCGATGGTCCAGGGCACGCTGCGAGGGGCGGTGGAACTCCTCGCCGCGTCCGGCAAGGAGCCGACCGTGCTGCGGAAGGCCGTCACGAGCCCGAAGGGCACCACCGAACGCGCCGTCGCGGTGCTGCAGGAGGCCGACCTCGCCGGGACGTTCGAGCGGGCGTCGCGCGCCGCGATCGCCCGCGCCGAGGAACTCTCCGAGGGCTAGCGGTCGACGGGCCGCCGACCAACAGCCAGCGTCCGGCGGGCCGCCGCCCGACGGGACGTCGGCCCGCGGGCTGCTGGTCCGAGGGTCAGCGACCCGCGGGCTGGTGGTCCGGGGCCCGGCGCTCCGGAACCACGACCTCGGCAGCCGGGGACGGCACGGTCGGCAGCGCGCGCCGGGCCCGGACCATCGCCCAGGCGACGAGGCCGCCCGCGAGCACGGTCAGGAGCGACCCGCCGATCGTCACCGCGTGGTCGAACGCGGCGCTCTGCGCGTTGCTCCACGGCGTCGCGGTGAGCGACCCGGTGAACACCGCGCCGAGCACCGTCCCGGCGATCGCGACACCGACGGCGGAGGCGACCTCGGACGACGTGTCCACCAGGGCCGCGCCGATGGTCGTGCGGTCCCCGGGCAGACCGCCGAGGACGTTCGTGCCGGCGACGACCCCGACGACCCGCATGCCCGCGGCGACGAGCACGAGTGCGAGGGCGATCCACCCGTAGCCGAGCGGCCCGAGCAGCGTGTACACCGCGAGTCCCACGACCACCGCGGCCGCGCTCGACCAGGCGGCGTGCCCGAGGCCGACCCGACGGACGAACGGCCCGACGAACGCGCTGCCGGCCACGAGCACGGCGACCTGCGGCAGCATGCCGAGCGCGGCGAGGGCCGGCGGCCACCCCCACGCCAGCTGGAGGTGCAGGGTCACCAGGTACCCGAGCCCGGCGACCGCGATGCCCGTGGCGGCCTTGTACGCGAGGCCACTCGACACCAGCGGCCGGGCGACGAGCGCGAGGTCGAGCAGCGGGTGCGCCGCGCGGCGCTGCCGGGCCGCGAACCACGCACCGCAGCCGAGGGCGCCGACCGTGGCCGCCCACGCCGTCCCGTCGGAGGGCCCGCCGTCGACGAAGCGCGTCGGCGCGACGAGGGCGAGGACGATCGTCGCCGTCCCGAGCACCGCGGACGTCCAGTCGACGGGGGCCCGGTGCAGCCCGCCCGGGTCGTCCGCGGCGACGCCGAGCCGGATCCCGATGAAGGCCAGCGCCGCGATCGGCACGTTGACGAGCAGGAGCACCTGCCACGGCCAGACGGCGAGGACGAGCCCACCGACCGTGGGGCCGACGGCGAGCCCGACGAGCCCCACGGTGGAGATGACCGTGATCGCGCGGACCCGCCGCTCGTCGTCGTCGAAGAGCCGGAACGCGAGGGCCATCGAGCCGGGGGTCGTCATCGCGGCCGCGATCCCGGTCGCGACCCGGACGGCGACGAGCCCGCCGACGGTCGTCACGAACGCGGTCGCGAGGCTCGCGAGGCCGAGGAGGACGAGCCCGGTGAGCATCACCCGTCGCCGGCCGTACCGGTCGGCGACGGCACCGGCGGCGAGCATCAGACCACCGAAGACGAGTGAGTACGCCGTCGTGACCCACTGCAGTCCCGTGGCTCCGGTGTGCAGCTCGCGAGAGATCGTGGGGAGGGCGACGTTCAGGACGGAGTTGTCGAGCATCTCGAACAGGAAGACCGCGGCGAGCCCGGCGAGGGCGACACGCGATCCGCGCAGGGATCGGGGAGAGTGGAGGCGACCGGCGTTCATGCGTCTAAGTTAAGTCACTCAACTCAGTCAGTCAACAAGCAAGGAGTCCGCATGCCCAGGAGCGCGCCCCGCGGGGGACCGGAGACCCGGGCCCGGATCGCCGAGACCGCGTCCGGCATGTTCGCGGAGCACGGGTTCGACGGCGTCACCGTCGCCCAGGTCGCATCGGCCGCCGGGGTGTCGAGCGTCACGGTGTTCAAGCACTTCCCGCGCAAGGAGGACCTCTTCCTCGACCGCTCCGCCGAGACGGTCGCGCTGTTCGTCGCCGCGGTCGAGGGCGTCGCACACGACGACGTGCTCGACACGCTCGAGGCGCTGACGCTCCGCGTCGCGGACGAGCGCGCGCCCGTCTCGGGACTCGCTCCCGGCGCCAGACGGTTCTTCCGGACCGTCGCGGACTCGCCGGCACTGCGGTCGCGGGCGCTCGAACTGGTAGCCGACGGGCAGCGCGCGCTCGGGGAGGCCGTCGGTGACCGGCTCCTCGCGGCGCTCTTCGTCGCGGGCTACGCCACCGTCTTCGTCCGGACGGCCGAGGCCGTCCTCGACGGCGAGGACGACGACACCGTCGTCGCAGCCCACCGTGCCGGTCTGACACGGCTCTTCCGCGCGCTGCGGGATGGGGTCCCGTCCGCGACGTGACCGGTCGACGGCCGGGAGGCGCGGTGCGGGGCCGCACCGCGCCTCCCGGCCGTCAGGGGGTCACTCCAGGGCGGCGAAGCGCTCCAGCGCGCGCTCCGTCCCGGAGACGATGATGACGTCGTTCTCCCCGATCACGCTCTCCGGGGTCGCCGGCACGAACGCCTCGCCCGGGGTCTTGATGCCGAGCACCGTCAGACCGAAGCGCGTGCGGATGACGGTGGTGGCGAGGTCCTTGCCACGCACCGACGCGGGCGGGAACATCTTGACGACGGCGAAGTCGTCGTCGAACTCGATGAAATCGAGCATCCGGCCGGACACCAGGTGCGCCGTGCGCTCACCCGCCTCGCGCTCCGGGTAGACGACGTGGTTCGCGCCGATCCGGGACAGGATCGTGCCGTGCGAACGGCTGATCGCCTTCGCCCAGATCTGCGGGATGCCGAGGTCGACGAGGTTCGCGGTGATCAGGACGCTCGACTCGAGGTCGCTGCCGGTGCCGACGACCGCGATCGGGAAGTCCTGCGCACCGATCTGCCGCAGCGCGTCGATGTCGGTCGCGTCCGCCTGCACCGCGTGCGTGACCCGGTCCGACCACTTCTGGACGAGTCCGGCGTCGGTGTCGACGACCAGGACCTCGCGGTCCTGGCGCTCGAGCTGTCCGGCGGTGGCGGCACCGAACCGGCCGAGGCCGATGACGAGCACGGGGGCGTCGTGGCTCACGGCGCCGAGCGGGTGCGGGCGGTTGCGGTCAGCCAACGATCGGCCTCTCCTCGGGGCGACGGAACAGTTGCCGGCTCTGGCTGGCGGCCAGTGCAGCGGCGATGGTCACTGTACCGACACGACCGAGGAACATCGTCGCCGCGAGCACGTACTTGCCGGACTCCGGCAGGGACGCGGACACCCCGGAGGACAACCCACACGTGGCGAACGCCGAGATCACCTCGAAGAGGACGCGGTCGAGGGACTCGTGGGTGATCTGCAGGAGCACGATCGTGGCGACGGCGACGATCGTGGCGCCCCAGAGGACGACGGCGACGGCCACACGCAGTACGTCGCTCGGGATGCGGCGGCCGAACGCCTCCATGCTCTGCCGTCCGCGCGCCTCGGCGACGGCCGCCAGGAAGAGCACCGCGAGCGTCGTGACCTTGATGCCGCCCGCGGTCGAGGCCGACCCGCCGCCGATGAACATGAGCATGTCCGTGACGAGCAGGCTCGAGCCGTTCAGCTGGTCGAAGTCGACGAGCGAGAAGCCGCCGGAGCGGGTCATGGTCGACAGGAAGAGGGCCTGGAACGCCGTGCGCCCGGCTCCTTCGCGGCCGAAGGTCGTCGGGTTGGACGCCTCGAGCGCGATGTACACGGCCGCGCCGCCGAGCAGCAGGACCGCGCTCGTCGCCAGCGTGAGCTTGACGTGGATCGGCCACCGGCGGGGCGTGCGGAGCTGCTTCGTGAGGGCGCGGATCACCGGGAAGCCGATCGAGCCGGCGACGACACCCACCATCAGCAGGGAGAGGAACCAGTAGTCGTGCGCGAACGGCTCGAGCCCGCTCGCGTTCGGCGAGAACCCGGTGTTCGTGAACGCCATCGCCGCGTAGTAGAACGAGTCGCCGACCGCCGTCCAGAACGGCATGCCGGCGATGAGCACGGACGGCAGCAGGAGCAGCCCGAGGACGATCTCGATCGAGAGCGTGCTCACCGCGACGGTCGCGAGCAGGGTACCCACCTCGCCGAGGCGGACCGCCTGCCCCTCGGGGACGGCGCCGTGGTGGGTCCGGAGCGGGTTCGAGTCGCCGGCGGCCATGAGCTTCGCGCGGAGGCCGAGCTTCCGCGTGACGAAGAGCCCGAGGATCGAGGCGAACGTCAGGACGCCCACCGCACCGATCTGCGTGCCGATGACCACGAGGGTCTTGCCGAACACCGACCAGTGCGTCGCCATGTCCACCGTCGCGAGCCCGGTCACGCAGACCACCGAGGCGGCCGTGAACAGCGCGTCCGCGAAGTGCGTCGACCGCCCGTCCGCCGCGGCCCACGGGGTCATGAACAGGCTCGTGAACACGAAGATGAGCGCCACGAACACCACGATCGCCAGGCGGGACGGCGACGAGCGCAGGGCGGTGCCCAGCCGGGAGGGCCGTCGACGCATCGTGTCCGCCGAGCGGGACGGCGGCTCGTGTCGGTCGAGCATCGTATGCCTCCGTGGACATGGGCAGGACGGTTCGTCATGGTACATCCGTGACGCCCCGGCTAGCCTTGCTGCATGGCCGACATCTTCAGCGTCGTGGCGGACCCCACCAGGCGTGAGCTGCTCGGGACGCTCCTGTCCGCGTACGGTTCCGACGTCACCGGCGGCGAACTCAGCGTCGGCCAGCTCGTCGAACGCCTGGGCGTCAGCCAGCCGACCGTGTCGAAGCACCTCCGCGTGCTCCGCGACATCGGTCTCGTCACCAGCCGCGAAGAGGGGCAGCACCGCTACTACCGGCTCGACCCGGAACCGCTCGTCGGCATCGAGGAGTGGGTCCTGCCGTTCACCGGCGCGGTGGACGCCGACGGCACCCCGGCCACCACGGCCTGGACGCTCGACGGGCAGCCGGTCTCGGTCCGGCGCTCGGGCGCGGCGGGCAAGGCCACCGTCGAGGTCGGCACCGAGCTCGGCCGGGTTATGGCCGAGGCGTCGTACCGCGCGACCGCGGCCCTGTCCGGTGCGCAGCAGGGCTGGGAACGGGTCGTCGACCGGAGCCGCAAGCGGTTCACCCGGCGGGGCGACGAGGACTGAGTCCGGCGGGGCGACGGCGACCGGGTCCGGCGGGGTGACCGGGCCTGTGTCCTCCCTGGACACCGGGTCGCACCGGCCCCTACAGTTGCCAGTGACCACACAGGTCACACCGAACATCCCGAAGGCGGACCATGACCGGCAGTTTCGACGACGTGCGCTTCCTCACCGTCGCTGAGGTCGCCGAGATGATGCGCGTCTCCAAGATGACCGTCTACCGCATGGTCCACGCGGGAGAACTCCCCGCCATCCGCTTCGGCCGGTCCTTCCGCGTCCCGGAGTCCGCCGTGGCGGATGTCCTGCGCGGCGGCATCGCCGACGTCGGCTAGGCGGGTCCGAACCGCGCCGTTCGACATCGCGTCAGCGCTCCGCTAGACTCGGCGGGGTTGTTTTTCCGCGGTCTCGTTGGCCCGGTGTCCACACAACATCAGTCCGAGTGAGGTCCGTTATGGGTTCTGTCATCAAGAAGCGCCGCAAGCGCATGGCGAAGAAGAAGCACCGCAAGCTGCTTCGCAAGACGCGCCACCAGCGTCGCAACAAGAAGTAAGTCCAGTACTTGCACCCGAAGCCCCGGTTCGCCGGGGCTTTCGTGTGTCCGGGGGCGGTGCGGCGAGGACGGTTAGGGTGGTCCCATGCCCGCCGTGACCCTGTTGACGAAGCCCGGCTGCCACCTCTGCGACGACGCCCGGCCGGTCGTCGAACGCGTCGTGGCGGAACACCCCGGGACGACCCTGCAGGAGCGCTCCATCCTCGACGACGACGCCCTCCGCGAGGAGTACGCAGAGGACATCCCCGTCGTCCTGGTCGACGGGCGTGTCCACAGCAACTGGCACGTCGACGCCGACCGGCTCCACCGTGCCCTCGAGAAGGCCGAGGCCCGCGCATGATCCACCACGTCGTCTCCTGGACCCTGCGCGAGGACGTCGACCGCGACGCCTCGATCGCCCGCGTCCGCGAACTCCTCACGGCCCTCGTCGACACCGTGCCGTCGATCCGGTCGCTCGAGGTCGTCGAGAACGTCGCCTACCCCGAGAAGAACAGCGACCTCGCCGTCGTGGCCACCTTCGACGACCTCGCCGGGCTCGACGACTACCAGGTGCACCCCGACCACCAGGCCGCGGCAGCGGAGATCCGCGGCCTCGTCTCGGGGCGGGCGGCCATCGACTGGCAGAGCTGAGCCGCGCCTCCGGGCCCGCGCCGCGCGCCGCGCTCGCGCGCCGCGCTCGCTTCGTGAGCAGAAATGGTCGCCTCCCGACTCGGGAAGCGACCATTTCTGCACACGAAGTGCGGGGGCCTACGGCGTGAGGCGCGTCGGGCCGCGGAACAGGTACGTGACCTCGCGGATGGACGGCTCGTGCAGCGCGAGCATGAGCACGCGCGCCAGGCCCATGCCGAACCCGCCGTGCGGCGGCACGCCGTAGCGGAAGAAGTCGAGGTACCAGCCGAGCTCCTCGGGGTCGAGGCCCTTCTCGACGGCCTGCGCCTCGAGGGTGTCCACGCGGTGCTCGCGCTGCGCACCCGTCGAGATCTCGGCACCGTTGAACAGCAGGTCGTAGCTGTTCGTGAGCGTCGGGTCGTCGGCGTGACGCATGTGGTAGTACGGCCGGATCGAGGCGTCGTAGTCGGTGACGAAGACGAACTCGGAGCCGTGCGTCTCCTTCGCCCAGGCGCTCACGCGACGCTCGCCCTCGGGGTCGAGGTCACCGTCGGCACGGACGACCTCGTAGCCGCTGTCGGCCACGATCTTCCGGGCCTCGGCCAGGGTCACGCGGGGGAACGGGGCGGTCGGCACGACGAACTCGAAGCCGAAGACCTCCTCGATCTCCGCGCCGTACTTCTCCTTGACGGCGGTGAAGCCGGCGACGAGGAGCTCCTCGTGCATCGCCATGACGTCCTCGTGCGACTCGACCCAGGAGATCTCGGCGTCGACGCTCGTGAACTCGGTCGCGTGGCGGCTCGTGAACGACGGGTCCGCGCGGAAGGCGTCCGCGATCTCGAACACCGCGCCGAAGCCGGCCGGCTGCGCCATCTGCTTGAAGTTCTGCGGCGACTGCGCGAGGTACGCGGTCGTCTCGAAGTACTCGAGCTGGAAGAGCTCGGCACGGGACTCCGACGCCGAGGCCATCAGCTTCGGGGTGTGGATCTCGATGTAGTCGCGCTCCACCCAGTACGTGCGGAACGCGTGCTCCATCGTCGTCTGGATGCGGAAGGTGAGGTTCTGCTTGCGGTTGCGCAGGTCGAGGAAGCGCCAGTCGAGCCGCTTGTCCAGCGAGGAGTCGTCCGCGATGGGAGTCTCGGGGATGGCGGCGCTGACGACGGTCAGCTCGCCGACCTTGACCTCGAGCCCGCCGAGCTTGACGCGCTCGTCGTGCTTCAGGGTGCCCTGCACGTGCACGAAGGTGCCGTGGGCGAGGCCGGAGATGGCCTCGGTCGTCGCCAGCGCGGCGGCGGAGGCGTCGTCGCCGTCGACCGCTTCGCGCGTGGCGGGGTTGACGAGCTGTGCGGCGCCGGACTCGTCACGGAGGACGACGAACTGCACCTTCTTCTGGTCTCGGACGGTTTCCACCCATCCGGCGACGGACACGGGGCCGTCGGGGCGTGCGGCGAGGTCGGCGATGCGGGTGCGTTCGATCACGGTGGTCGAGTCTACCGGGTGCGCCTCGGGCGCCGTCGTCGGGTGCGGTCGTCCCTCCACAGGTCGGCTTCCGTCCGGCGGCGTCCACAGGGCGGGCCCGGAGGCGCGGTTCGCCCCCGGCGTTCCGTAGCGTTCTCGACGTGGCCGGGTCGCGAGCTGGAGGGAGGCCCCGCATGGCCGCAGGGGTCGAGGGGCTCGCGGCGTGGCCGCCTGCGGCGGTGGCGACGGTGGTCGCGGCGGCGCCGGCCGTCGCGCTGACCGCGATCGCAGGGTTGGTCGGCGGCCTGTGGGCGGTGTTGCGGTGGCGGCCGGACGTCGCGCGTGAGGAGCGGGATCGAGCGTGGTCGCGATTCGTGTGGACGGTCGACCAGGCGTGCGACGGGGACGTGGTTCGGAGCGAGGTCGGGCTCGCGAGCGCCAGAGCGATGTCCAACATGCAGATCCTTCGCGATCACGACGCCGCGTTCGGCACGATCGTGCTCGAACGCATCACGGGAGGGGAAGACGATGGCGGCGCGCGACCCGGTCAAGGTGCTCATCGAACGGCGGCGTGAGGAGTGGCGGCAGGAGGTCCGCCAGCGGTACCGGTTTCGTCCGTGGAAGGCTCGTCGGCTCATCGAGATGCACGACGACGTGATCCGTTTCATCGAGGAGACCCGTGCTGCGCGTCGCGAGCGCAGGCGGCTCATCGAGGCGGGGGAGCTGTCACAGGCGAGGCGGGGGAGCTGTCACAGGAGTGAGGCGCGCAGGGTGCCGAGCGTGCCGATGAACTCCTCGGCCATGCCCGCACGCTCGACGAGCTTCGCGTGCCGCGCTCGTGCATCGGCCAGGAACTCGTCGAGCCGCGCCGCGAGCGCTGGTGCGTGCTCCGGGTCCTGGTCGGCGAGTCCCTCGACGACCCGGAGCAGCTCGGCCATCTCGTCCAGGGTGAAGCCCAGCGGCTTCATCCGCCGGATCACGAGCAGCCGCTCCAGGTCCTCGTCCGTGTAGACACGGAACCCGCCGGTCGTCCGACCGCTCGGCACGAGCAGGCCGACCTCGTCGTAGTGCCGGATCGTGCGGAGGGACATCCCGGCGCGTTCGGCCAGTTCCCCGATGTGCATGGTGCTGCTCACGGCGACGACCCTACCCTCACGCGAGGGTAGGGTTCTGAGCGATGTCCGTGATCACCCACGCTCCCTCCGCGCCCAGCGTCCTCAGCGCCCTGCGCTCGCCCCGTCTCCTCACGCGCGAGGTCCTCGCCGGGGTCGTCACCGCGCTCGCCCTCATCCCCGAGGCGATCTCGTTCTCGGTCGTCGCCGGCGTCGACCCGGCGGTGGGGCTGTTCTCCAGCGTCGTCATCGCCGTCGTGATCTCGATCGTGGGCGGTCGTCCGGCGATGATCTCCGCCGCGGCGGGGTCGGTCGCCCTCGTGATCGCGCCGCTCGTGCGTGACCACGGGATCGCCTACCTCGTCCCGACGATCGTCCTCGGCGGCCTCGTCCAGATCGTGCTCGGCTTCCTCGGCGTCGCGCGGCTGATGCGGTTCATCCCGCGGAGCGTCAACGTCGCGTTCGTGAACGCCCTGGCCATCCTCATCTTCACCGCCCAGCTCCCGAACCTGTTCGGCCCCGACGTGCCGCCGGTCGTCTGGGCGCTGACGGCCCTCGGCGTCGCCGTCATCATCGGGTTCCCGTTCCTCACGAAGGCGGTCCCCGCGCCGCTCGTCGCGGTGGTCGTGATCACCGCGATCACCATCCTGTTCGGCGTCGCCGTGCCGACGGTCGGCGACGAGGGCGCGCTGCCGACGGCGCTGCCGGGGTTCAACGGGATCACAACGCCGTTCTCGCTGGAGACGCTGCAGATCATCGCGCCGTACGCGTTCGGGGTGGCGATCGTGGGCCTGATCGAGACGCTGCTCACCGCCCAGCTCGTCGACTCGATCACCGAGACCGGGTCGAGCAAGTGGCGGGAGTCCTGGGGGCAGGGCATCGCGAACGTCGCCTCCGCCTTCTTCGGCGGGACCGGCGGGTGCGCGATGATCGGCCAGACCGTGATCAATGTGAAGACGGCGGGGGCCAGGACGCGCATCTCGACCTTCGCCGCCGGAGCGTCGGTGCTCGTGCTGACGATCGTCCTGCACGACGTCGTGGCCGAGATCCCGATGGCCGCGCTCACCGCGGTGATGATCATGGTCTGCGTCGCGACGTTCGACTGGCACAGCATCCGGCCCCGCACCCTCCGCCGGATGCCGCTCGGCGAGACCGCGGTGATGGTCATCACGGTCGTGGTCGTCGTCGTGACCGACAACCTCGCGACCGGCGTGCTCGTCGGGGTGGTCGTCGCGGCGCTCGTCTTCGCCCGGCGGGCAGCACACGTCGTGAGCGTCGCGCGCGAGGTCGTCGACGAGCACACGGTCCGGTACCGGGTCCGTGGAGCGCTGTTCTTCGCGTCCTCGAACGACCTCGTCACCCGGTTCTCCTACGCCGAGGACCCGGAGCACGTGGTCATCGACATGTCCGACGCGCGCGTCTTCGACGCCAGCACGGTGGCGGCCCTCGACGGCGTCGAGCAGCGCTTCGCCAAGCACGGGTCGAGCGTCGAGGTGGTGCACCTCAACACCGGGTCCACGGCGATCCACGGGCGGCTGTCCGGCGAACTGGGCTGAGTGGTTCCGCATCCGGTGAATCCCCTGTGCGGCCGGTGGGAACGGCTGGGCGACCTACACTGGAACCCATGCCCGCGACCCGAATCCACCTCGTCCGTCACGGCGAGGTGCACAACCCGGACCGTGTGCTCTACGGGCGACTCCCCGGTTTCGGACTGAGCGACCTCGGCAAGCAGATGGCCAGCGCCTCCGCGATCGCGTGGAAGGACGCCGGTGTCGACGTCCGCCGCATCGTCGCGTCGCCCCTGCAGCGCACGCAGGAGTCCGCGGCGCCCTGGGCCGAGGCCTACGGGCTCGACGTCGCCCTCGACGAGCGGCTCATCGAGCCGACGAACCGGTACGAGGGTCAGCCCCCGGGCTTCACGAAGCGCTCGTTGGCGCGTCCGGCCGAGTGGCCGTGGATCGCGAACCCGTTCCGGCCGAGCTGGGGCGAGGCGTACGAGTCCATCGCGAACCGCATGGTCGCCGCGATCGCGACGGCGTGGGAGAGCGTCGACGAGGGCGACGTCGTCCTCGTCAGCCACCAGCTGCCGATCTGGATGGTGCACCGGCGCCTCGCCGGCGAGCAGCTCTGGCACGACCCGAGGAAGCGACGCTGCGACCTCTCGAGCATCACCACCGTCGAGCGTGTGCCCGCCACCTCGTCCGGTCGGTTCACCGAGGTCGGGTACGCGGATCCGGCGCAGGCGTTGCGCGCGACCGCGATCGACGAAGGAGCAGTGTGATCAGCAGCAGGAAGCGGCTCGCGGCCCTCGCGGCGACGGCGGTCGCGGCAGCCCTCGTCCTCACGGGGTGCTCGTCCGACAACGACTCGCTGTCGAAGCAGTACGGCAGCGGGACGACCCAGAACTACATCTCGGGCAACGGCGCGGTGACCGAGGTCGCCACCGACAAGCGCACCGACGCGGTGGACTTCCGCGCGAAGGACATCGACGGCCAGACCCTGTCCTCCAAGGAGCTCAAGGGCAAGGTCGTCGTCCTGAACTTCTGGTACGCCGGCTGCCCGCCGTGCCGAGCCGAGGCCAAGTACCTCAACACGGTCCACGACCAGTTCCAGGGCAAGGACGTCCAGTTCATCGGCGTGAACGTGCGCGACGAGCAGGGCACCGCCGAGGCGTTCGAGCGCACCTTCAAGGTCGACTACCCGACCGTGCTCGACCAGCAGACCGGCACCATGCAGCTCGCGCTCTCCGGGCAGATCGCCCCGAACGCGGTCCCCGCGACGATCGTCCTCGACAAGCAGGGCCGCGTCGCCGCGCGTGTGCTCGGTGCGGTCGACGGCCCGGGCATCCTCAACACGCTCGTCTCCGACGAGTTGTCGGGCAAGGCCTCCTGACCCGTGTCCAGCAACCCCTTCGCCGACGCGATCCTCAGCGGGCAGATGGCCGTGGCGCTCCCCGTCGCGGCCCTCGCCGGCCTCGTGTCGTTCCTGTCCCCGTGCGTACTGCCCCTCGTGCCGGGGTACCTCGGCTACGTCGGCGGCGTCGCCGAGGGCGGGCAGCGACGGGGTCGTGTCGTGCTCGGGGTGCTGCTGTTCATCCTCGGCTTCACCGCGGTCTTCGTGGCGTACACGACGGTCTTCGGCGCGCTCGGCTTCTGGCTCGTGCGGTGGCGTGACCTCATCACGCAGGTCCTCGGCGTCGTCGTGATCGCGATGGGTCTCGTGTTCGTCGGGCGCTTCACGTTCCTGCAGCGCACGATCAAGCCCGGCTGGACCCCCGCGACCGGCCTCGTCGGCGCGCCGTTGCTCGGCATCGTCTTCGGCCTCGGCTGGACGCCGTGCCTCGGCCCGACCCTCGCCGCGATCAACCTGCTCAGCGTGCAGTCGGGCAGTGCCTGGCAGGGCATGTGGCTCGGCGTCGCGTACTGCCTCGGGCTCGGCATCCCGTTCGTCCTCGTCGCGCTCGGCGCCGGCTGGGCCACGGGCGCGATCCGTGTCGTGAAGCGCCACATGCGCATCGTCAACATCATCGGAGGAGCGATCCTGATCGTCATCGGTCTGCTCATGGTCACCGGCATCTGGTCGGCCGTCATGTCGAGCGTCGGGGCGGTGATCCAGACCTTTGTCCCGGCAGTCTGAACCGTCCCCCGACACCGGAGCGTCGTCGCGGCCGGAACCCGACATCGACGCCGGAACGTCCTCGCGGCCCGAACCCGACATCGACGCCACCGACACCTCGGCGGACCCCCAGCGACCGTCGGACCACGTCGACGGGTCCGGCCCCGAGGCCGCCGCAGGTGGCTCGGGCGACGCCGGTGTGAACCAGCCGAAGCTCGGACCGCTCGGGTACCTCCGCTTCTTCTGGCGACAGCTCACGAGCATGCGCACGGCGCTGTTCCTGCTCATGCTGCTCGCCCTCGCGGCGATCCCGGGCTCGCTCGTCCCGCAGCGCACGGCCGACCCCAACGGCGTCGTGCAGTACAAGTCCGACCACCCGCAGCTCTTCCCGGTGCTCGACAAGCTGCAGGTCTTCGACACCTACACCTCGGTGTGGTTCTCGGCGATCTACCTGCTGCTCTTCGTCTCCCTGATCGGGTGCATCGTCCCGCGCACGAAGCACCACTGGCAGGCGCTCCGCACCCGCCCGCCGAAGACCCCGGTCCGTCTGAGCCGTCTGGCCGGCTACCGCTCGGTCGCCGTCGACGGCGTGGGCGTCACCCCGGAGCACGCCGTCACCCGCGCGATGGCGATCCTCAAGCGTTCCGGCTACCGCGTCGAACGGTTCGGCGACTCGGTGAGCGCCGAGCGCGGGTACCTGCGCGAGACCGGCAACCTGGTGTTCCACGCGGCGCTCGTCGGCGTGCTGCTCGCGGTGGGCGTCGGCGGTGGCTTCGGCTACACCGGTCAGCGCCTGCTGGTCGAGGGGCAGACGTTCTCGAACGTGCTCGGCTCGTACGACTCGTTCAACCCCGGTCGCTGGTTCCGGCAGACCGACCTGCAGGGCTACAACTTCACGCTCGACAAGTTCGTCACGAAGTACGAGGAGCGGAACCTCGACGCCCTCGGGCAGGCACTCGACTACTCGGCCACCGTGACGACCCAGCAGAAGGGCGGCGCGAAGAAGACCAGTCGCCTCGGCGTCAACGACCCGGTGAGCGTGGGCGGCACGAACGTCTACCTGCTGGGCAACGGCTACGCGATGGACGTGACGGTGCGCGACGGCGACGGCAACGTGGCCTTCAAGGACACCGTGCCGTTCCTGCCGGAGGACGCGAACTACACCTCGACCGGCGTCATCAAGGTCCCCGACTCGAAGCCGGACCAGCTCGGCATGGTCGGCTTCTTCTACCCGACGGCCTCGAAGCTCTCGACGGGCGCCTACGCCAGCGCGTACCCCGACGACCAGAACCCGCTGCTGACCCTGCAGGTCTACACGGGTGACCTCGGGCTGAACGACGGCGTCCCGCAGAGCGTCTACACGCTCGACACCAGCGGCCTGCAGCAGATCGCGGGTCGGCAGTCCACGACCGCGAGCGTCGAGCTCAAGCCCGGGCAGACCAAGACGCTGCCGGACGGTGCCGGATCGATCACGTTCGACGGCGTCAAGCGCTACGTCTCGCTCGACGTCCACCACGACCCGTCGCAGCTGTGGGTCGGCGGGTTCGCGGTCCTGTCCGTGCTCGGCCTGCTCACCTCGCTGTTCGTCCCGCGTCGCCGGGTCTGGGTCAAGGTCGTGGAGCGCCGCGCGGGCGACGGCGTCGAACCGGGCTTCGACCTCGAGTACGCGGGCCTCGCCCGCGGCGAGGACCCGAACCTCGAACGTGCCGTGGCGGACATCGCCCAGCGCCACACGTCGGACCTCGGAGTTAGGATGCCCCAGTGAACGACATGACCACGAACCTCGCGACCTACTCGGTCGTGCTGACGTACTCCGCGATGGCGGTCTACGTCATCGCGTTCATCGCGTTCGCCCTCGACATGGCCAAGCGGGCCGGCAACGTGGCGGCGGCGTCCGACGCGTCGAGCAGCGCCCCCGCGGTCCAGGCGGAGCGGACCGTCGCGACCGTCCAGGGCGGCACCGTCGTCCTCGAGAAGGTCGCGACCACCGATGCACCGTCCGGTCGTCGCGGCACGAAGTTCGAGCGCGTCGGCATGGCGATGACGATCCTCGCGCTGGTGCTGCACGTCGCCTCGGTCGTCCTGCGCGGCATCGCGGCCGACCGTGTGCCGTGGGGCAACATGTTCGAGTTCTCGCTGACCGGCACGGCGCTGATCGTCCTGATCTTCCTGCTCGTGCAGTTCTGGCAGAACCTGAAGTTCCTCGGCGTCTTCATCACCGGCCTGACGATCATCCTGCTCGGCATCGCGACCGTGAACTACTGGGTGCCCGTGGTCCCGCTGCAGCCCGCGCTGCAGTCGTACTGGCTCGTCATCCACGTGTTCGTGGCCATCGCCGGCACGGGCTTCTTCGCCCTCGGTGCCGGCCTCGCCGTGGCGCAGCTCGTGCAGACGTACCGGCAGGGCCGCACCGCCTCGGGCAAGCTCCGCTTCATGGAGACACTGCCGGACGCCGACCGCCTCGAGGTCCTCACCTACCGCGTCCTGCTCGTCGGCTTCGTCCTCTGGACCTTCACGCTCATCGCCGGTGCGATCTGGGCCGAGCGAGCCTGGGGACGGTACTGGGGGTGGGACACCAAGGAGGTCTGGACCTTCATCATCTGGGTGGTCTACGCCGGGTACATCCACGCGCGGGCGACCCGCGGCTGGCGCGGTGCGCGCTCGTCGTGGCTGGCCCTCATCGGCTTCGCCGCGGTGATGTTCAACTTCTCCGTCGTCAACGTCTTCTTCAAGGGCCTGCACAGCTACTCGGGGCTCTGATCACCACCGGTCGCTGACGCGACCACGTGCGGACGGGAGGCGCGGTGCCAGCTGGCACCGCGCCTCCCGTCCGTCGTCCGGTCACGCGGCGGCGAGCACGGCGTGCACCCGCTCGAGCCGTCGGAACCACCAGTCGGTCCGTTCCGGCGACGCGGCGTTCCGGTCGAGCAGCTCTGGCGAGACGTCCGCCCGCCGCACCGGTACGCGACCACCGACCGGCAGCAGCGGCGTGGTCGTGACGTCCGAGGTGAACATGGCCGCGGTGCCGAGCCCGGCGGCGTACCCGGGCGACATCGCACGTGCCGCGAGGAACGCGCCCATCCCGAGCCCGACGGACGTGTCGAGCGCACTCGACACCACGCAGGGCAGTCCGGCGTCGGCGACGACCGCCTGGGCAGCGGTGATCCCGCCGAGGGGCTGCGCCTTCACGACGAGGACGTCAGCGGCACCGGCACGGGCGACGGCGAGCGGGTCGGAGGCGCGGCGGACGCTCTCGTCGGCGGCGATCGGCACGCCGAGGCCCGCGATCCGCTGCCGGAGCCGGGCGAGCTCGGGAACGGTCCGGCACGGCTGCTCGGCGTACTGCAGGTCGAGGGGTGCGAGGCGTTCGAGGGCCTCGACGGCCTGGTCGACGCTCCAGAGGCCGTTCGCATCGACCCGGACCGCGGCGGAGGGACCCATCACCCGACGGACCTCGGCCACCCGAGCCACGTCGTCGTCGATCGTCGTGCCGGGCTCTGCGACCTTGACCTTGGCGGTCCTGCAGCCCGGGTACCGCGCGAGCAGGTCCGCGACGGCGTCCGGTGCGATCGCCGGCACCGTCGCGTTCACCGGCACGCTGTCCGCGGCGGGGTCGTGCTCGGACCAGCCGAAGTCGACGGCCGCCCGCAGCCACGCCGCGGCCTCGGTGTCGTCGTACTCGACGAAGGGCGAGAACTCGGTCCAGCCCGCCGGGCCCCACAGGACCAGTGCCTCGCGCACCGTGATGCCGCGGAACCGCACCCGCATCGGCAGGGCGATCACGTGCGCGTCGGATCGGAGGTCGGCGAGGTCGGGGAGCACCTGGCCATCATCCCAGGAGCACCCAGGGCACCCCACGGTTCCTCGGAGGGGACCGCCAGCACCGCGCACTAGCATGCATCGGTCGGCCACGGTCGGCAGCAGCCAGGACGAGCACCGAGGACGAGGGAGGGCCTGTGGCGCGGGAACCGCAGCAGCGTGTGTCGCAGCGATCCGCAGCACCCTCCGCGGCGCGGGCCGACCCACCCGGTCGTGACACCGGCGAGTTCGCCCGGCTCATGCAGCGCAACACCGTCGACGTCCGGCAGCAGGCCCAGGGAGCGCGGAAGCGCCGCAACCCGGTGGTCGGCAAGATCGCCCTGGGACTCGCGGTCGTCTCGGCCGCGGTCGACGCGAGTGCGTTCGCGGTCTTCATGGGCGGCGACACCGACTTCGCGTTCGGCATCTGCTTCGTCGTGGTGTTCCTCACGCTCATCGCGGCCGTGCTCGGTTTCGTGGCGGCGGTCGGGTCGTTCGGTCGCTGGTACGGCGCCGTCGGGGTCGTCGTGGCGTTCTTCGCGAACCCGGTGATCCTCATCGTGCTGCTCGTGATCGTGGCGCCGGAGCTGCTCACCGACATGGGCGGTTCGGCCGCCACCAGCGGCACGGGGCTGTAGCCCGCGGCGGTAGCGTTGGGGCATGGCTGCCGAAGTCTCCGACCTGTTCGACCCCGACGTCTGGACCGCGGCTCCGATCGCGGAGCGGTTCACCGACATCACGTACCACAAGCACGTCTCGAAGGGGATCGTCCGGGTGGCCTTCGACCGGCCCGAGGTGCGGAACGCCTTCCGCCCGCGCACCGTCGACGAGCTGTACCGCGCGCTCGACGACGCCCGGCAGGACCCCCGCGTCGGCGTCGTCCTGCTCACCGGCAACGGCCCGAGCCCGAAGGACGGCGGCTGGGCGTTCTGCTCCGGCGGCGACCAGCGGATCCGCGGGCGCAGCGGCTACCAGTACGTCGGTGACGAGGGCGCTCCGCCCGAGGGTGTCGACCCGGCCGCGGCCGAGGCGTCGATGGGACGGCTGCACATCCTCGAGGTCCAGCGGCTCATCCGGATGATGCCCAAGGTCGTCATCGCCGTCGTCCCGGGTTGGGCGGCCGGCGGCGGCCACTCGCTGCACGCGATCTGCGACCTCACGATCGCGAGCGCCGAGCACGGCCGGTTCAAGCAGACCGACGCCGACGTCGGGTCGTTCGACGGCGGGTACGGCAGCGCCTACTACGCCAAGCAGATCGGCCAGAAGTTCGCGCGCGAGGTCTTCTTCCTCGCCCAGGAGTACTCGGCCCAGCGTGCGTACGAGATGGGTGCCGTGAACGCCGTCGTCCCGCACGCGGACCTCGAGCGCGAGGCGATCCGCTGGGGCGAGATCGTCCTCGGCAAGTCGCCGACCGCGATCCGGATGCTGAAGTACGCCTTCAACGCCGTCGACGACGGCATGGTCGGGCAGCAGGTCTTCGCCGGCGAGGCCACGCGCCTCGCCTACGGCACCGACGAGGCCGTCGAGGGCCGCGACTCCTTCCTCGAGAAGCGCGCCCCCGAGTGGACCGCGTTCCCCTGGCACTACTGATGACCCGTCCGCTGGTCGCGACCGGCACGTCGGACCCGTCGGCCGTGCTGCGCGGCCTGGAGGCGGCACTCGCCGGCGGCCCCGCCCTGCTCCCGGTCGCGGACGCGGCCCCGGCGCTGCCGACACCGGCTCCGGCCACCGTCCCGCAGCGGGTCGCGCTGGTCGTCGAGACGAGCGGGTCCACCGGGACCGGCAAGCGGGTGGCGCTGTCGTCGGAGGCGCTCCTCGCCGGGGCCGCCGCCGCGGACGCGGCGCTCGGCGGCCCGGGCGGCTGGGTGCTCGCACTGCCCGTGCACTACATCGCGGGGCTCAACGTCCTGACCCGCTCGATCACCGCGGGGACGTCGCCCGTCGTCGTCACCGGCGGGCACTTCACGGCGGCGGCGTTCGCGGACGCCGCCGACCGGCTCGCCACCGGACCCGCGGCCCCGCGTCGCTACACCTCGCTCGTCCCGGTGCAGCTCGCCCGGATCCTCGACGACGACCGGGCCACCCGGGCCCTCGCCGGCTTCGACGCCGTCCTCGTCGGCGGGCAGGCGACACCGCCGACCCTCCGCGACCGTGCCCGGTCCGCCGGCGTCCCGATCGTGACGACGTACGGCGCGAGCGAGACGAGCGGTGGGTGCGTCTACGACGGGGTCCCGTTCGGCACGGTCCGCACCGACCTCGACGACGGCGAGCTGCTGCTGTCCGGGCCGATGCTCGCCGACGGCTACCTGGGCGACGACGCGCGCACCGCCCGGACCTTCACCGAGCGGGACGGACACCGCTGGTACCGGACGGGGGACGCCGCCGAGCTCGTCGACGGCGTCGTCCGCGTGCTCGGCCGGCTCGACGACGTCGTGATCTCGGGCGGCGAGAAGGTCCCGCTCGGCGCCGTCGAGCGGATCGTGCGCGGCCTCGACGGGCAGGAACAGGCCGTCGTGACCCGTCGGGCCTCGGGGGAGTGGGGCGAGGTGCCCGTCGTCGTGACCGACCGGCCGCTCGACCTCGACGCCGTCCGCCGCGCCGTCGGCGACGCCCTCGGGCGTGCGGCGCGACCGGACGAGGTCATCGTCGTCGAGCGCCTGCCGATGCTCGCGTCCGGCAAGCCGGACCGACGGGCCGTCCGGGCGATCGCCGACCCCACCGCCTGACCGACGCGGGTCGACCGCCGAGCGCGATCCGTTCCTCCTGGACGGACGTGCCGGACGCACGGCCGACGCCGATACCATGGACGGTCGTGGCACGCACGAAGAACACGAACCGGTCCAGGAACCGCTCCGGCAACCCGGCGAAGGCCGCGGCACCCCAGCGCACGAAGCGCCGGGCGACCGCCCGCGACTGGATCGGCGGGGCACGTCTGCGCACCCTGACGCTCGGCGTCGTCCCCGTGGTGCTCGGCACGACCGTCGGGTTCGTCGACAGCGGCGAGGCGGGTGACTTCGGCGACTGGATCGCCAAGGACCACCACCTCCCGGTCGCGATCCTCGCGCTGCTCGTCGCCCTCTTCCTGCAGATCGGCGTGAACTACAGCAACGACTACTCCGACGGGGTGCGCGGCACCGACGAGTTCCGCGTCGGACCGGCCCGACTCACGGGTGCCGGGCTCGCGAAGCCCCGCACCGTGCTGACCGTCGCGCTGACGTTCTTCGGACTCGCCGCCGTCGCCGGGATCGTCATCGTGCTGCTCACCGGGCTGTGGTGGCTCCTGCTCGTCGGCGCCGCTGCCATCGTCGCGGCCTGGTTCTACACCGGTGGCAAGAAGCCCTACGGGTACAACGCCCTCGGCGAGGTCTTCGTGTTCGTCTTCTTCGGCCTGGTCGCCGTGCTCGGCACCCAGTTCGTGCTCATCGACCAGGTCACCCCGAGCGGCTGGGCGGCAGCGATCGCCGCCGGGTTCTTCGCCTGCGCGGTGCTCATGGTGAACAACATCCGCGACATCGACGAGGACCAGCTCGCCGGCAAGCGCACCCTCGCGGTCGTGGTCGGGCGGCCCGTCGCACGCGTGCTCTACGGCCTGTTCCTGATGCTGCCCTACGTGGTGCTGCTCTGGTTCGTGCTGCTCTACTTCCGCACCGGCTTCACGTACTTCTCGCTGCTGCTCGCCCTGCCGGCGCTCGCGATCGGGGTGTCGTCGCGGAAGCCGCGGGAACTCATCACGGCACTGCAGCTCTCGTCGTTCGCGTCGCTGGTGTTCGGCGTGGTGCTCGGCATCACGCTCGCCGTGCAGCCGTAGCGCGCGGGGATCAGCCCTCGCGGTGCTCGCGGCGCGCCGCGTGACGGTCGGCGTCGGAGACCGCCTGCCCGGTCGGTAGGTCGGTGTCCGCCGCGTCGACGAAGTCGTCCTCGAAGTCGGAGTCGACGTCGTGCTCCGGGGCCGGGCGGCGGTTCGCCAGGCTCTCCGTCACGCGACCGCGCAGCTTCGGCAGGGCGATGTACGAGATGAGCAGGGCCACGAGCGCAGCGACGATCGTCGCCCAGGCCGCCGTCATCGGCGTCAGGAGCAGGAGCAGTGCCAGCACCGCGGCGAAGATGCCGAGGCGGGCCAGGGTGTACACGAGCCACGCTTTCACCTGCGCAAGTCTACGGAAGCGCAACCGGCAGGGACCCCACAGGCTGCCGACCTAGACTCCCGGCCATGATCCGACTGTGGCTGATCGTCGTCGTCGCCGCCGTGGCGTTCACGGTGTACGCGGCCATCGACTGCGCCACGATGCCCCGGGAACGTGTCCGTTCCCTCAGCCGTGGCGTCTGGGTCCTCCTCGTCATCGTGCTGCCCGTGCTCGGCGGCGTCCTCTGGTTCCTGCTCGGCCGGGCACCGGCGACCCGTCCCGGCGGCGGCTCCGGGTACCGTGGACCCGAAGACGACCCGGACTTCCTCGGCGGCCCCAGCGGCCCCGATCAGCACCGCACGGACAAGGACCAGGACGACGAGACCCTCCGAGACCTCGAACAGCAGTTCCGCGAGCGGGAACGACGCGCCGACCGTGACCGCCGCGACGACGACGGACGCGCCGATCGCTGACGGTCCAGCGGGTTCCGGCAGCCCCGCGACCGACTTCTCCGTCGCGCTCCTGACCGAGCTCGCCCGGGCCGGTGTGACTGACGTCGTGGTGAGCCCCGGCTCCCGGTCGCAGGCGCTCGCACTCGCCGCCGTCGCGCTCGAGCGGGTCGGCGGCACCACCGTGCACGTCCGGCTCGACGAGCGCACGGCCGGGTTCTTCGCGCTCGGGCTCGCCGTCGAGTCCGGTCGTCCCGCTGCCGTCGTCACGACCTCGGGCACGGCGGTCGCGAATCTGCACCCCGCGGTGCTCGAGGCGCACCACTCCGGGGTGCCGATGATCGTCGTGAGCGCGGACCGGCCCGGCGAACTCCGCGGGATCGGCAGCAACCAGACCACCGTCCAGCCCGGACTCTTCGGACCGGCCGTCACGGTCGTCCGCGACGTCGAGGCGCCGACCGCCGCCGGTGTCGACGCGGATGCCGTCCGGGGACTCGTGCGCGAGGTGGTCGCCGCGGCCGCCGGGCACACGGGGCAGCCCGGTCCGGTGCAGCTCAACGTCGCGTTCCGCGAGCCGCTCTCCGCCGGGCTCGGCGAGGGGGCGGTCCAGCCGGTGCCCGACGACGAGGTCGACCTCGCCTTCGCCACCCGGCGGGTGCACACGGGTCTGCCCGTGGTCGACCTCACGCCGGACGACGAGCCCGCGACCATCGTCATCGCCGGGCACGACGCCGGGGCGGACGCCGAACGGATCGCCTGGGAGCTCGGTGCGCCGCTCATCGCCGAGGTGTCGAGCGGTGCGCGGTTCGGGCGGAACCTCGTCGTCGCCTACCGTGCGCTCCTCGGCGACCCGGACTTCGGCGGCGCGGTCCGCCGCGCGGTCGTGCTCGGGCACCCCACCCTCAGCCGCGAGGTCCCGGCCCTCCTGCAGCGCGCCGACGTCGAGACGTTCGTGGTCCGCGGACCGGGGGCCGACCCGTACGACCCGGCCCGCGCCTCCCGGCCGGACGCCGCGACCACCGTCGTGTCCGACGTCCGCGTGACGGGCCGCACCCGGCCGGAGCACCGTGCGTGGGTCGGCCGGTGGGTCTCCGCGAGCCGCGCGCTGCTCGGCGGGGGCGACGCCGGTCCCGACCTCGACGCCAAGCGGTCCAGCGACCGTGCCGAGCGGAACAAGTTCCTCCGCGACGAGGTGGCGCTCCGCCGCCGCGCGGTCGACCGCACGATGCTCGCGGACGCCGTCTGGGGTGCGACCTGGCCGCACGACCGCCTGGTGCTCGGCGCCTCGCAGATCATCCGCGCCGCCGACGGGCACGTCCCGGGCAAGGCGATCCGGGTGCACGCGAACCGGGGGCTGGCGGGCATCGACGGGACGATCTCGACCGCGCTGGGGATCGCCGCCGCCCTCGAACGGTCCACGGCCTCGGTCGGCACCACCCGTGTGCTGCTCGGCGACCTGACGCTCCTGCACGACCTCGGGGCGCTCGTCACCGGCACCGAGGAGCACCGGCACCGCGTGCAGGTCGTCGTCGGGAACGACGGCGGGGGAGCGATCTTCCGCGGGCTCGAGGTCGCGGCGACCACGCCGGAGGCCGACATGCGCCGGATGATGACCACCCCGCAGCACGTCGACGTCGAACCGGTGGTGACCGGGCTCGGGTGGACGTACCGGCGTGCCGAGACCTGGGGCGACCTCGAGCGGGTGCTGACGGACCCCGCCGAGCGCGTCGTCATCGAGGTGCCGTTGGCCGACTGAGCGGACCTGTCGGACCGGCACCGCGTCGAGCGGCGGCCGACGTGCCGGGTCGGCACCGCGCCTCCTGGCCCGACTAGGCGAGCGCGTCGGTGACCGGGCGGAACTTCAGGGTCGTCTCGGCGACCTCGCGGGCCGGGTCGGAGCCCGCGACGATCCCCGCGCCCGCCCATGCCCGCACGGTGCCGTCCTCGGTGATCCGTGCGCTCCGGAGGGCGAGCATCCACTCGCCGTCACCGTTGGCGCCGAGCCAGCCGACCGGTCCGGCGTAGCGCCCGCGGTCGACTCCCTCGAGCTCGGCGACGAGCCGGACGGCCACGTCGGTCGGGGTCCCGGCGACGGCAGCCGTCGGGTGCAGGGCGTCCGCGACGTCGAGCGAGGTCGTCCCGACGGGCAGCGTGGCCTGCACGTCGGTCGCGAGGTGCCACAGGTTCGGCAGCTGCAACCGGAACGGCTCCGGGTCGGCGCGCAGCTCGGACGCGATCGGGGCGAGCGCGGCGAGCAGGCTCTGGATGGCGAACCGGTGCTCCTCGACGTCCTTCGTGCTCGCGGCGAGGGCCTCGGCGGCGGCCCGGTCGGACACCGGGTCGGTGCCGCGCGCCGCGCTGCCGGCGAGCACGCGAGCCGAGAGCCGGGTGCCGTCGGTCCGGGCGAGGGTCTCCGGTGTGGCACCGACGATCCCGTCGACGGCGAACGTGACGCACTGCGGGTACGCCTCGGCGAGGTCGAGCAGGATCGCCCGGCGATCGGCCCCGTCGGGCAGCGTCCCGACGAGGTCCCGCGCGAGCACCACCTTCTCGGCGTCGCCGGCCGCGATCCGGCGGACGGCGTCGGCGACCTTCGCGGCGTAGGCGTCCTCGTCGACGGCGCCGGGGCCGAGCGTCACGGACACGTGCGGCCCGACATGCGGGACCGGCACCGAGGTGCGGGTGAAGGCGAGGGGCTCCGGGGCGAGCGTGGTGTCGACGGCGGTGAGCCAGGCCTTCCCACGGCGCCGACCGATCACGACGCGCGGGACGATGAGCACGCTCGTCTCGGCCGAGTCGTCGGCGAAGGCGAAGGACCCGAAGGCGACGAGTCCGGTGCCGCGCAGCTGCACGGGGTCGTCGACGACGGCCTCCTGCACGAGCGACCGCCACGCCGCCGAGGCCTCGCGCATCCGGTCCGGGCCGGTGAACGTCCACCGCACCGCCTCGCCGATCCCGACGATGCCGTCGCCGTTCCGGACGAACGCGAGCGGGCTGTCCCGGAGGGTGTGGCGGAGGACGGCGCCCGGATCGTCGAGGATCCGGGTCGAGACCGTCAGCGGTGGGGCCGCCGTGGTGGTTCGGGTCACGCCACCGATCGTACGCGCCACGCGGGGAACGTCCGGGCGCGACCTCTAGGATGTTGTGGGTGAGCAGAGCGGACCTGAACAAGCGGCCGGACGAGGTGGCGGCCATGTTCGACGACGTCGCCGCGAAGTACGACCTCACGAACGACATCCTCTCGGCGGGCAACGCTCCGCTGTGGCGTGTCGCGACGGTCCGCGCGGTCGATCCCCAGCCCGGCGAGAAGGTGCTGGACATCGCCGCGGGGACCGGCACGAGTGCGGCGGCGTTCGCGAAGAAGGGTGCCGACGTCACGGCGCTCGACCTCTCCGCCGGCATGATCGCCGTCGGTCGTGAACGCCACCCCGAGATCACCTTCGTCGAGGGCAACGCCGAGCAGCTGCCCTTCGACGACGACACCTTCGACGCCGTGACGATCTCCTTCGGGCTGCGCAACGTGAACGACCCGATGCAGGCCCTCGGCGAGATGCTCCGGGTCCTGAAGCCCGGCGGCCGCGTCGTCATCTGCGAGTTCTCCACGCCGCCGCTGGCGCTGCTCCGCTTGGGGTACGGCACGTACCTCAAGCGCGTGCTCCCGGGCGTGGCCCGGCTGTCCAGCAGCAACCCGGCGGCCTACCGCTACCTGGCCGAGTCGATCGAGGCGTGGCCCGACCAGCAGGTCCTCAGCCAGTGGCTGCGCGGCGTCGGGTTCTCGGTCGTCGCCTACCGGAACCTCACGGCGGGTATCGTCGCACTGCACCGTGGTCGCAAGCCGGTCGCGGGCGAGGTCCGTGAATCCGTCGCACGACGCGCCAAGGCCCGTCGTGCGCACCAGCACACCGGTGAGCAGCCGAGCGTCGACCCGACCGACGCCTGACCGGTCCCTCCACCCCCGAACACGGAGCAGCACTTGAATCCGAGCGTCCCGGTCGCACGTCGCGCACCGAGTCTCCGCGCATCGCTGGGCATCGGCGAGCGACTGTTCGCAACGCCCGCGGAACGCCGGTTCATCGCCGCGGTCGACGACGGTCTCGAGCTCGTCGAGCGGGGGCTCGAGGACGCCATGCGCTCCACCGACACCCTCGCCGACACCACGAGCCGGTACCTGCTGTCGGCGGGTGGCAAGCGGATCCGTCCGACGCTGACGCTCCTCATCGCCCAGCTCGGCGACGGCGTCACGGACGCGGTCGTCAAGGCCGCCGTGAGCATCGAGACGACGCACCTGGCGTCGCTGTACCACGACGACGTGATGGACGAGGCGCCGGTCCGGCGCGGCGTCCCCGCGGCGCACGTGACCTACGGCAACAACGTGGCGATCCTGACCGGCGACCTGCTGTTCGCGCGCGCCAGCCTCATCACGGCGGACCTCGGCACCGAGGGCATCCGGATGCAGGCCGAGACCTTCCAGCGGCTCTGCATGGGCCAGCTCCACGAGACGACCGGCCCGCAGCCCGAGGACGACCCGGTCGAGCACTACATCCAGGTGCTCAGCGACAAGACCGGTTCCCTGATCGCGACGGCCGCCCGCGCCGGCGTCATGTTCTCCGGAGCGGACCGCGCCTACCTCGACGCCGTCGGCACCTTCGGCGAGAAGGTCGGCGTGGCGTTCCAGCTCGTGGACGACGTGATCGACCTCGCCCCCGCGAAGGACAAGACCGGCAAGATCGCCGGCAACGACCTGCGTGCCGGCGTGGACACCCTCCCGCTCCTGCAGCTCAAGCGGCTCGCCGCGACCGGTGCGCCCGACGCGGTGGACCTGCTCGAGCGCATCGAGCGTGACGTGAACGCCGCGCCGGACGACGTCGTCGACTCGACGCCGTACCAGTCGGCGGTGGCGGCACTGCGCGAGCACGAGGCCACCGCCGCCACGCGCGCCGTCGCGGTCCGCTGGGCGATGGACGCCGTCGACGCCCTCGAACCCCTGCCGGACGGCACGGTCAAGCGGGCCCTCGTCCGCTTCGCCGAGTCCGTCGTCGAACGCAGCCGCTAGCGCGGCACCACCGCGGTGGCCGACGGCCCCGCCCCTCGACCCCCTCGACCACCTCGGGAGCACCGCACCCGAACGAACTGGAGACGATCAGTGCCCACCCTCCGAGTCGCCATCGTCGGCGCAGGCCCCGCCGGCATCTACGCCGCCGACATCCTGCTGCGCGAGGCCCACGGCCACGACGTGTCGATCGACCTGTTCGAGCAGCTGCCGGCCCCCTACGGTCTGGTCCGCTACGGCGTCGCCCCGGACCACCCGCGCATCAAGGGGATCATCAACGCCCTGCGTGACGTGCTCGACCGCGGTGTCGTCCGCCTGTTCGGCAACGTCCGCTTCGGCGAGGACATCACCCTCGACGACCTCAAGCAGCACTACCACGCGGTCGTGTTCTCGACCGGCGCGATCAAGGACGCCGACCTCGACGTCCCCGGGGTCGAGCTCGACGGGTCCTACGGGGCCGCCGAGTTCGTCAGCTGGTTCGACGGGCACCCCGACGTCCCGCGCACCTGGCCGCTCACCGCCTCGAGCGTCGCGGTCATCGGCAACGGCAACGTCGCCCTCGACGTCTCGCGCATCCTCGCCAAGCACGCCGACGACCTGCTGCCGACCGAGATCCCCGCGAACGTGTACGAGGGCCTCAAGGCGTCCCCGGTCACGGACGTGCACGTCTTCGGTCGCCGCGGTCCGGCGCAGGTGAAGTTCACGCCGCTCGAGCTCCGCGAGCTGGGCGAACTCCGCGACGTCGACATGATCGTCTACGACGAGGACTTCGACCACGATGAGGCCTCGAAGACCGCCATCGCCACGAACAAGCAGGTCATGGTGATGAACCGCGTGCTCGAGCAGTGGCGCACCCGCGAGACGGGCCAGGCGAGCCGCCGGCTGCACCTGCACTTCTACGCGAAGCCCCTCGAGATCGTCGGCGAGGACGGGTCCGTCACCGCGATCCGCTACGAGCGCACCCGGCCCAACGGCCAGGGCGGCGTCGAGGGCACCGGCGAGGTCCGCGAGATCCCGGTCCAGGCGGTCTACCGCGCGGTCGGCTACTTCGGCTCACCCCTGCCCGGCGTCCCGTTCGACGAGCGGCACGGCGTCATCCCGAACCACGAGGGCCAGGTCCTCGGCGACGATAACCAGCAGATCCCGGGGGTCTACGCGACGGGCTGGATCAAGCGTGGACCGGTCGGGCTCATCGGCCACACCAAGTCCGATGCGATGGAGACCGTGCAGCACATCGTGAACGACCAGGCGAGCTGGTGGACGCCCGCCGACCCGTCCGAGGGTGCCATCCCGGCGCTGCTCGCCGAGCGCGGTGTCGAGTACACCGACCTCGACGGCTGGCACAACCTCGATGCCCACGAGCTCGCCCTGGGCGCACCCGAGGGTCGCGAGCGCATCAAGGTCGTCCCGCGCGACGAGATGGTCGACGTGTCCCTCGGTCGCGTCGACGCGCGCACGGGCTCGGCGACGAGCTGACCGGCACGACGCGCACGCCATGACGACCGCACGCCCCGCACCGCCCACCGCGCTGCGGGGCGTGTCCGCGTCCGGGGTCCGGCTCGACGGTGTCGACGTCGCGCGCGCGCTGGCGCTCCTCGGGATGATGGCGACCCACGTCGGCGGGATCGCCGACCAGGTCGACTGGTCCGACCCCGGCACCTGGGCGGCCGTCGCACACGGCCGGTCCTCGTCGCTCTTCGCCGTGCTCGCCGGCGTCTCGATCGGCCTGACGAGCGGTCGGACCGCACCGCCCGGCCCGCCGAGGATCGGCCGCGTCCGCGCCAGGCTCGCTGTCCGCGCGGTCGTGGTCGTCGCCGTCGGGCTGCTCCTGATGGCCCTGGGGACCCCGGTCTACGTGATCCTCCCCACCTACGGCGTCCTGTTCCTGCTCGCGGTCCCGGTGCTCCGGGTCCGCGCCCGCTGGCTGCTCGTGCTCGCCGCGGTGTGCGCCGTGGCCTCGCCGGTGGTCGCGATCGGCATCGCCCCGCTCTACGCCGGCGCGGGCACCTGGGAGGTCCAGCTCGGGCTCGTCTACCCCCTGGTCACCTTCCTGGCGTACGTCCTGGTCGGTCTCGCCCTCGCCAGGGCGGGACTGGAGGCGCGGCGCACCCAGGTGGTCGTCCTCGCGTCCGGCACGGTGGCGGCCGTCGTCGCGTACCTCGTCGGCAACGCGGTCGCGCCGGTGCCCGCCGATGCCGGGTTCGCGTTCCCCGGTGTGCCGTACGCGGGGGAGGGGAGCACCGCCGCCGAGGGCGCCGCGCAGCTGTTCCTGTCGCCCCGGGACCACTCGTCGTCGATCGTCGACGTGGTGGGCACCGCGGGGGTGGCCGTGGCCGTCATCGCGCTCTGCACGCTCGTGTTCGACGGTCGGGGCGAGGTCGTGCGCCGCATCGGGTACCCGCTGGCGGCGGTCGGGTCGATGCCGCTCACGGTGTACGCGGGGCACCTCGTCGTGCTCGCGGCGCTGCCCGAGTACCCGGAGTCAGCGGCCGCGTGGGGGTGGTTCGCGATCGGCTCGGTCCTGTTCGCGATGTTCTGGCGGCGGTTCTTCGGGCGTGGCCCCCTCGAACGCCTGACCGCCCGGCTCACCCGCATGGTGCCCGAGCCGCGCTGACCGGCCGCGCTGGCGGGCGACGTCGCACGGGGTGGCCAGCTCCGCACGGTGCTGCTTCGGCGATCCGGTGCGCCGTCGGTTGCCCGGTGCGGCGTTGTAGCTCCGCACGGTGCGGTCACCGGCGCACGGCGTGGCCGACCTCGCACCGGCTGGTCGACTCCGCACGGTGCGGCTTCGGCGATCCGGTGCCGCGTCGGTCGCCCGGTGCGGCGTTGTAGCCCTGCACGGTGCGGTCACCGGCGCACGGCGTGGTCAACCTCGCACGGGCTGGTCGACTCCGCACGGTGCGGCTTCGGCGATCCGGTGCGCCGTCGATCGCTCGGTGCGGCGTTGTAGCCCCGCACGGTGCGGTCATCGGCGCACGGCTTGGCCGACCTCAGGCGGGGTGGTCGACTTCGCACGGTGCGGTCACCGGCGCACGGCTTGGCCGACCTCGCACGGGCTGGTCGACTCCGCACGGTGCGGGTTCGGCGATCCCGTGCCCGGGCGATTGCTCGGTGCGGCGTTGTAGCTCCGCACGGTGCGGTCACCCGCGCACGGCTTGGTCGACCTCGCACGGGGTGGCCAACTCCGCACGGTGCGGCTTCGGCAATCCGGTGCCCCAGCGATCGCTCGGTGCCGCGTTGTAGCCCCGCACGGTGCGGTCACCGGCGCACCGGCCGAACAAACTCGCACCGTGCTGGGCGCGAGACGCCCCCGCGACCCAGCCGCGCCCCGCGCCCCGCCCGCGCCCCCGCGCCCCCGCGCCCCGCGCCCCGCGCCCCGCGCCCCCGCGCCGGGGCCGACCCGCGCCTCCTGGCCCGCCCGCTACTGCAGCGCCGCCGTGAGCCGCGCGACGTTGTCGAGCACCTTCGACCGCCGCGGCCGGTCCTCCCACGCGTCCAGCGTCAGCTCGAAGCTGTGCTCCTTGTAGGCGGCCTGGACCTCGCGCAGGGCGTCCACGAACCGGCTGCCCCGCACCATGACCGAGACCTCGAGGTTGAGGCTGAACGACCGCATGTCCATGTTGCTCGACCCGATGACGGCCACGTCGTCGTCGATCGTGAAGTGCTTCGCGTGCAGGATCGTCGGCGCGCGGTACAGCCAGATCTTCACGCCGGCCCGGAGCAGCCCCTCGTAGTAGGAGCGCTGTGCGTGCCACGTCATCGCGTGGTCGCCCATCTCGCCGACGAAGAGCTCGACCTCGACTCCGCGCTGCGCCGTGGTGGTGATGGCGTAGAGCATCGAGTCGTCCGGCACGAAGTACGGCGAGGTGATCGACACCTTCTGCTGCGCCGAGTAGAGCAGCGCGTTGAAGAGGCGCAGGTTGTTCTCGCCGTCGAACCCGGGGCCGGACGGCACGACCTGGCAGTCGAGTGCGTCGCCGCGGTCGGCCCGCTGCACGGGATCGCTCTCGCGGAGGAGCAGTTCGTCGGTCTCGCTGTACCAGTCGGTCACGAACAGCGCGTTCAACCCGGCGACCACCGGCCCCTCGAACCGGGCGAAGAGGTCCTTGTACTGCATGCCCTTGTCGATGTGGGACTTGAGGTCGTACGACTTGTCGATGAGGTTCTGCGACCCGGTGAACGCCACCCGGCCGTCGATGACCATGATCTTGCGGTGGTTCCGCAGGTCGGGGCGCTGGAACTTCCCCTGCAACGGCAGGAGCGGCAGCATGAGGTGCCACTCGATGCCGGCGCGGTCCATGAACGCGAGGGTGTCCTTGTAGCCCGGGTAGCCCCGGCTCGCCCAGTGGTCGAGCAGGAAGCGCACGGTGACGCCGCGGGCCTGGGCCCGCGCGAGTGCCTCGAAGAACGGCCGCGTGGTGTCGTCGAGCGTCGCGATGTAGAACTCGACGTGCACGAACCGCCGGGACTCGTCGATCGCCCGGGTCATCTCGGCGATGGACTCGTCGTAGTCGGGGTAGAGCTCCGCGGAGTTGCCGCCGACGAGGGGCATGGCGCCCAGCTCGCGGTTCAGACGGGTGACGCTGTCCAGCCACGCCGGCCACGGGTGGTCCCGCCGCACGCGCTCGATCCCCTCGGTCTGCTCGAGGATGTACGCGTTGATCTCGGTCTGCTTCTCACGCCGGGCGTGCGGGAGCTTCGTCGACCCGATGACCAGGAAGACGATGAACCCGATGTAGGGGATGAGGAAGATCGCCAGGAGCCAGGCCGTCGCGGTCTGCGGCTTCCGGTTGATCGGGACGTAGATGATCGAGAAGACGCGGATCGCCAGGTCCAACAGGACGAGGAGGACCGTGATCAGGACGCTGAGCCAGTGCTCCACGACGACGGTCGGCGGATCAGCGGAAGTTGATGAACTGCAACGGCACGTCGAACTCTTCACCCTTGAGGAGCTGGATCGTGTTCTGCAGGTCGTCGCGGCTCTTCGAGGAGACGCGCAGTTCGTCGCCCTGGATCTGGTTCTTCACGCTCTTCGGGGCGTTGGCCCGGAGGAAGGCGCCGATCTTCTTCGCGACGTCCTGCTCGATGCCGTTCTTGAACTTCACCTCGATGCGGTACTCCTTGCCGGACGGGTAGGGGTCACCGGCGTCGAGGCTCTTCAGGCTGATGTTGCGCTTGATCGCCTTGCTCTGGAGGACGTCGAGGACGGCCTTGGCGCGCTCCTCGGAGTTCGCCTTGATGAGGACGTCCTCGCCGCTGAAGGCGATCGACGCGTCGGCACCCTTGAAGTCGTACCGTTGTTCGATCTCCTTGGCGGCCTGGTTGAGGGCGTTCTCCGCCTCCATCTTGTCGACCTTGCTGACCACGTCGAAGGAACTGTCTGCCATGCGGGACAGCCTATCGGCGGACGGGAGGCGCGGTTCGGCACCCACGGACCGGCCTGCGGTGGTCACGAGCACCGTCCCGGATCGGCTATGCTTTCTTGCGCGCCTCCGGTTGGTGACCACACCGGCTGGGAGCGCACACGGCAAGTTACCCAAGCGGCCAAAGGGATCTGACTGTAAATCAGCCGGCGTAGCCTTCGGGGGTTCGAATCCCTCACTTGCCACCATCGGAACGGCCCCGTCCACATCGGACGGGGCCGTTCCGTTTCCGCGAGGATGGTCGCATGCCCTCCGACCTCACTCCTGCCCGATTCGCCGACCTCGCCGAGTCCATCGCCCGCGAAGCGGCAGCGCTCGCCGCTCGCCGCAGAGCCGAGGGGGTCGAGGTCGCCGACCGGAAGTCGAGCGTCGTCGACGTGGTGACGGCGGCGGACCGCGAGGTCGAGGCGCTCATCCGGGCGCGGATCGCGACGGCCCGGCCGGACGACGCCTTCTTCGGGGAGGAGTCCGGCACCGGCTCCGGGACCTCCGGGGTCACCTGGGTCGTGGACCCGATCGACGGGACCGTCAACTACCTCTACGGCAGCGCCGAGTACGGGGTGAGCATCGGCGTGGTCCGCGGCCCGGCCGACCCGACCAGCTGGGAGCCGATCGCCGGCGTGGTCGTCGCACCCGCCACCGGCGTCGTCCACCGCGCCGCCGTGGGTGAGGGCGCCACGCGGGACGGTGCACCGCTCCGTGTCGGCGCTCCGGCGTCACTCGCCGAGACGCTCGTCGCCACCGGGTTCGGGTACACCGCCGAGCGTCGCCGGCAGCAGGTCGGGGTGCTCGCCGGACTCATCGGCGAGGTGCGCGACATCCGCCGCGGGGGAGCGGCGTCGCTCGACTGCTGCGCGGTCGGGGCGGGCACGGTGGACGCGTACTACGAGCGGGGGATCAACCCGTGGGACATGGCCGCCGGGTCGATCGTCGCGCGCGAGGCCGGGGCCGAGACCCGCATCTGGGAGGCCGGCGGGACGCGGTCGTTCCTCTTCGCCGCACCCGCCGTCGTGGACGAGCTCGCGGCGCTCCTCCAGCGCCTCGAGGAGTCCGTGCTCGGGGCGTGAACACCCCGTCCCCTCGCTCTGGGGGAGCCGTGTGGTCCGGGCGAGGACTGGCGACACGGTAGGCGTCCTGCTACCGTTCTCGGGTCCCGTTATCTGCTCGTTACCAACGAGCGCACATCGCCCCGATCAGGATCCACGCCGAACACATGCCCCACTCTCCCCTCTCGCCCGTGCACACCGACGGCCCAGCGGACGCTCCCGCACCGGTCGTCCACCTGACCCGACGGGCCCGCATCGAGGCGGAACGCGCGGCGGCGACGGCGGGGGGAGTGCCGGCCGACGTCGAGCACGCGACGGTCGTGGCGGAGGCGAGCAGCGCCTCCCGGCCCGCCCTCGCCGAGCCGGCCTTCGACGAGCTCGTCACGCCGGGGACGCCCGTGACGCCGGCCGCTCCGGTGTCGCCCATCGACCTCGCGCCGGCGTCGCCGGCCATGCCCGCGTCGACGGCCTCGCCCGTGACGCCGCCGGCACCATCGTCGCCGGTCGTGGCCACGGGGCCCGCGGTCGCGGCGACCGTCCGCTCCGCCGCCGGCACCCGACGTGTGCTCGGCCAGGTGCCGGCGTCCCGTCGCCCCGCGCGCGCCGCGGCTCCCGTCGCACCCCACGTCGACCGCGCCACCCGGCACATCGCCCGGACGGACCGGTCCACCCGGCCCGCCGGGGCTGCTGCATCGTCGACCGTCCCGCACACGCGGACGCAGGGGGCGTCGTTCCGGCGAGCAGCCTCGCGCGTGACCGCCGTCGGTGCCCTGCTCTTCGTCGCGGGCCTCGTCGTCTCGACCTCCCTGCCGGCCCAGGCGCTCTACACGCCGGAGCCCGGCTCGTCGTCCGCGCGGACCTCGGTGTCCGGTGCCACGCAGTCCCTCAGCGTCGGTGCGGGCGCGGCCGACGCCGAGACGAACCGCGACCAGTACTCGGTGTCCTCGGCCACGCAGTACAAGAACGTCGACGCCTCGAGCTTCACGAACGACCCCAACGGCACGATCCAGTGGCCGTTCCTCACGGGTGTCCCGATCACCTCCGGGTTCGGCGGACGCCAGGTCGAGGGGTGCTCGTTCTGCTCCACGAACCACATGGGCGTCGACTTCGCGCCGGGCGAGGGCACCCCGATCCGGGTCATCGCCGGTGGCACGGTCATCAAGGTGCAGGCGAACGACGGTGGCTTCGGCAACGACGTCTGGGTCGAGCACGACGTCGACGGCAAGCAGTTCGTCAGCGTCTACGGCCACATGGAGGACAACTCCTTCAAGGTCGTCAAGGGCCAGCAGGTCGAGGTCGGCGACGAGCTCGGCCTGGTGGGCAGCACGGGCAACTCGACGGGCCCGCACCTGCACCTCGAGGTCCACGTGGACGGCGTCCCGGTGGACCCGCTGGCGTGGCTCAAGGCGAACGCGAACTAGCGGTTCCGCGCGGCACGCCCGGGCGTCACGCCCGGTTCCTGACCACCGTCGCGGGTCTGCTATCCTCGTGTGGTGCCGCCGAGCGGCACATGCCCCGATAGCTCAGTGGTAGAGCACTTCCATGGTAAGGAAGGGGTCGTCAGTTCAATCCTGACTCGGGGCTCCGACCCGGCGCGGCAGTCGCGCCGGATCCTTGGCGGGGTAGCTCAGTTGGTTAGAGCACACGACTCATAATCGTGGGGTCGCGGGTTCAAGTCCCGCCCTCGCTACCGCAAGCCCGGCGATCCGTTCGCCGGGCTTTCGTCGTTCCCGGGGCATGGTCGCGCGCCGTGCTGGGCGCGCGCGACCCACCGGTGTCGCGTGCCTGCTCGGCGGGTGCCGGCTGCCGGCGGGTGCCGGCTGCCGGCGGGTGCCGGCTGCCGGCGGGTGCCGACGTCGAACCACGTTCCGGACATCGAGCCAGGGCCGCGACCTGGTTCGACGTCGTCTCCCTGGTTCGAACGCGCGCGGGCGCGCCGGGGTCCGCCGAGTGCATCGGCCCGAGTCCGCACCCCGCTCCGAACATCGCGCCCCGCCGGGACGGGGCGCGGTGTTCGTCACGGGGCGCAGCGCGCAGCGGTGGCAACCGTCCATCCGGCCGGCCGGGCCGCCTGCTCGCGCTACCTGCCGCCGATCGGCCGACGTCGATCGCGGCCGCCGACGCCGATCGGCGCCGCGCCTGCCGCCGGCCGGCCGATGCCGATCGGCGCCGCGACCCGCGCTACCGCCCGCTCAGGACGCCCGCCTGCCGCAGCGCCCGCTCGATCACGCCCGCCGTGCTGCGCCAGGCGTCGTGGCGCCGCTTCGCACCGATCTCCCCGCCCGACACCGCCGTGCCGTGCCCGGAGTGCCGCAGCGTGATCGTGGTCGACGTCCCCGTGACGGTCGTCGACAGCTCGTACCGTCGGAACTCCCGCGACGGGTGCACGAGCGCCCCGAGCAGGATCGTGAGCAGCCGGTTCCCGGTCGTGGCCGTGAGCGTGCCGCCGGTCGACTCGACGTGGTGGCCGGCCCGCTGCAGTGCGGCACCAGCGGCTTCCATCGCCGTGCACCGATCGCCCGTGTGCACGGCGAACTCGGTCGTGTGGTCCATCGTTCCTCCCCATCCCCAGAAGACCGGCGTCGGTTCCCCCGAACCGCGTCCCACCAGCATAGCCGATGCATACTCATCAACACCGGCCCCCGAGTGGGCGTCGGTAGACTGCCGGACGTGTCAGTGAACCCCGAGCTCGTCGGCAGGACGTTCCCGCCGGCTGCGCCCTACCTCGTCGGTCGTGAGAAGGTGCGCGAGTTCTCCCGCGCCGTGTTCGCGACGAACCCGATCCACCACGAGCCCGACGCCGCCCGCGCCGCCGGGTACGACGACGTCGTCGCCCCGCCGACCTTCGCGGTCGTCGTGCAGGAGGCCACGCTCGCCCAGCTCCTCGCCGAACCCGACGCCGGCATCGACTTCTCGCGCGTCGTCCACGGCGAGCAGGCCTTCACCTACGAGCGGCCCATCGTCGCCGGTGACGAGCTCACCGCGACGCTGACGGTGACGAGCGTGAAGACGCTCGGCGGCAACGCCATGGTCACCGCCGAGAGCACCATGAACGACGCCGCGGGGGAGCACGTCGTCACGGCGACCTCCACCCTCGTGGTCCGAGGAGACGACGCATGACCGCCGCACCCGTGACCGCGCTCGAGGTCGGGACGGTCGTCGCCGAGCGCGAGGTCCACATCACCCGCGACTCGCTCGTCCGCTACGCCGGTGCGTCCGGCGACTTCAACCCGATCCACTACCGGGACGACGTCGCGGCCTCGGTCGGGCTCCCCGGCGTCCTGGCGCACGGCATGCTCACCATGGGCCTCGCCGTCCAGCCGGTGTCCGAGTGGCTCGGCGACCGCGGCTGGGTCGTCCGCTACGGCGTGCGCTTCACCCGTCCCGTGGTCGTCGACCCAGAGCTGGGCGCCACCGTCGGCGTCGTCGCCACGGTCGGGACCGTCGACGACGACGGCCGCCCCCAGCGCATCGACCTCACCGTGACCGCCGCCGGGCAGACCGTGCTCGGCAAGGCGCAGGTCACGGTGGCGTTCCGCTGACCGTGACGGAGCCGGTGCTCGCCGACCTCACGACGCTGCGCGTCGGGGGCTCCGCGGCGCGGCTGCTCACCGCGACCACGACCGACGAGTTCGTCGCACACGTGACCACGGCGTGGGACGACGACGAATGGCTCGTCCTCGGAGGTGGCAGCAACCTCCTCGTCGCTGACGACGGCTTCGACGGCACCGTCGTGCTCGTCCGCACGACCGGCGTGGAGCACGAGTCCGACGGCAATGGCGTCACCGTCCGCGTCGCGGCCGGCGAGCCGTGGGACGCGTTCGTCGCGACGACCGTCGAGCGCGGCTGGACGGGCCTGGAGGCGCTGAGCGGCATCCCGGGCACCGTCGGCGCCGCCCCCGTGCAGAACATCGGCGCCTACGGGGTCGAGCTGTCCGACGTGCTCACCCGGATCGAGTTCCTCGACGCGGCGACGGGGGAGCGCGCGTGGGTGCCAGCGGCCGAGCTGGCGCTCGGCTACCGCACCTCGACGCTCAAGCACGGGCGACGGGGCGCGGTGCTGACGGTCGAGTTCCGGCTCGGCACGGCGTCCGACGCCGGGGTCGCGGTCCGCTACGCCCAGCTCGCCGGGTCGCTCGGCGTCGAGCTCGGGGCGTTCGTCGACCCGGTGACCGTGCGGTCCGAGGTCTTGCGGCTCCGCGGGTCCAAGGGCATGGTGCTCGACCCCGACGACCACGACACGTGGAGCGCCGGGTCGTTCTTCACGAACCCGATCGTCTCCGCCGCCTTCGCCGAGACGCTGCCGGCCGAGGCACCGCGCTGGCCGGCGGGCGGCGACGTCAAGCTCAGTGCCGCCTGGCTCATCGAGCACGCGGGCGTGCACCGGGGGTACGCCGTGCCCGGGTCCCGCGCGGCGATCTCGTCGAAGCACACGCTCGCGTTGACGAACCGGGGCGGAGCGACCGCCGCCCAGGTGGCGGAACTCGCCCGCTACGTCCAGGTGACCGTCCTGAACCGCTTCGGGGTGGCGCTCGTGCCGGAACCCGTCGTGGTGGGTGACCTGCTCGCCTGAGCCGAGCCGCGCCTCCTGGCCCCGGACGTGACGACGGCCCACCTCGACGAGGTGGGCCGTCGCGGCGTCCGGGGGACTAGGCGAAGAACTTCGCCAGGCGGGCCACGCCCTCGGCGATGTCGTCGTCACCGAGCGCGTACGACAGGCGGAGGTAGCCCGACGGGCCGAAGGCCTCGCCCGGGACGACCGCGACCTCGGCGTGCTCGAGGATGAGGTCGGCGAGCTCGAGGGTCGTGGTCGGTGTCGAGCCGGCCCACTCGCGGCCGAGGAGCGCCGTGACGTCGGGGTAGACGTAGAAGGCGCCCTGCGGGGTCGGCGTGACGAAGCCCGGGATCGCGTTCAGACCCGCGACGATCGCCTGACGACGACGGTCGAAGGCCTCGCGCATCGCCGTGACGGGCTCCTGCGGGCCGTTCAGCGCGGCGATCGCGGCGCGCTGCGACACGTTGGACACGTTGCTCGACAGGTGCGACTGCAGGTTCGAGGCCGCCTTCACCGCGTCGGCCGGGCCGATGAACCACCCGACACGCCACCCGGTCATCGCGTACGTCTTGGCGACGCCGTTGACGAGGATCGTCGTGTCGGCGAGGGCGGGGACCGCCTCGAGGATGCCGGTGAACCGGACGCCGTCGTACACGAGGTCCTGGTAGATCTCGTCGCTGATGACCCAGATGCCGTGCTCGAGGGCCCACTCGCCGATGGCCTTCGTCTGCTCGGCGGAGTACACGGCGCCGGTCGGGTTCGACGGCGAGCAGAACAGCAGCGCCTTCGTCTTCGGGGTGCGTGCGGCCTCGAGCTGCTCGACGGTGACGAGGTAGCCCTGGTCGCTGCCGGCGAAGACCTCGACCGGTTCGCCGCCGGCCAGGCGGATCGCCTCGGGGTAGGTGGTCCAGTACGGGGCGGGGAGCAGGACCTCGTCGCCGGCGTCGACGATCGTCTGGAACGCCTGGTAGACGGCCTGCTTGCCGCCGTTCGTGACGATCACCCGCGACGGGTCGAGCGTGATGCCGGACTCGCGTGCGGTCTTCTCGGCGATGGCCTGCTTGAGTTCCGGCAGGCCGGTCGCGGGCGTGTACCGGTGGTTCTTCGGGTCCTGCGCGGCCTCGACCGCGGCGTCGACGACGTGCTGGGGCGTCGCGAAGTCCGGCTCACCGGCGGCGAACGAGATGACCGGTCGGCCGGCGGCCTTCAGCGCCTTGGCCTTGGCATCGACCTTGAGCGTCGCGGACTCCGCGATCGCGGCGATGCGGGACGCGATGCGCGGCCGATCGGTGGACGCGGCAGCGGGGTTGGCGGTGGACTCGGGGCCGGGGGCTTCGGTGCTCACGGGTCCCAGCCTATCGGCGCGGCACGCCGGAGCATCCGTCAAGTGGACACCGTGTGACGGACTCCCGTACACTCGACCACCGGAACACGGATCGGTGACGAACCGTGTCCGAAGGGCGGTGGCTCAATTGGTAGAGCAGCGGTCTCCAAAACCGCAGGTTGCAGGTTCGAGTCCTGTCCGCCCTGCACATCTGGAAGGGTAGAAGTTGGCGAGCAAAGACATGGAGACGACGGCGGATGACGTCGTCGCCAAGGCGAAGCAGGACCGGGCCGAGCGCCGCGGTCCGTTCGCTGCCATCGTGCTCTTCATCCGTCAGGTCCTCGGCGAGCTCCGCAAGGTGGTCACGCCGACCCGCAAGGAGCTCTTCAGCTACACGGGCGTCGTCCTGGTCTTCGTCGTCGTGATGATGATCCTGGTGTCGGTCCTCGACTTCGTGTTCGGACTCGGCGTCGGGTACGTGTTCGGCAACGGGCCGACGGCCTGACCCGGACGCCGGCTGTCCTGTCCGCCCACGGACAGGAGTACGGTCGCCCGAGACGGCGCCGGTCGTGAACCGATCCGCCCGCCAACCCGATCCGCATCACCGAACGGAAAGATTCGACAGTGTCTGACAACTCCCGCGACGACATCGACCTCGCCACGGCTGCCGAGCAGTCCTCCGAGGTCGAGGAGAACCAGGAAGGCGACGTCGAGACCGGCGAGGAGCGTTCGGCCGAGTCCGCCGAAGAGCGAGCCATCGAGATCGAGGACGAGGACGACGAGTCCCTCGGCCTGAGCGACGAACCCGACGACGGCACCGTCGACGCCGGCATCGACGAGGCGCTCACGGCCCTCGCCGAGTCCCGCGACCCCGAGGCCGACGCCGTGGTGGACGACGCGCTCGAGATCGACACCGCCGACGAGGCCGAGGCCGCCGTCGAGGCCGTCGAGGACGAGGAAGAAGTCGAGCTGGAGTCGGAGACGGCAGCCGAGGCCAACGCCACCCTCGCCGCCGACGAGGCCCTCGACGCCGACGACGACGAAGAAGCGGCTGAGGTCGACCCGTACGAGGCCTTCAAGGCCGAGCTGCGGATGAAGCCGGGCAAGTGGTACGTCATCCACTCCTACGCGGGCTTCGAGCGCCGCGTGAAGTCGAACATCGAGAACCGCATGGTGTCGATGTCGATGGAGGACTACATCTACCAGGTCGAGGTCCCGATGGAGGACGTCGTCGAGATCAAGAACGGGCAGCGCAAGCTGGTCACCCGCGTCCGGATCCCCTCGTACGTGCTCGTCCGCATGGACCTCAACGAGGACTCGTGGTCCGTCGTCCGGCACACCCCCGGTGTCACCGGCTTCGTCGGCAACGCGCACAACCCGACGCCGCTCCGCTTCGACGAGGCCTTCGGCATGCTGAAGTCCCTGGTCCAGGTGGCCGAGGCCGCCCCGACCAAGGGCGGCGCGAAGGGCTCCGGCGGCGCGCAGTCCCAGCCGGCGGCCGAGGTCGACTTCGAGATCGGCGAGACGATCACCATCAAGGAAGGCTCGTTCGCGGGTCTGCCCGGGTCGATCTCCGAGATCAAGCCGGAGAGCGGCAAGCTCACGGTCCTCGTCTCGCTGTTCGAGCGCGAGACCCCGGTCGAGCTCAGCTTCGACCAGGTGACGAAGCTCTAGCGCGCACCAACACCAGCTACACTTATCGAGTTTGGCCCCGCACGCTTCGTGCGTGCGGGGCTTCACCGCGGTCCGGAACGGCCGGGCCAGCGGGAGAGTGCACGGATCCCCGTGCGTTCGATTCCAGGAGGAAGACAAGTCATGGCACCGAAGAAGAAGGTCACGGGCCTGATCAAGCTGCAGATCAACGCGGGCGCCGCCAACCCGGCCCCGCCGATCGGTCCGGCGCTCGGTCAGCACGGCGTCAACATCATGGAGTTCTGCAAGGCGTACAACGCGGCGACCGAGTCGCAGCGTGGCAACGTCGTGCCGGTCGAGATCACCGTCTACGAGGACCGTTCGTTCACGTTCGTCCTCAAGACCCCGCCGGCGGCAGAGCTGATCAAGAAGGCCGCGGGTGTGCAGAAGGGTTCCGCGACCCCGCACACGGTCAAGGTCGCGAAGATCTCGATGGACCAGGTCCGTCAGATCGCCGAGACCAAGCAGGCCGACCTGAACGCCAACGACATCGAGCAGGCCGCGAAGATCATCGCCGGCACCGCACGCTCGATGGGCATCACGGTCGAGGCGTAAGCCCCACCTGCTCAGGCACACACCCAAACACCCTTCCGTGGGAGAGCCGCGCCGGCTCGTCAACCACGTAGCTCCCAAGGAGAACACCATGGCGAAGAAGTCCAAGGCCTACCAGGCCGCGGCCGCGAAGATCGAGGCCGACAAGTTCTACACCCCCGCCGAGGCCGTCGCCCTGGCGAAGGAGACCGGTTCCACCAAGACCGACTCCACCGTCGAGGTCGCCCTCAAGCTCGGCGTCGACCCGCGCAAGGCGGACCAGATGGTCCGTGGCACGGTCATCCTGCCGCACGGCACGGGCAAGACCGCCCGTGTCATCGTCTTCGCCGTGGGCGCTGCGGCTGAGGCCGCCATCGCCGCCGGTGCCGACGAGGTCGGTGGCGACGAGCTCATCGCGAAGGTCGCCGAGGGCTACACCGCCTTCGACTCCGCCGTCGCGACGCCGGAGCTCATGGGCAAGGTCGGTCGTCTCGGCAAGGTGCTCGGCCCGCGTGGCCTCATGCCGAACCCGAAGACCGGCACCGTGACCCCGAACGTGGCGCAGGCCGTCAACGACATCAAGGGCGGCAAGATCGAGTTCCGCGTCGACAAGCACGCCAACGTGCACTTCGTCGTCGGTAAGGCCTCGTTCACGCCGGAGCAGCTCGACGAGAACATCTCGACCGCGCTCGAGGAGATCAACCGCCTCAAGCCGAGCGCCTCGAAGGGCCGCTACATCACGAAGGGCGCCGTCTCGACGACCTTCGGCCCGGGCATCCCGCTCGACGTCAACAGCATCTGATCCACTGATCAGTCCCGACAGGACCCGTACCGGTTTCGGTGCGGGTCCTGTCGCGTCCCCGGCGTGGTCTGCCGGTAGCGTGGCACCGTGCGCACCCTCGTGAACTCGCTCCGGCTGATCGCGGTCATCGCCGTGGTGGCAGCCATCGTCGGGCAGTGGCTCGTCAGCTCGAAGCTCCCGAGCTACAACCCGTGGAACTTCTTCGGGTACTTCACGATCCAGTCGAACATCCTCATCGCGGCGGCGTTCGCCGTGACGCTCGTCGCCGCTGCTCGACACAAGCGGGGTGACCTGCGGGTCAGTGTGTTCCGCGGTGCCTCGACGGTGTACATCGCCACGACCGGCATCGTCTACAACACCCTGCTGACCGGCGTCGACGTCTCGGCGAACGTGCAGTGGTCGAACGACATTCTGCACAAGGTCATGCCGGCGTACGCGGTGCTCGACTGGCTGCTGTTCTCGGATCGCTCGAAGCTGCTGCTCCGGCACGTGTGGTGGTTCCTGCTCTACCCGGCGGTGTGGACGGTCGTCGTACTGGTGCGCGGGGCGACGGACGGCTGGGTCCCGTACCCGTTCCTGAACCCCGACCTCGGCTACGGCGTCGTCGCGCTGTACTGCGTCGGCGTGGGGGTGTCGATCGTCCTGCTCGGCGTGCTCGTCATCGGGATGAGTCGCCTGCGGCTCGTGAAGGTCTAGCTCCGGAAGTCGCGCAGCCGGTCGAGCACGAGGTCGGCGAGCTGGATCAGTCCGCGGATCTGGTCGTCGTCGCGGTCGACCCACCGGCACTCGGGTTCGTCGGCGACCGGGACGAAGCCGTCGTGCCGTTCCCAGACGAACAGGGTGCGGTCCGCCCCGAGGACGTACTGCTGCCACCAGATCTGGCGGAGGTAGTGGCGGGGGATGCTCCGCCAGGCCTTGCCGGTGGTCTTGATCTCGGCTAGGACCACCCGCGACGAGCCGTCGACGCCGACGCCGTCCGGGGTGGCCAGGTGCGCCCGGTTCGTGGCGGCGTGGAAGAGGTGCGCGGACGGCTGGATGCCGTGCGTCGCGGCGACCCAGGCGGCGATGACCGGTTCGCGTTCCTTGCCGTGCTCGGTGAACGAGTTGCCGGAGAACCGGGAGCCGTACCGCTTGTCGGTGACGACCGCCTCGACGGCGTGGTGCGAGGCGAGGCGGGCCACGTCGGTCGCGGTGATCCCCATCGCCCGGGCGCGCAGCCAGGCGACGCGGTCGGACGAGTGCGCGACGATGCGCTCGGTGTGGCCGCGCAGCGCGGTGAAGGCGTCGTGCGCGACGGGTCCCGCCGCCGTGGAGCCAGCCACGGGTGCGACCGACGCCGGAGCTGCGGAGGCGGGTTGCGCCTCCAAACCCGGGTCGAGGTCGCCCCACAGGGTGGGCTGCACGATCGTCACCCGACGATTGTCTCCCCGCGCACCGACGAGACGAAACCGACGCACCGGTGGGACCGGGTCAGGAGACGAGCTGCCGCCCCTCGGCGAACGTCACGAGCTCGTCGATCCCTGCGGGGGAGAGCGCGTACCCGATGGCGAGCGCCGCCGCCCCCTGCAGCGCCGCGAGCGAGCCCGCGCGGGACTGCGCGATCACGAGGTGCTCCGTGGCGAGGGGCATCGAGCGGGAGTACACCACCTCGCGCACCCCGGCGAGCAGGTGTTCCCCTGCCTGCGTGATCGATCCGCCGAGCGTGATGACCGACGGGTTCATGAGCGAGACGCAGGTCGCGAGGACCTCGCCGATGTCCCGCCCCGCCTGCCGGACGGCCTGGATGGCGTCCAGGTCCGACCGGTTCACGAGCTCCAGGACGTCCGCGCTCGAGTGCACGTCATGGCCCTTCGCGCGGAGCCGCCGGGCGATCGCGGGCCCGGAGGCGACGGCTTCGAGGCACCCGGTGTTCCCGCAGTGGCACGGCACGTCGCCTGCGCTCGAGACCCGGACGTGGCCGATGTCCCCAGCGGTGCCCTGGGCGCCGCGCCGGAGCTCGCCGTCCGAGACGATCCCGGAGCCGATGCCGGTGGCGACCTTGACGAAGAGCAGGTGGTCGACACCGGGCCAGGCGTGCTCGCGTTCGCCGAGGGCCGCGATGTTCACGTCGTTGTCGAGCAGCACGTGGGCCGCGATGTTCGCGCGGAGCCAGCCGGGCACGTCGAAGCCGTCCCAGCCGGGCATGATCGGGGGGTTCGCGGGGCGGCCGGTGGAGAACTCGACCGGCCCCGGCACGCCGATGCCGATCGCGATGACGTCGTCCCGGGCGCGACCGACCTCGTCGAGGAGCGAGTCGATGGTCTCGACGAGCCACGTGAGCGTGGGGACCGGGCCAGCGGCGATGTCGATGCGGGCCTCGCGGGTGGCGAGCGGCCGAGCGACCAGGTCGGTGACGGCGACGCGGCCGTGGGAGGCGCCGAGGTCGGCGGCGACCACGAGGCGGGCGCGGGGCATCAGCGCCACCTGCGCAGGCGGGCGTCCGCCCGTGGACGCCGCGGTGTCCACGGGTCCGACGAGTCCGACCTCGATGAGGGCATCGAGGCGCACGCCGATCGTGGAGCGCGCGAGTCCTGTCAGGCTGGCGAGTTCGGCCCGGGTCCGTGGCACGCCGTCGCGCAGGATCTGGAAGAGCTCGCTCGTCCCGACCGGAGGCGACGCTGCCGTCCGGTTCAAGTCGACCATGTGGGGGAGTGAAGCACACATCGAACGCGCCACGCAACGAAGTCCGTCGAACGTGATCGAACTTCTGCTTGACCGCCGACAAAAGTGGTCATAGTGTGACGCTCGGTCGACGACGACCACACCATCTCGACGAGGAGAACCCCTGGTGACCCAACCGCTCTCGGTCCAGCTCTACACAGTCCGTGACGCCCTCGCTGCCGATCTGCCCGGCACGCTGCAGCGCATCGCCGACATCGGCTTCACGAACGTCGAGGCGTTCGGCTTCGTCGACCGTGCCGAAGCGCTCCGCGACGCCCTCGCCGCGGCGGGACTGCAGAGCCCGAGCGGCCACGCGCGGCTGCTGGACGCCGGCGAGCAGGACCTCGAGCAGATCTTCCACGCGAGCGTCACCGTCGGTCTCACGACCCTGATCGACCCGCACATCGACGAGGCCCGCTGGACCACCCGCGAGGACGTCGAGGCCATCGCCCGCGAGCTGAGCGCCCTCGCGCCCCGTGCCGCGGACCACGGTCTCGCCCTCGGCTACCACAACCACGCGTTCGAGTTCTCGAACCGCATCGACGGCGTCTCCGCCTACGAGGTCTTCGCCGACGCGCTGTCCGACGACGTCGTGCTCGAGCTCGACACCTACTGGGTGCAGGTCGGCGGGGACGACCCGGTCGCGATCATCCGCAAGTACGGCGAGAAGGTCCAGTTCCTGCACGTCAAGGACGGCGACGGCTCGCACGACGACAAGAAGCAGGTCGCCGTGGGCAACGGCATCATGCCGATCCGCGAGATCATCGCCGCGGCGCCGGACGCGCTCCACGTCGTCGAGCTCGACGACCACGAGGGCGACGTCTTCCAGGCCGTCACCGACTCCTACACGTTCCTCGAGGGGGCCCGCGCATGACCGACACCACCACCACGACCGAGACCGGCGCGACCCGGCCCACCCGCACCGGTCCGGTCGGCGTCGGCGTCATCGGCGCCGGGGTCATCTCGGACCAGTACCTCTCGAACCTCACCGTCTTCCCCGACGTCACGGTGCACGCCATCGCCGACATCGACCTGCCCCGTGCAGCGGCGCAGGCGGAGAAGTGGGGCGTCGCCGGGTCCGGCACCGTCGAGGAGCTCCTGGCGAACGACGACATCGAGATCGTCGTCAACCTGACGATCCCGGCCGCCCACGTCGAGGTCGCCCTCAAGGCCCTCGCCGCCGGCAAGCACGTCTGGGGCGAGAAGCCCTACGCCCTCGACCGCGCGAGCGCCGCCGAGCTCCGGGACGCCGCCCGCGCCGCCGGCAAGACCGTCAGCGTCGCACCGGACACGTTCCTCGGTGCCGGCCTGCAGACCGCGCTCCGGACCATCCGCGACGGCCGCATCGGCACGCCGCTCAACGGTCTGACGCTGTTCCAGAGCCCCGGCCCCGAGTCGTGGCACCCGAGCCCCGAGTTCCTGTTCGCGTACGGCGCCGGTCCGCTCTTCGACATCGGCCCCTACTACATCACGACCCTCGTGCAGGCGTTCGGCCCGGTGAAGAAGGTCACGGCCACCGCGTCGAAGTCCCGCGCGACCCGGACGATCGGTTCCGGCCCGAAGGCCGGCACCGAGTTCCCGGTCGAGGTCCCGACGAACCACTCGGCCCTCATCGAGTTCGAGAACGGCGGGAGCGCGCAGAGCGTCTTCTCGTTCGAGTCCGACCGTGGTCGCACCGGCTTCGTCGAGATCGCGGGCGAGACCGGCACGGTCGTGTTCCCGGACCCGAACAACTTCGACGGCGACACCGAGCTCTACGCGTACGGCGCCGACGAGCCCGAGACGATCCCCGCCGTGGGGTCCACCTACTCGCGCGGTACCGGCGTGGTCGACCTGGCCCGCTCGCTCCGCGCCGGTGAGGAGAACCGGGTCCCCGGTGCCCTCGCCTTCCACGTCCTCGACGTGATGGTCTCCATCGCCGAGGCGGCCGAACGTGGTGAGGCGGTGCTCGTGGAGAGCACCGTCGCACCCTCCCCGACCCTCCCCGAGGGCTGGGACCCCGCGGCGTCGACCCTGGCCTGACCGCCAGGCCCGGTCGGTGGCCGTCCGACGACGGACGTCCGCCGACCGGGACCGACACCGCTGCACACAGCAGCACCCGACAGCACGACCAGCACCACCACCTGCACCATCTCAACGACGAGAAAGTAGAGAGTCATGCGCACTGCCATCCGCGCACTGGCCATCACCGCGGCCGCGGCACTCACCGTGACCGGCCTCGCAGCCTGCTCCTCCGGATCGTCCGGTTCGTCCGGCGACTCCAAGACGCTCACCTACTGGGCGTCCAACCAGGGCACGTCGCTCCAGAACGACAAGGAGGTGCTGACCCCCGTCCTCAAGAAGTTCACGAAGGAGACCGGGATCAAGGTCAACCTCCAGGTCATCGGCTGGAACGACCTGCAGAACAAGATCCAGACCGCCGTCACCTCGGGTCAGGGCCCGGACGTCGTCAACATCGGCAACACCTGGGCGACCTCGCTCCAGGCCACCGGCGCCTTCCAGGAGTTCGGTGACTCGGAGATGAAGGCGATCGGCGGCGCCGACAAGTTCGGCAAGGTCGCGCTCTCGACCGGTGGCGCACCGGGCAAGACCGTCACGAGCGTCCCGCTCTACGGCCTCGCCTACGGTCTGTACTACAACAAGCAGATGTTCAAGGACGCCGGGATCGAGGCGCCGACGACGTGGGAGGACCTCGTCTCGGACGCGAAGAAGCTCACCACCGACGGCAAGTACGGCTTCACCATCGCCGGTGGCTCGTACACCGAGAACGCGCACTTCGCGTTCATCAACTCGGCGCAGAACGGTGGCGAGTGGTTCGACTCGAAGGGCAACCCGACCTTCACCCAGAAGGCGAACGTCGACGGCATCCGCCGGTACCTCGACCTGATGCAGAGCGACAAGGTCGTCAACACCTCGAACGCCCAGTACGACAACGGCACCCAGGCGGTCTCGGACTTCGCGAACAAGAAGGCCGCGATGATGCTGACGCAGAACAACGCCAACTCGACGATCACGTCGAACGGCATGTCCGCCGACGACTTCGGCGTGGTGCCCTTCCCGGCGCCGCAGGGCGGCAAGGACATCGCGTCCTTCCCGGCTGGCATCAACCTGTCCATCTTCAAGAACACGAAGAACAAGGACGGCGCCCTGAAGTTCGTCAAGTACATGACGAGCGAGGACACCCAGGCCACGCTCGACAAGCCGTACTCGGCCCTGCCGGTGCTCGCCTCCGCTGCTGACTCGGTCACCGACGAGCAGACGAAGACGTTCCTCGACATCTACAACAACAAGGCGAAGCCGCTCCCGCTGGTCCCCGCCGAGGACCAGTTCGAGTCGACGGTCGGCAAGGCGATGAACGACATGTTCGCCAAGATCGCCACCGGCGGTTCGGTGTCCGACAGCGACATCAAGACCGCGCTCAAGACCGCCCAGGACCAGGTGTCCCAGGCGAACGGCTGATCGAGCCAGGAGGCCCGGGTCGCGTCCGACAGGACGCGCCCGGGCCTCCACCCCTCAGGTCCACGGCCCGACCACTCGGGTGGACGACCTGCGGTTCCGCACCCGGCCACGCGCCGGGCGTGAGCCGATCGGCTCACGCATGCCGCGCCTCCCGACCGCTGCCACGGTCCGCGCGAAGCACCCGATCCCCTTCCTGCCGAAAGGCCCCCGCTCATGTCCACCTCGGTCCTGCCTGACTCCGAGCGCATCGACCTGACCCACACGAAGGCCCCGACGACGTCGGGCCGTCCGCCAGGTCGGAAGCGCAAGACCCACTGGCTGCCCTACGCGCTCGTCGCCCCGGCCATCCTCTTCGAGCTGCTGATCCACATCGTGCCGATGCTCACCGGCATCTGGATCTCGTTCATCCAGCTCACCAAGTACTTCATCGCGAACTGGGGCGCCGCTCCGTTCGCCGGGCTGCGCAACTACTCGGTCGTCGTCGACTTCAACCAGGCGATCGGACAGGGCGTCCTCAACTCGTTCCTCATCACCTGCGCCTTCACGGTGCTCGTGGTCGGGCTCTCGTGGAGCTTCGGCATGGCCGCCGCGGTCGCGCTGCAGAAGCCGTTCCGGGGCCGCGGGCTCTTCCGCACGCTCTTCCTCGTGCCCTACGCGCTGCCGATGTACGCCGGCATCATCACCTGGAAGTTCATGTTCCAGCGTGACTCCGGTGCGATCAACCACATCCTGGTCGACCAGCTGCACCTGTTCGGCGGCCAGGGACCGTTCTGGCTGATCGGCTCGAACGCCTTCGTCTCGGTCGTCGTCGTGGCGATCTGGAAGACCTGGCCGTTCGCGTTCCTGATGCTCATGGCGGGCCTGCAGTCCGTGCCGAACGACGTGTACGAGGCGGCTTCGGTCGACGGCGCGAAGCCCTTCCGCCAGTGGCGCTCGATCACCCTGCCGATGGTGCGTCCGGTCAACGTGACGCTCGTGCTCGTGATGTTCCTCTGGACGTTCAACGACTTCAACACGCCGTTCGTCCTGTTCGGCTCGACCGCCCAGCCCCCGGCCGCGGACCTGCTGAGCTTCCACATCTACAACGCGTCGTTCATCACCTGGAACTTCGGCTCCGGTGCCGCGATGAGCGTCCTGCTCCTCATCTTCCTGCTCATCGTCACGGGCATCTACCTCGCCGTGACCAACCGGAGGTCCGTCCGTGCGTGAGACAGTCGGCGCCAAGTCCTTCAAGGTCGTGACCCTGGTCGTCCTGACCCTGTTCACGGTCGTCCCGCTCTACGTGATGATCACCACGGCCATCAAGCCGCTCGGTGACGTGCAGAACGACTTCACGTGGATCCCGACGCACATCACCCTGCAGCCGTTCATCGACATGTGGTCGACGGTCCCGCTCGGGCAGTACTTCATCAACTCCCTGGTGGTCTGCACCGTCGCGACGGTGTTCTCGCTGATCATCGCGACCTTCGCCGCCTACGGTGTCTCGCGCTGGAACTTCAAGGGCAAGAGCACCTTCACCACCGCGGTGCTCTCCACCCAGATGTTCCCCGGCGTGCTGTTCCTGCTCCCGCTGTTCCTCATCTTCACGAACCTCGGGAACGCGCTCGGCATCCAGCTCGTCGGGTCGTGGCTCGGCCTGATCATCACCTACCTGACGTTCACGCTGCCGTTCTCGATCTGGATGCTCGCGGGCTACTTCGAGACCATCCCGCGGGAGCTCGACGAGGCCGCGATGGTGGACGGCTCCGGACCGATGGGCGCCCTGTTCCGGGTGATCCTGCCGTCCGCCCGTCCGGGCCTCGTCGCGGTCGGGATCTACTCGTTCATGACGGCGTGGGGCGAGGTGCTCTTCGCCTCGGTGATGACGAACGGCAACGGGCAGACGCTCGCGGTCGGTCTGCAGCAGTACTCGACGCAGACGAACGTGTACTGGAACCAGATCATGGCGGCGTCGCTCGTCGTGTCGATCCCGGTCGTGATCGCGTTCCTCATCGTGCAGCGCCAGTTCGTCGCCGGTCTGACGGCCGGTGCGGTGAAGTAGGCAGGACCGCCTGACGGGAGGCGCGGTGCGGGTCGGACCCGCACCGCGCCTCCCGTCCGTGCGTGCGCCGGTGCGCGCGTGCGTGCGGTGCGCACGCGGCGTGCGTGTGCCGAGACTCGGCGGTGCGGACAGTTTCGCGCCGCCGGAGCCACGACGGTGTCCGCCGGGGCGAGACTCGGCGGCCGGAACCGGGACAGGATGGGACCATGAGCGAGCCACGCGGGCGGCAACTGCTGCCGGGACAGACCAGCCGAGTGCACGTGTACGACGTAGCGAGCCGGACGAGCCGGATCGTGTTCGAGTCGAGCACCCTGCTCGTCGAGGCGCCGAACGTGCTGCACGACGGCACCCTCGTGCTGAACGGCGGCGGCGACCTCTGGCTGCTGCGGCTCCCTGCCGCCGGTGACGCCGTCGTCGACGAGACCGCACTCGTGCGCGTCCCGGTGCCCGGCGTCCCCGAGATCAACAACGACCACGTGCTCGACCCCTCGGGCCCGTCCGTCGTGGTGAGTGCTCGCGACGGAGACCTGTACCGGGTGCCGGTGCCGGCCGGGGGAGCGGCGGCGACCCTCACCGACGTCACCACCGCCCTGCCGGTCGTCCGGAAGTTCTACCTGCACGGCATCTCTCCGGACGGGGAGACCCTCGCGGCGATCGTCGGGGAGCGCACCGAGGCCGGCGTCTGGACCACCGACGTCGCCCTCGTCGACCCCGCCACCGGGGACCCGACGTTCCTGACCCGCGACGAGCACCCCGACGACGGCGTCTCGTTCGCGGGGGATGTGCTCGTGTGGAACTCGGAGCGGTTCACGCCGGGCACCGCGCAGCTCGTCGCGCTCTGGCCGGGGGCGACCGACCCGGTCCGGATCACGAACGACGATCGGGTGAACTGGTTCCCGCACGTCTCGCCGGACGGGGCGCACCTGCTCTACCTGTCGTACGAGCCCGGCGTGCAGGGGCACCCGGCCGACCACCGGGTGGAGCTCCGGCTCCTGCCGGGTTCGCTCGTGCGCGGTGCCCGGATCGCCGTCCAGCCGGAGACCCTCGTCACGCTCGACGGCGGGCAGGGCACCGTGAACGTGCCGCCGTGGTCGCAGGACTCGAGCTGGTTCGCGTACTGCGACTACCCGGTGACGCCGTAGGGCCGCGACGCCGCCGCGACCTCACGCGCTGAGCGACAGTTCACGCGCTCGGTGGTCCGTGAACTGTCGCTCAGCGCGAAACACCGGCTGCGCCGCCGGCCGGGCTAGACCTCGCGCACCTGGCCCTGCTTGATGTGCAGCCGGCGCTCGGCCCGCTTCGCCACCCACGAGTCGTGCGTGACGATGACGACCGTGAGCCCGCGCTCCCGCCACTGCTTCTCGATGAGCCCCATGATCTCGTCACGGGTCGCCTCGTCGAGCGCACCGGTCGGCTCGTCCGCCAGCAGCACGCTCGGGTTCTTGACCAGCGCCCGCGCGATCGCCACGCGCTGCTGCTGACCGCCCGAGAGCTCCGCCGGCAGGTGGTCCAGTCGTTCGCCGAGCCCGACCTCCCGGAGCGCCGCCGTCGCCCGCTCGCGGATCTCCACCCGTGATCGGTTCGCGAGGGACCCGGCGAACGCGGTCTCGACGTTCTCCAGCGCGGTCAACGTCGGGATGAGGTTGAAGCTCTGGAAGACGAAGCCGATCTCGGTGGCGCGCAGGTTCGTCAGCGCCCCGTCCCCGAGCTTCGCGACGTCCTGGTCGCCGAGCAGCACACTCCCGGCACTCGGCCGATCGAGCGCGCCGAGCATCTGCAGCAGCGTCGACTTGCCGCCGCCCGTCGGGCCCTGGACCGCCACGAGCTGCCCCTGCGGGATGGTCAGGTCGACGTTCGTCAACGCCGTGACGGTCCGGTTCTTCTGCTTGTACGTCTTGCTCACGTTCTTCAGGGCGTAGATGGGCCGGGAGGCGCGGCTCGCCTCCGCCGCGGAGGGCGCGGTGTCGATGCTGGTCACGGGTGCTCCTGTCGGTTCCGGTGTCGATGCGGTGATGTCGGGGCCGGCGACGACGGGGGTCGTGCCGGTGGTCGGTCCGGGCATCAGGCCACGCTCCGCAGCGCCTCGGCGGGACGGAGCCGGCTCGCGCGCCAACCGCCGAGTGCGCCGGCGATGAGGCCGCCGAGGACGGCGAGGCCGATCGCGAGCAGGATGACCTCGACCGTGACCGGGGCGTGCAGGACGACGTCGGTCGTCGAGGCCGTGCTCGCGCCGCCGCCGAACCCACCGGCCGGGGCACCGCCGGTCGTGCCGCTGCCGGCCGCCGCGGTCGCCGCACCGCCGGGCATCCCACCGCCCATGCCGCCGCGGGTGGTCCCGGAGGAGGCGCTCGCCGAGATCGTCGGCGAGATGACGTTCACCACGAGGATGCCGATGAGGCCCACCGCCGCACCGATCACGCCGCCGATGACGCCTTGCACGAGCGACTCGCCCGCGACCTGTCGCGTGATGCGGCCGTTCGACCACCCGATCGCCTTGAGGGTGCCGAACTCCCGGGTGCGGCGGGTGACGCCGGAGATCGTGAAGAGGATCGCGATGAGGAACGCCGCCGCGAGGACGACGATCGAGAGCCAGGTGCCGAGGTTCGAGACGAGGCTCGACGCGGTGCTCAGCGACCCCGAGACGCTCGACGCGAGGTCGGACTCGGTCGACACCGTGGCGCTGGTGAGCTGCTTCTGCAGGGCGGTCTTGATCGTGCCGACGTCGGCGGACGACGTCGCCGAGACGTAGATCGAGGTGACCTTGCCGTCCAGGTCGGCCAGTGCCTGCGCGGTGTCCAGCGGGATGTACGTGTTCGAACCGGTGGTCGACGACGAGCCGGTGGACGACACGGTGCCGATGACCGTGAAGTCCTTCCCGCCGATGGAGACGGTGTCGCCGACGGCCTTCGACTCGCTCTTCGCGTAGGTGGCGTCGAGCACGACGACGTCCTTGCCGGCGTCCTTCGCCGTGAACGTGCGGCCCGTCGTGAGCTCCGTGCTCGTGAGCGGCCCGACCGTGTCGCCCGAGACCGGGATGCCGGTGACGGTGAACGAGTCGACGCTGAACGAGCCGCCGCCGAAGCCGCCGCTCTCGCCGCCGCTCGGCGGCCCCTGCTGGGCCCCGGTGCCGCTGCTGCTGTCGCTCGAGCTGCTGCTGCTCGAGCTGCTGTCCGACTGCTGCTGCACCTGGCCGGAGAACGTGCTGTTCTCGAGGGTCAGGACACCGGTCGCGGCCTTCACCCCGCTCGTGCTCGTGACGGTCTCGAAGTCGGTGGCGCTCAGCGTGCTCGACCCGCGGGACACGGCGAGGCGGGACTGCGAGAGGTCGGTCGATCCGCTGCTGCTGCCGGAGCTGCCCTGGCTGCCGAAGTCGAAGCTCGGGCGGCCTGTGGCGGAGCCGGTCGGGGTCTCGGTCTTCGTCACGGTGATGTCCGTGCCGACGCCGTAGACCGACTGCAGCACGCTCGCCTGCGCGGCCTTCACGCCGCCCGCGATCGAGGAAACGATGACCACGAGGGCGATGGCGAGCGCCATGCCGATCGCGATGATGACGGTCTGCTTCTTGCGGTTCGTGAGTTCGCGCCTGAGGTAGGTCAGGAACATGGTTCTCCTCGGTGTTGGGGTCGAGGAGACCGTAGGAAGGCAGTCGATGAGCGGCGCTGCCGGATCCGAAGAACTTCCGATGAAGCCTCAGCCGGCGTCGCCGTAGGTGCGGCGCAGGTGCTCGGCGTAGCCGCCGGGCGTCCGGCCGTCGAACCGGCCGCTCGTCACCACGGGGAGCGCCGTCGTCGCCCGGACGTCGAAGCCGAGGGCACGCGCCCGTCCGACCAGCCGGACGTCCTCGTGCTCGGGCACCGGGTCGAAGCCGCCCAGCGTCAGGCAGACGTCGCCGCGGACCCCGAGGTTGGCGCCGTGCACGTGGCCGAGCGTCGACCCCGGCGGGTGCGCGTGCACCCACCGCGCGAGCACCACGGGGTCGAGGTCGACCGGGTCCGGGACGACCGCCCCCACCAGGACGTGCGCGCCGTCGTCGTGGGCATCGACCTGCTGCACGAGCCACCCCGGGTCGACCCGGGAGTCCGCGTCCGTGTGCGCGGTCCACCGTTCGGCCGGCGGCGGACCGCTCGCGAGGGCGCTGCCGGTCCCGACCGCCCGGGCACGACCGACGCCGACGTGCGCGGTCTCCACGACGTCCAGGGGCACCACCTGCCAGAGCGGGTCCGCGGCGACGGTGGACCGGAGGACCGCAGCCGTGGTGTCCGAACAGCCGTCGAGCACCACCGTGACGGCGACGCCCACCCCGGGGTGCACCCGCCCGAGGACCCGGATCGCGTCGGCGAGGGCCAGGACGCACCCGGCGACCCCGTCCTCCTCGTCGTGGGCGGGGACGACGACGTCGATGCGTCCGGGCAGCGTCACGGTGTCAGGCCCTCGACCGCGGCGACGGAGCGCACCGCGGGTCCGGGGAGGACGCTCAGCACGAAGTCCTCCTCGACGTGCCGGACGAGCGCCGGACGCGGCCACCGCTCGGCGATGCGGGCGTCGACGGCGTCGCCCGAGGTGACCGCGTCGTCGTCCGGGTGTCGCCAGTGGCAGGCGACGAGGACCCCGTCGTCGTCGAGCGACCCGAGGACCCGGTCGATCGTCGCGTCGAGGTCCGCCGGCGACAGGTAGTAGCCGACCTCGGAGACCACGACGAGGTCCCACCGGCCGTCCGGCCACTCCGAGGGCAGCGCAGCCTGGACGAACCGGGCCGCCGGGGCGCGCAGCCGTGCGCGGGCGAGGGGCGCAGCCGCGATGTCCGTCCCGAGGACGTCGTCGGCACGTTCGGTCAGCGCCGCGGTGAGGACCCCCGTCGCACACCCGAGCTCGAGCGCCGACCGGTACCGCTCGCGGGGGAGCGCCGCCAGGGTCACGGCACGCTTCCGCCGCTCGTACCAGGAGCCGTCGAAGTCCCAGCCCTCGGGCTTCCGGTCGTAGTGGGCGTCGAACGAGGCGCGGGAGCGCGAGGACGGAGTGTCGGACACGGCGAAGAACCACTCGGTCGACCGGAGGTGGTGCGCGGCGTGCCGGGCGTCGACGACGGCCTCGTCGCCCGGTGCCGGCGACAGCGGACGAGTCTGCGACGGGTACGCGTCGAGCGCCGCACGCTTCCGGTCGAGCACGGCCGGCGGGAGCACCAGCGCGCAGGCACGGTCCCACGGCGCCGCGGGGGCGGCCGGGCCGTCCCAGTGCCAGGCCCACACCGGGTACTCGAGCAGGCGTGCTCCGGGTGTTCCCGCGACGATGTCCGCCGCCACCTCGCCGGCGATCCGGTGGTCCCGGTGCCCGTCCCCGCGCCACGGTGCGACGACCAGAACGGGACCGTCGACCGCTGCGAGTCGCTCGGTGAGCGCCGCCCGGAGCACGTCCGGGTGCTCGCGCAGTCCACCGTCGGGGACGCCCAGGACCGAGGCGCTCGCCGCGGGGTCGAGCAGCCGCACCGCCGCACGGAACTCGGCGTCTCGCACCGTGCGCAGTCGCTCGGGCGAGGTCGTCGAGGAGTGCGGGTGCGATCCCTCGCCCCGGGTCGCGAGGAGCACGTGCACGGGGATGCCGGCGTCCGCCGCGGAGGCGATGAGCCCGCCGGCACCGAGGGTCTCGTCGTCGGGGTGCGGTGCGACGACCACGATCGCGGCGAGGCCGTCGAGCCGGACGGGGAGCGGGTCGACCGACCGCAGGAACGTCGTCCAGTCCTCGGGGTCGGTGCCCGGTTCCCGGTGGTCGAACGTCACCACGCGACACCGCCGTCCTCGACCACGATCCGGCCGATGCGGGCGAGGTCCCGGTCGCCGTGGTCCTGCAGGACGTAGAGCTCGAGGTCGGCGACCCGTGCTGCGACCGACGCGTCCGCGGTCAGCGGAGCGGGGCCGAGGGTGCGGACGACCCGTTCCCGGACGGCGTCGACGGAGCGGCGGACGCGGGAGCGCACCACCTGGGCGAGCAGCACCCACTCGCGGTCCGTCGTGGCGTCGGGGCCGGGGTCGTCGATGCGGGCGGCGGCGCCGGCGAGGGCGTCCTCGGCGTCCGCGAGGTCCGCGACGGTCGCACCGAGGGCGACCTGCAGGAGTTCGGACCCCCGGTGCCCGGCGGCGCGGTCGCGCAGGAGGCGGGCGAGTCCGACGGCACCGCCCCACCAGCACGCGGCGACGCCGATCCCGCCCCACGCGAACCCGGGGCGTGCGGTGTACCACCCGGGCTCGCCGACGGGTGTCGCACGCACCCCGGCGAAGTCGACCGGGCCACTCGGCACGTCCGGCATGCCCCGGGCGACCCAGGCCTCGTCGTGCACCGTGACGCCGTCCTGACGGAGGTCGACGGCGAACAGCTGCCGGTCCTCGCCGACGTGCGCCGTGACGAGGGCGTGCGAGAGGACGGACGCGAGCGAGCACCACGGCTTCGTCCCGTGGAGCAGGACCGAGCCACCCGAGCCGGTGCCGACCGGGCCGGTGGCGCCCGCTCCGGCTCCCTCCGCGGTCGCCGTGAGCCGCAGCCCCGGCGCCTCGGCAGCGAAGACGCCCCACGTCGAGCCCTCCGGCGCGGTGGCACCGGCCTGCGCCAGGATCGCGAGGGCGTCGAGGTGCGGCTCCACGGCACGGGCGAGGGCGACGTCGGCCGCCGCGACCGCGGCGAGGGCTGCGAAGGACCCGCCGGCCGTGCCCGCGGACAGCAGGGGCGCCGTCGCGGCGACCGCACGCACCGACGCGAGCCGGTCCGACGGGGCCGAGCCGCGCCTCCAGGACCCGGCCGCGACCCGTGCGGAGTCCTCGACCCCGTCGGCGTCGACGGAACGGGCGGAGGCCGGCCAGGCCGAGGATCGGAGCATGGCGGCCACGGTACGGAGCGGCCGCCGAGTGCCTGCTCGGGAATCCACAGAGCGCCGAGGGCCGCTCCACAGACGGCTCATAGGAAACTCTCGATACTCGAAGACGTGACCATCTCCCAGCCTGCAGCAGCCCCGCGCCTCACGCGTGCCGACGGAACCCCGTTGCGCATCCTCGTCGTCGACGACGAGGCCAGCCTCACCGACCTGTTGTCCATGGCGCTCCGCTACGAGGGCTGGGACGTCAAGAGCGCCAACGGCGGCCAGGACGCGCTGAGCACGGCGCGTGAGTGGAAGCCGGACGCGATGGTGCTCGACGTGATGATGCCGGACCTCGACGGCCTGCAGGTCCTCAGCCGGCTGCGGCAGAACAACGACGACACCCCGGTGCTGTTCCTCACCGCGAAGGACTCCGTCGAGGACCGCGTCACCGGTCTCACCGCGGGCGGCGACGACTACGTCACGAAGCCGTTCTCCCTGGAGGAGGTCGTGGCACGGCTCCGCGGACTCATCCGCCGCTCGCAGATCTCGATCTCCGAGGCCGGCGACTCGCGCATCGTCGTGGGCGACCTGGTGCTCGACGAGGAGTCGTACGAGGTGTCCCGTGCCGGTCGGCCGATCGAGCTGACCGCCACCGAGTTCGAGCTCCTCCGGTTCCTGATGCGCAACCCCCGCCGCGTGCTGTCCAAGGCGCAGATCCTCGACCGCGTGTGGTCGTACGACTTCGGCGGCAAGTCCTCGGTCGTCGAGATCTACATCTCCTACCTGCGCAAGAAGATCGACGCGGGCGAGACCCCGATGATCCACACCGTGCGCGGCGTCGGGTACGTCATCAAGCCCACCGCGTGAGGTCGGCCGCGTGACGCTCCGTCGACGGCTGGTCCTCAGCATCGTCGCCCTCGTCGTGGCCGTCAGCGCGGTGATCGGCGCGGGCAGCATCATCGCGCTTGCGTCCATCCAGACGGGTGCGATCGACAGCCAGCTCTCGAAGGCGACTGACCGCGCGAGCACCAAGTTCGGCGAGGGGCAGCAGAACCCGAACGGGCAGCGCCCGAACGACGACGCCCTGCAGCCGCTCGGCCAGGCCGCCGGGACCCTCACCGCCTACTACTTCTCCGGGGGCGGTGCAGGCGGCATCGTCCTCACCGACAACAGCTCGCGGCTGCAGCTCTCCGCGACGCAGCTCGACCGCCTGGGCACCGTGAAGGTCGGCGTCGACCCCGCGACGATCGACCTCGGCGGGACCCTCGGGCGCTACCGGGTGGCCGCCGTGCAGGTCGACAACCCGGTGCTCGGCAACGCCGTCCTCGTCGTCGGGCTCCCGATGTCGCCGGTGTACGAGAGCGTCCGGTCGCTGCTGGTCGTCGTGATCATCGTCGTCGTGGCCGCCCTGGTCGCCGCGTCCGTCGTCGCCGCGGTCGTCGTCCGACGGTCCCTGCGGCCGCTCGAGCGGGTGGCGGAGACCGCGTCGACCGTGGCCCGGATGCCGCTCGAGCGGAGCGACGCACTGCAGGACGTCCGCGTCCCCGACACCGATCCACGCACCGAGGTCGGACGCGTCGGCAGCGCCTTCAACCGCATGCTCGGGCACATCGCCGGTGCCATGCAGGCCCGCGAACGCTCGGAGCAGAAGGTCCGGCAGTTCGTCGCCGACGCCTCGCACGAGCTGCGCACCCCGCTCGCCTCGGTGCGCGGGTACGCCGAGCTGACCCGCCGGATGGGCGGCGACCTGCCGAAGGACGTCGTCTACGCGATGGGTCGCATCGAGTCCGAGTCCGTCCGCATGACGAGCATGGTCGAGGACCTGCTGCTCCTCGCCCGGCTCGACGAGGGCCGCGAGATCCAGTTCGACGACGTCGACCTGACCGGGCTCGTGCTCGACGCGGTGAACGACGCGCACGCGGCGTCGCCGGACCACCCGATCGAGGTGGACGTCCCGTCGACCCCGGTGACGGTCGTCGGTGACGCGGCACGCCTGCACCAGGTGATCGTCAACCTCGTCACGAACGCCCGCACCCACACCCCCGACGGCACCCGCATCACGGTCGGGATCGCGCCGTCGACCACGGGCACCGGTGTCGACCTGACCGTGCGGGACACCGGGCAGGGCATCGACCCGGAGTTCCTGCCGAAGCTGTTCGAACGGTTCGCGCGTGCCGACAGCTCGCGCTCCCGCACCGCGGGCTCGACCGGGCTCGGGCTCGCCATCGTCGACGCGGTCGTGCAGGCACACGGCGGGTCCGTGGACGTGACGAGCGAGCCGGGGGACACCGTCTTCACCGTGCACCTGCCGGCCGAGCGGCCCGCTGGCGCGGACTGGTCGACGACACCCGAGGTGGCTCCGGCGAGCAGCTGACGGACGGGAGGCGCGGGTCGGGCCCGCACCGCGCCTCCTGTCCGGTGGGCGGTCCGGTCCGGTCCGGGCCGGGTCCCGGTGCCGGTGGGCGGTCCGGGCTGTCCGCCTGGTGCGGTGGTGGGGCCCCGGCGGGTGCGGCGGCCGGGTCCTCCGCCTGGGGCGGTGGTTGGTCGGGGGCGTCTCGCCGTGCTACAGTTCTCGAAGCCAAAGACCGCCGGTTGTCGTGCTGCTCGCAGCGTGACCGAAGGTCCTCACTCATGAGGCAGCCCGCGCAGGTGTTCCGAACCACTCCTTCCGTTCGCGGGGGAGCAGCTCCGAGCCTCTGCGCCGGAGCTTTTTTCATGTGGTGGGGCTGTGCTTGCCGCAGCCACGGACCTGGGGCTAGCCGGCAAGAACCCCAAGGAGAACCATGGCGAACAAGGAAGCTGCGGTCGCCGAGCTCACGGAGTCCTTCCGTAGCTCGAACGCCGTTCTGCTCACCGAGTACCGCGGTCTCACGGTCGCGCAGCTCAAGGAGCTCCGCAACTCGATCCGTGAGCACGCCACGTACGCCGTGGTGAAGAACACGCTGACCAAGATCGCGGCGAACAACGCCGGCATCTCGTCGTTCGACGACGAACTCGCCGGTCCGTCCGCTCTCGCCTTCGTCCACGGTGACACCGTCGCCGTCGCGAAGTCGCTGCGTGCATTCGCCAAGGCGAACCCTCAGCTCGTGGTGAAGGGTGGTTACTTCGACGGTAACCCGCTCTCCGCGACCGAGGTGGACAAGCTCGCCGACCTCGAGTCCCGTGAAGTCCTGCTCGGCAAGCTCGCCGGCGCCTTCAAGGCCTCGCTGTTCGGTGCTGCGTACCTGTTCCAGGCACCCCTCTCGCAGGCCGTCCGCACCGTGGACGCCCTGCGCGAGAAGCAGGAGTCCGCGGCCTGATCCGGCACGCGTTCCACAACCACACGATCTAGCTAGTAGTAGGAGAAAATCATGGCGAAGCTTTCGCAGGACGAGCTCATCGAGGCCTTCAAGGAGCTCACGCTCATCGAGCTCTCGGACTTCGTGAAGAAGTTCGAAGAGGTCTTCGAGGTCACCGCGGCCGCCCCGGTCGCCGCTGCCGCTCCGGCCGCCGCTGGCGCCCCGGCCGAGGCCGCTGAGGAGAAGTCGGAGTTCGACGTCGTCCTCAAGTCCGCTGGTGACAAGAAGATCCAGGTCATCAAGGAGGTCCGTGGCCTGACGTCGCTCGGCCTCGGTGAGGCCAAGGCGCTCGTCGAGACCGCCGACGCCAAGATCCTCGAGGGTGTCAACAAGGAGACGGCCGACAAGGCGAAGGAGGCCCTCGAGGCCGCCGGCGCCACGATCGAGCTCGCGTAGTCTCGACCGTTCGGTCACGAAGGCCGCTGCCCCTCGGGGCGGCGGCCTTCGTCGCGTGCGGGGCCGGGCGGCGGCCGGTGCGGCTTCGCCGAGTCTCGGCTGGGCGGACGCGCGGGGTGCGGGGCGTGCGGGTACGTTTCGCGGTGAGCGACACTTCACGCCGCTCGACGCCCGTGAGGTGTCGCTGAGCGCGTGAGCTCGCCGCCGTCAGAGTCGCACACCGTGTGCCCGGAACAACGCGCGGAGCCGGTCGAGATCGACGAGGTGCCACCACGTCACCCGGATGACGGTCCGGACAGCCGGGAGCGCCCGGAGCCGGTCTTCGCGCCGCTTCTCTGCCCAGAGCGCGTCAGACGGACGACGTCCGTCGAGCATGGTCGGATCGACGTACTTCTGGCGACCGTCGAACTCGACGACCACTCCGAGCGACGGGAACCAGAAGTCGACGCGGTCGACGGAGCCGTCTTCGTACCGGAACTCGACCTGCGGCTCGCACGGCGGGAGTCCGAGTTGGACGAACCGGATGGCCGTGAACGACTCACCGACCGAGTCGTGGCGTCCGTGAAGCGCTGCCAGCACCGTCTCGGCGCGCACGGAACCCCGGGCGGGACGCGACGGGAGGGTGTGCCGCAGGTCGGCGATGTCGAGTGTGCCTGCCCGGACGCCTGCGTCGACGGCGACCGCGGCGACGTGCACCGGCTCCGTCGTGATGACCGCTCGCGCCGTCTCGAGCGGATTGGTGACCGGGACGCCTTGGAAGGTGCGGTCGTGCACGCGGGGTGGCCGGCGGCCCGGATGACGGATGAGCCCGGCACGGTGCTGGATGGCCGGGGTGGCGGGATCGATCACGTGCACACGATCGGGTGCGTCGCCGACCAGCGGCCAGCCGTGCATGAGGGCGGCACTGATGTGGGAGAAGACCGATCCCGGTCTAAGCCGCGGTGCCACCGCCCGGGCACGTGCGAGGTGTCGCCCGGCCGGGTCGAGTTGCTCCCAGTCCGCCGTTGCGATGTACACCCCGGCGAGGAGTCGCACGAGCGCGCCCGACGCGTGGCCCCGCTGGAGTGATCTCGCGTGTGACGGATCCGTGGCCATCGCTCGGTGGAGGACGGGCGGCTGTGCTGGCGCGTTCATGGGGGAAGGTTCGCCCATCGCGGGCGACGCGGTCGTGGTGGGCCGCCATCTGTGGACGATCGGGCGCGCCGACGATGCCTGTGGACGGATGACGTCACGCGCTCAGCGACACCTCACGGACGCCGGTGCGCGTGAGATGTCGGTGACCGCGTGAAGTTGCGGGCGCGCAGCGCGGGCGCGGGCGCGCAGCGCGGGCGCTGCGGCGCGCGCCGCGTCAGCGCAGGGTGCTGTGGCGGCGGCCGTAGGCCAGGTAGAGCACAGCACCGGCGATCATCCAGATGCCGAAGGCGATCCACGTACCGACGCCGAGGAACACCGCGAGCAGCACGCAGCAGAGCGCCCCGAGGATCGGCACGACGGGGAACAGCGGGACGCGGTACGACCGCTCGAGCGACGGCTGGGTGCGACGGAGCACGATGACCGACACGTTCACGAGGGCGAACGCCACGAGCGTGCCGATGCTCGTGGCGTCGGCGAGCTCGCCGAGCGGGACCAGCGCGGCGACCACCGTCACGACGAGCCCGATGATGAGCGTGTTCCAGACGGGGGTGCCGGTGCGGTGCGACACCCGGCCGAACACCTTCGGCACGAGTCCGTCGCGGGCCATCGTCAGCAGGATGCGGGTCTGCCCGTAGAGGACGGTGAGCACGACGCTCGCGATCGCGACGACGGCACCGATCGAGAACACGAGCGCGACCCACGGCTGCCCGGTGACGTCGACGACGATGCGGACGAGCGACGCCTCGGTCGACGAGAACGACGTCCACGAGCGGGCGCCGATGGCCGCGATCGCCACGAGGATGTAGAGCGCCGTGATGAGGGCGATCGACCCGATGATGGCGCGGGGGAGGTCGCGGCGGGGGTTCTTCGCCTCTTCCCCGGCGGTCGAGGCGGCGTCGAACCCGATGTACGAGAAGAACAGCCGGGACGCGGCGGCGGTGACCCCGGCCGCACCCATCGGCGCGAGGGGCTCGAAGTTCTGCGACCGGAACGCCGAGAACGCCACGACGACGAAGAACACGAGCAGCGCGATCTTCACGATGACCATGACCGTGTTCACCCAGGCGCTCTCGCGGGCTCCCGGCAGCAGGACCGCCGTGGCGAGCAGCACCAGGACGGCCGCCGGCAGGTTGATCACGCCGCCCTCGCCCGGAGGCGCCGACAGCGCCGCGGGCAGGTGCAGCCCGAACACCCGCAGGGTCTCGTCGACGTACTCGCTCGCACCGACCGCGACGGCGGCGACCGACACCGCGTACTCGAGCACGAGGCACCACCCGCAGATCCAGGCGATGCCCTCGCCCATCGTCGCGTAGGTGTACGAGTAGCTCGACCCCGACGTCGGCACGGCCCCGGCCATCTCGGCGTAGGACAGCGCCGAGAGCAGCGCGGCGACACCGGCGACCACGAACGAGATCCACACGGCGGGGCCGGCGAGCGGCACCGCGGTCCCGAGGACGACCAGGATGCCCGTCCCGAGCGTCGCACCGACGCTGATCATCGTGAGGTGCCAGACCCCGAGCGACCGGCGGAGCGGCTCGCCGTCCATCCCCGTCGAGGCCTCGGCCTGCAGCTGCTCGATCGGCTTCCGACGTGCGAGCTGTGCGCGGAGGGACGTGGGGCGGGTGGGCGCGGACGTCATGGGACCTCGAGTGGTGCGGGGAAGGGGACGGGAAATGGTCGCATGCACCCTGAACGGGGTCAAATGAGCGACGAGGACACGATGTCCGACCCCGGGGCTAGGTTTGCAGCATGGACCGAGGCGACGCACCGTGAGCATGCACGGCGGCATGCGCGGTGGCGGCGGACCGCGCGGCGGCGGGCGGATCTCGAGCGGCGACTTCGACGCGCAGAAGGCCGCCAACGCCGAGGCGCCGAAGATCCCGCACCTGCTGCAGCGCATCGCCGGGCTGTTCGTGCCGCACCGGAACGCGATCGTCCTGACCGTCGTGCTGGTGCTCGTCGGCGCCGCGATCTCGGTGATCCCGCCGCTGCTCACCCAACGGGCGTTCGACGAGGGGCTGTTCCCGAAGGGCGGCGGCGGGCCGGACCTGCCCGTGCTGTACGTCCTCGTCGGTGCCATGGTGGCCCTGTGGATCGCGAGCGCCGGACTCGGGGTCTGGCAGACCTACCTGACCGCGACGGTCGGCAACAAGGTCATGGGCTCGATGCGCATGCGACTGTTCGGGCACCTCCAGCGGATGGAGCTCGCGTTCTTCACCCGCACGAAGACCGGTGTGATCCAGTCGCGCCTGCAGAACGACGTCGGTGGCGTCGCGAGCGTGCTGAACAACACGATCTCGTCCGTGCTCGGGAACACCGTGACCGTCATCGCCGCGATCGTGGCGATGCTGCTGCTGAGTTGGCAGATGACCCTCGTCGCGGTGGTCCTGCTGCCGCTGCTCGTCATCGCGCAGCGCCGCGTCGGCCAGGTCCGCGCCAAGATCGCCGCGCAGACGCAGGAGTCGCTGTCGGACATGACCGCGATCACGCAGGAGGCGCTGAGCGTCTCGGGCATCCTGCTCGCGAAGAGCTTCAACCAGCAGCGTGCCGAGACGAAGCGCTACGGCGACGAGAACCGCAACCAGATCCGTCTGCAGGTCCGCCAGCAGATGTCCGGCCAGTGGTTCTTCGCGATCGTGTCGATCTTCCTGTCGATCATCCCCGCGATCATCTACGTGGTCGCCGCGTACCTCATCGTCGGCGACGTCCCGATCACGGCCGGCACGATCGTGGCCTTCACGACCGTGCAGTCGCGGTTGCTCTTCCCGACGGTCGGGCTCCTCCGCGTGGTCCTCGACCTCCAGACCAGCGGTGCGCTGTTCGCGCGCATCTTCGAGTACCTCGACCTCACACCGGCGATCACCGACTCGCCGACGGCGAAGCGGGTCGACGAGTCCCGGGTCGGTCACGTCGCGTTCGACGACGTGACCTTCACGTACCCCGACGGCGAAACGGACAAGCCGACGCTCCGCGGGGTCTCGTTCGAGCTGCAACCCGGCCAGTTCGCGGCGTTCGTCGGGCCGTCCGGTGCCGGCAAGACGACCGTGTCGTACCTCGTCCCGCGCCTGTACGAGGCGACCGCGGGGTCCGTCCGGTTCGCCGGGCAGGACGTCCGCGACCTCGAGCACGAGGACCTCATGCGGCACGTCGGGATCGTCAGCCAGGAGACCTACCTCTTCCACGCCTCGATCGGCGACAACCTCCGCTACGCGAAGCCGGACGCGACCGACGACGAGATCGAGCGGGCGGCCCGGGCGGCGAACATCCACGAGACGATCGCCTCGTTCCCGGACGGGTACGAGACCATCGTCGGGGAGCGGGGCTACCGGCTGTCCGGCGGCGAGAAGCAGCGGATCGCCATCGCGCGGGTGCTGCTGAAGGACCCGCCGGTGCTGGTCCTCGACGAGGCGACGAGTGCGCTCGACTCGATCTCCGAGCGGGTGGTCCAGGCCGCGCTCGACAACGCCGCCGCCGGTCGCACGACGGTCTCGATCGCGCACCGGCTCTCGACCATCCGCGACGCCGACGTCATCTTCGTGCTCGACCACGGACAGATCGTCGAGCGGGGCACGCACGAGGAACTCCTGGAGCGGGACGGCACCTACGCGATGCTGCACCACCAGCAGAACGCCCCCGCGGACACGGTCGGCAGCTGACCTCGCGAACACGGTCGGCAGCTGACCTCGCGGACGACGGCATCGACAGTTTCCGGACGACGCGGCTGACATGAACGATGCTCGCGTGGTAGCTGTGGAAAGGACCACCTGCCAGCGCACCTCGTCCCTGAGCGGAGTCCGACGTGACCGCAGTCCCACCGACCTCCGACCCCATCCCGCCGACGGGCCCGATCGAACCCGACGGACCACGCGTCGTCGAGGACGCGCCCCGCAGGACCGGCAAGTTCCGTGCCTTCCTGACGAGCGGCTCCCTGGACATCCAGTCGAAGCTGCTCGTGATGCTCCTGGCGGTGAGCATCGTGGCCGCCCTGGTCGTGGGCGTCGTCGGCTACCTGAACGGGCGGAGTTCGCTCGAGGCGGCCGCGCTCAACCAGGTCACGTCGCTGCGCGAGGCGAGGATCACCGAGCTGAAGCGCTCGTTCGGGCAGTTCACCCAGACGGTCGTCGCGCAGACCCGGAACGCGAGCGTGATCGGTGCGACGAAGGCCTTCGAGTCCGGGTGGGACGAGCTGCAGTCGCGGCCGGTGTCCGACGCGGACCACACGAAGGTCGAGGGCTGGTACCGGGACTCCTTCGTCCCGCAGCTCGACGAGCGCAACGGCGGCACCGCGAACCCCGACCAGTTCGCGCCGACCGAGGATCCGCAGGCGTACCTCCAGGCGCGCTACACCGCACCGTTCACCGACTACGACAAGGCCATCGAACAGGACGACGCCGGTGACGGCAGCGCCTGGTCGGCCGCGCACGCCGGGTACCAGCCGTACTTCAAGCAGGCGGTCGAGTCCGCCGGGTACGAGGACCTGCTGCTCATGAACACGGACGGCGACGTGGTGTACTCGGCGTACTCCGGAGCGGACCTCGGCACGGACCTCGAACGCGGTCCGTACCGTGACTCGAACCTCGCGGCCGGGTACCAGCAAGCCCTGCAGCTGACGAGTTCGGACGACTTCGTGGTGACGGACTTCGCGCGGTACGTGCCGAGCCTCAACGTCCCGACACTGTGGGTGATGTCGCCGGTGGGCGAGGACGGCAGGATCATCGGCGTGATGGCCGTGCAGGTGCCGGTCGACCTCATCACCCAGGTCATGACGGGCAACGAGCAGTGGAAGGCCGACGGTCTCGGTGACACCGGGGAGTCGTACCTCGTCGGTGCGGACCACCTGATGCGCTCGTACCCCCGGCAGCTGCTCCAGCACCCGGAGGAGTACCAGCGGGACGTCGTTGCCGCGGGGACGGCCCCGTCGACCGCGGCGCGGCAGGTGCAGGTCAAGGGGTCGGTGCTGCTGCAGGAGGTGAACACCACACCGGTGACGCGGGCGCTGCAGGGGAAGTCCGGCACCGTGATCGCGAACGACTACCGCGGCAAGGAGGTGCTCGCCGCGTACGCCCCGCTCGAGGTGGACGGCCTGCGGTGGGTCGTCGTCGCGCAGATGGACACGTCCGAGGCGTTCGCTCCGGTGAACGACTTCGCCCGGAACATCGCCCTCGCGCTCGTCGGCATCATCGTCCTCGTCAGCCTGCTCTCCCTGCTGCTGGCGCAGGTGTTCGTCCGCCCGATCCGACGGCTGCAGACCGCCGTGAACCGGGTGTCCTCCGGCGACCTCGGCGTCGAGGTGCAGACGAAGGCGGGTGACGAGATCGGCGACCTCGGTCTCGCGTTCAACGACATGAGCCGGAGCCTGCAGGTGAAGCAGGACCTGCTCGACGAGCAGCGGCGGCAGAACGACACCCTGCTCCTGACCCTGATGCCGGAGGAGGTCGCCCGGCGGTACAAGCAGGGCGACGAGACCATCGCGGCCGACCACCAGGACGTCGCCGTGGTCTACGCGGACATCATCGGCATCGACGAGTTCGCGGCGGGCCTCACCGCCGAGGAGTCGCTCTCGCTCGTCAACGACGTCTGGCGCTCCCTCGACGAGGCCGCCACCCGGCACGGCGTCGAACGGGTCCGCACGACGCGGAGCGGGTACCTCGCCAGTTGCGGCCTGAGCGTGCCGCGCGTGGACAACGTCCGTCGGGTCGTCGACTGGGCGGCCGAGGCGCAGGGCGTGCTCGAACGGTTCAACGCGCAGCACGGGTCGAGGATCGGCCTGCGCGCCGGCATCGACACGGGGCAGGTCACGAGCGGTCTCGTCGGCCGGTCGAGCATCGTCTACGACATGTGGGGCGACGCCGTGAGCCTGGCGTACCGGGTGCAGGGGATCGCTCCCGCGCCGGGTGTCTACGCGACGCAGCGGGTGGTCGACAAGCTCGGCGACCGCGGCGGCGTACAGGACGCCGGCGAGGTGCAGACGAAGGCCGGACCGCAGCGGGTCTGGAAGCTCGAGGGCACCGGGGCGTCGTCGTGACCGCGTTCTGGGAGCAGCCGTGGTTCTGGCCGGCGATCAGTGTCATCGTCGGGTTGCCGCTGCTGCTGCTCGTCCTGACCGAGCTGCAGTCGAACCTCGAGCGTCGCGGCAACCCGCTGCACAAGGTGATCGGTCTGCTCCGGAACGCCGTGGTGCCGATCATCGCGATCCTCGTCCTGTCCGTGCAGGTCACCGACGCGGTCGACCCGGGCAAGCCCGTCGTGAACCAGGTCATCGGCACGGTGCTCGGGTTCCTGGTGATCGTGTTCGTGCTGAACGGCCTGAACATCGTCCTGTTCACGAACGCCCGCAAGGGGTCCTGGCGCGAGAAGATCCCGTCGATCTTCGTCGACATCGCCCGCATCGTGCTCATCGCGCTCGGCCTGGCGCTCGTGTTCAAGATCGTCTGGGGCGCCGACGTCGGTGGGATCTTCACCGCGCTCGGCGTCGGGTCGCTCGTCATCGGCCTCGCCCTGCAGTCCGCGGTGGGTCCGGTCATCGCCGGCCTCTTCCTGCTGTTCGAGCAGCCCTTCCGGTTGGGGGACTGGCTGGACGCCGGCGGCGTGCGCGGGCGGGTCGTCGAGGTGAACTGGCGGTCGGTGCACATCGACACCGGGGCGGGCATCCTCATCATGCCGAACTCCTCTTTGGCGGGGGCGTCGTTCACGAACCTCAGTCGCACGGGAGGCACGTTCCCGGTCTCGACGGAGGTCACGTTCACGACGGACGACCCGCCGGCAGCGGTGGTCGCGTTGCTGCAGCGGGTCGCGTCGGGCCTGCCGCAGCGGTACCCCGGCACGCAGCCGGTGGCGGTGCCGTCCGGCGGCGCGTCGTACACCGTCTCGTTCGAGGTACGCGGCCCGTCCCAGGAGGGCGACGCGCTCGCCCAGTTCCGGATGTGGCTCTGGTACGCGGCCCGTCGCGCGGGCCTCGGTCTCGACGGCGACACCACGGACGACTTCACCACCGACGAGCGCCGCGACGCGGCCCTCGCCTCGATCGCTCCGACGCTGTACCTGACGGGCGACGACGGCGCGGCGCTCGCGTCGCTCGTCCGACTGGAGCGGTACGCGGCCGGCGAGACGATCGTGACGGCGGGATCGGTGCCGGACGCCGTGCGCTTCGTCCTGTCCGGCAGCGTGGACCTGCGGGTCCCGTTCGAGGACGCCGAGTTGCCGACGTCCCGCGTCGAGGCCGGCGACTACCTCGGGCAGACGGCGCTGACCCGGGAGGCGCTGCTCACCTCCGCCACGGCCCGCACCGAGGTCGCGGTGCTGGTCGTGCCCGCCACCGCGCTCGACCAGATCGTGCGCAGCACACCGGCGCTCGCGAAGGACATGGGCGAGGTCATCGACCGGCGTCGGCAGGAGGTCTCGACCGCCGTGTCCGCGCACGTCGCATCCCAGCAGAAGACGGTGTCCGCCGCCTAGACTCGGCCGCGTGCGTTACGCGAACTCCGTGGTCGACCTGGTCGGCGACACCCCGCTCGTCAAGCTCAACCGGGTCACCGAGGGGGTGCGCGCGACCGTCCTCGTGAAGGTCGAGTACCTGAACCCCGGCGGCTCCTCGAAGGACCGCATCGCCACGAGGATCCTCGACGCGGCCGAGGCTTCTGGCGAGCTGCAGCCCGGCGGCACCATCGTGGAACCCACGTCGGGCAACACCGGGGTGGGCCTCGCGCTCGTCGCCCAGCAGCGCGGGTACCGCTGTGTCTTCGTCCTGCCCGACAAGGTCGGCGAGGACAAGCGGAACGTGCTGACCGCCTACGGTGCCGAGATCGTGGTGACGCCGACCGCCGTCCCGCCGGAGCACCCGGAGTCCTACTACTCGGTGTCCGACCGGCTGGTCCGCGAGATCCCCGGCGCCTACAAGCCGAACCAGTACGCGAACCCGAACGGACCGCGCAGCCACTACGAGACCACCGGGCCGGAGATCTGGCGCGACACCGAGGGGCGCATCACCCACTTCGTGGCGGGTGTCGGCACCGGCGGCACCATCTCGGGCACCGGCCGCTTCCTCAAGGAGGCGTCCGACGGCGGCGTCCGCATCGTCGGCGCCGACCCGGAGGGCTCCGTGTACTCGGGCGGCACGGGGCGCCCGTACCTCGTCGAGGGCGTCGGCGAGGACTTCTGGCCGGCTGCCTACGACGCCGGCGTCCCGGACGAGATCATCGCCGTGTCGGACGCCGAGTCGTTCGCGATGACCCGCCGGCTCGCGCGCGAGGAGGGCCTGCTCGTCGGTGGCTCGAGCGGCATGGCGGTCGTCGCGGCGCTCCGCGCGGCACGCGACCTCACCGAGGACGACGTGGTCGTCGTGCTCCTGCCGGACGGCGGCCGCGGCTACCTCGGCAAGATCTTCAACGACCGGTGGATGCGCTCGTACGGCTTCGCCGAGACCGACGACGAGCGCACAGTCGGGTCGCTCATCGCGGGCAAGGACGGTCGTCTGCCGGACCTGGTGCACGCGCACCCGGCGGACACCGTGCGGGACGTCGTCGACATCATGTCCACGTACGGCGTCTCGCAGATGCCCGTGCTCACCGCCGAGCCGCCCGTCGTCATCGGCGAGGTCGTCGGCGCGGTCGAGGAGAAGGCGCTGCTCGAGCACGTCTTCACCGGGGCCGCGAAGATGTCGGACGCCCTGACCGACTTCGTGGGGGAGCCGCTCCCGCTGATCGGCGTCGGCGAGTCCGTCTCGTCGGCCCGTCGTGCGTTCGGGTCGGCCGACGCCCTGCTCGTCGTCGAGGACGGCAAGCCGGTGACCGTCCTCACGCGCCACGACCTGCTCAGCTACCTGTCCGAGTGACCCCGACGGTGCGCGCGACGTGACGCGTGCACCCAGCGCGCCCGGCGCGCCGCGTCCGATCCGACCTGGAGACCAGACCCCATGACCGAGTTCAGCACCCGCGCGATCCACGCCGGCCAGGAGCCAGACGGCCCGACCGGCGCGGTGATCCCGCCGATCCACCTGACGTCCACGTACGTGCAGGACGGCGTCGGTGGCATGCGCAACGGCTACGAGTACTCCCGCTCCGGCAACCCGACGCGCGACGGACTGCAGACGCTGCTCGCCGACCTCGACGGCGGGGTCGCCGCGTACTCGTTCGCGTCCGGCCTGGCCGCCGAGGACGCCCTGCTCCGCGCCACGCTCGCACCCGGTGCCCGCGTGGTGATGGGCAACGACGTGTACGGCGGGACCCACCGCCTGGTCAGCCGACTGCACGTCCCGTGGGGCGTCGAGCTCGTCGTCGTCGACATGAGCGACACCGACCGGGTCCGTGCAGCGCTCGAGGGCGCTCCGGAGCGGACCCTCCTCTGGGTCGAGACCCCGACGAACCCGCTCATGAAGATCGCCGACATCGCGGCCCTCGCCGAGATCGGGCACGCGGCCGGTGCGGTCGTCGTCGTGGACAACACCTTCGCGTCGCCGTACCTGCAGCAGCCGCTGTCGCTCGGCGCCGACGTGGTCGTGTACTCCACCACGAAGTACCTCGGCGGGCACTCGGACGTCGTCGGCGGTGCCGTGGTGCTGGCCGACGAGCGACTCGCCGAGCAGGTGCAGTTCCTGCAGTTCGGCGCCGGGGCGATCTCGTCGCCGTTCGACGCGTTCCTGACCACCCGCGGCATCAAGACCCTCGCGGTCCGGATGGAACGGCACTCCGCCAACGCGCAGGCCGTCGCCGAGGCGCTCGTCGGCGCTCCCGGGGTCGAGCGCGTGTACTACCCGGGTCTCGCCGATCACCCCGGGCACGACGTGGCGGCGCGGCAGATGCGCGGCTTCGGCGGCATGCTCTCCGTCGCCCTCTCCGGTGGCCCCGAGGCGGCCCGGCGGTTCGCGGAGTCGACCGAGGTGTTCGCGCTCGCCGAGTCGCTCGGCGGGGTGGAGTCGCTCATCGGCTACCCCTCCGAGATGACGCACGCGTCGGTGAAGGGCACGGAGCTGGCGGTGCCGGAGAACGTCGTGCGCCTGTCCGTGGGCATCGAGGACGCCGGCGACCTGGTCGCGGACCTGCGGCAGGCGCTCGCGCGCTGACCCGACGGCGGACGGGAGGCGCGGTGCGGGCCCGCACCGCGCCTCCCGTCCGCCTCGTCCCGCCACGGACGTCGGTGGCCGGCCCTACGATGATCGGGTGAGCACCGCGGCGACGAGGACCAGTCTGTTCAGCGGCCCGTACGCCCTCGCCACCATCGGCATGGTCGCGATCGTCGGGGTCGCCGCGTTCCAGAACCTCGCTATGACGACGGTCATGCCGGAGATCAGCCGCGACCTCGACGGCGAGACCCTGTACGCGCTCGCGTTTGCCGCGCCCCTGGCCGCCGGTGTGCCGGGCATGGTCCTCGCCGGCAACTGGACCGACCGCGCGGGCGGACGCATCGTCGCGTGGGTGTCCGCCGCCCTGTTCGCGGTCGGGACCGCCGTGGTCATGCTCGCCCCGACGATGGAGGTGTTCCTCGTCGGCCGACTCGTCGAGGGCTTCGGCGCCGGCGCGATCGACGTGGTGCTCTACGTGCTCGTCGCCCGGATCTTCCCCGAGGAGCTGCACGGCCCGGTGTTCGCCGGGTTCGCCGCGGCGTGGGTGGTGCCGGCGCTCATCGGGCCGGCGCTCGCGGGCATCGTCACCGACGTCTGGAACTGGCACTGGGTCTTCGCCGGCGCGCTCGTCATCGCCCTCGGCGCCTTCTCGCTGCTCGTCCCCACCCTCGGCCGGCTGCACCCGCCGGCACCCGAGCTGCGACCGCCGTGGCAGCGCTCGCGGATCGGCTGGTCGGTCGGGGCCGCCGTGGCGATCCTGCTGCTCAACGTCGCACCGGACCTCGGCGCCTGGGCGCGGGTCGCCGCCGTGGTGATCGGCCTGGTCGGGACGTGGTTCGCCCTCCGCCCGCTGCTGCCCGCCGGGACCTTCCGTGCCGCGCCCGGGCTGCCGTCGGTGATCCTGTTGCGCGGCCTCGTCGCGGCCTCGTTCTTTGGCAGCGAGGCGTACGTGCCGTTCCTGCTGCAGGCGAAAGATGGCCTGTCCGCCTCGGCCGCGGGGCTCGCACTCACGGTCGCGGCGCTCAGCTGGGCCGGGTCGAGCTGGGTGCACGGGCGCCTGGGCGAGGACCGCGCCACCGCCACCAGGACCTTCGCCGTCGGCCTCGCGCTCGTCCTCGTCAGTCTGCTCACCGCGCTGACCGTCGCCACCTTCGGGTTGCCGTGGTGGCTGCTCGTCGTCGGCTGGTTCGTCGGCGGCGCGGGCATGGGGGCGATCTACCCGCGGACCTCGATGCTCACCCTGCGGTTCTCGGGCGAGGGCGACGACGGCTTCGCGAGCTCGGCCCTGACGATCGCGGACGCCTCCGGTAGCGTGATCGGACTCGCCGTCACCGGCCTGCTGTTCATCGGCACGGGCGGTGCGGACGGTGCGGTGTCGTTCCCCCTGGTGTTCGGCGGCATGACCGTCATCGCGGCGCTCGCGGTCGCAGCGGTGCGTCGGCTCGGGCCCGTCCCGGCACCGTCGGCCGTCCCGGTGGGCGGGTAGCGTGGCCCTCGTGCCCCTCCGCTTCGTCACCGCCGCCGTGGTCGTCGGCGTGACCATCGCCCTGGCCGGGTGTCAGGGCACGACGTCGGCGGCGCCCTCGCCGGTGCAGAGCACGGACCTGACGAGCTCCGACGGCGGGTTCGACCGGCACGCGGTGATCGGCGTCGTCCTCGAACCGGGGCAGGACACGCTCGGCGACGACCTCGAGCGCGGGTTGAGGGACGCCGGCTTCAGCCCGGACGTCCGCGTCGCCCCCGCCCGTGGGGCCGCCGCCGCACAGCGCACCGCGGTGGACCGGCTGGTCCGGACCGGCGCGAAGGCGCTGCTCGTGCGCCCGGTCGACGCCTCGGCGCTGACCGGGGTCATCCAGACGGCGCACGACGCCGGGGTCGTCGTGGTCTCCCTCGGCGAGCCCCTGCCGACCAGCGGTACCGGCGGCGACGGGGTGTCCGCCGACTACCGGGTGCCGGCGGGCGACGACCAGGCGGACCTCGTCAGCGCGGCGGTCGACGTCGTCGGGTCACTGCAGCGCGGCGAGAAGCCCACGACCGACTGACGGGTCGGGCGGGTTCAGCGCCACCAGGACGGGAACGACAGCACGATGGTGTCGACGAGTGCCTTGCGGGACCGGCGCGGTCCGGCGAGCCACGCCTCGATCGCCCCGACGAACCCCTGGGCGACGAACCCCGCGGCGACGTCGTCGAGCAGCTCCGGTCGGTGCTCGCCGTCGAGCGACCGGATGTGCTGCTCGCTCGACACCGTGAAGTGCTCGACGAGCAGCCGGTGCAGCGAGGCGTCGTTCGGGTCCGGCAGCGCCTTGCCGTAGATGTCACGGTGCGCGACGACGTGCTCGACCACGGCGTTGATTCCGCGCCGGGTGATCATCGCGAGTTCGTCGAGGTCCGCGCCGCGGCTCGCGGCCACGCGCCGGGCGTCGGCGTCGTCCTGGCGGATGCGGTCGAGCTCCGGCGTCAGCACGTCCGCGAGCAGGGACCCGGGGGAGACCGCGTGCGAGTAGAAGGTCGCGCGGTTGATGCCGGCTGCACGGGTGACGTCGGCGACCGTGATCTCGGACACCGGTCGATCGGCGGCGAGGCGCAGGATCGCTTCGCGCAGGGCGGCGGTCGTGTGCAGGATGCGGGCGTCCACCATGACGCCACCCCCTTCTGATCCGGTTCCCCCCGCCGGTGTTCCGACGGAACGTGCGGGACGGCTCGGCTGCGCGGACGAGCGCTGACGAGCAGTCCGACGGTACCGCATGGGCCGCGTCGGAACCGGGCGGCGGCCGTGGCAACACGCGGGCGGACGCGCGGAACTGCTGCGGCAGGGCTCGGGAGGGCCGTAGGATGGTACCGCGGCCGAATCGATTCGATCGATGCCGCGATCACCTCCCACACCCCCTCACCGTCGAAGGACCCCTGCTCGTGACCGCGCCCGCAACCACCGGTTCGCTCCGTGTCGTCCTGCACCCCGGAGACGCGCTCTCCCGCAGCCAGCGACTCGTCTACGTCTTCGTCCTCGGTGCGCTCACCGCGCTCGGGCCGTTCACGATCGACCTCTACCTGCCGGCCTTCCCGTCGCTCAAGGACGAGTTCGGCATCAGCGACGGGGCGGTGCAGCTCACCCTGACGGCCACGACCCTCGGGTTCGCGGCCGGGCAGCTCCTCGTCGGCCCGTGGAGCGACAAGGTCGGTCGTCGCCTCCCGCTCATCATCGCGACGACCGTGCACGTCGGCGCCTCGATCGGGGCCTCGCTCGCGCCGAACGTCGAGGTGCTGGCGGTGTTCCGCGTCCTGCAGGGCATGGGCGCGTCGGCCGGCGGCGTCGTGGCGATGGCGACGGTGCGCGACCTGTTCGGTGGCAAGCCGCTCGTGCGGATGCTGTCCCGGCTGGCGATGGTGAACGGCCTCGCGCCGATCCTCGCCCCGCTCATCGGCTCGCAGATGCTCCGGTTCGTCAGCTGGCGCGGCGTGTTCGTCTTCCTCGCCTGCTACGGCGCAGCGGTGGTCATCGCGTCGATCCTCCTCATCGTCGAGACGCTCCCGCCGGCCCGTCGGCACGAGGCCGGCCACTCCACCATCGGACAGCGGTACCGCGCGCTCTTCTCGGACCGCGTCTTCGTGGGGGTCGCGCTCATCGGGGCGATGGTCTTCAGCGGACTGTTCTCGTACCTCAGCTCGTCGCCGTTCCTGTTCCAGGGGCTGTACGGGCTGGACGCGCAGCAGTACGGGCTGCTGTTCGCCGTGAACTCCGTCGGCGTCGTCGTCGGGGTGCAGGTGTCGGCACGGCTGGCCCAGCGCGTCGGGCCGCAGTGGATCCTCGCGTGCTCGACCGCGACGCTGTTCCTCGCCGCCGTCGCGATCATCGTGCTCGACCAGCTCGGCGCCGGGCTCGTCGGTGTGCTCGTGCCGCTGTGGTTCTTCATCGCCGCGTGCGGGTTCTCGTTCCCGCTCGTCCAGGTGATCGGCCTGGCCGCGCACGGCAAGGAGGCCGGCACCGCCGCGTCCCTCCTCGGCGCGCTGAACTTCGGCGTGGCCGGGATCATCTCGCCCGTGGTCGGGTGGATCGGCATCACCACCGCGACGCCGATGGCCGCCGTGATGGCGTGCACCTCGGCCGTCGCGATCGCGCTGCTGTGGGCGGTCGTCCGACCGCGGACGGTCCCGGCGCTCACGCACTGAACCGGCCGGTCGGCGCCCGGTCCGCGACGGGCCACGCGTCGATCGACCGGCGCGTCGTCGCGGATGCGGTGGGGCCGGACAGGGGCAGTGCCGCGTCCATATGCTGTGGGCATGAGCGACGTGGTGGCGCAGGCACGGGCAGCGGCAGAGGCGGCGAAGCAGGCGGCCGACGAGGCCCGGCGCCTCGCGGACGAGGCGGTGCAGCGCGCGGAGGAGCTCGCCGCTCGCGTGGCCGAGCAGCAACAGGCGGGCCAGGAGGCGCAGCCCGCCTCCGCCACGGAGCCCGCGGTGGTCGACTCCCCGGCCCCGACCCAGACCCCGGCGATGGACGCGAGCGCCCCGGCGGTGGACGCGACCGCCCCGCACGCCGAGCCGGCGTCGCCGGCCCCAGCCGCGCCTCCCGAGCCGGCCACCGCCGACGGGCCGCTCGGAGCAGCCGCCGTGGACGCGATCCGCACCGGCTACGGGGTCGAGGGCAGCGCCCTGGAGCTCGGCGCCCTGGTGAACGGTGCCCCGCAGCCGGACGTCCAGGTCCGGATCCCGCTCGGGATGCTGAACCGGCACGGCCTCGTCGCGGGGGCGACCGGAACGGGCAAGACGCGCACGCTGCAGGTCCTCGCGGAGCAGATCGCCGCGAACGGGGTGCCCGTCTTCGCGGCCGACATCAAGGGCGACCTGTCCGGGCTGGCGGTGGCCGGCACGCCGAACGACAAGCTGCTCGCGCGGACGGCTGGCATCGGGCAGGACTGGCGTGCCGCGGCGAGCGAGGCGGAGTTCTACTCCCTCGGCGGGCAGGGGACCGGCGTCCCGATCCGGGCGACCGTGTCCGGGTTCGGACCACTGCTGCTGTCGAAGGTCCTCGGCCTGAACGACACGCAGGAGTCGTCGCTGGGGCTCGTGTTCCACTACGCGGAACAGGCCGGGCTGCCCCTCGTCGACCTGTCGGACCTCCGGAGCGTGCTGACGTTCCTGACGAGCGACGCGGGCAAGGGGGAGCTCGCCGAGCTCGGCGGGCTGTCGAAGCAGACCGTCGGCGTGATCCTCCGCGAGCTGATCACGTTCGCCGACCGGGGCGCCGACCAGTTCTTCGGCGAGACCGAGATCGACACGACCGTGTTCCTCCGCACCGCCGCCGACGGCCGGGGGATCGTCAGCCTGCTCGAGGTGCCCGGCGTGCAGGACCAGCCCGAGGTGTTCTCGACGTTCCTGATGTGGTTGCTCGCCGACCTCTTCAACGAGCTCCCCGAGGTGGGTGACCAGGACAAGCCGAAGCTCGTGTTCTTCTTCGACGAGGCCCACCTGCTGTTCAGCGGCGCGTCGAAGGACTTCCTCGACCAGATCGTCCGTACCGTCCGGCTCATCCGGTCGAAGGGCGTCGGCATCTTCTTCGTCACGCAGACCCCGAAGGACGTCCCGAACGAGGTGCTCGCCCAGCTCGGGTCACGGATCCAGCACCAGCTGCGGGCGCACACCCCGGACGACGCGAAGGCCCTGCGGGCGACGGTGTCGACCTACCCGTCGAGCGACTACGACCTCGGCGAGGTGCTGACCTCGCTCGCCACCGGCGAGGCGATCGTCACCGTGATGAACGAGAAGGGTGCACCGACACCCGTCGCGTGGACCCGACTGCGCGCCCCCGAGGGCTCGATGGACCCGATGCCCGCGCCCGAGATGACCGCGCGCGTGCATGCGTCCCCGCTCCTGGCGACCTACGGCGCACGGCTCGACCCCGACTCGGCGTACGAGATGCTCGCCCGTCGGATGGAGGCCGCCGCGGCGGACGCTGCGGCCGCCGACGCCGAGAAGGCCGCGGCCACCGCCGCCGCCGAAGCGGAGAAGGAGGCCGCGCGGGCAGCTGCCGCCGCGGCGAAGGAGGCGGCGGCGAAGGACAGGGCCGAGGCACGGGAACGGGCCGCGGCGCAGCAGGAGTACGAGCGGGCGCAGCGCGAGTTCGAGCGGGCCGAGCGCGCGGCCGAGGCGCGTCGGTCGAAGCGGACCTCGTCGCGGACCACCACGTCACGGAAGGCGGAGGACCCGCTGTCGGACCTGCTCGGGTCCGGGCTGGGCAGGACGATCGCGAAGGAGGTCGTGCAGGGGATCTTCTCGACCCTGCGCCGTCGTCGCTGAGCGAGCGCGGCGTGCTCGTGCCGGGTCAGCCGACCAGGTTCGTCGTCTCGAGCACCAGCAGCGTCGCGACGGCGAGCACCGCGACGACGCCCACGACCACGTAGGCCCCGCGCCGCTCGTACCAGGAGCGGCTGGCCGGGTAGCGCCGGACGAACGCGCGGATCGACATCGGGCGGGTCTCGTCGGTGACCTGGACGCCCAGGGCTTCCACGACGCTGTCGATGCCGGCGTCGCCCCAGGTGTCGGCACGCAGGCGGAACAGGTGGGCGCCGTCGGCGTCGAGCGCGACGAGCTCACGGGTCGTCCGTTCCACCGCGCTGCCGTAGGTCGTGGCGAGGACCAGGCTGTGGACGCGCTCGCGGGGCACCCGACGGTTCGGGGTGAGGACGCCCCGCACCGTGACGGCCACCGGGTCGAGATCGATGAACGCGGTGCCGAGACGCACGAAGACGACGGCCACGACGGCCGCGAGCAGGATGATCGCGGTCGCGACGACGGGCCAGAGCGGCATCGGCAGGGAGACCCAGACGAGGGCGACGGCGAGGGGGACGGCGGAGAACACGACGCTCAGGATCGTCGAGCGCACGAGGGACCGTCGCGGCCGGAGGATCACGTCGTACACGGTCGCGCTCGGCCGAGCAGCTGCCGGTGCCGTCAGGTCCCCCACGTGGACTCCTCGTCCCTCGGGTGCCCGGGCAGCGTGCGACGCCCGCCCGGAGAGCGACACCCCTGCCGCTCCGTGCACCGTGGTCGACCCGTCCCGGGGTCGTCCGTCCGAGCAGTCTAGGCGACCGACGGGTACCGAGGACAGCCCGTTCCACCCCTCGGCATCGTTTCGGGGCCAGACCTTGGCGAACGGGGTGCAGGGTGGTCCGCCGGGTGGGGGACCGACCCGGCCGTGCAACGAACCGGGTGGGGGACCGACCCGGCCGTGCAACGAACCGGGTGGGGGACCGACCCGGCCCTGCAACGAACAGAGCGCGTGACCCGGGGGGCACGCGCTCTGTTCGCACTGGCGGAGAATGGGGGATTCGAACCCCCGAGGGCTTGCACCCAACACGCTTTCCAAGCGTGCGCCATAGGCCACTAGGCGAATTCTCCTGACGCTGTCTTCCGACGGCGACACCCAATGGTACAGGTTCCCGGGAGTGCTCACGACCGCGTGTCGAGCGGACCGGGATCCTCCCAGATGTCGTGCCGTGTGCGCCGACTACCCTGGACGCGTGTCGACCCGCATCTACATCACGTCAGCAGAAGGACACACGGGCAAGAGCACCGTCGCCCTCGGTGTCCTCGAGACCCTCGCACGCTCGGTGGGACGGGTCGGCGTGTTCCGGCCGGTCGCGCGCTCGGTCGACGTGCCCGACTACGTGCTCGAGCTCCTCCTGCAGCACACCGCGGTCGGCATCTCCTACGACGACGCGGTCGGCGTCACCTACGACGACGTGCACGCCGACCCGGAGGCCGCGCTCGCCACGATCGTCACCCGCTTCGCCCAGGTCGAGCGGCAGTGCGACGCGGTCGTGGTGCTCGGGTCGGACTACACCGACGTGGGGAGCCCCACCGAGCTGTCGTTCAACGCGAAGGTCGCCGCGAACCTCGGCGCCCCGGTGCTGCTCGTCCTCGGCGGCCGCGACGCCGCCGAGCGCGGTGCCCGCACCCCGGAGGACATGGCCCAGGTCGCCGACGTCACGACGAGCGAGCTCCGGGCCGCGCACGCGCAGCTGTTCGGCATCGTCGTCAACCGTGCCGACCCGGACGCGCTGGCCGCGGTCGTGTCGAGCGTCCAGCACGCGGTCGCGGACCACCACCCCGACCTGCCGGTGTGGGCGATCCCGGAGGACCGCGTCCTCGTCGCCCCGACCGTCCGTGCCCTGCTCGAGGCCACCGGCGCGACCCTGGTGCGCGGCGACGAGGCGCTGCTCGACCGCGAGGCGCTCGGCACCGTCGTCGCGGGCATGAGCATGGAGAACGTCCTGCCGCGCCTGATCGAGGGCGGCATCGTCGTCGTCCCCGGTGACCGCAACGACGTCCTCATCGCCACGCTCCTCGCGAACGAGTCCGAGACCTTCCCGAGCCTCGCCGGCGTGATCCTCAACGGCGGGTTCGAGACCGCGCCGCAGATCTCCCGCCTGCTCGAGGGCCTGTCGAGCTCGCTCCCGATCGCGCAGAACGACCTCGGCACCTACGACACCGCGCTCCGGATCACCCAGACCCGGGGCCGTCTCGCCGCCGACTCGCCGCGGAAGGCCGACCTGGCCCTCGCGCTGTTCGAGCAGCACGTCGACGCCGACGCCCTGCGAGACCGGCTGCAGCTCACCCCCTCCGGCGTCGTCACGCCGCTCATGTTCGAGCACGGACTGCTCGACCGAGCCCGCGCGTACGGCAAGCGCATCGTCCTGCCGGAGGGCGAGGACGACCGGATCCTCCGCGCGGCCTCGACGCTGCTGCAGCGCCAGGTGTGCGACCTCACGATCCTCGGCGACCCCGCCGCGATCCGCACCCGCGCGACCGAGCTCGGCCTCGACCTCGACGCCGCGCAGCTGGTGTCCCCGTTCGACCCCGAGCTCCGCGAACGCTTCGCCGAGGAGTACACCCGGCTCCGCGCGCACAAGGGCATGTCGATCGAGCTCGCCCGCGACACCGTGACCGACGTCTCGTACTTCGGCACGATGATGGTGCAGCTCGGCCTCGCCGACGGCATGGTCTCCGGCGCGAAGCACACCACGGCGCACACGATCCGGCCGTCCTTCGAGATCATCAAGACCCGCCCGGACACCTCGATCGTGTCGAGCGTCTTCCTGATGGCCCTCGCCGACCGGGTCCTCGTCTACGGCGACTGCGCGGTCATCCCGGACCCCACGAGTGAGCAGCTCGCGGACATCGCGATCTCGTCGGCCGAGACCGCGACGCAGTTCGGCATCGACCCGCGCGTGGCGATGCTCAGCTACTCGACGGGCGACAGCGGCTCGGGGGCGGACGTCGACAAGGTCCGCGCCGGCACCGCGTTCGTCCGTGAGCGCCGACCCGACCTGCTCGTCGAGGGGCCGATCCAGTACGACGCCGCAGCCGACCCGACGGTCGCGTCGACGAAGATGCCCGACTCGCCCGTCGCCGGCCGCGCGACCGTCTTCATCTTCCCCGACCTCAACACGGGCAACAACACGTACAAGGCCGTGCAGCGCTCGGCCGGCGCCGTGGCCATCGGCCCGGTGCTGCAGGGCCTGCGCAAGCCGATCAACGACCTCTCCCGCGGTGCGCTCGTCGGCGACATCGTGAACACCGTCGCGATCACCGCGATCCAGGCCGGCACCGCGTCCGACGCGGCCTGACCCGTGGTGGCCGCACCGCGCCTCCAGTCCGACAAGAAAGTGACCCACCAGTGACCGCAGCGCTCGTCGTGAACTCGGGTTCGAGTTCGTTCAAGTACCAGCTCATCGAGCTCGAGGGGGAGCGGACGCTCGCCTCCGGACTCGTGGAGCGCATCGGCGAGACGACGGGGGCGTGGAAGCACACGAACGCCCTCACCGGCGAGTCATCGTCCAGCGACTCGGCCGAGGTCCCCGACCACGCCGCCGGGTTCCAGGCCATGATCGACGCCTTCGCGAAGGTCGGGCCGTCGTTCGACGAGCACCCGCCGGCCGTCGTCGGCCACCGCGTCGTGCACGGCGGCACCACCTTCGACCGCGCCACCGTGGTCACCGACGACGTCGAACGACAGATCGAGGAGCTCTCGAGCCTCGCGCCGCTGCACAACCCGGCGAACCTCGAGGGGATCCGGGCCGCGAAGCAGGTCTTCGCCGACGTGCCCCAGGTCGCCGTGTTCGACACCGCGTTCCACCAGACGATGCCGCCGCACGCGTACACGTACGCGATCCCCGCGGACCTCGCGGCGAAGTACGGGATCCGGCGCTACGGCATGCACGGGACGAGCCACAAGTACGTGTCCGAGCAGGCCGCCGAGTTCCTCGGCCGTCCCCTCGCCGAGCTCAAGACGATCGTGCTGCACCTCGGCAACGGGGCGTCCGCCGCGGCGATCGACGGCGGCCGGTCGATCGAGACCTCCATGGGGCTCACCCCGCTCGAGGGCCTCGTGATGGGCACTCGGTCCGGTGACCTCGACCCGGCCGTGCTCATCCACCTCCACCGCGAGGCCGGGCTGTCCTTCGAGGACCTCGACACCATGCTCAACAAGCAGTCCGGACTGCTCGGGCTGACCGGCAACGGCGACATGCGCGACGTGCAGGACGCGGCGCTCCGGGGCGACGAGGAGGCCGAGGCGGCGCTCGCCGTGTACCGGCACCGGATCCGTCGCTACGTCGGGGCCTACACGGCGCAGCTCGGCGGGCTCGACGCGGTCGTGTTCACCGCGGGCGTGGGCGAGAACAACGCGTTGCTGCGTCGGCGCGTGCTGGCCGGGCTCGAGCACCTCGGCATCGAGATCGACGCGGACCGCAACGAGTTGGCCTCGCGCGAGGCGCGGCTCATCTCGACGGACGCGTCGCGGGTCGCGGTGCTCGTGGTGCCGACGAACGAGGAACTGGAGATCGCCCGGCAGTCGGCCGCGGTGGCGCTGTAGGGGGCCGGGCGGCGGCGGGGGCGCGGTCCGCTGGGCTTCGGTGCGGGTGCGTTGGCGCGGGTGCCGGCGTCCGTGGCTGGGTCCGCACGGTGCGGATTTCGTCGGCTGGTGCTGGGTTGGTGGCTGGGTGCGCGCTTGTAGCGCGGCACGGTGCGGTCAAAGTCGCGCGGGGTGATGAGGTGCGCACGGTGCGGCCGGGTAGGCCCGTCCACGTTCCTCGCACGGGGTGGCGAGGTGGGCACGGTGCGGACGGGAGGCGCGGGGCGGGCTGGTGCCGCGCCTCCCGTCCGCCGGGTGGTGCCGCGCACTGCACGGTGCGGTGTTCGTCGGCTGGTGCTGGGTTGGTGGCTGGGTGCGCGCTTGCAGCGCGGCACGGTGCGGTCAAGCTCGCACGGGGTGACGAGGTGCGCACGGTGCGGCCGGGTTGGTCAGTCCGCCTTCCTCGCACGGGGTGACGAGGTGCGCACGGTGCGGACGGGAGGCGCGGGGCGGCCTGGCGCCGCGCCTCCCGTCCGCCGGGTGGTGCCGCGCACTGCACGGTGCGGCTTCCGCCGGCTGGTGCTGGGTTGGTGGCTGGGTGCGCGCTCGTAGCGCGGCACGGTGCGGTCAAAGTCGCACGGGATGGCGAGGTGCGCACGGTGCGGACGGGAGGCGCGGGGCGGGCTGGCGCCGCGCCTCCCGTCCGGCGGGTGGTGCCGCGCACTGCACGGTGCGGTGTTCGTCGGCTGGTGCTGGGTTGGTGGCTGGGTGCGCGCTTGTAGCGCGGCACGGTGCGGTCAAAGTCGCACGGGGTGACGAGGTGCGCACGGTGCGGCCGGGTAGGCCCGTCCGCTTTCCTCGCACAGGATGGCGAGGTGGGCACGGTGCGGCCACGGGCCGGGACCCCGCTGCGGCGCTCAGCGGAGCGACGCGACCGCCGCGGGGATCGGTGTGTCGCCGCTCGTGACCTCGAACTGGACCCCGACCGCGGTGTCGTCGACAAGGGCGTGGAGCACGACCGCTGCGACGTCGGCACGGGGGATCGATCCACGGGGGACCGTGCGGCCGACGTCGACCGTGCCCTGCGGCGGCGTGTCGAGCAGGCCTCCCGGTCGGACGATCGTCCAGCGGAGGCTCCGGGCACGGATGTTCGCGTCGGCCTCGGCCTTGGCGCGCAGGTAGACCTGGAAGACGTCGTCCTCCGATGCGGCCGGGACCACCGCGCGCTGCGGGTCGTACGCGTCCGCACCCATCGCCGAGATCATGACGTAGCGCCGGATCCCAGCCCGCTCGGCGGCATCGGCAAGCAGGATCGCCCCGTCCCGGTCGACCGTCAGCTTCCGCTCCGCCCCGCTGCCCGGGCCGGCGCCGGCGGCGAACACCACCGCGTCGACGCCGCGGAGCCGGAGCCCGAGGTCGTCGTCGTCCATCTGCTCGAGGTCCGCGATGATCGCCCGCGCGCCCTGCTGCTCCACGTCCGTGACGTGGGCGGGGTTGCGGACGATGGCGACGGCGTCGTGGCCGGCGTCGGTGATCTGGCGGGCGAGGAGGAGGGCGATCTGGCCGTGGCCCCCGGCGATGGCGATCTTCATGTGTCCGATCATGCCCGTCGCGTCCGGTAGACTTCTCGGCGGCTCCTCACGTGACGCCATCCAGGCCAACTCCCCCAGGGCGGAAACGCAGCAAGGGTAACCGGGCTCTGGCGGGTGCGTGAGGAGTCTTTTCTGTTTCCTGCCCGGGTGCGTGCGGTGTCGCTTCCGTTCCCGGGTCGGTCGGCCGGACAACGTCCGCACGCCGGGTGTCCGTTTCGTAACGGGCTGCGGACAGCACCCTGATCGTGTGCAAAGATCACCCTCAGGAACTCCCAACCAGGGTTCCTGACCCTCCACCGCCTCACCAGCGGAGGAGTTTTCCGGATCAGGTGGCGAGCGTGCTCGCCAGGAAAAGAGACACGCATGCGCAGGCACGTGTCGCTGCGGGGTACCCGTGTACCCACGACGGCGGGCGACTGGACACGACGGATCTTCGGTGCTGGCGGCCGAGCTCGACGACGAGCATCGGACGATCGGCGTCTCCTCCTGCGCGGCGGCGTCGTCGCCACGGTGACGGCGCTCGTCGCCGCCACCGTGGCGATTCAACCCGCGGTGGCTGCACCGACCGACGTCTCCGAGGCCGAGGGGCTGCTCCTCAGCGGGTCCGGCATCGTGAACGTCGACGGCATCGCCCAGCTCGGCGGTGCCTACTCCGCTCGCGGTGCGACCACGGGCGGCGGCACCACGAACCAGCCGCTCAACGTCGAGGCCCTGAACACCGTCGGGGTCGACCTCGGGAACGACATCGACCTGCTCGGGTCGAACGGCATCCTCACCCTCGGGGTGAACGGCCAGTACGCGACGACCTCGGCGAACGGCGCCACGGCGTCCTCGGGCCTCCTCACCAACGACGGCGGCATCGGCGTCGGCACCGGGATCGGCACGGGTGCCTCGACGCTGAACCTCAACCCGCTGTTCAGCCGCGTCGGCGCTGACGCGACCGTGCTCTCGAACGCGCAGCTGCGTGTCGGAGCGCTCGCCTCGACCCTGACCGCGACGCGTGGCACGACGGTGAGCACCACGAGCGACTACCGGATCGCCGGGGCCGACCTCACGCTGACGAGTCCGGCCGTGCAGGGACTGACGATGTCGCTCCGTGACCAGCTGCGCACCGTCTCCGGTCAGGTGAACGGGGTCTTCGGTACCGGGGGAGCCCTGCAGGGCACCACCGGGACGGTGACCACCCAGATCCAGACGCTGCTGCGCCAGGCGCTGCTCGGCACGGTGACCGTCAGCGGGACGACGATCACGTCGAACGTGAACCTCAACCTCGACGACACCCTCACCCAGGTCCTCCAGCAACCGCTGACGGACGGCGCCGTGACGATCGTCCCGGCGACCGGGACCATCACGGTCGACCTCGACGAGCTCACGGCGCTCAACGGCCAGCCGGCGAACACCCCGGTGCTGACGACCGCCGCGGTGGACTCGATCAACCAGAGCATCACCACGATCCTCGGTACACAGCTGCCGACCACGCTGCAGACGGCGGTCGTGAACACGATCAACTCCACCGGCGTCCGGGTGGACATCGCGACGAACGCCACCGTGCTCGGACAGCCGTCCGCTGCGATCGGTCTCCGGATCGACACGACGCTCGGCGCGCTCGCCGGCACCGCGACCGCGACCCCCACGGTCACCACGTCGGGCAGTGTCGCCGGACTGCCGCTGCCCCTCGGCACCGTGCTCGCGCCGGTCGTGAGCGGAACCGTCGTCCCGGCGCTGCAGGGTGCGCTCCGGCCCGTCATCGGCGGGGCGGCCCTCGCACAGCTCGGCACCACGCTGGCGAACACGACCACCGCCGTGGCGACGGCGCTGTCCCCGGTCGTCCTCCTCCTCCGCCAGGTCATCGACCTGACCGTCAACGCGCAGGACACCACGACCGGGTTCCGCGACGGCCGCGGCTCCGACCCGGGCGCCCGGAGCGTGCACGCCCTGCGGCTGTCGATCCTCCCCGGGGCGAACGTCGCGACCGTCGACCTCGCCACGTCCACCGTCCGCGCCACGGCGTTCGTCGCGCCGACGATCACGACCCCGACCGCGAACCAGGTCTTCAGCGTGCCGACGGCGTCCTCCACCCGCACCGTCGCCGTGAGCGGCACCGGCGAGCCTGGCGCCACGATCGCGGTGGACCTCGGGAGCGGCCGGACCGCCACCGCGACCGTCGCGGCGAACGGGGCGTGGACCACCTCGGTGGCGAACGTGCCGACCGGCTCCTGGACGGCCACCGCGACGCAGACGGTCGGTGGTGCGGCTGCAGGCTCGGCGACGCAGTCGTTCTCGGTCGTGGCGCAGCAGGCGCTCACGATCACCGCGCCGACGGCGGGGCAGACCTTCACGACCACGGGCAGCACCGCGCCGGTGACCCTGACCGGCACCGCCACCGCCAACGCCCGCATCGACATCGACCTCGGCGGCGGCCTCAGCGCCACCGGGACCGCCGCCGTGAGTGGTGCCTGGAGCATCACGGTGCCGGACGTCCCGATCGGCGAGCCGACCGCGAGCGTCACGCAGACCGTCGGGGACAGCACCTCGGCACCGGTGACCCGTGCATTCCGCGTGGTCGCGGCTGCCGGACTGACCGTCGACACCCCGACCGCGGACCAGGACTTCCCGCTCGCCGGGGACGCCCGGGACGTGCCGTTCTCCGGTTCGGCGCAGCCCGGCGCCCGGGTCGACGTCGACCTCGGTGGCGGCCGCACGGCGACGACGACCGCGAACGCCGGTGGGACCTGGTCGACCGCGGTGGCGGACGTCCCGGCGGGGGAGTACTCCGCCCGGGTGACGCAGACCGTCGGTGCGTCCACGAGCACCCCGGTGACGCGTGACTTCACCGTCACGGCGGCGGCTCCGTTGCGCATCACCGCCCCCGAGGACGGCAGCACCATCACCGTCGCCGACCCGACGTCGACGACGCCCGTCACGGTGTCCGGCACCGCGGCGCCGAACGCGCAGGTCTCCGTCGGCATCGGCGGGTCCTTCACCGCGACGGTGACCGCGGACGGCGACGGCGACTGGGAGACGACGTTCCAGGGCGTCCCGGTCAGCGACCGCACGGCGACCGCGCGGCAGACCGTCGGCGGGACGACCTCGGGTCCGGTGGCGTCCGACTTCACCGTGGCCGCCGGCGCTCCGATCGCTATCACCGCGCCGGTACCCGGCGCCACCGTGACCGTGCTCGACGCCGACAGCACCACCGACCTCGTCGTCACCGGCACCGCCCAGCCCGGAGCCGACGTGGCGATCTCGCTCGGCGGGGGGCTGACCGCCACCGCGGCCGCGAACGGCGCCGGGGACTGGACCGCCACGGTCCGGGACGTCCCGGTCGGCCGGTGGACGATCCAGGCGACCCAGACCGTGAACGGCACCACCTCGCCGACGGTCCGTCGGGTCGTGACGGTCGTCGCGGGGGCCGCGCTCGCCGTCACCTCGCCCGCCCAGGGCAGCACGACCGCCGTCGCGACCGAGAGCTCGACGATCGACGTGGCCGTGTCCGGGACCGCGCAGCCGGGAGCCGACGTCGCCGTCGTCCTCGACGGGACGGGCGACCCGGTCACGACCACGGCGGGCACCGACGGGTCGTGGTCGGTGACCCTGCAGGCGGTCGGCACCGGCGACCACACCGCGAGCGTCACCCAGACGGTCGGCGGGAAGACCTCCACGGCCATCGACCGGGACTTCGCGATCGTGGTCGGCGACGACCTCGTGATCGCGTCCCCGACCGCCGCGCAGGAGATCCCCGCGGGGACGAGCGGCCAGATCGGCGTCGTCGTGCGCGGCACGGCCGAACCGGGAGCGAGCGTGCGTGTCACGGTCGACGGGGGCGACCCAGTCGACGTGGTCGCCGACGGCGCCGGCAACTGGTCGACCGACCCGACGGAGCTCGGCATCGGCGACCACACCGTCACCGCCGTGCAGACCGTGAACGAGACGACCGGCCCCACCGTCACCCGCGACTTCACGGTCGTGCCGGGGACGGCCGTCGCGATCGACTCGCCGGCGGTCGGCTCGCGCTTCGTCGTGGTCGACGGGGACGCCACGGCCACCGTGGCGATCTCCGGGACCTCGGAGCCGAACGCGGACATCACCGTCTCGCTCGGCCCGGACACCCGGTTCACCACCACGGCCGACGGCGCCGGGGCGTGGAGCGTCGACGCGACCGGTCTCGCACCCACCGGCACCTACACGGTGAACGCGAGCCAGAGCGTCGAGGGCGTGGTCACCGCTGCGATCCCGACCACCTTCCTGGTCGTCACGGCAGCGCCGCTCGCGATCACGGCGCCGACCACGACACCGATCACGGTCGCGGGCGACGCCGTCCGCCGTGACGTCACCGTGTCGGGTACCGGCCAGCTCGGAGCCACCGTGACCGCCGGTACCGACGGCGAGGACGACCAACAGACGACGGTCGCCCCGGACGGCACCTGGTCGGTGACCTTCGCCGACCTCGGCGTCGGCGAGCACCCGGTCTCGGTGACGCAGACCCTCGCCGGCACGGTCTCCTCCCCGGCGACCTCCGCACCGGTCACGCGCACGGTCACGATCGAGGCCGCCGACGCCGTGCGGGTGACGACGCCGGCCGACGGAGCCGTCCTGCTCGTGCCGGACGCCGGCGCGACGCGCGACGTCACCGTCACCGGGACGGCGGAGCCGAACGCTCTGGTCACCGTGCGACTCGGCGCCGACGTGGCCAGCACCACCGCGGACGGAGACGGCGCGTGGACCGTGACGTTCGGCGGTGTCGGTGTCGGTGACCCGACGCTCACCGCGAGCCAGACCGTGGGCGGGACCAGCGCCTCCAGTCCCGCGCAGACCGTCTCCGTGCGCGCCGGGACCGCGCTCACCCTGACGACGCCCACGGACGGCACCGTCCTGACGGTCGCCGACGCGGCCGGTACGGCCGACGTCCTGGCGGCCGGACGGGCACAGGGCGGCGCCACCGTCACGGTGACCCTGTCGAACGGTGACTCCGACGAGGTGACCGCCGCTGCCGACGGCGCCTGGGAGACGACGTTCGCGGACGTCCCGGTCGGCGACCACACGGTCCGCGCGACGCAGGTCGTCGGCGGGCAGACGTCGGCACCCGTCACCGCGGCGGTGTCGGTCCGCGCCGGTGCGCCGCTCACGGTGACGACTCCGGCCGGGGCCGCCTCCGTGACGGTCGCCGACGACGACGCGACGACCGACGTGCGGTTCGCCGGCACCGGCCAGCCCGGGGCGACCGTCACGGTCGACCTCGGTGCGGGCGGGACGGCGACCGCGCGGGTCGACGACGGCGGGAAGTGGTCGACGACGGTCGAGGACGTGCCCACCGGGTCGTACCGGGCCGACGTCACGCAGGCCGTGAACGGGACGACGAGCGCGGCGGTCACCCGCCCGGTGTCCGTCGTCGCCGCGGCCGCCCTGACCATCCGCCAGCCCGGTGACGACCCGATCACCGTCGCGGACGCCGACGCCACCACCACGGTGACGATCGCCGGCGACGCCCAGCCGGGCGCCACCGTCACGGTCACGGTCGACGACGGCGACCCGGTCGAGGTGACGGCGGGCGGGGACGGCTCGTGGAGCGTCGACGTGCCGGACCTCGGCGTCGGGACGCACGACGTGAGCGTCACGCAGACGGTCGACGGGTCCACGTCCACGACCCCCGTCGAGACGACGTTCGCGATCGTGGCCGGCGCTCCGGTCGTGATCGACGAGCCGACGGCCGGCCAGCAGTACGCCGTCGCCGGCGAGGGCGCGACCACCACGGTCGACGTCAGCGGCACGGCGGAGCCCGGTGCGACCGTCGTGGTCGACCTCGGCGGCGGACGCAGCGAGGCCACCACCGCGGACGCGGACGGGACGTGGAGTGTCTCGGTCCCGGACGTGCCCGCCGGGACCCCGGAGGTCAGCGTCACGCAGCGGATCGGCGACACCGTCTCCGCCCCGGTGACCGTCGGGATCCGGGTGCTCGTCGCGGACCCCATCACGATCGCCACCCCGGCGGACGGGTCGACCGTCCGTGTCGCGCAGCAGGACTCGGTCGCGACGGTGACGGCGAACGGTGCCGCCCAGCCGCGGTCCACCGTGCGGGTCACGATCGACGGCGGCGATCCGCAGACCGTGACGGCGACCGCCGCCGGCACGTGGTCGCTCGACCTCGAGGGACTCGCCACCGGGCAGCACACGGTCCGGGCGACCCAGACGGTCGACGGGTCGACCTCGGCGCCGGTCGTGACGACCTTCACGATCGCTGCCGGCGCCGCGCTGACTGTCGACACCCCGGCCGACGGCGACACCGTCACCGTGCCGGCCGGCACCACGAGCGCGACCGTCCCGGTCAGCGGTCAGGGGCAGCCGGGCGGGACCGTGCGGATCGTCACCGACGACGGTGACCCCGTCGAGGTCCCGGTGGGCACGGACGGCCGGTGGTCGACCGAGTTGACGGGGCTCGACGCCGGAGACCACACGATCGTCGTCACGCAGGTCGTGAACGGCACCACGTCGTCGCCGGTCCAGCGTGACCTGACGGTCGAGGTCGCCGCGGTCGACGCGATCGTCGTGACCTCGCCGGCGAACGGGACCGCGTTCCGCGTGCTCGGCGGCACCACGGACGTCCGTGTCACCGGCGTCTCGGCGCCGAACGCGGCGGTCTCGGTCCGGATCGACGGCGGCACCCCGGTCACGACGACGGCGAACGGCGACGGCGAGTGGGCCGTGACCGTGCCGTCGGTCGGCACCGGGCCGCACTCGATCGCCGCCTCGCAGACCGTCGGCGGGACGACGACGGACGCGCCCGAGGTCGGGTTCTCCGTCGCCGCAGCGGCTCCGATCAGGGTCACGAGCCCGCAGGACGGCCAGGTCGTCCCGATCACCGGGGCGACGACGTCCATCGTGGTGAGCGGCACCGCGGAGCCGAGGGCCACGGTGACCGTCGGCATCGACGGCCGGACGGCGACGACCACCGCCGGTGGCGACGGCTCCTGGACCGTCACCGTCACCCGGGTCCCGCCGGGCACCCACACCGTGTCGGCCACCGAGACCGTCGGCGGTCGCACCTCCGACCCGGTGACCAGCACCGTGCGGGTCGTGGTCGCGCAGCCGACCGACGTCACCATCACCAGCCCGACACCCGGCCAGCTCCTCCCGGCGACGGGCACCGGCGACACCGCCGCCTTCACGGTGACGGGGCACGCCACGCCGGGCGCGCTCGTCACGGTGCGCCTGTCGAACGGACAGATGCGCACGACGACCGCCGACGCAGACGGTGACTGGAGCGTCACCTTCGACCGCGTGCCCGAGGGCGCGTGGACCCTGGAGGCGTCGCAGACCGTGAACGGCACGACGACGGTCTCGCAGCCGGTGCCGATCGTGGTGGACGCCGTCGAGCCGCTCGCGGTCACGTCCCCACGCCGGGTGCGCACCAGACGGCCTCGGCCGTCGGCTCCGTGGACTGGCGCGTCACCGGGACCGCCGAACCGGGGGCCACGGTGACCGTCGTCGCCGACGACGGCACGCCGGTGACGACCACGGCGGACGAGGACGGCGCCTGGTCGGTCGTGCTGCGCCTCGCGGTGGGAGCGCACACCATCCGCGTGACCCAGACCGTCGCGGGTGCGACGTCGGCCGCGCAGTCGGTCGCGGTGGTGGTCGACGCGGCCGTGCCGGGCGATCCGGGGACGCCGGGGAACCCCGGCACGCCGGGGACGCCAGGTGCGCCCAGGACCCCTGGAGCCGGGGCGGTCGGGAACGGGAACGGGACCGCCGGTGGGTCCGGGTCCGGTGGGCTCGCGTTCACCGGTGCCGAGGTCGGGCCCCTCGCCGGGGCGGCCGGCGGCCTGGTGGTCCTCGGGTTCCTCCTGCTGGGGCTGTCACGCCTCGCCCGCGGCATCCGCCGCCGACGCGTCTGACACCACCCGCACCACCCGCACCATCCGCACCGCGCCTCGCGTTCCGTCGTCCTGACGGACGGGAGGCGCGGTGCGTCACGTGCGCCCTCCCCACTTCCCACAGGTGGTCCGGTCCGACCATCGGGTGTCGGCCGTCCCGGCTACCCTTGGGGCGTGGTCACCGCCCTGTATCGCCGTTACCGGCCCGAGAACTTCGCCGAGCTGATCGGACAGTCGCAGGTCACCGATCCCCTCCGGACGGCCCTGCGCACCAACCGGGTCAACCACGCCTACCTGTTCAGCGGGCCGCGCGGTTGCGGCAAGACGACGTCCGCTCGCATCCTCGCGCGCTGCCTGAACTGCGCGGAAGGTCCGACCGACACCCCGTGCGGCGTCTGCCCGAGCTGCGTCGAACTGGCGCGCGGCGGCGGGGGGTCGCTCGACGTGATCGAGATCGACGCCGCCAGCCACAACGGTGTCGACGACGCGCGGGACCTCCGTGACCGCGCCGTGTTCGCCCCGGCGCGCGACCGCTACAAGATCTTCATCCTCGACGAGGCGCACATGGTGACGCCGCAGGGCTTCAACGCGCTGCTCAAGCTGGTCGAGGAGCCGCCGGAGCACGTGAAGTTCATCTTCGCCACGACCGAGCCCGAGAAGGTCATCGGCACCATCCGGTCGCGCACCCACCACTACCCGTTCCGGCTCGTCCCGCCGGCCGCGATGCTCGAGTACGTCGAGCAGCTCTGCCAGCAGGAGTCGGTCTCGGTCGCACCGGGTGTCCTGCCGCTCGTCGTCCGCGCGGGCGGCGGATCCGTCCGCGACACCCTGTCGTTGCTCGACCAGCTCATGGCCGGCAGTGAGGACGGGGCGATCGCGTACGAGCGAGCCGTCGCGCTCCTCGGCTACACCGACGCCGCACTGCTCGACGACGTCGTCGACGCGCTCGCCGTGGCCGACCCGGCGTCCGCCTTCGCCGCGATCGACCGCGTGGTCCAGACCGGTCAGGACCCCCGTCGCTTCGTCGAGGACCTGCTCGAGCGCCTCCGCGACCTCATCGTGGTGGCCGCGACCAACGAGAGCGCGGCTGCCGTCCTGCGTGGCGTCTCGCCGGAAGAGCTCGACACGATGACCCGGCAGGCCGGCGTCTTCGGTGCGACCGGGCTGTCGCGCGCGGCGGACATCGCGAACCGGGCGCTGACCGAGATGACCGGTGCGACCTCGCCGCGACTCCACCTCGAGCTGATGACCGCCAGGATGCTCGTGCCCGAGGCCGACGACACCCAGCGCGGTGCACTCGCCCGGGTCGAGCGACTCGAACGACGCATCGGCGTCGGCGATGCCGGTGGGCACCAGGCCGGACCGGAGTCGCTCCCGGCGGCGGGTTCGACCTCCGCCCAGGCGCCCGGTGCTCCGGCCGCTGCACCCGCTCCGCGCGCGGCACAGGCTCCCGCGACACCCGCTGCGGCGCCCGTCCAGGCTCCGGCCGCGGCGACGCCTGCTCCGGTCGACGCCGGACCGGCCGCGGCCCCTGCCGCCGACCCCGGCGCCACCGCTCGGGACGCGACCGCCTCGTGGGCAGCCGCGGTGCCGAGTGCGCCCGAGGCGCCCGTGGACGAACCCGCACCCGCGCCGGCTGCCGGCGTGACCCCGACTCCTGCCGCAGGGACCGCGAACGCGTCCTCGACGGGTCAGGGCACCGTCGCCGGCGACGAACCGGCCGTGCGTCCCATCGGCGCCGTCGGGTTCCAGCAGCTCCGCGACTCCTGGCCGCAGATCGTCGAGCACGTCCAGCACCAGAAGCGTTCGGCGTGGTCCGTCGTCGTCACGGCGCAGGTCACGGCGCTGCGGGACGACGTCCTCACCCTCACGTTCCCGAGTCACCAGGACGTCGCCTCGTTCAAGGAGATGTCCGACCCGAGCACCAGCGTCAGCGAGCTCCTCCGCGCCGCGATCGTCGACGTGCTCGGCCTGCGCGTGAAGTTCGTCGCACGCGGTCCGGGGGGGCCCGGCCAGCAGCGTCCGCCGCAGCAGCCCGGCGCCCAGCCGCCGCAGGGCATCGGGCAGCGGACGACGCCGACCGCCGGTCCGGTGTCCGACGCCGGAGCCACCGCGACCCCGAGCCCCGCGCCGACATCGAGCCCTGCGCCGTCCAGCCCCGCGCCGGCGCCGCACGACGCTGCGGAGGCCCGACCCGACGCAGCGCCGTCCCGGCAGGGCGACCGGTCGACCAGCCCGGAACCGACCTCGGCTCGTCCGGACGCAGCCACCGCGCGACCGGCGCAGGCCCAGGGTCAGACCCCGGCGCCCGTTGCGGCCGAGGCGCCGCGAGACGCCGATCCGCGCCCGACGCAGTCCCGTCCCGCCGCGTCCCCGGAGCCGTCCGGCGCGCCGGTCACCGAGTGGGCCGTCGCGACCATCCCCGCTGCCGACCCGACCGCGGGTGGCGAGCCCTCGTGGTCGGCGCCGTTCGGCACGACCGACACCGGCGAGCCGGTCGCCCCCGTGCAGACCGTGTCCGACCCGCGCGCGGACGCTGCCCTCGCGGCACAGCTCCGCCCGGCGTCCGCGCTCGGTGCCGCCCCACAGCAGCGCGCCGCACAGCACGACGCCGCACAGCCGAACGCCGCGACTCAGGGCGCGGCACCCCAGGCGCCGGCGACGCCGGACGTGGCTGGGCAGGCTGCCGCGGCACCGGACACCGCGCCTCCCGCGGGCGGCCCGGTCGGCGCCCCGGACGTCCCGGTGGACGACTACCCGCTCGACGACGACCTGTACGGCGACGGCGAGCCCTACCCCGATGCGCCCCCGGCCCCGCAGAACGCTCCGCAGCAGAACGCTCCGCAGCAGAGCGCGCCGCAGCAGAGCGCGCCGCGCCAGTCGGCGCCGCAGCGCCCAGCCGCACCGGCACCCCAGGTCCGGCGGACGCCCGTCGCGGGTCGCTACGGCGAGGCCGTCGTCCGTGAGATCCTGAACGCTCAGTTCATCGAGGAGACCTCCCTCCACGAGGAAGGCGCCTGATGTACGACGGCATCGTGCAGGACCTCATCGACGAGTTCGGTCGCCTCCCCGGCATCGGACCGAAGTCGGCGCAGCGCATCGCGTTCCACATCCTCCAGACCGAGTCGTTCGACCCGAGCCGGCTCTCCGAGCTGCTGGCGGACGTCAAGGAGCGGGTCCGCTTCTGCGAGATCTGCGGCAACGTCACCGAGAACGTGCAGTGCAGCATCTGCCGCGACCCGCGTCGGTCCCCGGCCGTCATCTGCGTCGTGGAAGAGGCGAAGGACGTCGCCGCGATCGAGCGCACCCGCGAGTTCCGTGGGCTGTACCACGTGCTCGGCGGCGCCATCAGCCCGATCGACGGCATCGGCCCGGACGACCTGCGGATCCAGCAGCTCATGACGCGACTCGCGGACGGCACCGTCGACGAGGTCATCATCGCCACTGACCCCAACCTCGAGGGCGAGGCCACGGCGACGTACCTCAGCCGGTTGCTCGTGCCGATGGGCATCCGCACGACGCGGCTCGCGTCCGGTCTGCCGGTCGGCGGCGACCTCGAGTACGCCGACGAGGTCACCCTCGGCCGCGCGTTCGAGGGCCGTCGGGTCGTCGGCGGCTGACCGACCGGGCCGGACGGGCGCGCAGGATCGTTGCGTCTGCACCGGCTCCGACGCAACATCCTCGAAACACCGACTACCATCATGAGACCGCGTGACAGTCGCGGAACCGTCGTCCCCGGGAGTACCAACCAGTGGCCTTGATCGTGCAGAAGTTCGGTGGATCGTCCGTCGCGGACGCCGAGAGCATCAAGCGCGTGGCGAAGCGGATCGTCCAGACGAAGAAGGCCGGCAACGACGTCGTCGTGGCCGTCTCCGCGATGGGCGACACCACCGACGAGCTCGTCGACCTCGCGCACTCCGTGACGCCCATCCCCGCCGGCCGTGAGCTCGACATGCTCCTCACCGCGGGGGAGCGCATCTCGATGGCGCTCCTGGCGATGGCGATCAAGAGCCTCGGTGTCGAAGCGTCCTCGTACACGGGCAGCCAGGCGGGCATGCTCACGGACGCCCAGCACGGCAAGGCACGCATCGTCGACGTCACCCCGAAGCGCGTGCGCGAGGCGCTCGACGCCGGGCACGTCGCGATCGTCGCGGGGTTCCAGGGCTTCAACCGCACGACGGGTGAGATCACGACGCTGGGCCGCGGCGGCTCCGACACGACGGCGGTCGCCCTCGCCGCCGCGCTCGAGGCCGACATCTGCGAGATCTACACCGACGTCGACGGCATCTTCACCGCCGATCCCCGCGTGGTGTCCAAGGCCAAGAAGGTCGACCGCATCACCAGCGAGGAGATGCTCGAGCTCGCGGCCTCCGGTGCCAAGGTCCTCTACATCCGTGCCGTCGAGTACGCCCGTCGGCACGGCGTCACCCTGCACGTCCGCTCCTCCTTCAGCAACGCCGAGGGAACCATCGTCTACAACCCTGCAGAGGGGGAAACCGTGGAAGAACCGATTATCACCGGCATCGCCGGAGACCTCTCCGAGGGCAAGATCACCGTGGTCGGCGTGCCCGACACCCCGGGCAAGGCCGCCGAGATCTTCACGATCGTCGCCCGTGCCGGCGCGAACATCGACATGATCGTGCAGAACGTGTCGGCGTCGAACGGCCGCACCGACATCTCCTTCACGCTCCCGAAGGACCAGGGCCAGAGCGTCCTGACCGCCCTGGGCGTGGCGAAGTCCGACATCGGCTTCGAGGGCATCCAGTACGACGACCAGATCGGCAAGCTCGCCCTGGTCGGTGCGGGCATGCGCACGAACGCGGGCGTATCGGCCGCGCTGTTCCGTGCCCTGCACGAGGCGTCGATCAACATCGAGATGATCTCCACCTCGGAGATCCGCATCTCGGTCGTGACCCGAGCCGACACCCTCAACGAGGCGATGCGCGTGGTGCACAACGCGTTCGGTCTCGACGCCGACTCCGAGGCCGTCGTCTACGCCGGCACCGGCCGCTGACCCGTCAGGAGCACCGCATGAGCACCCTCACCGTCGCCGTCGTCGGCGCCACCGGCCAGGTCGGCGCCGTGATGCGCCGTCTGCTCGAGGAGCGCGCGTTCCCGGCCGACCAGGTCCGGTTCTTCGCGAGCGCTCGGTCCGCCGGCACCACCCTGCCCTTCCGCGGGGGCGAGATCGTCGTCGAGGACTCCGAGACCGCCGACCCGTCGGGCATCGACATCGCGCTGTTCTCGGCCGGTGCGACCGCCTCGCGTGCCCTCGCGCCGAAGTTCGCCGCCGCGGGTGCGCTCGTCGTCGACAACTCCAGCGCCTGGCGCATGGACCCGGACGTCCCGCTCGTCGTGAGCGAGGTGAACCCGCACGCCATCGACGACGCGCCGAAGGGCATCATCGCGAACCCGAACTGCACGACGATGGCGATCATGCCGGTCCTCAAGGTGCTCGACACCGAGGCCGGTCTGCGCCGCCTCGTGGCCACCACCTACCAGGCGGTCTCGGGCTCCGGGCTCGCCGGCGTCGAAGAGCTGCTCGGCCAGGCGCGTGCGGCCCTCGAACAGGACACCGCCGCACTCACGCACGACGGATCCGCCGTGACGTTCCCCGAGCCGGTCAAGTACGTCCGCCCGATCGCCTTCGACGTCGTCCCGCTCGCGGGCAGCATCGTCGACGACGGGCTGGGTGAGACCGACGAGGAGAAGAAGCTCCGCAACGAGAGCCGCAAGATCCTCGAGCTCCCGGACCTCCTCGTCGCGGGGACCTGCGTACGCGTGCCGGTCTTCACCGGGCACTCCATCTCGGTCAACGCCGAGTTCGACCGGCCGCTGTCGCCGGAGCGAGCGACGGAGCTCCTCGCCGCCGCACCGGGTGTCGAGCTCGCCGAGGTGCCGACGCCGTTGCAGGCCGCCGGACAGGACCCGTCCTTCGTCGGTCGCATCCGTGCGGACCAGTCCGCTCCCGAGGGCCACGGGCTCGCGCTCTTCGTCAGCAACGACAACCTGCGCAAGGGCGCCGCGCTGAACGCGGTGCAGATCGCCGAGACGATCGTCGCGCGCCGCACGGTCGCCGCGTAACCCGACGCGATCCAGGAGGCGCGGTGCCGGACCGGCACCGCGCCTCCCGGCGTTCTCGGCTCGGCTTGTCAGCCGACGCCGGTAGGATCGTCTGGTGGCAGTGAAGCAGGTGGACCCCATCGACGTCGTCCTGGTCGGGGGAGGGATCATGAGCGCCACCCTCGGCGCGATCATCCACCGGCTCGAACCCACCTGGCGGATCCGCGTCTACGAGCGCCTCGGCACCGTCGCGCAGGAGAGCTCGAACCCGTGGAACAACGCCGGGACGGGGCACTCCGCGCTCTGCGAGCTGAACTACACGCCTGAACTCGCCGACGGTCGCGTCGACATCAGCAAGGCCGTGACCGTCAACGAGCAGTTCCAGGTCTCGCGCCAGTTCTGGGCGCACCTCGTCGAGACCGGTGACCTGCCGGAACCGTCGAACTTCATCAACCCCACGCCGCACATCTCGTTCGTCTGGGGCGCCGACAACGTCGAGTACATGCGCAAGCGGTACGAGGCGATGAAGGACCACCCGCTCTTCGCCGGGCTCGAGTTCTCCGACGACCCGCAGCAGATCCGCCAGTGGGCACCGGCGCTCATCCCCGGTCGCAAGAAGGACCAGCCGATCGCGGCGACGTACTCGGCCGCCGGGTCCGACGTCGACTTCGGTTCACTCACCCGCCAGCTCTTCGACCAGCTCGAGATCGACGGCGTCGAGTTCGAGCCCTCGCACCAGGTCACGAAGTTGACCCGTTCGACGGTCAGCGAGGGCTGGGTGCTCGACGTCCGCAACGAGATCGGTCGGTCGACGCAGCGGATCGCGGCGAAGTTCGTCTTCGTCGGAGCCGGTGGCGGCGCCCTGCACCTGCTGCAGAAGTCCGGCATCCCCGAGATCCGCGGCTACGGCGGGTTCCCGGTGTCCGGCGAGTTCCTCCGCACGGACGACCCCGAGGTCGTGCAGAAGCACGCGGCGAAGGTCTACGGCAAGGCCAGCGTCGGTGCCCCGCCGATGTCGGTGCCGCACCTCGACACCCGGATCGTGGACGGCAACTCCTCGCTCATGTTCGGGCCGTACGCCGGGTTCAGCCCGAAGTTCCTCAAGCAGGGCTCGCTGTTCGACCTGGTGAAGTCGATCCGTCCGCACAACCTGCGGCCGATGCTGAGCGTGGCCTTCTCGAACTTCGACCTCGTCCGGTACCTCGTCGGGCAGCTGCTCGCCTCGAAGCAGACGAAGTTCGACGCCCTCCGCGACTTCATGCCGAGCGCCGAGCCGGAGAACTGGCACCGGATCACCGCCGGGCAGCGCGTGCAGGTCATCAAGCCGGACAAGGACAAGGGCGGGGTGCTGCAGTTCGGCACCGAGGTGATCACCTCGGCCGACGGCTCGATCGCGGGGCTGCTCGGCGCGAGCCCGGGCGCCTCCACGGCCGTGCCGATCATGCTCGGCATGCTCCGGAAGTGCTTCCCCGACCGCTGGGACCGCTGGGAAGCCGCGGTGCGCGTGATGGTGCCGACCTACGGGCAGGACCTCGGATCCGACCCGGAGCTCGCGGACGCGACGCTCGAGCGCACGGCGAGGGTGCTCGGACTCCACCACTGACGTCCACCGGCTTGCGGGTCGTTCGAACATGTGTTCGAATGGCGACATGCGGTGGAGTGGTCAGGCGATCGATGCCACGCGGAGCGATGCGCTCCCCGGGCTCGAGTCGAACAGTGGGCTCGTCCGGAGTGTGACCACGCCGGAGTTCGCCGGTGTCACCTTCCACGAAGTGCTCGCCAAGAGCGCACTCAACCGCGTCCCTGCGGCGGCCGGCAGCGGCACGTACGGCTGGACGATCAACCCCTACCGCGGGTGCAGCCACGCCTGCGTGTACTGCTTCGCCCGCCCGACGCACACCTACCTCGAGTTCGACGGGGGAGCGGACTTCGACCAGCAGATCGTCGTGAAGACGAACGTGGCCGACGTCCTCCGTCGTGAGCTGCGGAAGCCCAGCTGGGACCGCCACCCCGTCGCGCTCGGCACCAACACCGACCCGTACCAGCGCGCCGAGGGCAAGTACCGCCTGATGCCGGGCGTGATCCGCGCCCTCGCCGAGTCCGGCACACCCTTCAGCATCCTGACGAAGGGCACCCTGCTGCGGCGGGACGTCCCGCTGCTGGTCGAGGCCGCACGCTCGGTGCCGGTCGACCTCGCGATGTCGATCGCGGTGTACGACGACGAACTCCAGCAGCAGGTCGAGCCCGGCACGCCGACGACGGCCGCGCGTCTGGCGACGGTCCGGGCGATCCGCGACGCCGGCCTGACGTGCTCGGTGTTCCTCATGCCGGTGCTGCCGTACATCACCGACACCCGTGCGCACCTCGACGACGCGATCGGTCGAGCAGCGGCGGCCGGCGCGTCGAGCGTCATGTACTCGGCGCTCCACCTGCGCCCAGGGGTGAAGCCGTGGTGGTCCGCGTGGCTGCACCGCACCCGGCCGGACCTCGTGGAGCGCTATCGCTCCATGTACCTCGACAACACGTACGCGCCGAAGGACTACCGACGCTGGCTCGCCGAGCGGGTCCGGCCGATCCTGCGGGCGCACGGCATGGGGCTCGGCACGGTCGACCCGACGACCGGCTCGATGGGGTTCTCGAACCGGCTGGTCAACGCGGGCGCAGCGCCCACGACACCGGCGGGCGCAGTCCCGGGGGCAGGGCTCGCGACGCCGGCGGGCGCAGGCTCGGGGGCAGCGCCCACGACGCCGGCGGGCGCAGGCTCGGGGGCAGGGCTCGCGACCCCGGCGGGCGCACGTCCGGGAACAGCACCGGCGACGGCGGCGGGCGCGGTCTCCGGACCGTCGCCGTTCGAGGAGCAGTCCCGACCGACCACCTCACCGTTGAAGCGCGCGGACCCGGGCTTCGACCAGCGCCTCGCACCACGGGTGGAACCGGCGCTGCCGACGCTCTTCTGACCGGGTCGGGTGGCGGCGGCGCGCTTCCGCGTTCGGGGGACACCGGGAACCTCCGTGTGCCGGTATCATCGAGCGGGTCGCCGATCGCTCCGACAATCGGGGTACACGATCGCGCCAACGGTGGTTGGATCGTGGGCGGCGTTCCCCTCGTCCGGAAGGACCCCCACCCGTGCTCGGCATCCCCACGCACCTCGCTCCGCGAGTCAACGCGTGGTCGACCGTGCGCGCCTTCCACGCCGCCGCCGTCGGCTCGCTCGCCGCCGCGGCGATCGCCCTGGTGCTCTACCGTCTGGCCGAGCCGGACGTCCGGGTGGTCAGCGCCGTCCTGGCCCTGGTCCCGATGCTCGGCATGATCGCCGTCCACGTGCAGTTCGGCACCTGGCGCTCGGCGATCGCCTTCCTCGCGGTCGGCGGGGTGTGCGCGTGGTGGTTCGCCGTCGTCGTGCAGCGGGAGGTCCCAACGGGGTGGGTCGCCTCGTACCTGCTGTCCCTGGCGATCATCCCGCTCGTGCTCGTCGGCGGTGCCGGCGCGGTCGCGGGTCGGGTGGCCCTGTGGTCGATCGCCGGGTTCGTCGTCGGTCGGGTCGCGACGTCGATCGCGGTCGCGCAGGCGGGCGGTCCGGCACACCCCCTCGTGCTTGCTTGGGTGACCCTCGCGTTCGTCATCGCCCTCGTGCTCGTCACGAGCCGGAACACCGGCCGGTCCCGACGCGTGCAGCCCGAGCTCCTCCGCTCCGCGCGCGAGGAGCACGTCTCGGCGTACCGCGCCGGGGTCGAGGCCGAGGCGTCGGCCATCCTGCACGACACGGTCCTCAACCACCTCGGCGCCATCGCCCTGGCGCCGGACGGTCCGATGGACCCGAACCTCGCCCGCACGGTCGAGGCGGACGTCGAGATGCTCACCGGCAAGGAGTGGCTCGCCCCGAGCGCACGCCCGGCCCGTCCGGAACCGGGCGCCGCGGTCCGGGCGTTCGAGCAGATGATCGACGAGCACCGTTCACTCGGACTCGACGTGACGGTGACCGGCGATCCGGCAGCGCTCGTGCGCCTCGAGCAGGCCGCGATGACCGCGGTGCTCCGTGCGGTCGGACAGTGCCTGGCGAACGTCCGGAAGCACGCCGGCACCGACGCGGCCGAGGTGAGCGTGTTCGACGACGGCGTCGCGTGCACGCTGATGGTCGTCGACGACGGGCGTGGCTTCGACGAGTCCGCCACCAGCCCGGACCGGATGGGTCTGCGGGGCTCCGTCCGCGAGCGCATCGGTCGTGTCGGCGGCGACGTGCAGGTGTGGTCGTCGCCGGGCTCGGGCACGAGCGTGATGATGTCGGTGCCCTACGGGGTCGTCACGGGGACGACCCCGGTGACGCCGAACGCCGGCACCGAGGTGACCCGATGACGCGCCCGGCACCGGAGCGGGACACCGCCCGCACCGCGCAGCAGCGGGACACCGCCCGCACCGCGCAGCAGTACGACCCGCTCGGCGCCATGGGGTCTCGTCCGCTGGCGATCGTCCTCGGCGCCTCGGGTGTGCTCTGGGCGCTGCTCGCCTCCGTCTTCGACCGTGACGTCGTCGGCAGCCCCACGCTGAGCGCCCTCACCGTGCTGCTGCTCGCGGCCTCCGGCACCGTGGTGTTCGTCGCGTCGAGTCCGTTCCGCGCACCCTTCCCACGGTGGGCGTTCGCGGTGCACGTGCTGCTCCTCGCGGCGGCGACGGTCACGAGCATCGCCGCGCAGTGGGGTCCGGACCGGAACGCCCTGAACGACTTCATGTCCCTGCTCTGCGCGACCGGGATCGTGATGACGGCCCCGTACCGGCCGTGGTCGGACCTGGCCGTCGGCGGGCTCGTGCTCGCGGTCGTGACCGGTGCCTCGTGGGGCGTCGCCGCGTCCGTGTTTCCCGCCGACGTGCCGACCGGCGTCGCCGCGTTCCTGGCTGCGGCGCCGACGCTCGTGCTCACCGCCGCCTCGGTCGCGTTCGCGTGGACGTTCGCGGGGCTCGCCGAGCGGGTGCAGATCCGCGCCGGCTCGTACTCGGTCGAGCGGGCGGAGCGCGACGGCATCGACGCCGCCGTGCAGCAGGACCGCACGACGATCCTCACGCGGGACGTCGCCCCCTTCTTCGCCGAGCTCCGCACGAAGGCGGTCATCACCGACGCCGACCGCGCCCAAGCCCGGATGATCGCCGACGGCATCCGTCGTGCGATGGTCGCCGACGCGGACCGCACCTGGTTCGAGCAGGCCGTCCGGTCCGAGGGCGGCCCGGATGCCGTCGTCGACGACCCGGACGGACTCATCGCGACCCTCGACGCCGACCAGCGCACCGTCGTCCGGACGTTCCTGCGAGCCGCGCTGCGTGCGGCCACGGTCGACCCGGCGGGCTTCCGGGCGACGATCCGGCGCACGGGGTCGGACGACGCCGATCCGGACGCTGCCGGGACCCGCGGCGAGGGCCCACCGACGGGCACCACGCACCCGCCGACGGCGGGCACCGTGTCCGTCGCCATCGACCTCGCCGTCGACGATTCGGACGTCGGCATCCACCGCACCTTCGACCCCTACTTCGCGGTCCTCCGCGTGACGTTCCCCGATCTGGACGTCGCGGTCCGACCCTCCGCCCTCGCACTAAGGTTCTCGTATGACCAGCACTGACCCGAGCCGGATCACGGAGGGCACGCCCGCCCTGCCGAACCCGGGGACACGACGCGTGCGGCTGGCGATCCTCGACGACCACGAGGTGCTGTTGGACAGCCTGTCGAGCTGGATCGCGGTGAACGCGTTCGACTTCGACCTCGCGCTGACGGCCCACACGTGGCTCGAGATGGTGCACAGCGAGAACTTCCCGACGGACCTGGTGTTCCTGGACTTCCAGCTCAAGGAGCCCGTCTCGATCGAGGCCCGCGTGCGCACCTGCCGTGCTGCCGGCGCGAAGGTCATCGTCCTGTCCAGCGTCGACAGCCGTGAGTCCCGCGATCGTGCGCTCGCCGCGGGCGCCGCGGCCTTCCTGTCGAAGTCGCTGCCGATGCGCGAGGTCATGGACGTCGCACGCGAGATCATGGGCGTCGCCCGCGACACCCCGCCGCAGCGCGACTGGCGTCCACTGCCCACCGGTGCGAACGCGCACCAGCGGCCGAAGCTCAGCCACGGCGAAGAGGAAGCCCTGCGCCTGTACGTGTCGGGCTACTCGACGAACGAGGTCGCCGCGCAGATGAACGTGCAGTACGAGACCGCGAAGACCTACCTGCGTCGCGTGCGTGAGAAGTACAGCAAGGTCGGTCGGCCCGCGTCGAAGAAGTCCGACCTCATCCGTCGGGCGGCCGAGGACGGGTTCCTCGCGTAGTGGCGAAGCTCTACTTCCGGTACGGCGCCATGAACAGTGGCAAGAGCACGGGGCTCCTGCAGGCGGCGTACAACTACGAGGAACGCGGTCACCGGGTGATGCTCGCGAAGCCGTCCGTCGACACCAAGGGCGATCGTGAGATCGTGTCGCGCCTCGGGGTGACCCGGACGGTCGACATCGTGTTCTCACCGGAGGCGGACGTCCGACGGGCCGTCACCGAGGCCGGTGCGACCGATCCCGAGTCCGCCCGGCTCGACGGCATGGTCCGGCCGGTCAGCTGCGTGCTCGTCGACGAGGCGCAGTTCCTCACGCCCCGCCAGGTCGACGACCTGCTGCGCATCGCCGTCCTCGACGAGGTGCCCGTCATCACGTACGGCATCCGCACCGACTTCCGCACCGAGGCGTTCCCCGGCAGCGCTCGCCTGCTCGAGGTGGCGCACTCCCTCGAGGAGCTGAAGACCATCTGCCGCTGCGGCCGCAAGGCGGTCTTCAACGCGCGCAAGGTCGACGGACGCTTCGTCTTCGACGGGTCGCAGGTCGCGATCGACGGCGTCGACGTCACCTACGAGTCCCTGTGCGCCAACTGCTACCTGACCGAGTCCGGTGGGCGCCTGGACGGCGCCTGACGGGTCCGTCCGCGCGGGCGGGTCGCGTGCCGTGGACCGGGCCGTCCGGCGGTCTGGAGGCGCGGTGCGGGCCCGCACCGCGCCTCCAGACCCGCACGTGGTGCGGAATGCGCGTCGCGCCGCTGACGTTGGCGACTGCATGAGCGACGCATCCGTGCACCTGTCCGTCCTCGACCTGGCGACCCGCGAGTACGGCCAGTCCAACACCGAAGCCCTGCAGGGCTCCATCGACATGGCGGTGCGCGCCGAGCAGCTCGGCTACGAGCGCTTCTGGGTCGCCGAGCACCACGGCATGCCGGGCATCACGTCGTCCGCGCCGGCGGTGCTGCTGAGCGCCGTGGGGGCCGCGACCTCCACGATCCGGATCGGCTCCGGCGGCGTGATGCTGCCGAACCACGCGCCCCTCGTCGTCGCCGAGCAGTTCGGCACGCTCCGGGCGCTGTACGGCGACCGGGTCGACCTCGGCCTCGGGCGTGCCCCGGGGACCGACGGCGCGACGGCGATGGCCCTGCGCCGCACCGACCGGCTCGACGTGGACGACTTCCCGGAGCGTCTGGCCGACCTCATCGGCTTCTTCACCGGCATGGACGAGTCGAACCCGCTGTCCCGCATCCGTGCGGTGCCGGGCTACGGCGACGTGCCGGAGTTCTGGCTGCTCGGGTCCTCCGGGTACAGCGCGCAGGTCGCGGGGGCCCTGGGTGTCTCGTTCGCCTTCGCACACCACTTCGCGTCGGACAACACCGAGGCAGCGCTCGCGCTGTACCGGGATTCGTTCCGGCCGTCGCGCTTCCGCTCGGAGCCGAACGCCCTGATCGGCGTGCAGGTCGTCACCGACGAGGACCCGGCGGTGATCGAGGAGCAGAGTGCGCCGGGCATGATCTCGTTCATCCGCATGCGGCAGGGCGCGAAGCCCGAGCCGGTGTCGTTGGAGGAGGCACGCGCGTACGAGTTCTCCGACCTCGAGCGTCGGTTCATCCAGGCGCGGACCGAGCGACAGGCGTACGGCTCCGCCGACGCGGTCGCGGCGAAGATCAACGCCCTCGTCGCCTCGACCGGGGCGAACGGCGTGATCGTCGCGCCGGGTGCCGCGCAGGCGCGGTACCGGCACCAGGCACTCGAGGTCGTGGCCCGGCTGCACGCGGAGGGGCGACTCGTGGCGGCGGGGGAGCCGGCGGTCACGTCGGCTTAGCGCCGTCGGCACCGCCACGCGTCGTCCCGCGAGGGCTCTGCGCCGGTCGGACGCTGCTCAGTCGACCAGGCCGAGGCGTCGCGCGGCCGTGATCGCGGCGACCCGGGAACCGACCTCGAGCTTCCGGAAGACGTTGTAGATGTGACGCTTGACCGTGCCGACGGCGATGCCGAGGTCCGCCGCGATCTCGGCGTTCGTGTGCGCGCGCATGACGAGCCGGAGGACCTCGAGCTCACGGTCGCTCAGCAGCGGGTCGGTGGGAGGGGTCGGCCGTGCCGAGGACCGTCCGGCCGCCGCGCGGACGATCCGATCGACCAGTTCGCCGCTCGGGGTCGTCTTGGTCACGAAGTCGGCGGCCCCGGCCGTGAGGAGCGTGCGGCGGAGGACCGCGTCACGGTGCATCGTCAGCACCACGATCGCGATGTCCGGACGCGTCCGGCGCAGCGAGGCGATCGTGGTGCGTGCCGGTGGGCCGTCGAGTTCGACGTCGAGCAGGAGCACGTCGACCGCGGCGGCCTCCGCCGAGTCGAGGACGTCGGACGGTCGCGCGCCGTGCGTCACGACCCGGATCTGCGGGCGGGCGCCGAGGATCGCGGCGAGTCCCTCGCGGAAGAGGTGGTGGTCGTCGACGAGCGCGACGTGCACCACGTCGGTCGCCGTCACAGGGCACCGATCGGGACGGAGAGCTCGACGGTGGTCCCCGCGCCGGGGCGGCTCGTGACGGTGCACCGGGCGCCGATGACCGCGGCGCGCTCGAGCATCGTCCGACGCCCGAGCCGTCCCCTGCGCTCCTCGGTGTCGTCGAAGCCCGGTCCGTCGTCCGAGACGGTGACCGTGAGGGTACGCGGCGACCAGGCGAACGTGACGGTGGCGGTCGAGTCCGGGGCGTGCTTGCGCCAGTTCGTCAGTGCCTCGAGCAGGATCGTCAGGGCCTCCTCGGACTTCCAGCTCGGCATCGGGACCGGCGTCCCTGTGGAGGTGATCGAGACCGCCGCGTCCTCCGGGAACAGGTCGGTCAGGTGGCGGGCCAGTGCGTCGTCGAGCCGGTCGTCGCCCACGCGGGCCCGCAGCGCCACGGCGAGGTCCTGCAGCTCGCCGAGGGCCCCGCGGAGGAGCTTCGCCGCGTCCTCCAGCTGGGCGTGCCGATCGGCCGTGCCGGCGTCCGCGCCGCCGCCGCGGGCTGCCGTGCCATGTGCTGCGCTGGCGTCTGCTGCGGTGGTGTCTGCCGCGGAGCCGGTGGCTGCGCTGGCGTCTGCTGCGGTGTCGGGTGCCGTCTCCGCGAGCAGGGCGAGGTCGACGCGCTGCACGCCGGCGAGGATCGAGTGCGCGATCCGGTCGTGGAGGTCCCGGGCGATCTGCGCCCGTGAGTCCATGTGCGCGCTGCTGGCGCGCTGACGGAGCGCCTCGGTGTACGCGATGGCCCCGGCGGGGAACCGGTTCCAGATCCCGGCGTGGAGCGCGCGGGCAGCGCGGAGGGCATCGGGGGTCTCGACCGCCCCGACCTCGTCGACGAACACCGGCAGGTAGGCGTCGAAGAGCATCTCCGCCGCGAGCATCGCACCGGCGGGGTGCAGGGACTGCTCGGCGTGCAGGGCACCCGTGGCGAGGTGGTCGGGGTCGAGGAACGCGTCGCTCACGATGCCGGAACCAGCGCCGACGGCGTAGCGGGCGTGGGCCTCGCCGATCATCGACGTCACGTTGTCCGCGAGGCTCTCGGCCATCACCGGGTCTTCGGCCAGCTCCGGGAACTGTGCTCCGAGCTGGTCGACCACGGCGGCGAGCTGGTCCGTCGAGTACTGCATGGCACGACCACGCTACCCGAACGAGGACCGGACACGACGTCGACGGGCATGCCTGGGTGGGACTGCAGCAGCAAAGCAGAAGGCCCTGGTTCCGGAGAACCAGGGCCTTCTTCGTACTGTCTCAACACAGTGTCGGGGTGACAGGATTTGAACCTGCGACCTCCTCGTCCCGAACGAGGCGCGCTACCAAGCTGCGCCACACCCCGTGGTGTGGTCGCTCCGTACCGGAGCAACCCGAGAAGTCTATCCGATGATCGGGGGTGGTCGTGACCATCCGGCGAACTCCCGGGCGCGTCGTCCTCAGTCGGTGCGGGCGGTGAGGGTGACGACCACGGCTTCCGGACGGCACGCGAACCGGACGGGCGCGTAGATCGACGTCCCGATGCCGGCGGAGACCTCGAGCCACGACCAGTGCCCACGGTGCTGCCACTTGTGCAGTCCGCTGACGTACCGGCGGGGGAGGTCGGAGTTGGTGACGAGCGCGCCGACGCCCGGCACCTGCACCTGTCCGCCGTGGGTGTGGCCCGCGAAGATCACGTCGGCACCCTGGGTGACGAACGCGTCCAGCACCCGGCGGTACGGCGCGTGGGTGATGCCGATGGCCACGGGGGAGGGGCCGTCCTCGTCCTCGGACCAGGGCACGTCCCCGCGCATCTCGTCGACGTTCGTCGGCAGCAGGTCGAGCCGATCCCAGTCGCGGTGCGCGTCGGAGGTGCCGAACAGCTCGAACCGCGAACCACGCAGTTCGACGGCGTGCGCGTGGTCGTTCACGTCGAGCCACCCGAGCGACTCGAAGAACGCCGTCTGACGATCGATGTCGAGTTCGACCGGTCGGCTGCCGTGGTGGTGGGCGCTCGGACCGGTGAAGTACTTGAACGGGTTGCGCGGCGTCGGTGCGTAGAAGTCGTTCGAGCCGTACGCGAACGCCCCGGGGACACCGCGGAAGGGCTCGAGCGCGTACTCCACCGCGGCGTTGGCCGTGGCGTGCCCGAGGTTGTCGCCGGTGTTCACGACGAAGTCCGGCTCGACGAGGCTCAGGTCGCGGAGCCACTGCTGCTTGTCGGCCTGCCAGGGCGCCATGTGGATGTCCGACAGGTGCAGGACCGTGACGTCGCGCGAGCCGGCCGGCAGCACCGGGACGGTCTCCCAGCGGATGCCGAACCGCCGTCGCTCGACGAGCGTGCCCCATGCCGCCGAGGCGGCACCGATGGCCGCGCCGGCTGCGGCGATGCCGAGCGCGGCGCGACCGCGGCTCACTTGCAGTCCTTGGGCGCCTTGCCGTTCTTGTCGCCGTACAGGGTCAGCGTCACCGCGGAGTCTTTACTGGCCGCGGCGTGCACACCCGGGTCGACCGTCGCGACACGGCACTCCTTGTCACCGCCGCCCTTGACGTACTCCTTCGAGATCGTCACGTTGGTGAACCCGAGCTGGTTGAGCTTCGACCGGGCCGTGTCGAGCGGTGCACCGGCGATCGCCGGCATCACGATCTGCGAGCCGTCGGACGTGTACACGGTGACGCTCGAGCCGTTCGAGAGCAGCGAGTTGGCCGAGGGCGACGTGGAGGAGACGGTGCCGGCCTTCGCGGAGCCGGGCTGCGCGCCACCGTCCACGTAGGTGAACCCGGCGCCCGTGATCGCGGCCTTGGCCTCGGCAGCGGTCTTGCCGGTCACGTCCGGGACGGCCTTCGCGTTGCCGCGCAGGGCGGACGACGACGGGTCCGTGAAGGGGCCTGCCGGGTACAGGGCGTTCATCGGGGTCTGCGCCTGTCGCCAGACGCCCGCACGGGCACTGGCGTAGGTGCCGTTGACACCGTTGCTGTAGTGACGGAGGTTGTTCTTGCCACCGTCGGTGTTGCCCTGCCAGTAGGCCGTGGCGACCCGCGAGCTCGAACCGACGAGCCAGATCTGGTCGGCGTCGTCGGTGGTGCCCGTCTTGCCGAACAGCTGGGTGCCGTCGTAGGTCTGGGCGCCGACCGCGGTACCGCCGGAGATCGTGCCCTTCATCGCGTAGACGGCCGTCTGTGCGACGGAGGGCTCGAGCACCTGCTTGCAGGTCTTCGGCTGGCCGCCCAGGCTCTTGCCCTCGGCGTTGGTGACGTTGTCGATCGCGATGGGCTCGCAGAAGGTGCCGTTGTTGGCGACGCCGGCGTACGCGGCGGCCATCGTCAGCGGTGCGATGTTGTTCGTGCCGAGGATCGACGACGGGTACGAGTTGAGCTCGGTCTTGTCGTCGCCCGAGTGCACGCCGAGGTCCTCGGCGGTCTGCTTGATGTCGCAGAGGTCGAGCTTGGCGGCCATCGACGCGAACGCCGCGTTCACGGACAGGGCGGTGGCGCGGGCGACCGTGTAGTTGCCGTTCTCGCCCGCCGAGTCGTTCTTCGGGGCCCAGTTGCCGTAGGTGGGCTCACCACAGTGCTGCCACACGGAGGTGTTGTGCGGGGTGCCGTTCACGGTCTCGTTCAGGCCGTGGCCCGCCTTCAACCACTCGAGGAGCGTGAAGAGCTTGTACGTCGAGCCGACCTGGAAGCCGATGCCGCCGCCGTACTTCTTGTCGACGCTGTAGTTGATCGACGTCGACGTCGGCGGGGACTGCAGCGACTGGTCGTAGTCCTTGTTCTGGGCCATCGTCAGGATGCGGCCGGTGTTCACCTCGACCGAGTCGAGTGCGGCGCCGAGCTTGAAGTTCGTCTCGGCCTTGTTGTCGTAGGTGTTGAGCACCTGCTTCTGCTGCGCGTTGGCGTCGATGTCGAGCGTCGTCTGGATCTTGTAGCCGCCGTTGCGCCACGCGGTGTCGCGTTCCTTCTGGGTGGCCCCCAGCTGCGACATCTCCTTGACGACCTGGACCGCGTAGTCGCAGAAGAACTGCGAGCCGTCGCCGACCGAGGCCTTGCAGCCCTGGGACGGCTGCGTCAGGTGGACGTAGTCCTTCGGGTTCGACTTGACGGCCTCGTCGTACTCGGCCTTCGTCAGGTGCTTCTGCGCGTACATCGACTTGAGGATGACGTTGCGGCGCGCGACGTTGGCGTCGTAGTACTTCGGGTTCGACAGGTTGCGCGTGTTCGGGGACTGCACGATCGCGAGGATCGAGGCGGCCTCGGCCGGGGTGAGGTCGGTCGCGCTCTTGTTGTAGTAGTGCTGCGCCGCGGCCTGCACGCCGTAGGTCTGGTCGCCGAAGTACGCGATGTTGAGGTACCCGGTGAGGATCTCCTTGTGGGTGTACTTCTTCGCGAGGCCGATCGCGAGCTTCATCTCCTCGAGCTTGCGGGGGATGGTCTGCTCGACGGCGTCGTTGTAAGCCTTCAGACGCTCTTCCGGCGTGGTGAGCTCGAGCGCCTGGTTCATCTTGATGTTGCGGACGAGCTGCATGGTCAGCGTCGACCCACCGCCCGACTCGCCGAGGCCGCCGGCGAGGGATCCCACGCCCGCGCGGACGAGCGAGGTCATGTCGACGCCGCCGTGCTCGTAGAAGCGCTTGTCCTCGCCGTCGATGGCCGCGTTCTTCAGCTGGTCGCTGATCTGGTCGAACTGCAGCTCCTGACGGTTCTGGTCGTAGACCGTCGCGAAGTGCACGCTCTTGCCGCCCTGGTACGCGTACAGCTCGTTGCGCTGCGGGAGGTCACCGATCTCGATGTACTCCGGCAGGGACTCGAACACGCCGATCGTCGACGTCGTCGTGACACCGGCGACCGCGATGGCCGGGGTGACGCCGATCGTGACGAGCAGACCGGCGAGCACGCTGAAACCGACGAATCCGACGAAGGCGCCGACTGCTGAGACGGGCTTGGTCCGCGAGGCAGACGTCTTCTGGGCAGACATAGGATGCAGCCTAAACGACACCGCCGACTGAAAGGCTGGCAAGGATCTCCATGACTCGCTGGGAATACCTCACGACCCCGTTGATCATCCACAACACCACCGCCATCCTGAACAACTTCGGCGACGAGGGGTGGGAACTCGTCCAGGTCGTCACCGGCCCCGAAGGCGGCCTCGTCGCGTACCTGAAGCGCCCGAAGGCGGACGCGTGAGCGTCGCGGACCGGCTCGCCGAGCTCGGCCTGACGCTCCCCGCCGTCGCGGCGCCCGTGGCCGCCTACGTCCCCGCGGTCGTCAGCGGTGACCACGTCTACACCGCGGGGCAGCTGCCCTTCGTGGACGGCGCGCTGCCGGTGACCGGCAAGGTCGGTGCGACGGTGGACGCCGAGACCGCGACCGCCCAGGCGCGCGTCGCCGCGCTCAACGCCCTCGCGGCCGTCGAGTCGGTCGCCGGCTCGCTCGACCGGGTCGCCCGTGTCGTGAAGGTCACAGTGTTCGTCGCGTCCGATCCGTCCTTCACCGGACAGCCGGGCGTCGCGAACGGCGCGTCGACCCTCGTCGGCGACGTGTTCGGGGACGCCGGCGTGCACGCGCGGAGCGCGGTGGGCGTCGCGGTCCTCCCGCTGGACGCGCCGGTCGAGGTCGAACTGGTCGTGGAGCTGACGTCCTGACGGACCGTCGGCACCACGACGGACGCGAGCCGCGCCTCCTGGCAGACCAGCCTGGAGGCGCGGCTCGCGTCGTCCCCGCTACATGAGTTCCGCGATGGTCGCCATGATCGTCGGGTCGGCGAGCGTCGTCGTGTCGCCGATGCGGCGACCCTCGGCCGCGTCGCGCAGCAGGCGGCGCATGATCTTGCCGGACCGTGTCTTCGGCAGTTCGGGCACGATGACGACCTGACGCGGCTTCGCGATCGCACCGATCCGCTTTCCGACCCAGTCGCGGAGCTCCTTCGCGGCGGCGTCGCGGTCGACGTCGGCCGCTGCCTCGGCGGTGAGGATGACGTAGGCGACGACGGCCTGCCCGGTGGTCTCGTCGGCGGCACCGACGACGGCCGCCTCGGCGACGCCCTCGTGGCCGACCAGGGCGGACTCGATCTCGGCCGTGGACAGCCGGTGGCCGGAGACGTTCATCACGTCGTCGACGCGTCCCTGGATCCAGATGTCGCCCTGGCCGTCGAGCCGAGCGCCGTCGCCGGCGAAGTAGCGACCGGGGAACCGCGACCAGTACGTCTCGACGAAGCGGTCCGGGTCGCCCCAGATGCCGCGCGCCATCGACGGCCACGGCTCGGTGATGGTGAGGTAGCCGCTCTCGCCCGGGTCGGCGCGGTTGCCGTCGTCGTCGACGATCTCGGCGACGATGCCGGGCAGCGGCGTCTGGGCGGCACCGGGCTTGAGCTTCGTGACGCCGGGCAGGGCGGAGATCATGATCGCCCCCGTCTCGGTCTGCCACCACGTGTCGACGATGGGCGTGCGGTCGTGGCCGATCACCTGGCGGTACCACTGCCACGCCTCGGGGTTGATCGGCTCGCCGACGCTGCCGAGCAGCCGGAGCGTCTCGAGGCTGCGGGCCTCGGGGACCTGGCGGCCGGCCTTCATCGCCGCGCGCACCGCCGTCGGCGCCGTGTAGAGGACCGTCACGCCGTAGGAGTCGACGAGGTCCCACCAGCGGCCGGGCTTCGGCTCGTCGGGCGTGCCCTCGTAGAGGACCTGCGTGACACCGTTCGCGAGGGGGCCGTAGACGACGTAGGAGTGCCCGGTGATCCATCCGATGTCGGCCGTGCACCAGTAGACGTCCTTCTCGGGGTGCATGTCGAACACGTTCTTGTGCGTGTACGCGGCCTGGGTGAGGTACCCGCCGGAGGTGTGCACGATGCCCTTGGGCTTCCCGGTCGTGCCCGAGGTGTACAGGATGAAGAGGGGCGTCTCGGCCGGGAACGCCTCGGCGGTGTGCTCCGGAGCGGCCTTCGCGACCTCGTCGTGCCACCAGAGGTCACGGTCGTTCCAGGCGATGTCGTTGCCGCCGCGCTTGACGACGAGGACGTGCTCCACGCTGTCGGTGCCCTCGCCCTCGAGTGCTTCGTCGACGGCGGGCTTGAGCGGTGAGACCGCACCACGGCGCCAGCCGCCGTCCGCCGTGACGACGAGCTTCGCCCCGGCGTCCTCGATGCGGGCACGGAGGCTCTCGGCGCTGAACCCGCCGAACACCACCGAGTGGACCGCACCGATGCGGGCGACGGCGAGCATCGTGACGACGGCCTCGGGGATGAGCGGGAGGTAGACGACGACCCGGTCGCCCTGCCCGACGCCCAGGTCGGTGAGCATGTTGGCGGCGCGCTGCACCTCGGCGGTGAGCTCCCCGTAGGTGATCCGACGGGTGTCGCCGGGTGCGCCCTCGAAGTGGATGGCGACCCGGTCCCCGTGGCCGGCGCGGACGTGCCGGTCGAGGCAGTTCTCGGCGACGTTGAGCGTGCCGTCGGCGAACCACTTCGCGAACGGCGCGCCGGACCAGTCGAGGGTCTGGGTGAACGGCGTGCGCCAGTCGAGGAGCCCCCGTGCCTGGTCGGCCCAGAACGCTTCGCGGTCGGCCGCGGCTGCCTCGTGCAGGTCCTCGTGCGCGACGGCGTCGGCGACGAACTCCGGCGACGGGGGGAACGTGCCGTGGTCACCGGCGTCGGGGCCGTCGCCGTTGGCTCCGTCGTAGCGGGGGTCGGTCTGGGTCGGAGCGGACATCGAGGTCCTTTCGCGTCGTTGCGGCAGGGGTGCAGTCGGAGACTACCCCGCGTCCAGGGCCGCGGTGAGCGGTCCGTCCCGGCGCGGTTCCGCGGGGCAGAAGGGACGGGACGGGGTCCTCGTGCGTGGTCCCGTGGCCGGTCGTGTCGAGCCGGGCCGTGACGTGTTCGCTCACGGCGTGCAGGCGGCACGCCCGGAAGTCGTCCCGGGGGTTGCTCCTGGCGGCCGATCATGGGGTACAGTAGATCCCGCTGGACTCGTTTCCGGCGGCAACGGTTCGGATTCCCCCCAATCCACCGATGTCCAGGCGGCACCTGTTCCCCCCAACCGGTGCCGCCTCTTCTCGTTTCCGGGCGAGTTCGTTCGCCGGACGCTTCGTCCGCCGGCACGCACTCGACGTCGATCCGCACGGGGACGCCGAAGAGTGGACAGACCTGTCCATGCTCTTGCATCGATCCGATCCGGCTCCGTGGGGCGGCCGCTCCGTCGCACCGGGCAGGCTGGGAGCGATCCCGGGCCGTTCGACGGTCGACGGTCCGTCGGGACACCGACTGGGGTACGGGTTTGCGTACCGGGGGACAAATCGGTCCGTTGCTCGTCACCCGCGCAATCCTCCACAGCGGGGATGGTGGATGCGGACCCGACGGGTGCTGCTCCCTACTGTCTGGTCGCATGCACCGACACCGTGCCGACCCCCCGTTCCTGCCCGGCACCACACGACCGCGTCGACGCCGCGACGTCCTTGCGGCCGAGTTCGAGGAGCTCGCCGCCCTCGTCGACGACGCCGGCGTCACCGACGTCCTCGTCGTCGGCGGTCGCGGGACCTGGGTCGACCGTGGCACCGGACTCGGACGGGCCGGACCGGTCCTGCCCGAGGCGCGCGTCCGGGAACTCGCGACCGAGCTCGTGGCACGCGGCGGACGGCACGTCGACGAGACCACGCCGTGCGTCGACGTCCGCCACGGCGACGGGATCCGGGTGCACGTCGTGCTCGCGCCCGTCTCGGTGACCGGCACCGCGATCTCGATCCGACTGCCCGCAGCCGACCGACCGACCCTCGCGTCGCTCGAGGCGCTCGGGGCCTTCCGACGGATCCCGCGGTCGGTCGTCGAGCGTGCGGTCGACGAGCGCCGCAACGTGCTCGTGACCGGGGCGACGGGGAGCGGCAAGACGACCCTGCTCGCGGCGATGCTCTCGGCCGTCCCGCCCGACGAGCGGATCGTCACCGTCGAGGACGTCGCCGAACTCCGGATCGACCACCCGCACGTCGTCGCGCTCGAGGCCAGACAGGCGAACGCCGAGGGGGCCGGCGCCCTCGGGCTCGACCGGCTCGTCCGCGAGGCACTGCGCATGCGGCCCGACCGGATCGTCGTCGGGGAGTGCCGGGGTGCCGAGGTCCGCGAGCTCCTCTCCGCGCTGAACACCGGTCACGACGGGGGAGCGGGGACGGTGCACGCCAACGGGATCGCCGACGTCGCGGCACGGCTCGAGGCGCTCGGCACGCTGGCCGGGCTCGGGCCGGAAGCGCTCGCTCGGCAGGCGGTGAGCGCGCTCGACCTGGTGCTCCACGTCGAGCGCCACGGCGGGCAGCGTCGGCTCGCGGCCGTCGGGGCGGTCCGGATCGGTCCGGACGGGAGGCTCGTGGTGCGTCCCGTGGATCGGTCACGGTGAGCCGCGGGCCGGTGACGGTCCGCCGGTGGGCCGCCGCGCGGTCGGGTAGCCGCGGCGAGCGAGCCGACGGCGCCGCCGCGGCCAGGACCCTCGACCGCGTCGCCACCCTCGTCGCCGCGGGGGTCCCGCCGGCCCGCGCGTGGGCGCTGGTGGGCGGGTTCCCCGACGACGGCGGTCCCGGGTGGGAGGACGTCGCCGCCGTCCTCCGCGTCGCCGAACGGACCGGCGCTCCGTCGGCGGGCACCGTCCGCGCGCTCGCCGCGGCCCTCCGGCGCTCGGCGGCGTCCGACCGTGCCGTCCTCGTCGCCCTCGCCGGGCCGCGCGCGAGCGCCCGGGTCGTGCTCGCGCTGCCCCTGCTCGGCCTCGTCCTCGGGTCGACGTGGGGGTCCGGCGCCGTCCGGGTGCTCGTCGCGTCCCCGATCGGGTGGACCTGCCTGCTCCTCGCCGCGGTGCTCGTCGGGCTCGGTCGGACCTGGAGCGCACGCCTGGTCCGCGCCGCGACCCCCGACGGACACCTGCCGGGCGTGCTGCTCGACGCCTGGGCGGTCGCCGTGTCCGGCGGCGGCTCGTGGGCGGAGGGCGGTGCGGCCGTCCGGGCCGCGTTCGCCGACCGACCGTGGCGGGCGTCGGACGGTGACCACCTCCGGGACGTCCTCGCGCTGGCCCAGCGCGCCGGGGTGCCCGCGGCGACGCTCCTCCGCGCCGCGGCCGAGGACGTCCGTGACGACGCCGCAGCCGCGGGGCTCGCCGCGGCCGAGCGTCTCGCGGTCCGGCTCGTCCTGCCGCTCGGCGTGTGCGTCCTGCCCGCCTTCGTCCTCGTCGGGGTCGTACCGGTGGTGGCGGGCGTCCTCTCCTCCACCGTCGTCGACGTGGGGTGATCCTCCACAGATCCGGTGGCCGGCCCGGTGTCGAGCCCCGGACGCAGCGAGGCTGACAGCACGGCAACAGGAAGGACGACCCCATGACCGACACCCCGACCACCCAGCACCAGCACCAGCACGACCACCAGCTCCGCGGCAGCCGGCTCCGGCGACGGCTCGACGACGACCGCGGATCCGCCACGGCCGAGTACGCCGTCGTGATCCTCGCGGCGGTGGCGTTCGCCGGCGTGCTCGTCGCGGTGATGCGCTCCGGCGAGGTCCAGAGCCTCCTCACGGAACTCGTCCGTGGTGCGCTCTCCCTCTGACCGCCGTCGGCCGGACGGGGAACGCGGCTCGGTGAGCGTCGAGTTCGCGGTCGTGCTCCCCGTCGTCGCGCTGGTCCTGACCTCGCTCGTCGCGGCCGTGCTCGTCGTGGACGCCGTCGGTCGTCTCGAGGTCGCTGCGGCCACCGCGGCACGGGCGTACGGCCGCGGTGACGACGATGCCGGCCTGGCGGCGGTCGCGCAGCTCGCGCCCGGAGCCGACGTCACGGTGCACCGCGGCGACGGCGTGGTCTGCGTCCGGGCCGAACGGGGAGCGACGGGCCCGTTCGCAGCCGTCCCGCTCGGCGCCACCGGGTGCGCGGCCGAGGCCGGCCGGTGACCGAGCGCGGGTCCGCGACGGTGGTGGTGGCGGTGGTCGTCGGCGTGACGCTCCTCGTGGTGACCGCAGCGCTCGCCGCGGCGGGTCTCCGCGTCGCCGGCGTCCGCGCCCAGGCCGCCGCGGACGCCTCGGCGCTCGCGGCCGCGGCGGCCGTCGTCGGGCTCGTCCCCGGCGAACCGTGCGGGGTCGCAGCACGCGTCGCAGCGCGGAACGAGGCGACGCTCGACACCTGCGTGACCGCCGCTGCCGCCGCCCGCGTCCGCGTCCTGGTCGGCGGCGGACCGTTCGCCGTGGGCGCAGTCGCCGTCGCCGGTCCGGCGGACGACCAGCCCGAACACTATGTGTATGGTGTGCCTGTCGGCCCCCGGTCATCGGTGCCCCGGTCGACCCGGACGCGCTCGTCGTCCAGGGCCGACGCGCACCATCGATCAAGGAGACACGTGCCAGGCACGAAGAAGCTCGTCATCGTCGAGAGCCCCGCGAAGGCCAAGACGATCGCGCAATACCTCGGTGACGGATACGAGGTCCAGGCGTCCGTCGGACACATCCGGGACCTCGTCGAGCCCAAGAACCTCCCGGCCGAGCTCAAGAAGGGCTCGCTCGGCAAGTTCTCGGTGGACGTCGACAACGGCTTCGAGCCCTACTACGTCGTCTCGGACGCGAAGAAGAAGACGGTCTCCGAGCTGAAGCGTGCCCTCAAGGAAGCCGACGAGCTCTACCTCGCAACTGATGAGGATCGCGAGGGCGAGGCCATCGCGTGGCACCTGCTCCAGGTGCTGAAGCCCAAGGTGCCCGTCAAGCGCATGGTGTTCCACGAGATCACGAAGGAGGCGATCCAGCGCGCGCAGGAAGCCACCCGTGAGCTCGACACCGCCCTCGTCGACGCCCAGGAGACCCGTCGCATCCTCGACCGTCTCTACGGCTACGAGGTCTCGCCCGTGCTCTGGCGCAAGATCGGTCCGGGGCTCTCCGCGGGCCGGGTGCAGTCCGCCGCCACGCGTCTCGTCGTGGACCGCGAACGCGAGCGCCTCGCGTTCGTCGCCGCCAACTACTGGGACCTCAGTGCACGCTTCGAGAAGGAGGGCGACGCCGCCTTCACCGCTCGACTCGCCCGTGTCCAGGGGACCCGTGTCGCCTCCGGTCGTGACTTCGACGACCGCGGTGAGCTGAAGGGCGAGGCCGTCCGCCTCGACGAAGCCGCCGCCGCCGCGCTCACGACCGTCATCGAACGCGCCGGTGACGCCACCGTGCGCAGCGTCGAGTCGAAGCCCTACACCCGCCGTCCTGCCGCGCCGTTCACGACGTCGACCATGCAGCAGGAGGCGGCGCGCAAGCTCCGTCTGTCGCCGCGGCAGACCGCTCGTGCCGCGCAGACGCTGTACGAGAACGGGTACATCACCTACATCCGTACCGACTCGGTCAACCTGTCGAAGCAGGCGCTCGACGCCGCGCGCAAGCAGGCTGCCGACCTCTACGGCGCGGCGACCGTGCCGGACAAGCCGCGCGTCTACGCGAGCAAGAGCAAGAACGCGCAGGAAGCGCACGAGGCGATCCGTCCGGCGGGCGACACCTTCCGGACCCCGTCCCAGCTCGAGGGCACCCTGACCGGTGTCGAGTGGCGTCTCTACGACCTCATCTGGAAGCGCACGATCGCTTCGCAGATGGCGGACGCGAAGGGCTCCACGGCGTCGATCGTCCTCGGCATCTCCTCCACCGAGTCGGTCGAGGGCATCCCGTCGACGGCGAACGGCACCGACGCCGAGTTCACGGCGTCCGGCACCGTCATCACCTTCCGCGGGTTCCTCAACGCCTACGAGGAAGGCAAGGACGAGGACCGCCACGAGTCGTCGGACCGCTCGGGCAACGACGTCGCCCTGCCCGACGTCAAGGAAGGCGAGCACCTCACCGTCGACGACGTCCTCGCCAAGGGGCACGACACCACGCCGCCGCCCCGCTACACCGAGGCGAGCCTCATCAAGACCCTCGAGGACCTCGACATCGGTCGTCCGTCGACGTTCCCGACGATCAGCCCGACGATCATCGACCGCGGCTACGTGTCCCTCCGAGGGACCCAGCTCGTGCCGAACTGGATCGCGTTCAGCGTGGTCCGGCTGCTCGAGGACTACTTCGGTGACCTCGTGCAGTACCAGTTCACGGCCGACATGGAAGCCGACCTCGACCGGATCGCGAACGGCGACGCCGACCGCGTCGACTGGCTCAAGGAGTTCTACTTCGGCGGCGGCGACCACCGCGGCCTCCGGACGGTCATCGACAACCTCGGCGAGATCGACGCGCGCGAGATCAACTCGGTCGAGCTCGCACCGGGACTCACCCTGCGCATCGGTCGGTACGGCCCCTACATCGAGGTGCCGGGCGACGACCCCGAGAAGCCCCGTCGCGTCAACGTGCCCGAGGACCTCGCGCCCGACGAGCTCACCGCCGAGAAGGCACGCGAGCTCGTGGACGCGCCGGTGCTCGGCGACCGCGTGGTCGGCATCAACCCCGAGACCGGCAAGGAGGTCCTCGCGAAGGACGGCCGGTTCGGTCCGTACGTGACCGAGCGCACCCCGGAGCCCGAGGCCGCGGTCGACCCCGCGACCGGCGAGGTCCTCGACGCGCAGGCCGCACCGGCCGCCGCCGAGGCGGAGCCGGCGGCGAAGACCACCGCGAAGGGTGCCGCCGCGAAGAAGGCGCCGGCGAAGAAGACCACGAAGAAGGCCGCCGCCCCGAAGGAGCGCACCGCGTCGCTCTTCAAGTCGATGGACCCGCAGACGGTCGACCTCGAGACCGCGCTCAAGCTCCTTGACCTACCCCGGGTCGTCGGCAAGGACCCGGAGTCCGGCGACGACATCACCGCGCAGAACGGCCGCTACGGCCCCTACCTCAAGAAGGGCACGGACACCCGGACGCTGCCCTCCGAGGACGCGATCTTCGATGTCGACCTGCCCGGCGCGCTCGAGCTCTTCGCACAGCCGAAGTACGGCGGCCGCCGTGCCGCGAGTGCCGCGCTCAAGGAGTTCGACGCCGACCCGGTGTCCGGCAAGCCGATCAAGATGAAGGACGGCCGGTTCGGTCCGTACGTCACCGACGGCGAGACCAACGCGACGATCCCGCGCGGCGAGGACGTCGAGGCGGTCGACCACGCGCGTGCCGTGCAGCTCATCGCCGACAAGCGCGCCAAGGGCCCGGTGAAGAAGAAGGCACCGGCGCGGAAGCCTGCGGCCAAGAAGAAGTGACCGGCCGGTTCATCACGCTCGAGGGCGGCGACGGTGCGGGCAAGACGACGCAGGCGGAGCTGCTGACCGACTGGCTCGAGGAGCACGGTCGGACCGTGGTGCGCACGCGCGAGCCCGGCGGGACGGACCTCGGCACCCGGATCCGCGAGATCGTCCTGCACGAGCGGGGTCACGTCGCGCCCCGGGCCGAGGCGCTCCTCTACGCGGCCGACCGGGCGCACCACGTCGAGACGCTCGTGCGTCCCGCGATCGCGCGTGGCGACGTCGTGCTGCAGGACCGGTACATCGACTCGTCGGTGGCGTACCAGGGCGTGGCCCGCGGCCTCGGTGCCGAGCACATCCGCTCGGTGTCCGACTGGGCCGCCGGCGGGCTCGCGCCGGATCGCACGATCCTGCTCGACCTCGACGTCACCCTCGGACGTGCGCGCGTCGCTGCGGCGCGCGGGGACACCTTCGACCGGCTCGAGTCCGAGGCCGAGGCGTTCCACGAGACGGTCCGCCGGGCCTTCCTCGACATGGCCGCCGCCGAGCCCGAGCGCTTCCTCGTCGTCGACGCCGCACTGCCCGCGGCGGACGTCCAGCGTATGATCCGAGCAGCGGTCGCCCCGCTGGTCGGGATCGTCGAGGGATGACGGTGGCGACTGGCAGGATGATCCCGTGAGCGTGTGGGACGGCCTGACCGGGCAAGAGGAAGCGGTCGCGTCGCTCCGCAACGCGGCCGAGTCGCCCGACGGCACCGGCGGCATGACGCACTCGTGGCTCATCACCGGGCCACCCGGGTCCGGTCGGTCGAACGTGGCGTCCGCCTTCGCCGCCGCCCTCGTCGGCAACGGCCCGGACGACGACCACACCCTCCAGCAGATCACCGCGAAGACCCATCCCGACGTCTCGGTCCTGACCACGCAGCGGGTCATCATCACCATCGACGAGATCCGGCAGCTGGTGACCTCGTCGCACTACTCGCCCTCGGTCGGGCGGTACCGCGTGGTGATCATCGAGGACGCCGACCGCATGACGGAACGCACCTCGAACCTGCTGCTCAAGGCGCTCGAGGAACCGCCGGAGCGCACCGTGTGGATCCTCTGCGCCCCGAGCGAGGCCGACCTCCTGCCCACCATCCGGTCACGCGTGCGCTCGGTCCGCCTGCGCGTGCCGGGCATCGAGTCCGTCGCCGACCTCATCGTCGCCCGCACCGGTGTCGACCGTGCGCTCGCGATGGACGCCGCACGCCAGGCGCAGAGCCACATCGGGATGGCGCAGCGTCTCGCCACGAGCGAGGACGCCCGCGACCGTCGGCGTCGGACCCTGACGACGGTGCTCGGGGTCCGGACGGTCGGTGACGCCGTGATGGCTGCCGCCGACCTGCTCGCCGTCGCCGACGAGGACGCCAAGGCGATCACGCAGCAGCGCGACTCCGAGGAACGCGACGCCGCACTCCGGTCGCTCGGGATCGAGCCGGGCGGCACGATCCCGCCGGCCCTCCGCTCGCAGCTGCGGCTGCTGGAAGAGGACCAGAAGCGTCGTGCCACACGGAGCCTCCGGGACGGCCTGGACCGCATCCTCGTCGACGTCTCGTCGCTGTACCGCGACCTGCTGCTGCTCGGGCTCGGGGCACCCGCGGAACCGGTGAACCTCGCGATGCGGGAACACCTCGACCACGCACTGCAGTCGGTGACGCCGGCCGCTGCGCTCGAGGTGCTCGACGCGATCGCCCTCGCCCGGCAGCGGATCGCCGCGAACGTGGCGGCGTTGCTGGCGCTCGAGGCGCTGCTCGTCACGATCGCCCGCGCGAGCCGTTGACCCACGCCAGCACCTGACCCGCGCGAGCCGCGCGAGCCGCGCGAGCCGCGCGAGCCGCCCCAGCGGGTCGAGCCGCTGACCGGCGCCACCCGTGTCCCCGCGCCCGCCGCGGGAACCGCCGACCTGCGGGACCCGGCCACCCACCAGGGGCAGGCCGACGCGTGCAGCTGCACCGCGCCTCCAGTCCGTCCCGAACCGCACCCTGTGACGTTCCCCATCCGTCCGCACCTCCCCGCATGGGACAATCACGGCATGTCCGACGCAGAACCCGGCCTGCGCGAGCGGAAGCGCCGCGCCACCCGACTCGCGATCCAGCAGGCCGCGCTCCGCATCGCGATCGAGGAAGGCCTCCCCGCGGTGACCGTCGACGAGATCTCGCGCCGTGCCGACGTCTCGCCGCGGACGTTCTTCAACTACTTCCCGAACAAGGAGGGCGCGCTCCTCGGCGACGATCCGACGCTGCCGGACGACGCAACCCTCGCGGACTTCGTGGCCGGCGGGCCGACGGGAGACCTGCTGGCCGACCTCGGCGCGTTGCTCGTGCACTCGACCCGCGAACTCATCGAGGAGCGCGGGCTGATCGAGGAGCGGCAGCAGGTGCTGCGGGCAGCTCCCGAGCTCTTCAGCAGGCGGATGGAGTCCATGAAGGAGTTCCAGGGGGCGATCGAAGGCGCGATCGTGGCGCGGTTCGCGGCGGCGGCAGGCGAGGCGCCTGGTGCCGCGGTGGACGCCGCGGGCACGCCCCCGGAGCGCCGCCGTCGGGCGCGCCTGGCATCCCTCGTGGCGTTGGCCACGCTCCGTCACGCGTGGTGGGAGTGGTCGGACGCTGAGTCGGAGACGCACCTCGTCGACGAGCTCGAACGGTCCTTCGCCGACCTCGACGCGCTCGTTTCGCGTTCGCTCGTCTGAACCTGTATAGTCGTGTCCCGTGCCGCTCCGGCAACGGAGCGTCCGCCGCCTTAGCTCAGTCGGCAGAGCGATTCACTCGTAATGAATAGGTCGTCGGTTCGATTCCGACAGGCGGCTCCCGCAAAAGCCCTGATCCCATTTCTCCTCTGGAGAATGTGATCAGGGCTTTTTCGTTGGATCAATGTGCACAGCGGAGAACACCCGCTGACCCTCCGACTCTCTGGCCCTCCGGTGGAACGTCAGCCAGGTGGACGAACACCACTGCCCAGCTGGCCAGTGTCCCGCAATGGGCCGACCACTCATCGGTGGCCAGATGGTGGGCCCACATGATTCCGCCGAGGGATGTGGTGAGCCGTTCTTCGAAGGAACCTTGAGTTCTCGCGAGGGGCGAGGAGACCGGCCTGATTCGGCCGTCACGAGGGGATGTTCACCATGTTCGAACTGTTTCGTCACGCAGGGCGTCGCCGGATTGCCGTCGTTCTGGCAGTCGGCGCACTGGCACTCGGCCCGGTCGTTGCCGCGAGCCCGGCACAGGCAGCTTCTACGAGATGCAACCCCGTTGCGAAGCACTACACAGTGACTGAAGCGAGCGTCAAGTACTCCGTCGGGACCATCACCATCAACACGAACAACTGCCGATCGGGCTCCAAGATGACGTCGTCATCTGCTTCGATGAAGTGGGATCCGTCGCCGTTGGGCGCGGGTGCCGGATGGCGCTTCGACAACAACACCACGTCGCGCCGGGGCACCGATGCGCAGATGGCGGGTTGGGTGTCCACCGCCGTGATGAAGCTCTGTGCCCCAACTCAGGTGTCGCCGATCTGCTCCTTCGGCGAGACCTTCCAAGTGACTTACACTGGGTACACCGACAACTTCGTCGGCCCGCAGGTGCAGCCGGCATTCAAATGCACCAACTCGTACTGCAAGCTCCACTTCAAGAAGGCGTAGCTCATGAGTCGACGACGCACCCGGCCGGTCAGGCAGTGGCTGCCACTCCTCGCGCTCGTTGTCGGCCTGATTGCAAGCGCCATCGGTGAGCGAGCCGGGCAGCCCAACTCGTGGCTGTGGTTCGGCGGAGGTGTCGTCGTCGCCGTCATCTGGGCTCTGCTCGTGCGCCGTCGACCTCGCACCTAGCAACCTCGCGAAGGGTCCTCCGGCACTGCGGTGCCGGAGGACCCTTCGTCGTCACGAGCGGAGTGACAGCAACTGGTGGCGCTGCCGGTGACTGCTGGCCTGACAGCAGTTCATCTCGCCGCTGATCGATCTCGAACTCGATGCCGGTCCGAGATCCAGCTCGAGATCACACCGGGCGCCCGGCCACGGCCAGGCGCCCGGGGTGCGTGTCACGGCAGGTAGTACGTCGGGTTCGGCAGCTTCACGCTCCGGTCCGCCGACCCACCGAGCAGGTCGCTGTACTGGTCACCGAAGTTCGCCACGACGTCGTACCGGCCGCCCGACCGCGACTCGATGTGCGCACGCGTCTGCGACTTGTACTCGACGGTGGTGCACTTGGCCGCGGCGCAGGTGATGTAGGACGGCTGCTGCGAGGCGCCGACGCCGGTCCACTTCGTGTAGTACGTCTGCGTGCCGCGTTGCGTCGCCTGGAACTGCGGGTATCCGACCTTCTGCAGGTTCTCGATCGTGGCGGTCTTCTGGTCGTCGTTACGCCCGGTGAGCCCGATGATCGTGCAGCCGGAGCGCTGGGCGACGGACACGAGCGAGGTCATCGACGGGGTCGCGGGGAAGCGCTCGTCCTGCACCCACTCGTCCTGCAGTGCGGGGTCGAACACGAAGTGCATGTCGGCGACCTCCATGTCGTAGGTCCACAGCGTCGTGTCGTCGGCGTCGAGCACGATGGCCGGGTTGCGGTGGAGCTTCCGGCCGACGGCGCACTGTGCGGCGACGACGGGGGCCTGCTTCGCCACGATGGAGCGCATCTCGCGGATGTAGGGGGAGTCGGTGCGGTTCGCGAGTCCGGTGCCGGGGTCGCCGTAGTACGTCGCGATGGTCTTCTTGACGGAGTCGATGTTCGGGATGCCCTCACCGCTCTGGGTGGCGCCCGAGGAGCCGTCGGCGGCCATCGTGAAGTGCGTGCGGGGCGTCAGGCGCGGCTCGGAGACGCCGGGCAGGTCGGCCGAGGGCAGGTAGTAGGTCGGGTTCGGCAGCTTCACGGAGCGGTCGGCGTACCCGCCCTGCAGGTCGCTCCACTGGTCGCCGATGTTCAGGGTGATGTCGTAGCCGAGGTCCTGCTCGATGTGCTTCCGGGTCAGTGCCTTGTACTCGACGGTGGTGCACTTGGCGGTGGCGCAGGTGATGTACGACGGCTGCTGGGACGCGCCGACCCCGGTCCACTTCGTGAAGAAGCGGTCGTTCGTGAAGGCGGTGTAGCCGACCTTCGACAGGTTCTGGACGGTGGCGGCCTTCTGGTCGTCGTTCCGACCGGTCAGCCCGAAGATCGTGAAGCCGAGCGCCTGTGCCCGGTTCACGAACCCGACCATCGACGGCGTGGCCGGGAAGCGCTCGTCCTGCACCCACTCGTCCTGCAGTGCGGGGTCGAACACGAAGTGCATGTCGGCGACCTCCATGTCGTAGGTCCACAGCGTCGTGTCGTCGGCGTCGAGGACGATCGCGGGCTTCTCGCCGCGTCGGACCGCGGCGTCGTGGATGCGCCGCAGCTGGGCGCTCTGGCGGTCCACGATGGAGCGCATCTCGCGGATGTACGGCGAGTCCGTGCGGTTCGCGATCCCGGTGCCGGGGTCGCCGTAGTAGGTGGCGATGGTCTTCTTGACCGAGTCGATGTTCGGGATGCCCTCGCCGCCCTGGGTCGCGCCGGACGACCCGTCGGCCGCCATCGTGAACTGCGTGCGCGGCTGCAGTCCGGCGTCGGCCGAGTGCCCTGGTGGTGTCCACCCGTGTCCCGGCGACCCCCAGCCGTGTGCGGCTGCCGGCGTGACGCCGACGAGGGTCGAGGTGAGGACGATCGCCGCGCTCGTGGCGACGGCGGACAGGACGGATCGGCGCATGGCGGAGACCTGATCGCTTTCTGCTGGTGGGGCGGTCGTCGGACGCGACCGCTGCACCCCCGTTCGGGGGTGCAGCAGCACGCTAGCTGGCAATCGGCCGTGCGGTCCATACCAATGTGCTGCGGGTGGACAGCGGTGTGCCGTTCGGGCGTCCTGGTAGACAGGTGGCATGACGGTTCGCTGGGGAGTCATCGGTACGGGCGGCATCGCACGGTCCTTCGTGGGCGACTGCACGGCGGCGGGGATCGAGTTCGTCGCGGTCGGCAGTCGGACGGCCGCGGGTGCCGAGGCATTCGCGGCCGAGTTCGCGATCCCGCGGGCACACGGTTCCTACGAGGACCTCGTCGCGGACGACGAGGTGGACGCCGTCTACGTCGCGACCCCGCACTCGCGGCACGCGGCGGACGCCCTGCTCGCCATCGAGGCCGGCAAGCACGTCCTCGTCGAGAAGGCCTTCACGATCACGGCGGACGAGGCGAGGCGCGTCGTCGACGCCGCCCGGCGCGCCGACGTCGCCGTGATGGAGGCGATGTGGACGCGCTTCCTCCCGCAGATGGCGATGATCCGCGAGCTGGTCTCCGAGGGGCGGATCGGCCGGGTCCGACTCGTCGAGGCCACCCACCACCAGGCGCTGCCGTCCGACCCGGCACACCGCCTGAACGACCCGGAGCTCGGCGGCGGGGCCCTGCTCGACCTCGGCATCTACCCGGTGTCGTTCGCCGTGGACGTCCTCGGTGTCCCGACGTCGGTCGTCGCTGCCGGCACCCTCAGCGACCAGGGCGTCGACACCCAGATGGGCCTCGTCCTGACGCACGAGGGCGGCACGCAGTCGATGCTCCACTTCGGTCTCGATCTCGCGAGCCCGAACACGGCCTCGATCATCGGCGAGGACGGTCGCATCGACCTCGACTCGACGTGGTTCACCCCGACGACGTGGCGGCTCCGCGACCGCGACGGCCGTGTGGTCGAGGAGTTCGACGGCCGCGAGGAGCTCGCCGGCTACGCGCACGAGGCGCGCGCCTTCGAGTCCATGGTCGAGTCCGGCACCCACGAAGGCGGCCCGATGGACCCCGAGGAGACCATCGCGATCATGGCCCTCATGGACGAGGCGCGCCGCCAGGTCGGCGTCCGGTACCGAGCCGACGGCGCCCGCGCGAGGGCCCGCTGATCGCCGCGGTCCCAGAAGAGGGCCTGGAGGCTCCTGCCGCAGTTCCGTAGGATCGTTCGCGATGTCCGAGCAGCAGCCCTCACCGCGCGGCGTCGCGGATCGCCTCCGCGCCGCGCGCACCGCCGTCTGCGCCTCGTTCGCACGACGCCCGGTCCCGTGGATCGCGGGCGGCCTCGCGACCGTGCTCGTGCTCGGTTCCGGCGGCGCCGTGGCGGTGGCGGCGGCGACCATGCCGACGCCCGAGACCACGACGGCCGCGACGGCGACACCGTCGACGTCGAGCAGCGCCACGCCGACGACGACCGCACCCACACCGACACCGACGCCGAGCGGCCGGACGGTGCCGGACGACGCCGCCGGTCCGTCCGCACTCCGGACCTGCACCATCACGACCGCCGCCTCGGCGAGCGGCCTCGGCGCGTTCGAGGGGTACGTGATGAACGCGAAGACGGGTGACGTGCTGTTCTCCCGGAACGGAGACAAGGCCGCGCAGACGGGCAGCGTCATGAAGACCCTGACCACGGCGACCGCCCTGGCCGTCCTCGGGGGCGACCACCGCATCCCGACCACCGTGACGAAGGAGTCCGGCGGCGCGATCGCCCTCGTCGGCCACGGCGACGCGACCCTGTCCGCCGGCGGTGCCACGGTCTACCCGGGGGCGCCGACGCTCGCGCAGCTCGCCCAGCAGGTCAAGGCGAAGCTCGGCAGCACCCCGGTCACGACGATCGTCGCAGACGGCACCTACTGGAGCGCCGCCGACGCCTGGGACCCGACGTGGCCGGTCAGCGAACGGACGATCGGGTACCAGCCCGAGGTCACCGCGCTCATGGTGGACGGGGACCGGGCGAACCCCGGGGCCCAGACCTCGCCGCGCTCCACGGACCCCATCGGCCGTGCCGGGGCGCTGTTCAAGACGGCCCTCGCGAACGCCGGGGTCGCCGGTGCCGCGAACGCCCAGGTCGTGCAGCGCGCGACGACCAGCTCGGACACGATCGCCACGGTCTCGTCGCAGCCGGTGTCGACGCTCATCGGTCAGATGATCCCGAACTCGGACAACACGCTGGCCGAGATGCTCGCGCGGATCTCGTCGAAGGAGTCCGGCGCGAACGGGTCCGCCGCGTCGCTGACGTCCGTGTACCAGGCGGCGCTGGGGACGTACGGCGTCGACCCGTCCGGCATCGTCATCAAGGACGGCTCGGGGGAGAGCGCCGCGAACGCCGTGTCGCCGAACTTCGTCGCCCACCTCATGGTGCAGGTGGCGGCCGGCGCGAAGGGACTGGGGACGCTCGCGAACGCCCTGCCCGTGTCGGGGCAGTCGGGCACGCTGGCGAGCCGCTTCACCGGCGCGAACGCCGTCGCCCGCGGCAAGGTGCACGCGAAGACCGGCTGGATCGACAGCGCGAACACGCTGGGCGGCTACATCGACGCCGCTGACGGCACCCGTCTGACCTTCGCGTTCTACGCCATCGGGTCGTCACGGGCGGCGGCGCTGCCGGCGCTCGACGCGGTGACCGCGGCGACGTACTCGTGCGGGAGCCGGCTCACCGGGTCCTGAGCCCGCGGGTGTTGGATGGTCACATGTCCAGGGCACTCCTCGTCGTCGACGTCCAGAACGACTTCACCGAGGGCGGTGCCCTCGGGGTGACCGGCGGGGACGACCTCGCGCGGCGCATCACCGCCTTCCTCGGCCGGCACGCCGACGAGTACGACCTCATCGTGGGGTCCCGTGACTGGCACCACGGCGACGACGACAACGGCGGGCACTTCGCCGGTCCCGAGGGCCCGGACTACGAGACGACCTGGCCGGTCCACTGCGTCGCCGGGACGCCGGGGGCCGAGTACCACCCGCGACTCGACACCACGGTGATCGACGTCCACGTCCTCAAGGGGCAGGGGACGCCGGACTACTCGGCATTCCAGGCGTGCACCGAGGACGGCACCGGGTTGCCGGAGGTCCTCGCCGAGCACCGGGTCGTCACCGTCGACGTCGTCGGCATCGCCACCGACCACTGCGTCCGGGCGACGGCGCTCGACGCCCGTGCTGCCGGGTACGACGTCGCGGTGTACGACGACCTGGTCGTCGGTGTGGACGACGTCCGGAGCGCCCGGGCGCTCGACGAGGTCCGTGCCGCCGGCGGGCACGTCGACCACAGCGACATGGACGAGGGGCTCGCGAACCCCGGGGGAGCGGTCCTCTGACCACCGGGACCGACCCGCGCGCCGCCTGAGCCGCACGACCCCGGCCTCGGCTGCGGCCCGGCCCGGCCCGGCCCCGGCCCCGGCCGGGCCCGCCGCGCCGACCGACTCAGACGAGCAGCTGGTGCTTGGCGAGGTCGCGGTAGAGCGGCGTGGACTCGACGAGCTCGGAGTGGGTCCCGACCCCGACGACCCGGCCGTGCTCGAGCACGACGATCACGTCGGAGTCGACGACCGTCGACAGCCGGTGCGCGATGACGAGCAGCGTGCGGTCCTCGGCGACGGCGTCGATCGCGAGGCGCATCTTCTGCTCGTTGACGCCGTCGAGCGACGAGGTCGACTCGTCGAGCAGCAGGATCGGGGGAGCGGCGAGGAGCGCCCGGGCGATCGCGAGTCGCTGCCGCTCGCCGCCGGAGAGCATCACGCCGTCCTCGCCGACCTGGGCGTCGAGGCCGCGGGGGTCGCGGTGCAGCACCTCGCCGAGGTTGACCGCCTCGAGCACCCGGACGCAGTCGTCCTCGGTGGCGTCCGGCGAGCCGAGCAGCAGGTTCGCGCGGATCGTGCCGGCGAGCACGGGCGCGTCCTGCTCGACGTAGCCGATCTGGGCGCGGAGCTCGGCGCGGTCGAGCCCGCGCACATCGACGCCGCCGAGTCGGATCACGCCGTCGGTCGGGTCGTAGAACCGCTCGATGAGGGCGAGCGTGGTCGACTTGCCGGCGCCGGACGGCCCGACGAGCGCGACGCGCGCCCCGCGCGGCACCCGGAAGGACACGTCGTGGAGCACCACGTCGTCGACGGGGCTGTCGTCGGCGGGGCGATCCGCGCCTCCGGGACCGGCGGCGGGTGCGGCGCCGTCGGCGCCCGACGCCTGAGCGGCGCGCGCGTACCGGAACGACACGTGTTCGAAGGCGATCGCGTCGTCGCTCTCGACGGCGGCGGCGACGCGCACCGCCTGGTCGTCCTGCGCCTCGGTCGGCAGGTGCAGGATCTCCTCGATGCGACCGAGGGCGCCGAGCGCCTGCGCGACGGCGACGGCCGCGCCCATGGCCTGCCCGAGCGGCATGATCATCATGAACAGCAGCAGGATGAAGGTGATCAGGGTCGCGATCGTGATCGTGCCCGCGGCGACCTGGGCGCCGCCGACGCCGAGGACGGCGATGAACGCCACCTGCATGACGATGCTCGCGACCGGGACGACGAACGCGGACATCTTCGCGATGTCGAGTCCGCGACGGTAGGCCTCGGTCGCGTGGCCGTCGACCTCGTCGACCTCGCGCTCCGTGGCGCCGGCGGCACGGATCGTCCGGACGGCGCCGATGCCGCGCTCGACCGCCGCGGTGAGGTCGCCGACCTTCTCCTGCGCACGCTTCGACGCGATCCGGATGCGACGGCTCAGGCCACCGACGACGACGATCGCGACGAGCACGATGACCACCGTGATGCCGAGGAGCAGGGGGTCGATGATCGCCATCGCGATGATCGCGCCGAGGAACGTCAGCGCCCCACCGATCGACTCGATGAGCCCCTGCGTGAGCACGGCGCGCAGCAGGGTCGTGTCGCTGCCGACCCGCGAGACGAGGTCACCGGTCCGCCGGGTGTCGAACTCCGAGATGGGCAGGTTGAGGATGCGCGCGATGAGCTTGCGGCGGGTGGAGAGCACGACGCCCTCGCCCGCGCGCTGGAGCAGGAAGTGCTGCACGCCGTTGAGGAGCCCGGACACGACCACGAGCACGACCAGGAGCCACACGAGGGTGCTGAGCGTGTTGCCGCGCTGCACGGCGGTGACGACCTGGTTGACCAGGAGCGGCTGCGCGAGCGAGGCACCGGCACCGAGCACGCTCAGCACGATGATCACGACCATCGCGGGCTTGTTCTCGAACAGGTAGCTCAGCAGGCGGCCGAAGGTGGCGCGGGGACCGTCGGACTTCTTGGGTCGCGCGAAGGGGAGGCTCATCGTGTTCCTAGTTTCTGCCGTACTTCTTGTGCACTGCCTGTCGGCTGACGCCGAGCAGCGTCGCGATCTCCTGCCACGAGGCGCCGGCGTTCCGGGCTCGTCGGGCAGCGAGTTCCTCGGTCCGGTCGAGCTCACGGCGGAGCTCGCGCACACTGGCCAGGGCCGAGAACGGGTCGTCCCCGGCGGCGCCGGCGGCGAGGCTCGTGATGGTCGGTCGGTCCACGGACGTCAACCTACATTGACGCACCGACAGTGTCAATCTGGGTTGACGCGCCGGTCGGTGGCGCGGGTCGATGGCGGGCCGACCCGGAACGACATCACCGACGTCGTGCGACGTCGGTGATGTCGTTCCACAGCGCGCACGAGCGTGCGCGTCTGCAACGTGCGACACCGTCGACGTCGTACGACAGCGACATCGTCGCTCCGAGTCCGCGCCCGCCGGGCCGGAGCACAGACGGACGGGAGGCGCGGTGCCAGCTGGCACCGCGCCTCCCGTCTGCGGAGGTGGTCGAGTCAGGCGCGCGCGTCGACCGGTGCCGCGTCCGGTTCGCCCGCGGCGTCCGCCGCGTCGAGCGCCGCGCTCTTCGTCTCACGCACGAACAGGAGGGCGACGAGCGTCACCACCGCGGCGATCGTGAGGTACAGGCCGACGAGGAAGATGTCCCCGTCCGGCTGCCAGAGTGCCAGGGCGATGGTCGGCGCGAGCGACGCGCCGAGGATCGACGCGACGTTGTAGGCGATCGCCGAGCCGGTGTACCGGACGTTCGTCGGGAAGAGCTCCGGCAGCAGGGCGCCCATCGGACCGAACGTCAGGCCCATCAGCGACAGCCCGACGACGAGGAACGTGACCACCGTGATCGGACCGGTGGACGCGGCGAACCAGAGCTGGAACGTCAGGCCGAACAGCGCGATGCCGATCGTCGTCGGGATGAGGGTGCGGCGACGGCCGAACCGGTCGGCGAGGAAGCCGGCGACCGGCGTGAAGATGCCGAAGAACACCACGCCGATCATGAGCAGGGTGAGGAACTCGCCGCGGGAGTAGCCCAGGCCGATCTTCGGGACGAGCGGGCCGGCCTCGGCGCCCGTGGTGCCGTAGGACAGGGTGAACGTCGTCATGAAGTAGAAGAGGACGTAGGTCGCGACCATGCCGAAGGTGCCGATGATGACCGCGCGCCACGAGGTGCGGAAGACCCGGCCGAGCGGGATCTTCGCGACCGAACCGGACTCCTGGACGCCCCGGAACACCGTCGACTCGACGAGCTTGAACCGCACGTAGAGGCCCACGATGACGAGGACGGCGGAGAGCAGGAACGGGATCCGCCAGCCCCAGGCCTGGAACTCCGGGTTCGGGGTGCCGTCCGCGCCGGCCGGCATCGCCGCGTTGATCGCGATGAACAGGCCGTTGGCGAGCAGGAAGCCGATCGGCGCGCCGAGCTGCGGCATCGAGCCGAACACGCCGCGCTTGCCCTTCGGGGCGTTCTCGGTCGCGAGCAGTGCCGCGCCCGACCACTCGCCACCGAGGCCGACGCCCTGGGCGAAGCGCATCACGGCGAGCAGGACCGGCGCCCAGATGCCGATCGAGGCGAACGTCGGCAGGCAGCCGATCAGGAAGGTGGCGGTGCCCATCACCAGCAGGGACGCCACGAGGGTCGCCTTGCGGCCGACGCGGTCACCGAAGTGGCCGAAGATGATCGAGCCGATCGGACGGGCGAAGAACGCGAGGGCGAACGTCACGAACGAGGACAGCTGCGAGGCCGTCGGGTCCTCGTTCGGGAAGAAGAGGGTCGGGAAGACGAGGACCGCGGCGGTGGCGTAGACGTAGAAGTCGTAGAACTCGATGGACGTGCCGACGAGGCTGGCGATCACGACGCGGGAGCGCGGGTTGCCTGCGGTCTTCGGGGCTGCGGGTGCCGGTGCGGCGGACATGGGGTGAGTGGACTCCGAGAATGACGCTCGTGAGGAGCGCAGCGGTGTTCCGGACGGCGGACACCGGTCGGTTCGCGCAGGGTGGCGCGGACACCGATGGGGTGCGTTCGGTTCGAGGTGGTGGGACCGCTTGTGACGGAAGCCCCTATCGTACGACAGATGTCGTGCACCTGCGAATCCACCCAGGAGCACCCGAGTGCGGGCCGGACGCGCCTCAGGCGAGCGGGCTGCCCGCTTCGAGGTGCGCGGGGAGCTGGTGTCCCATGCGGTCGCGCTTCGTGTCGAGGTAGCCGGCGTTCTGCGCCGAGATGCCCACCACGAGCGGCACGAGTCCTTCCACAGTGATCCCGTGCTCCTCGAGCTGGCGACGCTTCTCGGGGTTGTTCGACAGGAGCCGGACACTCGTGATGCCGAGGTCGGCGAGGATGCCGGCGGCACCGCCGTACGCCCGGGAGTCGGCGGGGAGGCCGAGCGCGAGGTTGGCGTCGAGCGTGTCGAGGCCGTCCTCCTGCAGGCGGTATGCCTTGAGCTTGTTGATGAGCCCGATGCCGCGCCCCTCCTGCCCGCGCAGGTAGATCACGACGCCACCCTCGGCGGCGATCGTGTCGAGTGCGGCGTCGAGCTGCGGGCCGCACTCGCACTTGAGCGAACCGAACGCCTCGCCCGTCAGGCACTCGGAGTGCACGCGCACGAGCGCGCCGTCGACCGGCTTCGCGCCTGCGGGGTCGGTGGCGATGATGGCGACGTGTTCCGCACTGGTCACGAGATCGCGGTAGGCGCGCATCTCGAACGTCCCGTGCGTCGTGGGCACGTTGGTCGAGACCTCGTACTGGACCGGGCTCCCGGGGGTGGGGGAGGTGAGTGCATCGGTCATGGGGTGCTCCGGTCGTTCTGGGGCCCCGCGATCCCGGGCTCGGCCGTCGCCGGGCGGGATGCGCGGTGAGGTCGGGCTCGGACCAGCAGGTCGGGGCCGAGGCTGGTGGTCGATAGTACGTCCAACCTGCGACGCTCGCCGATGCTTCCCACACCGACGTCGTCGAGGGCGACACGCGGGCCGCCGAGCAGCACGGGCGCGAGGTAGACGAGGTACTCGTCGACGAGGCCCGCCGCGATGAGCGCCGACGCGACGGTCGGACCGCCCTCGACGAACACCGAGTGGACCCCGTGCGCGCGGAGGGCGCCGAGCGAGGCGGCGAGGTCGTGGCCGGGCATCGTCACGAGTGCCCGCGGGTGGCGGCGGACGGCGGCATCCGGGGGGACCGGGCGGTCGCCGAACACGACCGGGACCGGCTGGTCGGCGAGCAGCTCGCCCGCGTCGCCCCGGGCGGTCAGGCTCGGGTCGTCGGCGAGGACGGTGCCGGTGCCGACGAGGATCGCGTCGTGCGCTGCCCGCTGTTCGTGGACGTGCTGGCGTGCGGCGGCCCCGGTGATCCAGCGGCTCGTGCCGTCGGCTGCGGCGGCCCGGCCGTCGAGGCTCGACGCCCACTTGACGGTCACCCACGGGCGGCCGAGACGCACCGACAGGAGCCAGCGTTCGAGGAACTCCTCGACCTCGGCCGCGAGGACACCGGACAGGACGTCGACGCCGCCGGCGCGGAGGCGGTCGGCACCGCCGCGCGCTGCCGGACCGGGGTCGTCGACGGCGTACACGACGCGGCCGATCCCGGCCTCGAGCAGCGCGACGGCGCAGGGCCCGGTGCGACCGGTGTGGTTGCAGGGTTCGAGGGTCACGACGGCGGTCGCGCCGACGAGGTGTGCCGGGTCGACCCTGGACAGTGCGTCCACCTCGGCGTGTGGGGTGCCGGCGCCCTTGTGCCACCCCTCGGCGAGGACGTCGCCCGCGGGCGAGAGGATGACGGCGCCGACGCGGACGTGGTCGCCGACCGCGGGGCCGAGTGCCGCGAGCTCGAGGGCTCGGCGCATGGCACGCACCTCGGCCGGGGACGCCGAGGAGTGCGCCGGCGGGGATGCCGACGGGTCCGGCGGAGCGGGTGTCGCGGTCACGTTCCGAGACTAGCGGCGATCGGTCGGTGACGCGTCATCACGCTGTCCCCCGTCCGGGTCGATGGGCCAGGGGAGGTCGGACGCCGGCGTCCCGTCGGCGCGGCGCAGGCCCTTCCACGCCGCGGTCGGCGCGCCCTGGCGTCCGGGCACGAGCGCGTCGCCGGTGCCCGTGTACGAGAACCCCGCGGCGCGGGCGACGGCAGCCGAGGCGGTGTTGCCGACGTAGCACTCCCAGTAGACGTCCGGGGCGCCCTCGGCGAAGGCCCAGTCGACCACGAGGCCGACCGCGTCGTGCATGAGTCCGGCGCCGCGTGCCGAGGGTGCGAGCCAGAAGCCGAGGTCGCGTCGGGCGGTGCGGTACCCGATGATCCCCTCGAGCCAGGTGGACCCGGTCCGGCGGATCGCCCACGTGTACTCGCGGTCGGACGCCCACCCCGGGCCGACGAGCGCGTCGACGAAGGTGGCGGCGTCCCGGGCGGTGTACGGCGTCGGGATCGTGGTCCAGCGCACGATGTCCGGGTCCTGGCAGGCCTCGGTGATCGCCGCGGCGTCCGCCCGGGTGGGCACGTCGAGGTGCACCCGGGCGGACGACAGCGTGACGGGGCGCACGGTCAGCGCCGGGTGCGGGGCACGAAGCCGATGCGCTCGTAGACCCGCGCGAGGGTCTCGGACGCGATCGACTCAGCGCGGTCCGCCCCGATCGCGAGCAGTCGGTCGAGTTCGGCCGGGTCGTCGAGCAGCTCGAGCGTGCGGGCGCGCACCGGTTCGAGCTCGGCGACGACGGCGTCGGCGACCTCGCCCTTCAGGTCGCCGTAGCCCTTGCCCTGGAACGACGTCTCGAGGTCGGCGACCGCGGTGCCGGTGAACGCCGACAGGATCGACAGCAGGTTCGTGACACCGGGCTTCGCCTGCCGGTCGGCCCGGATCTCGCGCTCGGTGTCGGTGACCGCCGAGCGGATCTTCTTCGCGGTGCGCTTCGGGTCGTCGAGCAGTCGGATGAGGCCGTTGTCGGACGCGGCCGACTTGCTCATCTTGCTCGTCGGGTCCTGCAGGTCGTAGATCCGCGCCGTGTCGGTGAGGATCCGGGCCTCCGGCACGACGAACGTGTCGCCGAACCGCGAGTTGAAGCGCCCCGCGAGGTCACGCGTGAGCTCGACGTGCTGTCGCTGGTCGTCGCCCACCGGCACGACCTTCGTGTCGTAGAGCAGGATGTCCGCCGCCATCAGGATCGGGTACGTGAAGAGGCCGACCGACGCGGCCTCGGCACCCTGCCGGGCGGACTTGTCCTTGAACTGGGTCATCCGGCTCGCCTCACCGAAGCCGGTCAGGGTGTTCAGGACCCAGGCGAGCTCGGCGTGCGCCGGCACGTGCGACTGCACGAACAGCGTCGCCTTCGTCGGGTCGATGCCCGAGGCGATGTACTGCGCGGCCGTCGCCCGCGTGTTCGCGCGGAGCTCGGCCGGGTCTTGCGGCGAGGTGATGGCGTGCATGTCGACGACGCAGTAGATCGCGTCGTGGTCGTCGAGCAGCGTCCGCCACTGCATGAGCGCGCCGATGTAGTTGCCGAGGTGGAGGGAGCCGGCCGAGGGCTGGATGCCCGAGAAGATGCGCGTCGTGGTCATGGTGCTGTCCTGTGCTGGAGCGTGTGGGGGAGCGGGTCAGAGTTCGTAGTCGACGACCACGGGGGCGTGGTCGGACCATCGCTGGTCGTACGCGGCAGCGCGGTCGACCGTGTACTGCGTGACCTTCGCGGCGAGCTCCGGGGTCGCCACCTGGTAGTCGATGCGCCAGCCCGTGTCGTTGTCGAAGGCCTGGCCGCGCCACGACCACCACGTGTACGGGCCCTCGACGTCGCCGGCCTGGGCGCGGCCCACGTCGACCCACCCGAGGCCCGGACCGGTCGAGCCGTCGGCACCCTCGACCTCGGCCCCCTGCTCGCCGAAGAACCGCGAGAAGTAGGCGCGCTCACGGGGCAGGAAGCCGGCGCGCTTGACGTTGCCCTTCCAGTTCTTGATGTCCCGCTGGTCGTGCCCGACGTTGAGGTCGCCGACGACGACCGCGAGCGGGTTGTGTGCGCGGAGCTCCGGCAGCCGCTCGGTCATCGCGTCGAGGAACTTCCACTTCTCGTCCTGCTTCGGGGTGTCCACCTCGCCCGAGTGGACGTACGTCGACACGACCGTCACCGTGGTGCCGCCGATCTCGTAGTCCGCCTCGAGCCAGCGCCCGGCCGAGTCGAAGTCGTCGGCGCCGAGCGCGACGCGGTGCACGTGGGCGCTGTGGCGCGAGGCGATCGCGACGCCCGCGCGACCCTTCGCGGTCGCGGGGTCGTGCACGATGTCCCACTCGTCGCCGAGGAGCCCGGCGAGGTCGTCGCTCGACGCACGGACCTCCTGCAGCGCGAGGACGTCGACGTCGCGGGTGGCGAGCCAGTCGCCCATCCCCTTCCGGAACGCGGCACGGATGCCGTTCACGTTGACGGATGCGAGGCGCAGGCGTGTCATGCACAACACCCTATCGGCGGGTGCCGACACGGACGCGCCGGTCGTAGGCTCGCGCCGTGACCGTCGTGATGACCGTGGGCGAGGTGCTTGCCGCGTTCCGACCCGTGGCCGAGCAGATGCTGCGTCCGGACGAGTTCCGCGGAGCCGAGTTCTGGGTCTACACCGACGGGCTCGAACGACTCCGCCGCGTGGTCGAGACAGACGTCGCCGACGAGGGCATGGTCCTCGCGTGGTCGATCGCCGGCGACGACGGCGATTCCTGGCTGTGGCTCCAGGAAGGCGAGCAGGAGATGCTCCTGAAGATCGCCGATGACCTGCAGGACTTCATCGCCGAGAGTGCCTTCGCCTGGGGCGAGCTGCGCCCGATCCCGCCACTGGGGCAGTAGGGGCGACCGGACGACGGACGGGAGGCGCGGTGCCAGCCGGCACCGCGCCTCCCGTCCGTCTCGTGGTCGCGTCCGGGACGCGCCCCGCGCGATCAGGCCGCGTCGTGGTCCGTCTTCAGGAACTCGACCAGGCTGTCCGCGGTCGTCTCGGCGTCGTCGCCCGAGACCGTCAGGGTGACCTCGTCGCCGTTCTCGATGCCGAGGCCGAGGAGCGCGAGGATGCTGCCCGCGTTGCCGGACTTGTCGCCCTTCGCGATGGTGACCTGGTGGCCGGACGCGGTCACGGTCTGGACGAAGAGGGAGGCGGGGCGGGCGTGCAGCCCCGACGCGCTGGCGACGGTGACGGTGCGGGTGGCTTCGGACATCGATGTACTCCTGTCGATGGGTGGTTGGCTCATGGTAGCGAGCGCGGGGTGGGCGGTTCCGGTGCGCCTGACCGAGGTCAGTCGCGGCCCGGCCAGAAGACCTCGGTGCCGGCGGCCTCGACCTCGCGGACGAGGTCGGCGTTCACGCCGGGGTCGGTGATGATCGTGTCGATCGCGGCGAGCGGGGCGACACGACCGAACTCCTCGCGGCCGAACTTGGTGTGGTCGGCGAGCAGGATGCTCCGGCGGGCGGACTTGATCATCGCGGACTTCACGGCGGCCTCGGCCATGTTGTGCGTCGTCAGGCCGCGTTCCGGGGTGATGCCGTTGATGCTGATGAACGCGACGTCGACGCTCACCATCCCGATGAGCTGGTGCGTCCAGGTCCCGACGCCGGCGAGCGAGTCGCTCCGGATGTTGCCGCCGAGCAGGTGCAGGTCGATGCCCGGCCGGTTCGCGACGGCCATCGCCACCGGCAGGGAGTGGGTCACGACCGTGAGGCCGCGGTCGTTCGGGAGCAGCTCGGCGAGGCAGATGGTCGAGGTGCCGGCATCGATCATGATCGAGCCGTTCTCGGGCAGCTCCCCGATCGCAGCCTCGGCGATGACCATCTTCTCGGCCTGGTTGATGCCGCCGCGGTCGCCCACGCCCGGGTGCAGGGTGATGCGCTCGACGGGGATCGCGCCGCCGTGCGCGCGACGGACCAGCCCGCGCCGCTCGAGCGAGGTCAGATCGCGGCGGATCGTCTCCGGCGTGACCTCGAGCAGCTCGGCGAGGTCCTTCACGTCGACCCGACCCTGCGCCCGCGCCTGCTCGACGATGCGCTGGTGGCGCTCTGGTGCGTACATCGGGGCCTCGTCGTCTCGGAACGGTGGAGTCGGAACGGAACGGACACGACCGGGCACGTCCTCGGCGACCATGACCGGAACGGTTCAGCCACCAGACGCAAACGGGCATCTGTTTCTGCATTTTTATCCCCGGATGTGTTTGTTTGTCAACGTGGATCGGGGTATGGTGCTGCACAGCCGCACCGGCGGGGTCCCGTCTCCGGTCGTGCGCACCGAACGAACCACCCCACCGCAAGCGCGCGTGAGATGAAGGAGTCTCGAATGTCCGAACTGCTCGGCACCGGCGTCGGCCGCGGCGTCGCCCACGGCCCCGTGCTCCGCATGGCGGACCCGCTCGGCGAACCGTCGAAGGACGCGCTGACGGGTTCCGCGGACGACGCGAAGCAGGCGGTGGCCTCGGCGCTGGCAGCGGTGGCGGACGACCTCAACAAGCGCGGGCAGCTCGCCGGCGGCGACGCCCAGGCCGTGCTCGAGGCGCAGGCGCTCATGGCGCAGGACCCGACGCTCCTCGACGACGTCCACGCCCGCATCGACGGCGGCACCAACGCCGAGCGCGCCGTCTTCGAGGCGTTCGGCCAGTTCCGCGACCTGCTCGTGTCGATGGGCGGCTACATGGGGGAGCGCGCGGCCGACCTGGACGACGTCGCCCAGCGCATCGTCGCCAAGCTCCGCGGCGTCGCCGCACCGGGCGTGCCGGAGTCCGACACCCCCTTCGTGCTCGTCGCCCGCGACCTCGCGCCCGCCGACACCGCGCTCCTCGACCTCGAGAAGGTCCTCGCCCTCGTCACGCGCGACGGTGGCCCGACCTCGCACACCGCGATCCTCGCCCGCGCCAAGGGCATCACCGCCATCGTCGGCGTCACCGGTGCCGACGACCTGGCCGACGGGCTCGAGGTCGTCGTCGACGCCGCGGCCGGCACCGTGGTCACGGACCCCTCCGCCGAGCTCGTCGCCGACGTCGAACAGCGCATCGCCGACCGCCTCGCCGCGGCCGCAGCACCCCTGACCGCCGGTGCGCTCGCCGACGGACACACCGTCCCGCTGCTCGCGAACCTCGGCAGCCCGGCCGACGCCGCGGGTGCCGTTGCTCTCGGTGCGGAGGGCGTGGGGCTCTTCCGCACCGAGTTCCTCTTCCTCGACTCGCCGAAGGCGCCGACCGTCGACGAGCAGAAGGGCTCCTACAAGCAGCTGCTCGAGGCGTTCCCGGGCAAGAAGGTCGTCGTCCGCGCGCTCGACGCCGGTGCCGACAAGCCGCTGCCGTTCCTCACCGACAAGGACGAGGAGAACCCGGCCCTCGGTCGCCGCGGGCTCCGCGCGCTCCGGAACCACCCCGAGGTGCTCCGCGACCAGCTCACCGCCCTCGCCCAGGCCGACGCCGAGACCGAGGCCGACCTCTGGGTGATGGCGCCGATGGTCGCCGACGCCGAGGAGACCGAGTACTTCGTCGACCTGGCTCGCGAGCTCGGCATCCGGACCGCCGGCGTCATGGCCGAGGTCCCCTCGCTCGCGCTCATGGCCGACCAGGTGTTCACCTCCGCCGACTTCGTGTCGATCGGCACGAACGACCTGACCCAGTACACGATGGCCGCCGACCGCATGCTCGGCACCGTCGCGTCGTACCAGGACCCGTGGCACCCCGCCGTCCTCCGACTCGTCGCGCAGCTCGGCACCGCCGGGCAGCACGCGGGCAAGGCCGTCGGGATCTGCGGCGAGGCGGCAGCCGACCCGCTGCTCGCCGTCGTGCTCGTCGGACTCGGCGCCACGACGCTCTCCATGACCCCCGCGGCCCTCGCCGACGTGCGTGCCGAACTCGGCAAGTACACCCTCGCCGAGGCCCGCGAGATGGCCCAGGCGGCACTCGCCGCGTCGACGGCGGCGGCTGCGAAGTCCGCCGCGGCCGCGACGCACGCCGCCTGATCCGACCCCAGCACCACCTTCCCTCCACACGCAGCAGCAGCACCTCACAGAAAGTCACCGCACATGACAACGTCGTCCGTTGCAGCGCCCGACGCTCCCGCGAAGTCGCGGGGCGGCGCACGCGTCGCCGTTCAGAAGTTCGGCACGTTCCTCTCCGGCATGGTCATGCCCAACATCGCGATCTTCATCGCGTGGGGCATCATCACGGCCTTCTTCATCGAGACCGGCTGGACCCCCGTCGGGATCCTCGGTGGCTTCGGTGAGACGAACGGCGTCGCCAACCCCGGCGTCGTCGGCCCGATCCTGACGTACCTCATCCCGCTCGCGATCGCGATCCAGGGCGGCCGGATGGTCTACGAGACCCGCGGCGCCGTCGTCGGTTCGATCTTCGCGATGGGTGTCATCCTCGGCGCCAACGGCACCGTGATGATCCTCGGCGCGATGATCTGCGGCCCGCTCGGCGCGTACATCATCAAGCAGATCGACAAGATCTGGGACGGCAAGATCCGCCCGGGCTTCGAGATGCTCGTGAACAACTACGCGGCCGGCATCCTCGGCTTCGTGCTCGCCATGATCGGGTTCTTCTGGCTCGCGCCGGTCTTCAAGGCCATCGCGAACGGCCTCGGCGCGGCGGTGGAGTTCCTCATCAACCACTCGCTGCTCCCGCTCGCCAGCGTGATCATCGAGCCGGCGAAGGTGTTCTTCCTCAACAACGCCATCAACCACGGTGTGCTCGACCAGCTCGGTGCCGCCCAGGTGAAGGAGTCGGGCAAGAGCATCCTCTTCCTGCTCGAGGCGAACCCCGGCCCCGGTCTCGGCATCCTGCTCGCCTTCACCTTCTTCGGTGTCGGCATCGCCCGCTCGACCGCTCCCGGCGCGATCATCATCCAGTTCCTCGGCGGCATCCACGAGATCTACTTCCCGTACGTGCTGCAGAAGCCGGTGCTGTTCATCGCCGTCATCCTCGGTGGTGCGACCGGTGTCGCGACCAACGTGGCGTTCCACTCCGGCCTCGTCGCCCCGGCGTCCCCCGGGTCGATCTTCGCCGTGATCGGCTCGACCGCGAAGGACAGCTTCGTCGGTGTCATCCTGTCGGTGATCCTCTCGGCAGCGGTGTCCTTCGCCGTGGCCTCGTTCTTCCTGCTGGCCACCCGCAAGCGTGACCTCGCGAACGGCGGCGGGGACATGAGCGCCGCGATGGCGAAGCTCCAGGCCAACAAGGGCCGCGACGTCAACGCCGCGACCTCCGGCCTGCTCGGCAACAACGCCCCCGCCAACGACGAAGAGGCCGAGGCCTCGCTCGGCGGCGTCGGTTCCGCATCGACCGCGACGGCCACCCGCGTGCAGAACGTCGTGTTCGCCTGCGACGCCGGCATGGGCTCGAGCGCGATGGGCGCGAGCGTCCTCCGCAACAAGGTGAAGAAGGCCGGCATCGAGGGCGTCACGGTCGTCAACAAGGCGATCGCGAACCTCGACGGCACGGAGGACCTCATCATCACGCAGGAGGAGCTGACCGACCGCGCGAGGCAGAAGAACCCGGGGGCACAGCACGTGTCCGTCGGCAACTTCATGAACGCGCCGCAGTACGACCAGGTCGTCGACCAGCTCAAGAACCAGTAACGCAGTGCAGTATCGGAGGGGACGGGCCACGGCCCGTCCCCTCCACACGTCCACGACGCCACGTCACGAAGCAAGGAGAACCCCGATGCCCGTCCTGCAGGAGAGCCAGATCCGGATCCACACCGAGGACACCGCACCGACGAAGTCGGAGGCGATGAAGGAGGCGGCCGAGATCCTCGAGGCTGCAGGCGCGGTCACCGCGGACTACTACCCGGCCATGCTCGAGCGCGAGAAGAGCGTCTCGACGTACATGGGGAACTTCCTCGCCATCCCGCACGGCACGAACGACGCGAAGGACGCCATCAAGTCCTCGGCGCTGTCGTTCATCCGCTACGCGACGCCCATCGACTGGGACGGCAACCCCGTCCGCTTCGTCGTCGGGATCGCCGGTGTCAACAACGAGCACCTCGACATCCTGTCCAAGATCGCGATCGTGTTCAGCGACGAGGACGAGGTCCAGAAGCTGACCGACGCGCCGGACACCGCCGCGATCCTGTCGATCCTCGGCGAGGTCAACGAGTGAGCACCCCCACCGCGGTCCACTTCGGCGCGGGCAACATCGGCCGCGGCTTCGTCGGGCTCCTGCTGCACGAGGCCGGGTACGAGGTCGTCTTCGCCGACGTCGCCGCGCCGCTCATCGACGCGCTGGCCGCAGCCGACTCGTACACCGTGCACGAGGTCGGCCACGACGCGCGTGACCACGAGGTCACGAACTTCCGCGCGCTGAACAGCGCCCAGGACGAAGCCGGCGTCGTCGCCGAGATCGCCGCCGCCGCGGTCGTCACGTGCGCCGTCGGCCCGAACGTGCTGAAGTTCATCGCCCCGGTCATCGCCCGGGCCCTCGAACAGCGCGACCCCGACGCCGCCCCGATCGCGGTGATGGCGTGCGAGAACGCCCTGAACGCCACCGACCGTCTGCGCGAGTTCATCGTCGAGGCGCTGCCGGCCGACGTGCGCGACAAGGCGCTCGCCAAGGCCGTCTTCGCGAACACCGCCGTCGACCGCATCGTCCCGGCCCAGCCCGACGGTGCCGGCCTCGACGTCACCGTCGAGACCTACTACGAGTGGGCCATCGACCGCACACCGTTCGGCGGGAACGAGCCCGAGATCCCGGGTGCCCACTACGTGGACGGCCTCGCGGCCTCGATCGAGCGCAAGCTCTTCACCGTCAACACCGGGCACGCCACCGTCGCCTACCACGGCTTCCTCGCGGGGGCGGACAAGATCTCGGACGCGATCGCGATCCCCGCGGTCCGCTCCGAGCTCGAGTCGGTGCTCGCCGAGACGAGCGACCTGCTCGTCCGTCGTCATGAGCTCGACCCCGAGGTGCACCGCGCCTACGTGCAGGCGATCATCGGGCGCTTCGAGAACCCGCACCTGCCCGACACCGTGACCCGGGTCGGCCGGCAGCCGCTTCGGAAGCTCTCCCGTGACGAGCGCTTCGTGTCGCCCGCCGCCGCCCTCGCCGAGGACGGCACGGAGCCGACGGCGTTGCTCGACGCGATGGGTGCCGCGCTGCGCTTCGACGTGCCGGACGACGAGCAGAGCGTCGAACTCCAGGCACTGCTGCGCTCGGACCGGAGCGACGCGGACGTCGTGACCGAGATCACCGGGCTCGACCCGCAGCACCCGCTGCACGCCGCGTTCGCGGACCGGGTGCGGTCCGCGCGCGCCTAGCGTCCTCGACGCCCGCAAGAGACGGACGGGAGGCGCGGTGTCGGCTGGCACCGCGCCTCCCGTCCGTCGTGCACCCGCGTCGGACCGCCGCGTCAGGCCGTCCGCAGCACGAGACCGCCGTGCTCGACGCGCAGGCTGGCGGCGGCCACCAGGCCGAACGGATCGCCGTCCAACTGCAGCTGCTCGGGCTCGTCGAGCACGAGGTCGAGTCGCCGCGCCGTCGTGTAGCCGAGGGTCCGCGACCGCGGCAGGAAGCGTGCGAGCAGGCGGCCGAAGCCCGTGCGGTGGAAGAAGCGGTTGAGCGAGAGGCCGTAGCCGATCTTGGTCCACCCGACACGTCCACGCGGGCGGAACGCCACGGCGTCGAGGAGTCCGTCGTCCGGTTCCGCAGCGGGCAGGAGCAGGAGGCCGGCGGTGAGGGTGCCGCAGTTGCCGACGATGACCGTGTGTGCGCGCATGCCGTGCTCCTCGCCGCCGTCGAGGCGGTACCGGAGGTCGATCTGACGGTTGCCCACGACGGACCGGAGGATCGGGTCGGAGTAGGCGAGCCACCCGAAGCGCTTCTTCAGCCCGGCGTTCGTCTCGGCCGCCATCCGGGCATCGAGACCGATGCCCGCCATCACGAGGAACCCGTGCTCGGCGGTGTCCCCGTCCGCCGAGGTCAGCGCGGCGAACGCGACGTCGACGGGACGGTCCGCGCCGCGGAACGCCGACCGGACGGCAGCCGTCACGTCACCGATCGGGATCCCGAGGTTCCGTGCGTAGAGGTTGCCGGTCCCCGTCGGGAGCAGGGCGATCGGGATCCGGGATCCGTGCAGGACCTCGGCCGCCACCCGGAGCGTGCCGTCGCCACCGACGACCAGCACGACGTCGGGCGCACCGGCTCGCGCCTCCTGCGCGGCGGCGCGGCCGTCGTCGCCGGCAGCGGTCTCGAACCACACGGTGTCGTCCCACCCGAGCGACCCCTGTTCGGTGGCGACCGCCGAACGGAGGGCGGCGAGGTCGACCGCCGAGGGGTTGACCACCACCGCGGCCCGCTGCCGCGCGCTCGGGCGTCGGGCGGGGTCGGGAGCTTCGTGGGGAGAGGGCACCAGACGACGCTACCGTCGGGCGCGGTGCCGGAACGGTCGGCACCGGGCGTGTCCGAACCGCGCGGATCCGGCGAACCTGGCAATCCGGGTCAGTCTGCGCAGGAACACGGGCCAGACTCGCAGCACGGCGAGTGCCGGGCGCCTTCGGCACCTGAGCGGCACCTCTCCTGAACAGGCAGGGGCCGTCATGGCCAGCACGCCCATCGTCCGCTCACTCACCCTCATCGGCACCGGGATCGGACTGGCGGCGGCGCTCGCGCTCGCGTCCTCCGCACCGGCATCGGCCGCGACCGTCATCGACGGTCCGATCAACCTCGGCACCGCAGCGACCTACGGGTCCCTCGGCGCCTCCACCGTCACGAACACCGGGCCGACGACCGTGCAGGGCGACCTCGGCGTCTCGCCGGGCACCTCGATCACCGGTTTCGGCGGCACCGGGAACGGCATCGTGAACGGCACGGTGCACCAGACCGATGCTGCGGCCACCCAGGCGCAGGCCGACACGACGACGGCGTACGGCGTGGCCGCGTCGCTCACCCCGACCCAGACCGGGATCACCGAGCTGAACGGTCTGAGCCTGTCGCCCGGCGTGTACACCGGCGACGCGCTGCGACTCGCCGACACCGGGACCCTGACACTCGCGGGCAGCGCGGACTCCGTCTGGGTGTTCCAGGCCGCGTCCACGCTGACGATCGGGTCGGGGACGCGCATCCTCATCACCGGCGGGGCCAGTTCCTGCAACGTCTTCTGGCAGGTCGGCAGCTCCGCCACCATCGGCAGCGCCGCACAGTTCCAGGGCACCGTCCTCGCGGACCAGTCCGTCACGGCCACCACGGGTGCGACGGTCGTCGGCCGACTCCTCGCACGGAACGCCGCGGTCACGCTCGACACGAACACCATCACGGCGCCGACCGGGTGCCCGGCCCCCGGGACGCCCTCCGAGACGGTCGCGCCGACCATCACCTCGGGTACGCCCACCGCAGCGACCGCCGGGACGCCGTACTCGTTCTCGGTGACCGCGACCGGCAGCCCCGCGCCGACGTACTCCGACGGTGGCACGCTCCCGCCGGGACTCACCATCAACCCCACCACCGGGGTCATCTCCGGCACCCCGACGACACCCGGCACGACGACCGTGACGATCACGGCGGACAACGGCACGGCTCCGGCCGACACCGAGACGTACGTCCTGACCGTCCGCGCACCCGCGGTGGTCCCCTCGCCGTCGGCCACCCCGACGGCTCCGACGTCGAGCGCCCCGGCGGTCCCGGTCGCGGCCGGCTCGGGCGGCGGTGGCTCGGGGACGTCCCCGGCCGAGCTGGCGTTCACCGGCAGCGACCCGACGATCCCGCTCACGATCGCCGGAGCGCTCCTCGTCGCCGGCTCCGCACTCCTCGTGCTGCGGTCCCGTACCCTGCGGACCCGACGACGTCCGGCACCGCGCGCGTAGCGTCGGGGGCATGACGAAGCACTGGGTTGCACCGCGGTTCGGCGGCAGCGAAGTCCTCGAGTACGTCGACACCGAGGTGCCGGCACCCGGCCCGGGCGAGGTGACGATCGACGTCCGTGCCGCCGGGATGAACCCCGCGGACACCAAGCACACCCGGCAGGGCGACCCGTCGGACCTGCCCGTCCCCGTCGGCTACGAGGTCGCTGGGGTCCTCGTCGCCGTCGGACCGGACACCGAGATCGCCTCGGGTGGGGGAGCGGTCGGCGACGAGGTCCTCGCGTTCCGGGTCGCCGGCGGGTGGGCCGAACGGATCACGGTGCCCGCCGGGGACGTGTTCGCGAAGCCGGCGTCGCTCGGGTTCCCCGAAGCGGCGAACCTGCTGCTCGCCGGTACCACCGCGGCAGACATGCTCCGGGTCACCCGTGCGACCGGCAACGACACCGTCCTCGTGCACGGCGCCGCCGGCGCGGTCGGGGTCGGCCTGCTCCAGCAGCTCCGGCTCCTCGGTGCCCGCGTGATCGGGACGGCGTCCGAGCGGAACGCCGACACCGTCGCGGACTTCGGTGGCGAGTGGATCGCGTACGGGGACGGGCTCGAGGACCGCGTCCGGGCGCTCGTCGGGGACGGCACGGACGACCGTGTCGACGTCGCGCTCGACTGCGTCGGCACCGACGAGGCCGTCGACGTCTCCCTCGCGCTCGTCGCCGACCGCTCGCGCATCGTGACGATCGCCGCGTTCGGTCGGGCGGAGTCGGACGGCATCCGAGCGATCGGCGGTGCCCAGCCGGAGAGCAAGGCGTTCCGCGACTCGGTGCGCCAGCGGTTGATCGACCTCGCCGCCTCGGGGGAACTGGTCGTCCCGGTCGCGCGGACGTTCCCGCTCGCCGAAGCACGGCAGGCCGCCGAGGTGCTCGAGTCGCAGCACCCCGGCGGGAAGCTCGCACTCGTCCCCTGACCCTCTGGTGCCCACGTGCCGCGGGGCGCCGCGGTCCGTTGAGTCGTCCGCAGGGATGACGCGTCGGTGCCCCGGCTCTGCTTGACTCGAGGCGCATCGACACGGCTCTGCACGAGCAGGCCACCGGAAGGAACGAACCGTGAGCGACCAGTACCCGCCGCAGGACCCGTACGGCCGACCGTCCGGTGGGCCGGGCCCGTACGGCCAACAGCCGTCCGGCGGGCCGAGCCCGTACGGGCAGCAGCCGTCCGGTGGGTCGAGCCCGTACGGCCAGGACCCGTACGGGCAGCAGCCGTCCGCCGCGCAGAACCCCTACGGCTCGCCCACGCCGAACGGGCAGCAGCAGGGGCCGCCGCCGCTCTGGGCACCCTGGTACGGGATCCCGTTCCCGCAGGCGTTCCTGCGCTTCTGGAAGAAGTACGTCCGGTTCGACGGACGCGCCAGCAAGAGCGAGTTCTGGTTCTGGGCGCTCTGGTACGTGATCGGCAACGCGGCGATCGGCATCGTGGGCTCCGTCATCAACGCGCTGCCGTACATCTCGAACGCCGACGACCGCCTCGTCCAGCTCTGGGCGCTCGCCACCTTCATCGGGTTCATCGCGCTGACCGTCCGCCGCCTGCACGACGTGAACCTCAGCGGGTACTTCGCCCTGTTCTTCATCATCCCGCCGATCGGCGTCCTGTTCGCGCTCATCGTGGGACTGCTCGCCACGGTCCCGCAGGGGCAGCAGTACGACCGACCCGATCGCGGCTGAGTACCCGGAGTGGGCACGGTCCGGGCTCCGAGCGGCGGCGACGAGCGTGCGCGTCCCCCGATCGGGGGTCGTCACGCGGTAACCCGAGCCGCGCTCGATCGATATGGTCGGGAGCGCTGGGCACTGCGCCCGGCAGCGTCCAGCACGTCACACCACCGAGGGGATCCCACATGACCAACGCACAGCCCTACCAGTCCGCCCCCGCTCCGGCCTCCGACCGCTACAGCGTCCTCGCGATCGTCGGGTTCATCCTCGCGTTCGTCGTGAACATCGCGGGGCTCGTCGTCAGCATCATCGCGCTGACCCAGATCAAGAAGACGGGTGAGCGCGGCCGCGGCCTGGCGCTCGCCGGGGTCATCATCTCCGCGCTGTCGATCGTCTTCGGCATCATCTCGATCATCGTGTTCGCCTCGGCCGCGGCGAACATGGGCACGACGACCGGGTACTGATCACCGCGCTCCAGCTCGACCCGAGGCGGCCCGCTCCCGAGGAGCGGGCCGCCTCGCCGTCCGACGGGGACGGGCGACGGGGACGGACGACGGGGCGTCGGTCTGGTTGACTCTCTTCCGTACTCGAGCCGACACACAGGGGGATCCATGAGTGACCAGTACCCACCGCAGAACCCGGACGGACACGAGCCGCAGGGCCAGCAGCCGTCCGGCCAGCCCGGCCAGCAGCCGTACGGCCAGCCCGGCCAGCAGCCGTACGGCCAGCCCGGCCAGCAGCCGTACGCTCAGCAGCCCTACGCACAGCAGCCCTACGCACAGCAGCCCTACGCACAGCAGCCCTACGCACAGCAGCCCTACCAGCCGCAGCAGCACGCCCCGGTCGGCCCCGACGGTGTCCCGCCGCTGTGGGCCCCCTGGTACGGCATCGGGTTCCTCGACGCGTTCAAGCGCTTCTTCGCGAAGTACGCCCGGTTCGACGGGCGGGCCAGCCGCAGCGAGTTCTGGTACTGGATCCTCGCCAACGCCATCGTCACGATCGTCCTGTTCGGCGGGTTCTACGCGGTGCTGATCGGCTCCCTCGTGAGCAGCACACGGGTCGACGCCTACGGCAACCCGTCGGGTGACGCCGCGCCGTCCCCGATCGCGTTCGTGTTCCTCGGCCTCTACGGCATCTGGTGGCTGGGCACCCTCGTCCCGAACATCGCGCTCGGATGGCGCCGGGTCCACGACGCGAACCTCGCCGGCCCGTTCTGGCTGATCGGCATCTTCGTGAACGTCGCGGCGATCGTCTTCGGCGTCCTCGAGTCGAACCCCGCGGGTGCGCGGTTCGACCGACCGGACCTCGGGTAGTCCATCCCGCACGACGAAGCGACCCGCACCACGAAGCGGCCCGCACCGGAGGGTGCGGGCCGCTTCGTCGTGCGGCAGTCGTGCTGCGGGAGCGGCGCGGCAGCCGTGGATCAGGTGACGCGGATCAGACCACGCGGAGGCGTGAGAGCGAACCGTCCACGACGAGGTCGCGCACCGTGACCGACGGATCCGCCGTCTGGAAGCGCAGCGCGCCTCCGGGCTGGTCGAACCAGGGCTGGACGAACCGGACGGTCACGAGGAACGGCCGTTCGACCAGGTAGCGGTGCGTCTCGGGCGACCCGGCCACGTGCGGCGGGAGCGACCGCTGCGCCAGCGGGGTGTCGAGGGGGTGCAGGAGGTAGCCGTCCGGGCCCCCGATCCGGTCGACCGGCACGCCCGCCGGGATCTGGATGGTCAGCCCCTGCTCGCCCGCCTGCGCGACCTGCTGCGCGAGCTGCGGGTACGTGGACGCCGCCCGGTCGCGCAGCCCGTCGAGCTCGTGGCGGGGGATGTCCTTCGGTGCCGGGAACGGACGGTTGAGGAACCGCCGGAGCATCTCGACGGCATCCGCTTCGCCGCGGGCGGTCGCGAGACGCCGGGCGGTGCCGTAGTCCACGACCTCGAGGGCGAAGTCACCGGCACCCTCGACCGGCACGACCCGCAGTGCTCCCTCGACCGGGGGCTCGTGCAGGGTCTCTCCGGGGAGCTGCACGTAGCGGATCGTGTAGCCGAGCTGGTCGAGGATGGGGCGGGTCTCCGCGAACGTCATGGCCGCGAGCCTACCGGGTGCGACCTATGCCTTCCCTCGCATGATCGCCTGCTTGACCTCGGAGATGGCCTTCGTGACCTGGATGCCGCGCGGGCAGGCGTCGGTGCAGTTGAAGGTGGTGCGGCAGCGCCAGACCCCCTCCTTGTCGTTGAGGATGTCGAGCCGGACGTCCGCAGCGTCGTCGCGCGAGTCGAAGATGAACCGGTGCGCGTTGACGATCGCCGCGGGGCCGAAGTACTGGCCGTCGGTCCAGAACACCGGGCAGGACGACGTGCACGCGGCGCAGAGGATGCACTTCGTGGTGTCGTCGAAGCGGGCACGGTCGGCGACGGACTGCACGCGCTCCTTGCCCTTCTCCGGTGCCGAGCTCGCCTGCAGGAAGGGCTGGACCTCGCGGAAGGACTTGAAGAAGGGCTCCATGTCGACGACGAGGTCCTTCTCGAGCGGCAGCCCCTTGATCGCCTCGACGTAGATCGGCTTCGACACGTCGAGGTCCTTGATGAGGGTCTTGCAGGCCAGCCGGTTGCGGCCGTTGATGCGCATCGCGTCGGAACCGCACACACCGTGGGCGCAGGAGCGACGGAAGGTCAGCGAGCCGTCCTGGTCCCACTTGATCTTGTGCAGCGCGTCGAGGATGCGGTCGGTCGGCAGCATCATGACGTCGAAGTCCTGCCAGCGCGGCTCGTCGTCGACGTCCGGGTCGAAGCGCCGGATGATCAGGGTGACCGAGAACGATCCGGGAGGGGCGTCCTGCACGGTGTCGGTGCGGGGTGCGTCGGAGACCAGGGTGTCGGTCATCTCAGTACTTCCTCTCCATCGGCTGGTACCGCGTCACGACGACTGGTTTCCAGTCGAGGGTGATGTGGTCGTCGGCGAGTGACGAGTGCGGATCGCCCGTCAGGTACGCCATGGTGTGCTGCATGTAGTTCTCGTCGTCGCGCTTCGGGTAGTCGTCGCGCATGTGGCCGCCGCGGGACTCCTTGCGGTTGCGGGCCGAGTAGACGACGACCTCGGCGAGGTCGAGCAGGAACCCGAGCTCGACCGCCTCGAGCAGGTCGGTGTTGAAGCGCTTGCCCTTGTCCTGCACGGAGACCTGCATGAACCGGTTCCGGAGCGTGTGGATCGTCTCGGTGACGCGGGCCAGGGACTCGTCGGTGCGGAACACCTGCGCGTTCTTGTCCATCTCGTCCTGCAGTTCCTTGCGCAGCACGGCGATGCGCTCGGTGCCGGTCGACGCGCGGAGCTGGTCGAGCATGTCCTTGACGGCCTGCTCCGGGTGCTCGGGCAGCGGCAGGAAGTCGGCGGTCTTGACCCACTCGGCCGCGTTGTTGCCGGAGCGCTTGCCGAAGACGTTGATGTCGAGGAGCGAGTTCGTGCCGAGTCGGTTCGAGCCGTGGACCGAGACGCACGCGCACTCGCCGGCGGCGTAGAGCCCGGGGACGACGGTCGTGTTGTCGTACAGGACCTCGGCATTGACGTTCGTCGGGATCCCGCCCATCGCGTAGTGCGCGGTCGGCATGACGGGCACCGGCTCGACGACCGGGTCCACGCCGAGGTAGGTGCGGGCGAACTCGGTGATGTCCGGGAGCTTCGTCTCGAGCACCTCGGCGCCGAGGTGCGTGCAGTCGAGCAGCACGTAGTCCTTGTTCGGACCCGCGCCGCGGCCCTCTGCGACCTCTTGCACCATGCACCGGGCGACGATGTCGCGGGGTGCGAGGTCCTTGATCGTCGGGGCGTAGCGCTCCATGAACCGCTCACCCGAGGCGTTGCGGAGGATCGCGCCCTCGCCTCGGGCACCTTCGGTCAGGAGGATGCCGAGGCCCGCGAGCCCGGTCGGGTGGAACTGGAAGAACTCCATGTCCTCGAGCGGGAGACCGGTGCGCCACACGATGCCGACGCCGTCGCCGGTGAGGGTGTGCGCGTTCGAGGTCGTCTTGTACATCTTTCCGAAGCCGCCGGTGGCGAAGATCATCGCCTTGGCGTGGAAGACGTGCAGGTCGCCGGTTGCGAGTTCGAAGGCGACGACACCGGCGGGCTGCTTCCGGGTGACGCCGTCGTCGCCCGTGACGTCCACCATGATGAGGTCGAGCGCGTAGAACTCGTTGAAGAAGTTCACGCCGAGCTTCACGCAGTTCTGGAACAGCGTCTGCAGGATCATGTGACCAGTGCGGTCGGCCGCGTAGCAGGCCCGGCGGACCGGGGACTTGCCGTGGTCGCGCGTGTGCCCGCCGAAACGGCGCTGGTCGATCTTGCCCTCGGGCGTGCGGTTGAACGGCAGACCCATGTTCTCGAGGTCGATGACCGCGTCGATGGCCTCCTTCGCGAGGATCTCGGCGGCGTCCTGGTCGACCAGGTAGTCGCCCCCCTTGATCGTGTCGAAGGTGTGCCACTCCCACGAGTCCTCTTCGACGTTCGCGAGCGCCGCGGCCATCCCGCCCTGCGCTGCACCGGTGTGCGAGCGGGTCGGGTACAGCTTCGAGATGACGGCCGTCTTCGCCTTCGGACCGGCCTCGATGGCGGCACGCATGCCGGCACCGCCCGCGCCGATGATGACGATGTCGAACTGGTGGTGGTGAACGGTGGTCTCGGTCACTGGGGCCTTTCCGGGGTGGTGGCCGCGCCGTCGGGGGAGTGGACGGCGGGCGAGTAGGGGGTCGCGGCTGCGGTCGGCGGGACTACTGCGCGGGGCAGAACGACGGCAGGTCCGCGGCGGCTGCACCGGCGGGGCACGGGTCGAACGTCCAGCAGACGAGCAGGCCGAGCACGATGAGCACGACGCAGGCGATGAGGATCGCGACGAGCAGGGTCTTGCGGATGCCCGGCTTCGACACGTAGTCGTTGACGATCGTGCGCATGCCGTTCGACCCGTGGATCAGCGCGAGGACGAGCATGAGCGAGTCCCACACCTGCCAGAACGGCGACGCCCACTTGCCGGCGACGAACGCGAAGTCGATCTGCTTGACGCCCTCGCCCGCCACCATGTTGACGAAGAGGTGCCCGAAGATCAGCACGACGAGCAGGACGCCCGAGCCGCGCATGTAGATCCAGCCCCACTTCTCCCAGTTGGTGGTGCGACGGGCTGCTGCTGCGGAGCGCGGGGGCTCGATGGTCTGCGTGGTCATCCGGATGCCCCCTAGTTGAAGTCGGCGACGAGGTTCATGAGCTGGCGCGGCAGGAAGCCGGCGATGGCGATCGCCCAGAGGACGAGCACGATCCAGAACATGGCGCGCTGGTACTTCGGGCCCTTCGACCAGAAGTCCACGAGGATGATCCGGAGCCCGTTGAACGCGTGGAAGACGATCGCCATCACGAGGGCGATCTCACCGAGGTTCATGATCGGCGTCTTGTACGTGCCGATGACCGCGTTGTACGCCTCGGGGGACAGCCGCACGAGGGCGGTGTCGAGGATGTGCACCAGCAGGAAGAAGTAGATCGCCACACCGGTGATGCGGTGCAGGACCCAGGACCACATGCCGGTCGAGCCCCGGTAGAGGGTCCCTTGCGGTGTCCGAGAAGCGCGCGGCGCATCGATCGTCACCCGGGGTGCGGCGGTCGCCGTACCCCCTCCGGTCTGCTCGGCCATGAGCTCGTCCTCCCATAGGACGGGCTCGCCCGATCGGCGAGCCCTTGCCGTTCGTGTTCGTGTGGAACACGACCATCCTATGCGCGTGCGCTGACCTTCTCGTGCCAACCGGTCCGGGCACCTCGCGTCGCGGCGGGCGGCGCGCCGATCGTGCGGGCCGTGTCGTGGTGGCCGAGCAGCTGGTCGCCGACCGCCTCCCACGTCGTGCCCTCGACCCGGAGCCGTCCGGCGGAGCCCATCCGTGCGGCCTGGGCGCGGTCGTGGTGCAGGGCGAGCACCGCGCGGCGGAGGGCCTGCGGCTCGTCCGGGTCGTACAGGTCGCCGTCGAGTCCGGGGGCGACCAGGTCGACCGGGCCGCCGGCCGCGGGTGCGATGACCGGCAGGCCGCTCGCGTGGGCCTCCTGCAGGGTCTGCCCGAACGTCTCCGCCGGACCGGTGTGCACGAACAGGTCCAGGGCGGCGTAGGCGTCCGCGAGGGCGTCGCCGCGCAGCGGCCCCGTGAAGGTGACGTCGAGGTGCCGGAGCCGTCGTTCGAGCATCGCCCGCGACGGACCGCCGCCGGCGACGACGATCCGGATCCCCGGGACGCCGCCGAGCTCGGCGAGCCGCTCGACCTCCTTCTCCGGTGCGAGCCGCCCGACGTACCCGACGATCGTCTCGCCGCGCGGGGCGATCCGCCGCCGGAGCGCCCGGACGTGCGCCGAGGAGCGCCGCGCCGGGTGGAACAGGTCGGTGTCGACGCCGCGACCCCAGCGGGCGACCCGCGGGACGCCGTCCTCGGCGAGCATCGCTGCGGTCGCGGTCGACGGCGCGAGCGTCAGCGACGCGCCGGCGTGGATGCGCCCGAGGATCTTCCGCACCAGCGGGATGGTCGCGGTCAGGCCGTTGCGGCGGGCGAACCCGGCCACGTCGGTCTGGAAGACGGCGACGGAGGGGATGCCGAGCCTCCCGGCCGCCGTGATGGCGCGTCCACCCAGCAGGAACGGGCTGGCGGCGTGCAGCACGTCGGCGCCGGAGGCGGCGAGGATCGTGTCGAGCACCGGGTGCGGGAGTGCGACCGGGAACTGGCGGTACGCGACCGCCGGCACCCGGTGGACGTCGAACGAGCGGTAGCGCTCCACCTGCGTCCGCGAGCGGAACTGCGCGATGCCGGGGGTGTCCGGCGCGATGACGACCGCGCGGTGACCGCGGCGTTCCAGGTGGTCCAGCACCGCGAGGACGCTGGTGGTGACGCCGTTGAGGGTGGGCAGGAAGCTCTCGGTCACGACGGCGACGGTCCGTTGGGACGTGCCGCGCTCCACGCTGCGTGCGTTCATGGCGATGCCCATGCTCGGCCCCGGGTGTGTCCCGTCGGGGCCGCCGACGTGAACGCCCGGCACGCAGGCGGTGAACAGCCGCGCCCGCGGGTGGACGGGAGGCGCGGCGCACGACCGGCGGGCCGGCTGCGGCCGTCGCGTGCGGACTCCCGCACCGCGAGCGTGCGGGAAGGGTGCGGGAAGCACCCAGGTCGCGCACGGTGGCACCGGTACGGTGAGCACGTGGCAGACGCACTCGAGGACTTCTACGCGATCATCCCCGCCGGGGGCATCGGATCGCGACTGTGGCCGTTGTCGCGCGCCGACGCGCCCAAGTTCCTGCACGACCTGACCGGGTCCGGCACCTCGCTGCTCCGGCAGACGTGGGACCGCCTCGCGCCGCTCGCCGGCGAGCAGCGGATCATGGTCGTGACGGGCCGGGCGCACCGCGTCGCCGTCGAGTCCCAGCTCCCCGGCGTCGCGGACCACAACGTCGTGCTCGAGAGCGAGCCGAAGGACTCCACCGCCGCCATCGGCCTCGCCGCGGCGATCCTGCGGCGCCGAGAGCCCGACGTCGTGATCGGCTCCTTCGCCGCCGACCACGTCATCGGCGACGCCCGTGGGTTCCGCCGGTCGGTCCGCGAGGCGGTGGTCGCCGCGCGTGCCGGGTACATCACCACGATCGGCATCACGCCGACCGAGCCCGCGATCGGCTTCGGCTACATCCACGCGCACGGCGACCCGATCGGCATCGACGGGGCCCCCACCGCACACGCGGTCCGCTCCTTCGTCGAGAAGCCGGACCTCGACACCGCACGGTCCTACGTCGAGCAGGGCACCTACCTCTGGAACGCCGGCATGTTCATCGCCCGGGCCGACGTGCTGCTCGCCGAGATCGGCCGGACGAAGCCCGCGCTCCTCGCCGGCCTCGAGGAACTCGCCGACGCGTGGGACACCTCGGCACGCGGTGCCGTCGTCGACGCGGTGTGGCCCGAGCTCGAGAAGATCGCGATCGACTACACGGTGGCCGAGCCCGCGGCCGCTGCCGGACGCATGGCGGTCATCCCCGGCGACTTCGACTGGGACGACGTCGGCGACTTCGCCTCGCTCGCGAAGCTGCAGTCCGGCGGCCGCGCCAACAACCTCGCGGTGCTCGGTGACGGCGCCCGCATCCTCGCGGACTCGTCGAGCGGCATCGTCGTCTCGCACAGCCAGCGGCTCATCTCGCTCATCGGCGTCGAGGACATCGTCGTCGTGGACACCCCCGACGCCCTGCTCGTCACCACGAGTGCGAACGCGCAGCGGGTCAAGGGTGTGGTGGATGCACTGAAGATCAGTGGCCGCGGCGACGTCCTGTAGCGCTCCACCACGAAAAGCGCTTGACGTCCCCCGAACTGGGGGTCCCGCCGTGACACCGCGTTACGGGCGCGTTTCCGCGCGGTCGCGATCCCGTAACTGATCCCAGGAGTCCCTCAGGGGCGTTCTGTACCGGCCGGGCGGTCGTGTACTGTCGCCACGATCGCCCGGAACGCACGTGGTCCGGGCACGCTCCCCGGAGGAACCCACCCATGACATCTCGTACCCGTCAGGTCCTGTTGAGCTCCCTCGCGCTGGCCGGCACCGTCGCCGTCCTCGCCGGCTGCTCGGCCGCCCCGTCCGACACCGCGACCGGCAACAAGACCAGCTTCCGCCCCTGCATGGTCTCCGACGCCGGTGGCTTCGACGACAAGTCGTTCAACCAGCTCGGCTTCGAAGGCATGAAGGACGCCGCCGCGGACCTCGGTGCCACCTACAAGTCGGCCGAGTCCAAGGACGCCACCGTCTACGACTCGAACATCGAGCAGCTCATCGGCCAGAACTGCAACCTCATCGTCACCGTGGGCTTCAACCTCGCCGACGCCACGAAGAAGCAGGCCGCCGCGAACCCCGACACCGACTTCGCGATCATCGACGACAACTCGATCGACGCCGAGAACGTCAAGCCGATCACGTTCGACACCTCGCAGGCGGCGTTCCTCGCCGGCTACGCGGCCGCCTCGTACTCGAAGAGCGGCGTCGTCGGCACCTTCGGCGGCATGCAGATCCCGACCGTCACGATCTTCATGGACGGCTTCGCGGACGGCGTGAAGTACTACAACGAGCAGAAGTCGAAGGACGTCAAGGTCGTCGGCTGGGACGTCGACAGCCAGAAGGGCTCGTTCACGGGCGGCTTCGAGGCCGGCACCCAGGCCAAGGCCGTCGCGCAGACCCTCATCGACCAGGACGCCGACGTGATCCTGCCCGTCGGTGGCCCGATCTACCAGTCCGCTGCCGAGGCGATCAAGGACGCGAACAACGGTTCGGTGCTGATCGGTGCGGACAGCGACCTGTACGAGGCCGACCCGCGCTACAAGGACATCGCGTTCACGTCCGTCGAGAAGGGCATGCGCCCCGCCGTCAAGGACGTCGTCGAGCAGGCTGCCGACAAGAAGTACTCCAACGAGCCGTACGTCGGCACGCTGAAGAACGACGGGGTCGGCATCGCGCCGTTCCACGACTACGCCGACAAGGTCGACAGCGGCCTCGAGAAGGAGCTCGACACCATCAAGTCGGGCATCATCGACGGGTCGATCAAGGTCGAGACCAAGGCGACCGTCAAGTAGTCCGGTGGACGCGGGCGGGGGACCCTCCCTCGCCCGCGTTTCCGTGCGCCGATCACAGAAACAGACTCTGAGAACATGAAGCTCGAACTCCGCGGCATCACGAAGCGGTTCGGCCCCCTCGTCGCCAACGACCACATCTCGCTCACCGTCGAGCCGGGTGAGGTCCACTGTCTCCTCGGGGAGAACGGCGCCGGCAAGTCGACCCTGATGAACGTCCTGTACGGCCTGTACCAGGCGGACGAGGGCGAGATCCTGCTGGACGACGTCGTCCAGGACTTCGACGGCCCGGGTGACGCCATGCGTTCCGGCATCGGCATGGTGCACCAGCACTTCATGCTCGTCCCCGTCTTCACCGTGGCGGAGAACGTCATCCTCGGCCAGGAGCAGACCGCGTTCGGCGGCCGGCTCGACCTCGCCGGCGCCCGCAAGCGCGTCCGCGAGATCTCGGAGCGGTTCGGGTTCGACGTCGACCCCGACGCCAAGGTCGAGGACCTGCCCGTCGGCGTGCAGCAGCGCGTCGAGATCATCAAGGCGCTGTCCCGCGACGCGAAGGTGCTGGTGTTCGACGAGCCGACGGCCGTCCTCACCCCGCAGGAGACCGACGAGCTGATGGGCATCATGCGGCAGCTCCGCGCCGCCGGCACCGCCATCGTCTTCATCACCCACAAGCTCCGCGAGGTCCGCGAGGTCGCCGACCGCATCACCGTGATCCGTCTCGGCAAGGTCGTCGGCGAGGCGTCGCCGACCGCGACGAACAACGAGCTCGCGGCGCTCATGGTCGGCCGCGCCGTCTCCCTCGTCGTCGACAAGGCGCCGGCCACCGAGGGCGAGGACGCGCTCGTCGTCGACGGGCTGACCGTCACCGACCCGTCCGGCATCGTGCTGGTCGACGACGTCTCGTTCACGGTCCGGCGCGGCGAGGTCCTCGCCATCGCCGGGGTCCAGGGCAACGGGCAGACCGAGCTGACCGAGGCGATCCTCGGCCTCGAGCCGGTGCACGCCGGGCACGTCACGCTCGACGGCCGCGAGCTCACCGGCCGCACCGTCAAGCAGATCCTCGACGCGGGCGTGGGCTTCGTTCCGGAGGACCGCAAGGAGGACGGGCTCGTCGGCGAGTTCACCATCGCCGAGAACCTCATGCTCGACCGTGCCGACCACGCCGAGTTCGTCCGCGCCGGCACGATCCGGTCGGCGGAGCGCGACGCGTTCGCCGACGAGAAGATCGCCGAGTTCGACATCCGCACCCCGAGCCGCGCGACCGCCGCCGGCCGGCTGTCCGGCGGCAACCAGCAGAAGATCGTCCTCGCCCGCGAGCTGAGCCGCGAGCTGCGGCTGTTCGTGGCGGCGCAGCCGACGCGCGGCATCGACGTCGGGTCGATCGAGTTCGTGCACAAGCGCATCGTCGCCACCCGCGACACCGGAGTCCCGGTCATCGTCGTCTCCACGGAGCTCGACGAGGTCGTGGCACTCGCCGACCGGATCGCCGTGATGTACCGCGGCGCGATCGTCGGCATCGTCCCCGCGGACACCCCGCGGGACGTCCTCGGCCTGATGATGGCCGGCGAACTCCCAGAAGGAACGGCGCAGGTCGCATGATGGCCGCAGAACTCCAGAGCACCCACACGACCGGAACGGAGCTGGCAGCGTGAGCAACACGCCAGACAACACGCAGCCGGACGCACCGCTGACCGACGACCGCCTGCAGGACGTCGAGGCCACCCCGCACCTCATGACCGACTCCGCCGACGACACCGAACGTCGCCAGGGCGGCGACCGCTGGCAGGCGGCGCTCCAGGGCATCGTGAACGGGTCCGCCCTCGTGACGGTCCTCGCCGTGGTGCTCGCCCTCGTCGCGTGCGGCATCCTCATCGCCATCACCGACGAGAACGTCCGCGCGGCGGCCGGGTACTTCTTCGCCCGACCCGCGGACACCTTCCGGGCGATCGGCACCGCGGTCGGCGGCGCGTACGCCTCGCTGTTCGAGGGCTCCGTCGTCAACTTCGGGGCGTCGACCTTCCAGCAGGCCATCGTCCCGATCACCCGCTCGGTCGACTACGCCGTCCCGCTCATCGCGGCCGGTCTCGGCATCGCGCTCTCGTTCCGCGCGGGCCTGTTCAACATCGGCGGCCAGGGACAGATCCTGATGGGCGCCGCGGCGGCCGGCTGGGTCGGCTTCTCGTTCGACGGCCCCGCCGCGATCCACATCCCGCTCACGATCGTCGCCGGCATCGTCGGCGGTGCGGTGTGGGCCGGCATCGTGGGCGTGCTCAAGGCACGGACGGGCGCGAACGAGGTCGTCCTGACGATCATGCTCAACTACGTCGCGCTCTACCTCGTGAGCTACATGCTCCGCACGCCGGGCCTCCTGCAGGCACCGGGCAGCCCGAACCCGATCTCGCCCGCGACGAAGGACAGCGCGGTGCTGCCGCCGCTGTTCGGACCGCGGTACGGCGTGGACCTCGGCTTCGTGGTGGCGATCATCGCGGTCGTCGTCGTGTGGTGGCTCGTCAACAAGTCCTCGCTCGGCTTCCGGTTCCGCACCATCGGTGAGAACCCGCGCGCCGCCCGCGTGGCCGGCATGAGCGTGCCGTCCCTGACCATCTGGGTCCTCGTCATCTCCGGTGCCCTCGTCGGCATCGCGGGCGCGTACCAGGTGCAGGGCGCGGTCACGACGGGCTTCACCTCCGGCATCGACGCCGGCATCGGGTTCGACGCCATCACCGTGGCACTGCTCGGTCGGTCGAAGCCGTGGGGCGTGTTCTGGGCGGCGATCCTGTTCGGCGTGCTGAAGAACGGCGGCTACGCCATGCAGGCCGCGAACGGCATCCCGATCGACATCGTGGGCGTCATCCAGGCCCTCATCGTCCTCTTCATCGCGGCCCCGCCGCTCGTCCGCGCGATCTTCCGGATCCCGCAGCCGGGCGCCCGTCGCCGCGTCTCCACGAAGAACAGCAAGAAGGCGGTCGCCGCGTGAGCACCCTCAGCCCCACCGCGCCCAGCGCGTCCCCGCTCGCCGGCCGTCCGGTCGAGACGACCCGCAGCTGGAAGCTGGCCATCGGGTACGGCGTCTTCACGCTGATCGCCCTCGTCCTCTTCGCGCTGCTGCCCCGCACCGGGACGACCACGTTCCGCCTCGCCAACAGCGGTGACTTCTTCGCCCTGCCCGACGTGCCGCTGCCGGCCGTCGCGACCGGGATCGTCGTGGTCGTGCTGCTCGCCGTGCTCACCGTGTACGCGCTCGTCGAGACCCGTGCGCTCCGCCGCGTGCCGATGTGGGTCACCGCGGTGTTCGCCGTCGTGTTCGTGATCGGGTTCCTGACCTGGGCCGCGGCGGGCAAGTCCCTGCCGATCCCCGGTCTGCTGCTCGGCGCGCTGAGCCTCAGCGTCCCGCTCGTGTTCGGCGCCCTCGGCGGCGTCATCTCGGAGCGCGTCGGTGTCGTGAACATCGCGATCGAGGGCCAGTTCCTCGCCGGTGCCTTCAGCTCCGCGATGGTCGCGTCCATCACGGGCTCGCCGTGGGTCGGCCTGGTCGCGGCGCTCGTCGCGGGCACGCTCGTGTCGTTCATCCTCGCGGCGTTCAGCATCAAGTACCTCGTCGACCAGGTGATCGTCGGTGTCGTCATCAACGCCTTCATCTCCGGGCTGACCGGGTTCCTCTACTCGCAGGTGCTCTCGCCGAACGAGACGACGCTGAACGTGGGCGTCCGGTTCCCGATCGTCCCGATCCCGGTCCTGCACCAGATCCCGGTGATCGGTCCGGTGTTCTTCGAGCAGCGCGTCACGGTCTACCTGGCGTACGTCGCGGTCGCGGTGGTCACCTTCGGGCTCTTCAAGACCCGGTGGGGCCTGCGCCTCCGTGCCGTGGGCGAGCACCCGCAGGCCGCCGACACGGTCGGCATCAACGTCACCGGCACGCGGTTCTGGAACGTCTCCCTCGCCGGCGCGATCGCGGGCCTCGGCGGTGCGTACTTCACGCTCGACGCGGTCGGTCCGTTCACCAAGGACATGACCGCCGGCGCGGGCTACATCGCGCTCGCGGCGGTCATCTTCGGTCGTTGGGACCCGATCAAGGCCACCCTCGCGGCGCTGCTGTTCGGCTTCGCGTCGAACCTGCAGAACACGCTCGGCGCGATCAACTCGCCCGTCCCGAGTGAGTTCCTGCTCATGCTCCCGTACGTGGTGACGATCTTCGCGGTGGCCGGCCTGGTCGGGCAGTCGCGCGGTCCCGCTGCGGCGGGCAAGCCGTACATCAAGAGCTGACGGCCAGGAGGCACGGCACATGACCGACACGCACGCTGCGGGCGACGACCACGTCGCGTCCACCGACCAGACGGGCTGGGCGGACCCGGCCACGGCCCTGGACGGGCGCGGCGGCCGGACCGCCGCCGACGCGGCGGGGGCCGACCCGCGCCTCCCGTCCGACGTGGACTGGACCGCCCTGCGGACCGCCGCGACGGCCGCGATGGGGCACGCCTACGCGCCGTACTCGTCGTTCCCGGTGGGCGCCGCGGCGCTCACCGACGACGGCCGGATCGTCTCCGGGTGCAACGTCGAGAACGCGAGCTACGGGGTGACGCTCTGCGCGGAGTGCTCGCTCGTCTCGCAGCTGCACATGACGGGCGGCGGCAAGCTCGTGGCGTTCACGTGCGTCGACGGCGACGGGGCGACCCTGATGCCGTGTGGCCGGTGCCGCCAGCTGCTGTTCGAACACTCGGCCGAGGGCATGCTCCTCGAGACCGTCTCCGGCATCCGCACCATCGACGAGGTCCTGCCGGACGCCTTCGGGCCGCGGACCCTCGTCACCTACCAGCAGGAGCACTGATCCCATGGCCGTCGAGCCCTTCGACACCGTCGACCTCATCCGCACGAAGCGCTCCGGCGGCGCCCTCAGCACCGCCGAGGTGGACTGGCTCGTCGACGCCTACACGCGCGGCTACGTCGAGGACCCGCAGATGGCCGCGATGGCGATGGCGATCTTCCTGAACGGCATGGAGCGACGCGAGGTGAAGGACCTGACGCTCGCGATGATCGCGTCGGGGGAGCGGATGTCGTTCTCGTCGCTCGGCAAGACGACGGTCGACAAGCACTCAACGGGCGGGGTCGGCGACAAGATCACGCTGCCGCTGGCGCCCCTGGTGGCGTCGTTCGGCGTCGCGGTGCCGCAGCTGTCCGGCCGCGGGCTCGGCCACACCGGGGGCACGCTCGACAAGCTCGAGTCGATCCCGGGCTGGCAGGCGGCGCTGTCGAACGACCGGATGATGGAGATCCTGTCCGACGTCGGCGCGGTGATCTGCGCCGCGGGCTCCGGCCTGGCCCCCGCCGACAAGAAGCTCTACGCGCTCCGGGACATCACCGGGACCGTCGAGTGCATCCCGCTCATCGCCTCGAGCATCATGTCGAAGAAGATCGCCGAGGGCACCGGTGCGCTCGTGCTCGACGTGAAGTTCGGGTCCGGTGCGTTCATGCCGACGTACGAGGCGTCGCGGGAGCTCGCGCAGACGATGGTCGACCTGGGCAACGACGCCGGGGTGAAGACCTCGGCGCTGCTCACCGACATGGGGATCCCGCTCGGGCTGACGATCGGCAACGCGCTCGAGGTGCGCGAGTCGGTCGAGGTGCTCGAGGGCGGCGGGCCGGCCGACGTCGTGGAGCTGACCGTCGCACTCGCGTCGGAGATGCTCGCGCTGGCCGGACTGCCGGACGCCGACCCCGCCGCCGCACTGGCCGACGGCCGCGCGATGGACACCTGGCGCCGGATGATCCAGGCGCAGGGCGGGGACCCCGCAGCCGCGTTGCCGGTCGCCCGCGAACAGCACGTCGTCACCGCACCGTCGTCGGGCGTGCTCGCGCAGCAGGACGCCCTGCCGTTCGGCGTCTCGGCCTGGCGCCTGGGTGCCGGCCGTGCGCGCGCGCAGGACCCGGTGCAGGCCGGGGCGGGCATCGAGCTGCACGTCAAGCCCGGTGACACCGTCGCCGCGGGGCAGCCGCTCTGGACGCTCCACACCGACGACGCGTCGCGGATCCCGCGGGCGCTCGAGTCGCTCGAGGGTGCGTGGTCGATCGGCACCGAGGCGCCCGCGCGGGGACCGATCGTGCGCGAGCGCATCACGGGCTGAACCCGGGCGGTGGGACCGGCCACCGGCCGGGCCGCGGCTGCCTGCCCGGCTGTGGAGAGCCTCCAGTGGGTCCCGTCGTCTGTTGTGCACCGGTGCCTGCGCTCGGTCGGTGACCACCGATAGCCTGAGTGCATGAGCTCCGACGCCACCACCTACCGCCTGCCCGACGCCGGAGCGGTCATCAACGACCTGCCCAAGGTCTCGCTGCACGACCACCTCGACGGTGGCCTGCGTCCGGCGACGATCGTCGAGCTGGCTGCCGAGGCCGGCGTGGCGCTGCCGACCACCGACGCCGTGGCGCTCGGTGCGTGGTTCGCCGACCAGTCGAACTCGGGGTCGCTCGTCGAGTACCTCAAGACCTTCGACGTCACCACCTCGGTGATGCAGACGGCGCCCCAGCTGCACCGCATCGCGAAGGAGTTCGTCGAGGACCTCGTCGCCGACGGCGTGGTCTACGGCGAGGTCCGCTGGGCACCCGAGCAGCACCTGCGCGGCGGTCTGACGCTCGACGAGACGGTCGAGGCCGTGCAGGCCGGCATCGAGGAAGCCGTCGACGCCGCCGGTGGTCGCATCCGCGTCGGACAGCTCGTCACCGCGATGCGGCACGCCGACCGATCGCTCGAGATCGCCGAGCTCGCCGTCCGGCACCGCGACCACGGGGTCGTCGGCTTCGACATCGCCGGGGCCGAGGCCGGGTTCCCCGCCTCGAACCACCGCGCCGCCTTCGACCACCTGGCGTCCGAGCTGTTCCCCGTCACCGTGCACGCGGGCGAGGCCGATGGGCTCGCCTCGATCCGGTCCGCGCTCGTCGACGGCCGTGCGCTGCGCCTCGGGCACGGCGTCCGCATCTTCGAGGACGTCACCCTGTCCGACGCCGGTGACGGCTCGACGCTCGCCTCCCTCGGCGAGGTCGCCTCGTGGGTGCGCGACCGCGAGATCCCGCTCGAGGTCTCGCCGTCGTCGAACCTGCAGACCGGCGCGATCGCGGCGTGGGGCGACGACCTCGCCGACCACCCGTTCGACGTGCTCTACCAGCTCGGCTTCCGGGTGACCGTGAACACCGACAACCGCCTGATGAGCGACACGACGCTGTCGAAGGAGCTCGCGCTGCTCGCGGGCACGTTCGGCTACGACCTCGACGACCTCGCGGCGTTCCAGATCAACGCGGCGCTCGGCTCGTTCCTGCCGCTCGAGGACCGCGAGGACGTCATCGCCACCATCACGGCCGGCCACCAGGAGGCCTGACGCATGCCACTGCCGCCGCTGCCGGACTCCGCCGTCGTGCTCGGGGCGACCGCGTCCTCGTGGCGTGACGCGCTCGGCGCGGCCGGTGGTGCCCTCGTGTCGTCCGGAGCGGCGACCGAGCCCTACACCGACGCGATGATCGCGCTCGTCGAGGAGCACGGGCCGTACATCGTCATCTCGCCGGGGCTCGCGTTCGCGCACGCCCGGCCGGGGCCGGCGGTCCTCCGGGACGGGCTGTCCGTGGTGACGCTCGCCGAACCGGTGACGTTCGGGCACCCGCACAACGACCCCGTCCGGGTCGTGCTCGGGCTCGCGGTCGCCGGTGTCGGCACGCACCTCGAGTCGATCGGCGAGATCGCGAACCTGTTCAACGACGCCTCGGTGACCGGTCGGATCGCCGCGGCGACCACGGCGGACGAGGTCCGCGCGATCATGGGGGTGTCCGCGTGAAGATCGTGACCATCTGCGGCGCGGGCATCGGGGCCAGCGCGATCCTCAAGGTGAACGCCGAGAAGGCACTCGTGACCCTCGGGCTGACGGCCTCGGTGGTGGCGGCCGACGTGGCGTCCGTGCAGCGGGTGTCCGACGACGCGAACGTGATCCTCACGAGCGAGGAGTTCGTTGAGGCGATCGGGTCCACCTACGCCGAGGTCATCGTGATCCGGAACCACTTCGACCAGGCCGAGATCACGGCCGCGGTGGACCGGGCGCTCGGCGAACACTGACGCCGTTCCACGACCGCTCGGCGGGTTCGGTGCCCTCTAGAGTTGGGGCATGAGCACGGAGAACCCGCTGAACGACCCCGCCGCAGACCCGTTCGAGGTCGCGCGTGACGCCGCCGAGGTCATCGCCTCGAAGTCCGGCATCGACCGCCACGACATCGCCCTGACCCTCGGCTCCGGCTGGGGCAAGGCCGCAGACCTCATCGGCGAGACGGTGTCCGAGATCCCGGCGTCCGAGGTCCCCGGCTTCAGCGCCTCCGCCGTGCCCGGACACTCCGGCACGGTCCGTTCGATCCGGCTGGCCGACGGTCGCCACGCACTCGTGATCGGTGCGCGCACGCACTACTACGAGGGGCACGGGGTGCGCCGCGTCGTGCACAGCGTCCGGACCGCTGCGGCGACCGGGGCGTCGATCATGGTCCTCACGAACGGTGCCGGTGGCATCAAGGAGCACTGGACGCCCGGGACCCCGGTCCTCATCAGCGACCACATCAACCTCACCGCCGACAGCCCGCTCGAGGGCGCCACGTTCGTCGACCTCACCGACCTGTACTCGTCGCGGCTCCGAGCGGTCGCCCGCGGCGTGGACCCCTCGCTGGACGAGGGCGTCTACACGCAGTTCCGCGGTCCGCACTACGAGACCCCCGCCGAGGTCCAGATGGCGAAGACCATCGGCGGGCACATCGTCGGCATGTCCACCGCGCTCGAGGCCATCGCCGCGCGGCAGGCCGGCATGGAGGTCCTCGGCTTCTCGCTCATCACGAACCTGGCCGCCGGCATCCAGAAGACGCCGCTGTCGCACGCCGAGGTGCTCGAGGCCGGCCGCGAGGCCGAGCCGGTGATCGCCGACCTGCTCGCCCGGGTCGTGACGGCGCTCGGGGACGACCGGTGAAGCTCGACGTCGACGGGGTCGTCGCTGCCGCACGGGACTGGCTCGCGCAGGACCCGGACCCGGTGACCCGTTCCTCGCTCGATGCGGCGATCAACCGGGCGGCGACCGGCGACGGTCCCGCCGTGCAGGACCTCGCCGCGCGGTTCGCCGGGCGCCTGGCGTTCGGCACCGCCGGCCTCCGCGCCGAGCTCGGGTACGGACCGCTCCGGATGAACCGAGTCGTCGTCACGCAGGCCGCGGCCGGACTCGCCCGGTTCCTCATCGACACCGGCCGGCGGCAGAGCGTGGTCATCGGCTACGACGGCCGGGTGAACTCGGACGTCTTCGCGCGCGACTCGGCCGAGGTCATGCGCGGCCTCGGACTCGAGGTCACCCTGCTGCCGTCGGCGCTCCCCACGCCCGTGCTGGCGTTCGCCGTGCGGCACCTCGACGTCGGTGCCGGGGTGATGGTGACGGCGAGCCACAACCCGCCGCGGGACAACGGGTACAAGGTCTACCTCGGCGAGGACGACGAGGGGTCGCAGATCGTGCCGCCGGTCGACGCCGACATCGCGGCCGCGATCGACGCCGTCGCCGCTGGCTCGATCACCGACCTGCACCGCGCCACCGACTACACCGTCGCCACGTCCGAGCTGCTCGACGCCTACGTGTCCGCCACCGCGGCGACGGTGGCTGTGCCCGGGCTCGCACCGGACGCGCAGCCGAAGGTCGTCTACACGGCCATGCACGGTGTCGGGTGGGAGACCGCCCGCGCGGTGTTCGAGGCGGCCGGGTTCGCCGAGCCGGTGACCGTGCCCGAGCAGATCGAGCCGGACGGGGCGTTCCCGACGGTGTCGTTCCCGAACCCCGAGGAGCCGGGGGCGATGGACCTGTCGATCGCGCGCGGCGTCGCCGTCGGGGCCGACCTCGTCATCGCGAACGACCCGGACGCCGATCGTCTGGCGCTCGCGATCCCGGACGGCAGCGGGTCCTTCCGTCGACTCTGCGGCAACGAGGTCGGGTGGCTGCTCGGGTGGCGTGCTGCCGCCCAGGCGTCCGCTGCCGGGGTGGGCGGGACGCTCGCGGCGTCGATCGTGTCGTCGCCGGCGCTCGCCCGGGTCGCCGCGCGGCACGGGCTGGAGTACCGCGACACCCTCACCGGCTTCAAGTGGGTCTCGCGTGTGCCGGGGCTGCTGTTCGGCTACGAGGAGGCGCTCGGCTACCTCGTCGACCCCGACGTGGTCCGCGACAAGGACGGCATCTCGGCGGCGCTGTCGCTGCTGTCGCTCGCGTCGGAGCTTGCCGCCTCAGGGTCGTCGATCGCCGGGCAGCTCGACGCCTTCGCCGCCGAGTTCGGGGCGTTCGCGTCCGGGCAGGTGGCGACCCGGGTCGACGACCTCGCCCGCATCGGGCAGGTCATGGCGTCGCTGCGGTCGAAGCCGCCGACGACGCTCGGTGGGCTCTCCGTACTCGCGGTGACCGACTACGCCGACGGTGTCGAGGGCTTCCCGCCGTCGGACATCCTGCGCTACGAGCTCACGGGCGACGCACGGGTGATCGTCCGCCCGAGCGGCACCGAGCCGAAGGTGAAGGTCTACATCGACACCGTCGCCGCGACCCCCGCCGAGGCGCAGGCGCTCGTCGACGCCCTCGCCGCCGACGTCCGCCCCCTGGTGTCGTAGGCCGGGGCCGCGGCGCTCTGCGGTGCCGGCGTCCGCGCCCGCGCCCGGCGCCTCGCACAACGAAAGTCACGTCGAACCGTGGTCTTCCCCGGCTCGACGTGACCTTCGTTGTGCGGCGGCGAATCGCGTCCTCCTCCACACACCCACCCGAAGGGCGCGCCGTCCACGGAAGCGGCCACGATGTGCGCTGGTGGGGCAATCCCGGACAACGCTCGTGCGATGGCACGACTCACGATCATCCACGGTGGCACCGCCGATCCGTCCGGCCGCAGGGGGCGAGCCCTCCAGCGCGCGGCGGATGCCGGAGACCTCGTACGCCTCGTCCCCGGTCGCTTCGTCGACGCAGCTGAATGGCGACGAGCCACGCCCGGAGAGCGACACATTGCGCGGATCAAGGCGGTGCACGACCGTCTCGCCCCTCGTCTCGTGGTCTCGCACGCGTCGGCGGCCGCGCTGCACGGCCTGCCCTGGACCGGTGAGTTCCCCGACACCGTCGACGTGCTCGATCCTCGACGGACGACGTCGCAGGGACTGGCGCACGTCCGCAAACGGCCAGGCGCCCAACGGACGATCCGGACACAGGCCATGGTGTCGAACGGCCGCCGGCTCACCGACCTCGTGAGCACTGCCGCCGACCTCGCGATCTCGTACGACCTCCGCATGTCCGTGCCGGCGTTGGACTCGGCGCTCCGACGCGGACTGGCCCGAGACGACATCCGTGCCGAAGTCGTCGCCCGGAACGCCGTCCACGGGCGGCAGCGAGCGATCACGGCGATCGAGCTCGCCGACGCCGCGAGCGGATCGCCGGGGGAATCCATCGGACGAGTCGCGCTCGACGAGGCCGGCGCCCCTCGTCCCGTACTCCAGCGCGAGTTCTGGGATGCGGACGGCTTCATCGCACGGGTGGACTTCTGGTTCCCCGACGAGGGTGTGGTTCTGGAGTTCGACGGGAAGGCGAAGTACGTCGACCCGGCGCTCCGCGCAGCCGGGACGACCGTTGCCGACGTCGTGGTGTCGGAGAAGCGACGAGAAGACAGGCTGCGCAGGCATCCGGAGGTTCAGGCAGTGGGACGGTTCGGATGGCCGGAAGCACATGATGCCGAGGTGCTCCGGGCGCTCCTTCGAGGACTGGGCGTCCCGACGAGCCGGCGTTCGTTCGCCCGACTGCGCTGATGGCGACTGGCGCTCGAGGTGCTCGCGCACAACCAAAGTCCCTCCGAACCGCGCGATGCTGTGGTTCGAAGGGACTTTGGTTGTGCGAAGCGCGGCGCGCGGCGGCGCGCGCGTTCGCGCCTACGCGAGCTCGAGCAGCACGTGGCCGGACGAGATCGTCTGGCCGACGGGGGCGTTCAGCCCCGTGACGACGCCGTCGCGCGGGGCAGCGACGGGCTGCTCCATCTTCATGGCCTCGAGCACGACGAGCAGGTCGCCCTTCACCACGGTGTCACCCTCGGCGACCGCGAGCTTCACCACCGTGGCCTGCATCGGGGACGTCACCGACCCGGACGAGGCGAGCCCGCCGCGCACGCCGGACGACCGACGCTTCGGGGGAGCCGAGGGCCCGGCCGGACGACGACCCGCAGCGCCACCGACGCCGACGATCGACGGCATGGTGACCTCGATGCGCTTGCCCTGCACCTCGACGACGACGCTCTCGCGGTCGGCCGGCGCGGGGAGCTCCTCGGGGGAGCCGCTCCACGCGGGGATGTCGTTCTGGAAGTCGGTCTCGATCCACTGCGTGTAGACGGAGAACGGCTCGTCGTCCGACGTCGCGAACGCCGGGTCCGACACGACGGCACGGTGGAAGGGGAGCACGGTCGGCAGGCCGGTGACCTCGAACTCGGCGAGGGCACGGCGCGAGCGCTCCAACGCCTCGGCGCGTGTGGCGCCGGTGACGACGAGCTTCGCGAGCATCGAGTCGAACGAGCCGGACACGACGTCGCCGGACACGACGCCCGAGTCGACGCGGACACCGGGGCCGGACGGCGCGTGGAACGCGTGCACGGGGCCCGGCGCGGGGAAGAAGTTCCGACCGGGGTCCTCGCCGTTGATGCGGAACTCGAACGAGTGGCCGCGTGCCACGGGGTCGGAGTAGTCGAGCACGCCGCCCTCGGCGATGCGGAACTGCTCGCGGACGAGGTCGATGCCGGTGACCTCCTCCGAGACGCAGTGCTCGACCTGCAGGCGCGTGTTGACCTCGAGGAAGGACACGGTGCCGTCGGCGCCGATGAGGAACTCGCACGTGCCGGCACCGACGTAGCCGACCTCACGGAGGATCGCCTTCGACGACTCGTACAGGCGCTCCGTCTGTGCGGCGGTGAGGTACGGCGCGGGCGCTTCCTCGACGAGCTTCTGGTGGCGACGCTGCAGCGAGCAGTCGCGGGTGGAGACGACGACGACGTTGCCGTGCTCGTCGGCGAGGCACTGGGTCTCGACGTGGCGCGGCTTGTCGAGGTACTTCTCGACGAAGCACTCGCCCCGACCGAACGCCGCGATCGCCTCACGCGTCGCCGACTCGAACTGCGACTCGACCTCGTCGCGGGTGCGGGCGACCTTCAGGCCGCGGCCGCCGCCGCCGAAGGCCGCCTTGATGGCGACCGGCAGGCCGACCTCGTCCGCGAACGCGATGACCTCGGAGGCGTCCTTGACGGGCTCGATGGTGCCCGGTGCGAGCGGCGCGCCGACCTTCTCGGCCACGTGACGCGCGGACACCTTGTCACCGAGCTGCTCGATGGACGCGGGCGACGGCCCGATCCACGTCAGCCCCGCGTCGATGACGGCACGGGCGAAGTCGGCGTTCTCGGCCAGGAAGCCGTAGCCCGGGTGCACGGCGTCGGCGCCGGACCGTCGGGCGACCGAGATGATCTTGTCGATGACGAGGTAGGTGTCGGCGCTCGTGGTGCCGTTCAGCGCGTAGGCCTCGTCGGCGAGGCGTGCGTGGAGGGCGTCACGGTCCTGGTCGGCGTAGACCGCGACCGATGCCTTGCCTGCGTCGCGGGCCGCGCGGATGATGCGGACGGCGATCTCGCCGCGGTTCGCGATGAGGACCTTGCTGATACGGGGCATGGTAAGTCAGCGTATTCGTGCGGGAGGGCCACGAATTGACTGGCACCCACAAAGAACGAGCGCGAAGAAGTGTGGATGTCTACAGTGCCCACAGGTCGTGCCAGGCGATGCCGAAGCCGCGGAGCAGCATCGACCGCAGCACCGGGAGCGACAGCCCGACCACGGCCGACGGTGCGCCGTCGATCCGGGTGATGTAGGCCGCGGCCCGTCCGTCGATCGTGAAGGCGCCGGCCACCTCGAGTGGTTCGCCGGTCGCGACGTACGCGTCGATCTCCTCGGGGGACATGTCGTCGGCGAAGGTGAGGACGGCGCTGTCGACCGCCACCACGTGGTCACCGGCGGCGACCATCGCCGACCCGCCGGGCGTGACACCCGCGACGAAGGCGGCGGCGCCCAGCGGTCCACCGCCCGACGCGTCCACGGTGCGGACGGGAGGCACGGTGTCGGCCCGACCCGCGCCTCCAGGCCGCTGGGCGGGTGCGTCCAGGACGTCGGGTGCGTCTGCAACGCGGCGCCGGTCGACGACGCAGTGCCCGCTCCAGAGCGTGCCGCCGCCGGCGGCGAGCATCTGCCGCCACCGCTCCCGGGCGACCTCGGGGTCGTGGGGCTTGCCGTACAGCACGCCGTCGACCTCGAACGCGGAGTCCCCGCCGAACACGAAGCCGTCGACCGGGGACCCGTCGACCGGGGCGTCCGCGACGGCCGAGGCCTTGGCGACCGCGAGCATCGCCACCAGCTCCGGCCCGGTCAGGTCGCGGCCGAGCGACGTGGCGGCCCCGGCGACCGCGGCGTCCTCGTCGACACCCGGCGCGACGAGCACCGGCTCGATCCCGGTCTGGGCGAGCAGGGCACGGCGGGCGGGGGAGGTACTCGCGAGGTACAGACGCATGGGAACATCGAACCATGGGTGAATCCGTCGGAACGCTGCTCGACCTCGACGTCACCGGGATCGCCCACGGCGGCATCTCGGTGGCACGGCACGAGGGGCGGGTGGTGTTCGTGTCGGACGCGATCCCGGGCGAGCGCGTCCGTGCCCGGGTGACCGAGGACCGGAAGAAGTCGTTCTGGCGCGCCGACACCGTGTCGGTCGAGACGCCGAGCGAGCACCGCGTCGACCACGTCTGGCCCGAGGCCGCCCTCGACCGCGACCCCGCGGTCCGTGCCGGCGGCGCCGAGTTCGGGCACATCGCCCTCGGCCACCAGCGCACGCTGAAGCACGACGTCCTGGTCGACTCCTTCGCCCGGTTCGCCCGCACCGACCTCGCCGAGGTCCTCGGGCACGACGTCGTCGTCGAGGCCGCGCCCGGCGACGACGAGACCGGCGGCACCGGGTGGCGCACCCGGGTCCGTCTGCACGTGGACGAGGACGGGACCGCCGGACCCTTCGCCGCCCGGTCGCACACCGTGGTCCCGGTCACGTCCCTGCCGCTCGCGAGCCGCACCGTGCAGGAGAGCGCACCGCTCGGCCGCGGCGCGATGCCCGGTGCCTCGGTCGTCGACGTCCTCGCACCGAGCGGCTCCGAGGGCGCGCGCCTCGTGATCGACGAGCAGAAGCCGACCGTCGTCACCGAGACCGTCGGGGACCGCTCGTTCCAGGTGGACGACAACGGCTTCTGGCAGGTGCACCGCCAGGCGCCCGCCGTGCTGACCGCCGCGGTGCAGGACCTCGTCGACCGCGACCGGCTCGACCCCGAGGGGCAGCACCTCGACCTCTACGGCGGTGTCGGGCTGCTCGGCGCGGCGCTCGGTGACCTCGTCGGGCCCCGAGCGAAGCTGACGAGCGTCGAGAGCTCCGAGCGCGCCACCGAGCACGCGCAGGAGAACCTCGCCGAGTGGATCGGCGTGCGCGCCGAGACCGCCCGCGTCGACCGCTGGCTGCAGCGGACCGTGTCGTCGCTGACGGCGACCGAGCGGCAGCGCCACCGCGCCGGCACCGTCGTGCTCGACCCGCCGCGCTCCGGTGCCGGTCGCGAGGTCGTCGTGCAGATCGCGGCGCTCCAGCCGGCGCAGGTCGTCTACGTCGCCTGCGACCCGGTGGCCCTCGCGCGCGACGTCGCGACGTTCGCCGACCTCGGGTACCGCCTGGAGGCGCTGCGTGCGTTCGACCTCTTCCCGCACACCCACCACCTCGAGGCCGTGGCGCGGCTGGTGCCCGTCGCCTGACGTCGATCACGGGCCGGGCCGGGCGCATCGGGCTCGACGCGCCCGGGACGGCTCGGTCCGATGCGGCGGCTGCGCGGTGACCCACGGGGCTGGCCGTTCCGCGCGACGCGTGTCGCCCGCGGACACGTCGGCGCGGCGCGATCGCATCGCGCTGCTGCCTGAGTCCGACCTGGGTATCCTTGGGCGGTGATGGCGGACCGGTTTCAGGGGCCGGCGAGCACATCGACGAGAGAGGCCACCGTGGCAACAGACACGACCACCACCGGAACGACCGGACTGGCGACCAAGCCCGTCCGTGTCGCGATCGTCGACGACCACGAGTCCGTGCGGCTCGGGATCCAGGCAGCGTGCCAGAACGAGGGGTTCGAGGTGGTGCTCACCGCCGCGAGCGTGCCCGAGTACATCGAGAACCTCGGTGGGCGCGAGGTCGACGTCGTCGTCCTCGACCTGTCCCTCGGCGACGGCTCGACCGTGACCGCGAACGTGAAGGGTGTGCAGGGCACCGGTTCCGCCGTGCTCGTGCACTCGATCGCCGACCGCGTCGCGAACGTCCGTGAGGCACTGGCCGCAGGGGCGGCCGGCGTCATCCCGAAGTCCTCGGCGACGAAGACCGTGATGGCCGCCGTCGCCACCGTCGCGCGCGGGGACGTGCTGAACAACCTCGAGTGGGCCAGTGCGATCGACGCCGACCGCGACTTCGCGAAGGCGCAGCTCGGACGGCGCGAGCGCGAGATCCTGCACCTGTACGCCTCGGGCCTCCCGCTGAAGCTGGCCGCGCAGCAGCTCGGCATCGGCTACTCCACCGCCCGCGAGTACCTCGACCGCATCCGTGTCAAGTACGTCGAGGTCGGTCGACCCGCCCCGACGAAGGTCGACCTGCTCCGTCGCGCGGTCGAGGACGGCATCCTGCCGGGGCTCGACTCGGGCATCGACCCCGACGGCGACGGCCGCTGAACAGCATGACGGCGGCGGACGCTGCACCCGGCAACGGCGCCGGGGCCGGTCCCGGCACGACGGCCGGTGCCGGAGCCGCGCCCGCCGCAGGGGCCGGGGCCGCCAGGACGGCCGTCGGGGCGATCGAGCCCGCGCCGTTCGGCGCCGATCCCGCACGGAGTGTCCGCGCGTCCATCACCCAGGCGTCGGTCGAGCGTGCCTTCGCGATCCTCATCGCCGTGGCCGCGCTCGGCTTCGGTGCCACGACGGTGCCCGCGGTGCTGTCCCAGCTGCCGTACCTCGACCCGGTGTGGGGGCCGGTGGCCGCCTGCGCGCTCGCCGCGTCGTTCCTGTTCGTGGGGGCGTCGGTGTTCGTGCGGCGCCTGGCCCAGATCGCGCAGATCGTCTGCGCCCTCGTGTTCCTCGTCGTGCTCGTCACCTGGCCGCTGACGGCCCGCGAGCCGATCCCGTCCGACCAGGCACCGTGGCCGTGGTGGCTCTGCACCGTCGGGTCGACGGCCGCCGCCATGGGGTTCGCGCCGTGGCGGGCGTCGGTCTACACCGCACTCGTCCCGGCCGTCTACGTGGTGATCCGGTTCACCCCGGCCGGCGGCGACGCGGGCGCCGGCGCGGTCCTCAACGGCTTCTACACGGCGATCCTCAGCGGTGCCGCCCTCATCATCGTGATCGTGCTGCGCCGTGCGGCTGCGGCGGTCGACGCTGCCCAGGCGACGGCGGTCCGTCGGTACTCGCACGCCATCCGCGAGCACGCGACCGAGGTCGAACGGGTCCAGGTCGACGCGATCGTCCACGACAGCGTCCTGACGACACTGCTCTCCGCCGCGCGCGCGGACACCCGTGACGCCCGGGTGCTCGCCGCGCGCATGGCCCGGAACGCGATCGACCACCTCGAGGCGGCCGCGTCGGACGGTCCGGGGGACGCACCGCCGGTCCCGCTCGTCGACCTGCGGGAGCGGATCGCCGACGCCGTCGGGGCCCTCGCGGCGCCGGTGCGCGTCGACCGCGGGCACCTCGGGACGGCCCGTGTCCCCGCGATCGTGGCGGACGCCGTGGCCTCCGCGGCCGTCCAGGCCGCGGTGAACAGCGTGCAGCACGCCGGCCCGGCCGACGTCGAACGCTGGATCGTCGTCGAGCAGCGCGGTGCCGGCGTGCACGTCGAGGTCGGTGACCGCGGGACGGGCTTCGACACCGCGACGATCCCCGCCGAACGACTCGGCGTCCGCCGCTCGATCCTGGAACGCGTCGTCGCGGTCGGTGGCACCGCCGAGATCGTCACCGCGCCCGGAGCGGGCACGCGGGTACTCCTCGACTGGCGCCCGACGACGGGGGAGCCGCGGTGAAGGCCTCACTGCCCGCCGGCGTCGCGATCGGGCTCGCCACGCTCTTCTCGGTGTACCACCTGGTCCTCGCCGCCACGACGCTCCCGGGGGCGGCCGAGATCGGCCCGGTCCTCGCGTGCATGGTGCTCTACGCGGCCGCGACCGGGGTCGCGGTGTTCGTGCACGGGCGTTCGCTGCCGGTCTGGGCCGCGTGCTTCGCGCTCGCGACCGCCGTCGTGCTGCCGATCGTCGCGTCGCCGACCGTCGACCTGGCAGCGGGGCCCGGGAACGGCACGTGGTGGATCGCCGCCGTCGGCACGCTCATGGTCGTCCTCGTGGTGCGCGGTCGCGGACCGTTCGCCTGGGTCGGGGTCGGCTTCCTCGCGGTGCACGCCGTCGCCTGGGCCGGGCTCGGGGCACTCGGATCGCTCGGGGTGCTCGGCAGCGTGTCGTGGGTCGCGATCGCCACCGGTCTCGCCGCGGCGACGAGTCGGGCCACGCGCGTCACCCGTGACTTCGTCCGCGCCGAGCAGGAGACGGCGGACTGGCAGGCGGCGCAGGATGCCCACGTCTTCGAGCGCCAGTTCCGCCTGAGCCAGACGACGCGGATGGCGCTGCCGATGCTGCAGCGGATCATCGAGACCGGCGGTGACCTGGACGACGCCGAGCGTGCCGAGTGCCTGCACCTCGAGCAGGCCATCCGCGACGAGATCCGCGGTCGGTCGCTGCTGTCGGACGACGTCCGCGACGAGGTGATGCGGCTCCGTCGTCGCGGCGCCACCGTCCAGCTGCACGACGACGGTGGGCTCGACGACCTCGAGATGCCCGACCTGCGCCGCGTGCACGCTCGGATCGCCGATGCGCTGCGGCAGGCCCGTGAGGCCGACAACGTGATCATCCGGACGGTCCCCGAGGGCTCGGCGTCCGCCGTGACCGTCGTGGGGCTGCGGCTCGACCTCGCTGCGAGCGAGTCGGCGGCCCTCGGCGCGGGCATGGACGACGAGGACGGCGACGAGGACGACTCGGTCGTGGTGTGGCTGGAGATCCCGCGGCACGAGGTCGTCTGACCCGAGTCGGCGGACGACCTCGTCGCGCCGGGATCGCCGGCGGCGGACGCGTCTCGACCTGCCCGGAAACGGGGAACGGGCCGGTCGGAAACCGACCGGCCCGTTCACGACCCGAGTCTGAGCGACAACCCGAATATCGCCCTGACTCGTAGCTGGTGGTGGCGTCGTACCCTAGTCGGCCACCGACCTGCGATGTTCTTCGTTGAAGGACACCGAACACTGACTACTATGCCTGCCGCTGAACGCTCTGTCAGTCGTCATTATGGGGGACAAAATCGCCCATTTCCGACCGCATCGCACCGAGCTGTCCCCCGTCTGAGGGGAGACGGACCGGGAACTCCGCCCACGAGGGGCACGGAGTGCGTCGGGACCCAGGGGTACATGCTCGCTCGCACCGAGCGGTGCGCGCAAGCCCCGGGGCGTCCTAGCGGAGCGAACGGCTCCAGGCGCCGGCCCCGTGCTCGAGCGGTCGACGGAGCCCCCGAGCGGACGCGTCCCACCCGGACCGCGGCGACACGGTGACCTCGGGTCGGCCGAGCGAGGCGGCCTCGTCGGCCTGCCGCTGCAGGACGGCGATGACGGCGGCGAGTTCCTCGGGCGTGGGCTCGCCGGACACGACGCGCACGTCGGCGGCGGCGGAGGCCGCACGCTCGGCGGGGACGGCGGGGACGGCAGCGGCGTGGCGGCCCATCAGCGTGCGCCCGTCACAGCGGGATGTTCCCGTGCTTCTTGGGCGGCAGCGTCGCACGCTTCCCGCGGAGGGCCCGCAGCGCCTTGATGACCGAGACGCGCGTCGCGTGCGGCTGGATGATCCCGTCGAGCTCGCCGCGCTCGGCCGCGAGGTACGGGGAGGCCACGTTGTACGTGTACTCGTTCGCCAGCTTCGCGCGGACGGCGGCGACGTCCTCGCCGGACTCCTCGGCACGCTTGATCTCGGCGCGGTACAGGATGTTGACGGCGCCCTGACCGCCCATGACGGCGATCTCGGCGGTCGGCCACGCGAGGTTGATGTCGGCGCCGAGCTGCTTCGAGCCCATGACGATGTACGCGCCGCCGTAGGCCTTGCGGGTGATCACGGTGACGAGCGGCACGGTGGCCTCGGCGTAGGCGTACAGGAGCTTCGCGCCACGGCGGATGACGCCGGTCCACTCCTGGTCGGTGCCGGGCAGGTAGCCGGGCACGTCGACGAGGGTGAGGATCGGGATGCCGAAGGCGTCGCAGAACCGGACGAAGCGCGCGGCCTTCTCGCCGGCGTCGATGTTCAGCGTGCCGGCCATGGCCTGCGGCTGGTTCGCGATGATGCCGACCGTGCGGCCCTCGACCCGACCGAAGCCGATCAGGATGTTCGGCGCGAAGAGCGGCTGCACCTCGAGGAACTCACCGTCGTCGACGACGTGCTCGATGATCGTGGTGACGTCGTAGGGCTGGTTCGTCGAGTCCGGGATGACGACGTCGAGCTCGCGGTCGGCGTCCGTGGTCTCGAGCTCCGGGGCCACGTCGTACGCCGGCGCGTCGGACAGGTTGTTGTCCGGCAGGAAGCCGATGAGCGACCGGGCGTAGTCGAGCGCGTCGGTCTCGTCCTCGGCGAGGTAGTGCGCGACGCCGGAGACGGCGTTGTGTGTCTGCGCGCCGCCGAGCTCCTCGAAGCCGACGTCCTCGCCGGTGACCGTCTTGATGACGTCCGGGCCGGTGACAAACATGTGGCTGGTCTTGTCGACCATGATCACGAAGTCGGTGAGGGCGGGGGAGTAGACCGCGCCGCCGGCCGCCGGGCCCATCACGATCGAGATCTGCGGGATGACCCCGGACGCCTGCGTGTTGAGGCGGAAGATCTCGCCGTACTTGCCGAGCGCGACCACGCCCTCCTGGATGCGGGCGCCGCCCGAGTCGAGGATGCCGATGATCGGCACGCCGGTCTTCAGCGCGTGCTCCATCACCTTGACGATCTTCTCGCCGGCGACCTCGCCGAGCGAGCCGCCGAAGACGGTGAAGTCCTGCGCGTAGACGGCGACGTTCCGGCCGTGGATCGTCCCGACGCCGGTGACGACCGCGTCACCGTAGGGGCGCTTGGACTCCATGCCGAAGGCGTGGGTGCGGTGCCGGACGAACTCGTCGAACTCGACGAACGAGTTCTCGTCCAGCAGCTGCTCGATGCGTTCGCGCGCGGTGCCCTTGCCCTTGGCGTGCTGCTTGGCGATGGCGGCCTCGCCCGCGGCGGTCACGGCTTCGTGGTACCGCTCGCGGAGGTCGGCGAGCCGTCCGGCCGTCGTCGAGAGATCGGGGGTGTCTCCTGAAGTCACCCGCTCACCCTACCGGCGGTGACGGCGGGGCCGGTTGGAGGTCCCCCACGGTTCCTGCCCGTAGATTTGCTGCATGTCCACACCCGTGCCGTCGACGTTCCCGCTGACCCGAGCCGTCGTCGAGGCCGCCGGCGCCGTCCTCACCGAGCCCGCGACGACCGGGTCCACGAACGCCGACCTGCTCGCCGTCGCGTCGACCGAGCCGCACGGCAGCGTGGTGGCGACGCTCGACCAGACGGCCGGACGCGGCCGGCTCGACCGGAGCTGGACGGCCCCGGCCGGCGAGACGCTCGCGGCGAGCCTGCTCGTCCGCGCCGACCTCGACGACCGTGACCGCGGGTGGTTGCCGCTGGTCGCCGGGGCCGCGATGCGCGACGCGATCGCCGCGGAGCTGGGCGTCCCCACCGAGCCGGGCCGCGCCTCCGGGCCCGCACCCCGTGTCGCGGTGAAGTGGCCGAACGACGTCCAGGTCGACGGCCGCAAGGTCTGCGGCATCCTCTGCCAGGTCGCGGACGACGGCAGCGTCGTCGTCGGCGCCGGGGTGAACCTCACCATCCCCGCCGACCGGCTGCCGACCCCGACCGCGACCTCACTCGCGCTCCAGGGGGCGCCAGGCTCCGCACCGGAGCTCGCCGACCGCGTGCTGGCCGCGTTCCTCCGCGCGGTCCAGGAGGCCGTGGTCGCCCTGGTCGCGGGCGGTGACGACGCGGAACGGGTCCGGTCCCACGTCCGGTCGGCCTGCGGCACGATCGGGCAGCGCGTCCGCCTCGAGCTGCCGGACGGCACGACCTCCGAGGGCGACGCGACCGGGATCGACGACGAGGGTCGGATCACGATCCGGGATCGAGCGGGCGTCTCCAGGGACGTCGCCGTGGGGGACGTCACCCACCTGCGGTATGCATGACGGCATGACCGACGAGCCGCCGCCCGAACGCGTGGTCGCGCGGCTGCGGCCGCACGCGCGCCGGCTGGTGCGACCGGCGGTCTTCGTGGTGCTCGTCATGCTCGCCGGCGGGTTCGGCTTCGGTGTGTTCCGTGCCCAGCTCGCGTGGCTGAACGCGGTGGTGGCCGGCCTCGTCGTACTCCTGGTGTTCCTCGGCGGGGCGATGCCGCTCTTCCGCTGGATGTCCGAGCGCTACGTCGTGACCACCCGGCGTCTGGTCGTCGTGCACGGCCTCGGGACGCGTACCCGACGGGAGCTCCTGCACTCGCGGGGCTACGACGTGACGGTGCGGCGCCGCGGCCTGCAGGGGGTGTTCCGGTCCGGGGACGTCCTCGTGTTCCCCGGGGACGAACCGGCCCTGGTGCTCGGTGACGTCCCGCACGCGGACCTCGTCGTCGCGGTCCTGCACGACCTCGTCGAGGCGCACGAGGCACGGCGCCGGCACCGCGAACCCGACTGGGACGAGATCGTCGGCGGCGCCGACCGCCCCCGTTGGGGCGACGTCCGCCCCTGACGGTTCCCCGGCGACGGGCGCTGTGCACCCGAAGTCCACCGAGACTCCGGTACCGTCTTCGACGTGCGTATCTCTGTCATCGGCTGCGGTTACCTCGGTGCCGTGCACGCCGCCTCCATGGCCAAGCTCGGGCACGACGTCGTCGCGGTGGACGTCGACCCGTCCAAGATCGAACGGCTCGCCGCGGGCGAGGCCCCGTTCTTCGAGCCCGGTCTGCCGGAGATCCTGCGCGAGGCGCTCGCGTCCGGTCGCATCCGCTTCACGACCGACATGGCCGAGGTCGCCGGTGCGCGCGTGCACTTCCTCGCCGTCGGCACCCCGCAGGGGCCGACCGGTGCCGCGGACCTGACGTACGTCGACGCCGCGGTCGCGGCGCTGACGCCGCACCTGTCCGCGGGCGAGTTCGTCGTCGGCAAGTCCACGGTCCCGGTGGGCACCGCGGCGCGCCTGGCCGCCGAGGTGTCCGAAGCGGTCCCCGGTGCGACGCTGGTGTGGAACCCGGAGTTCCTCCGCGAGGGCTTCGCGGTGCAGGACACGATCAGCCCGGACCGCTTCGTCTACGGCGTGCCGGACGGTGCCGCCGGACAGGCCGCCGTCGACGTCCTCGACGAGGTCTACGCCGAGGCCCTGGCCGCCGGCACGCCGCGGCTCGTGGTCAACCTGCCCACGGCCGAGCTGGTGAAGATCAGCGCGAACGCGTTCCTCGCGACCAAGATCTCGTTCATCAACTCGATGGCGGAGATCGCCGAGGTCGCCGGGGCCGACGTCACGGCCCTCGCCGACGCGATCGGGCACGACGCCCGCATCGGCCGGAAGTTCCTCAACGCCGGCCTCGGGTTCGGTGGCGGTTGCCTGCCGAAGGACATCCGGGCGTTCCAGGCGCGGGCGGACGAGCTCGGGGTCGGGGAGTCGCTGGCGTTCCTGGCCGACGTCGACGCGACGAACCTGCGTCGTCGTGCGCACGTGGTCGAGCTCGCGCAGGAGCTGCTCGGCGGGGACGTCACCGGCAAGCGCGTCGCGGTGCTCGGGTTGGCGTTCAAGCCGAACTCCGACGACGTCCGTGACTCACCGGCGCTCGACATCGCCGGACGGCTGCAGGCCCTCGGGGCGACGGTGGCCGCGTACGACCCGGAGGCCGTGGTCACGGCGCGCCGGGTGCGTCCGGAGCTGGAGTACGCCGAGCGCGCCACCGACGCGCTGCGGGACGCGGACCTCGTGCTGGTCCTGACCGAGTGGACCGAGTTCCGCGAGCTCGACGCGGCCGCGGTTGCCGCGCTCGTGGCGGACCCGATCGTGGTCGACGGCCGCAACTGCCTCGACCGCGACGCCTGGACGGCAGCCGGCTTCACCTACCGCGGCATGGGCCGCTGACCACCGCGCGGGGGCGGGGGATGACGATCGACGACGCGCTGACCGACGACCGTCCCGCCGCGGTCCCCTCGGGTCCCGCCGCTCCGCACCGACGACGCTTCGGGGCGTTCCACGAGGGGCGTCGTCCCTCGCGGGCGTCGCTCCTCGCGAACGGCGCGCTCCTCGCCGTCGCCGCGCTGCTCGTGGCGTTCGTCGCGTACCGGACGCGGCTCGAGGTGACGAACATCGACGGCATCTCGTACATGTCGATCGCCAAGCAGTACGCCGAGTGGCACTGGGCGGACGCCGTGAACGGGTACTGGTCGCCGATGGTGTCCTGGCTGATGGCGCCGCTCATCGCGATCGGCGTCGGGCAGACCACCGCCTTCGCCGTCGTGAACACGCTGTCCAGCGTCGCCGTGCTGGCGATGGGGGCGTGGCTGCTGCTCCGGACGACGGGCAACGGCTGGACGGCGGGGTGGTCGATCGCCGCGACCACGCCGCTCATGATGGCGAACGTCAGCCTGCAGACCCCGGACACCCTCGTGCTCGTCTGGTGCCTCGGGTTCCTCTGGGCACTGCTCGCGGCGGACCGCGCCTGGCACGGGTCGATCCGGCGGATCGTCCTCACCGGGGTGCTGCTCGGGGCGGTGTGCGCGCTGGGGTACTGCACGAAGGCGTTCCTCGTCCCCGTCTTCCTCGTCGTGGTGCCGGTGTGGGCCGTCGTCCGCTGGTTCCAGGACCGTCCCGAGGCTCGGGAACGCCGTTCCGTCCTGCTGCCCGTCGTCGCCCTCGTCGCGGTGGTCCTCGTGTCCGCACCGTGGGTCGTCGCCCTGTCCGTGAAGTTCGGCGGGGTCGAGGTCGGTTCGTCGCTGACCGTGAACGTGTCCGGCAAGTTCAGCGACTCGTCCGGCAAGGACGCCGACGAGTACCGGATCCCCACGCCACCGAACGCGCGGGCCGTCTCGCCGAACGAGGACCGGACGCCGTCGATCTACGACGCCGGGCTCCTCACCGCCGAGCGGACCGTGCCGGCGGAGTCCGTCGCGGGGTCGGCGACGGAGTCGTCCCGGAGCCAGACCACCACGCTCGTCGGCAAGGTGCGGTACTACGTCGAGCAGCGACTCGAGGCGCTGCCGTTCTACTTCCTCCGCATCGGCTCGTTCGCGCCGTTCGCGCTCGCCATCGGCGTGGTGTTCGTCGGCGCGGTCGTCGCCGGGGTGGTGCACTACCGGCGGTTCGTGTTCGCGAGCATCGTCGGCATCTTCTCCGGCGTGTACCTGCTCGGGTACGCCGGGATCGCGACGGTGGACACCCAGGGCGGGAACGCCCGCTACTACCTGCCGCTGTTCACCGGGTCCGTGCTGATCGCCGCCGCCCTGCTGCCGACGATCTGGCGCGCGGCCAGGCGGGGTCGCCGGGTCCGGAAGGTCGCGACGGTCGTCGCGTGCGCCGTGCTCGTCGTCGCGGCGTACAGCCAGAACGTCAACGGGGTGCGTGCGCCGTTCTCGGTCATGACCACGAAGCCGTCCGGCATCCCCGCCGGACAGGTGCTCGGCGGCGTCGTCACGCCGGACGAGCCGCTCCCGGACCTGCTCGTCGCGAACCACACGCTCCCCGCCGGCAGCCGGATCCTCGGGACGAACACCCGCGACACCGTGCTCGTCGCCTTCCGGACCGGCACCCAGATGTACGGCGAGAACGGGCAGCAGTACGACTACGAGGACCCGGCCTTCGTCGACCTGCTCAAGCGGTCCGGGGTGCAGTACTTCCTGAACTACTCGAACGCGCTCATCCCGAAGGACCGGGACTACTCGGCGATCGGCACCCTCGAGGAGAGCTTCACCGTCGACCAGACCTGCCAGGACATCAAGTCGGCGCCGGTCCAGCCGTGCCTCGTCGACGTCGTCAAGGTGTCCGGGAACTGACGCCGCTCGGCGCCCAGAGCCGCACGACCACCGTGGCCCACCCGACGACGACGAGCACCCCCACGACGGCGACGAGGGCGAACGGCACCGGACCGGAGACCTCGTAGCGGTCGACACTGGCGGCCGAGATCGGCCCGCTCGCGGTGTTCCAGAACCACCCGGCGGCGACCGCGATCCCCCAGGTCCCGATCGCCGGGAAGGCCACGGACAGCACCAGGGGGAGCGCTGCTCGGCCCCGCCCAGGGAGGGGGAGGCGCCGCCACGCCACGGCGCTGAGCACGACGAGGCACAGCAGGGCCGGGAACAGGTAGCGGCCCTGCGTCCCCGCGACCTGGGTCGTGTCGAGGTAGGCCCGGGCACTGCTCGCGGTCTGCACGAGCAGCAGGAGGGCGGGGAAGACCGCCAGGCACCACGCCGCACGGCGGGTTCGGCCGCGACGGAACGCCCACCCGACCAGGACGACGAGCACCACCAGCGTCAGGACCGCGGTGAGGAGGTCGCCGATGCTGACCTGCGCTCGCTGCCCCGGCGACCCCCAGAAGGTCCGTGTGAGGGTGCCCCAGCTGACGTCGAGGAAGTGCCACACCGAGGGACCCTGACCGTCCGGGAACGGCCGGTCCGGGCGGAGCGCGGTGTACCCGTCCGGCTGCAGGGTGTGGAAGCGCACGAGGTTGCGCAGCCACCACCACGCCCCGATCGCCGCGGACACCCCGAGGACCGCCACGGTGCGCAGCAGCCGGCGAGGGAACGTGAGGACGCCGGCTCCGGCGGCGAGCATCACGACGGCGACGAACGGCACCGCGGGGAGCCCCGTCCCCTTGGTCCAGACGAGCAGGCCGAGCGCGACGCCCGTCGTCAGGAGCGTCCGGCGCGTCAGGTCCCCGGTGAGCAGGCGGGTCGCCAGCCAGACCACCACGCCGCCGAGCAGGAGGGTCGGGGCGTCGTTCGTCACCGAGGCCCCGATCGAGGCCAGTTGCGGCACGGCGAACAGGGCGAGGGCACCGAGCAGGGCGGCGCGCGGCGATCGCGTGACACGGCGGACCGACGCCCACGCGAGGAGCGCCAGCGGGGTCACGAGGACGGCGTCGACGAGTCGGAGCGCGACGAGCGCGTGGTCCCACCGCAGGGAGCCGTAGTGCAGCGCGCGGAGCACGACGGCGTCGACCACGTAGGCCGTCGGCGGGTGCTGCGACATCTGGTTGACGGTCGTGGAGTCACCTGGGTGTGCCGCGAGCAGCCCGCTCACGGTCGACCACGCCGAGGAGTCGCCGTCGGCCTGCTCCTGCAGGGCGGCGCGGACGGCGTTCGTGACGTGCATCGTGCCGGGAGCCGGCCACCCGGACCCGGTCGCGACGTGGACCGCGGCGTCGAGGTGCGCCGCTTCGTCCGGTGCCTGGAAGGCCGGGACGACGAGGGCCCAGAGCACGAGCCAGAGCCCGAACACCGCCGTGGTGACGCCGACCCACAGCCGCTCGCGCCGCGGGACGGCGGGGTGCGGTTCGGACTGCATCGAGCGGACTCCCGGGGTCGGCGACGCCACCTCGGTCGGCGGCGCCTCGAGCCTACTGGCCCGGTGCCCACCGGGCGGGACCTACTGGCCGGCGACCTCGGAACCGGCGACCGACGACTGGGAGACCGTCGACGCGGTGCTCGTCGACGCGGCGCTCGTCGGCCCGTCGGTCTCGGCAGCTCGTGCCGCCCGGGCGCGACCGCGCTCGGGGTGGTACACCCACACCTTGTAGAGCCAGAAGCGGAACACGGTGCCGAGCACGAGTCCGATGACGTTGCCGGAGATGTTGTCCGCCAGGGCCGAGGTCAGGCCGAGCACGTAGTGGGAGATCCCCAGGCAGCCCAGCGAGATGACCATGCCGCCGAGCGAGACGATCACGAACTCGACGCCCTCGCGCGTCGCCACCGCCCGCCGCTGTTCGCGGAAGGTCCAGTAGCGGTTCCCCATCCAGTTGACGAAGATGGCGACGACGGTCGAGACGACCTTCGCCCAGAACGGTCCCGAGTGGACCTCGTCCGGGCTGAGCACGGTCGCCCGCAACAGGTTGAAGATGCCCGTGTCGACCACGAACCCCACCGCACCGACGACGCCGAAGCGTGCCAGTTGGGCCACCAGTCGCCGCACGGTCTCTCCCGGGTCCGTAGAGTTGTCCCTGGTCGTGCGCTGCACGGCCGACCAGGCGGTCGCACACGACGGCGACCCGAACATCGATTCTAGACAGCGCGTTCTCGCCGGACGGTGTGAACGACGGAAGGAACACACAGCATGGCGTTGCGCGTCGGGGTCATCGGTGGAGGACAGCTGGCTCGGATGATGGTGCCGGCGGCGGTCGAGCTCGGGCTCGACATCCGGGTGCTGGCCGAGGGGCCGGGCATGTCGGCCGCCATCGCGGCCACCGCCGAGGGGGACTACCACGACGTCGAGACGGTGCTCGCGTTCGCGCGCGACGTCGACGTCGTCACCTTCGACCACGAGCACGTGCCCCAGGACGTCCTGGCTGCCCTCGTCGACGCCGGCGTCGCGGTGCACCCCGGTCCGGCGCCGCTCGCCGTCGCGCAGGACAAGATCACCATGCGCACGCGCCTCACCGAGCTCGGACTGCCGGTACCGGACTGGGCCGCCGTGCACGACCCCGACGAGCTGCAGGCGTTCCTCGACGACCACGGCGGCCGCGCCGTCGTGAAGACCGCACGTGGCGGGTACGACGGCAAGGGTGTCCGCGTGGTCACCGACCCGGCCGACGTCGCCGACTGGTTCATCGCCGTCGCCGAGGCCGGCGGCGGGCAGGCGCTCCTGGTCGAGGAGCTCGTGGCCTTCACCCGCGAACTCGCGCAGTCCGTCGCACGGCGGCCCTCGGGCGAGGTCGTCGCCTGGCCGCTCGTCGAGACCGTGCAGCGCGACGGCGTGTGCGCCGAGGTGTTCGCCCCCGCCCCCGACAGCGCGGGGCGCATCGCGGACATGGCCGAGGACATCGCCGTCCGCATCGCGACGGAGCTCGGGGTGACCGGCGTCCTCGCGGTCGAGCTGTTCCAGACCGACGACGAGCGCATCCTCATCAACGAACTCGCGATGCGTCCGCACAACACCGGCCACTGGACCATCGACGGCGCCACGACCAGCCAGTTCGAGCAGCACCTGCGCGCCGTGCTCGACCTGCCCCTCGGCGCGACCGGTTCCTTCGCGCCTGCTGCGGTGATGGTGAACGTCCTCGGCGGGCCGGCCGACGGCGACCTCGCCGGACGGTACCCGGGCGCGCTCGAGGCGTTCCCCGAGGCGAAGTACCACTTCTACGGCAAGGCGCCGAGGCCCGGCCGCAAGGTCGGCCACGTCACCGTCATCGGCGACGACCTCGACGACGTCACCTACCGCGCACGGGCCGCGGCGGCGCACTTCGACGACTGAGGCTGCAGTCCCGACGCTGACGACGCCCGACGGGAGGCACGGTGCGGGCCCGCACCGCGCCTCCCGTCGGTCGTCCGGTCGGGTCTGACGTCCGCACGCACGGTCCGCAGAAGAGCGGACACCCCATCGGGTGGCACCCGATCTGGCGTGTGTACCCGCGCTCCGGCGCGTGCTCCCATGGACTCGTCAGGGGTCGTCGAGTCTGCAGGGAGTCCGTCATGCGCCGCGCCGGTGTGTTCGCCACCACAGGAGCGGTGGGCGCGTTCGTCGCGCTCGCCGCGGGGACGCTGACGCCCACCGCCGCCGACGCGGCCACGAGTGCCGCGTCGATCCGCGCGGCGAGCGCGACGTCGCTGTACGCCGCGGGGCCGTACCGCTCCGACACGAGCGAGGCGGCGAAGCAGGCGGCTGCCCTGGCGACGAGCGACCCGCGCGGCGCGGCGGCGGCGCGGACCATCGCCGGGTACCCCGTCGCCATCTGGCTCGGCGACTGGACCCGTGGCGCGACGCTGACGAAGACCATCGACGCGGCGATCGCGGGGGCCGAGCGGACGGGCACCACCGCGGTCTTCGTCACCTACGCCATCCCGCAGCGCGACTGCGGCGGGTACTCCGCCGGTGGCTTCGACGAGGCCACGTACGACGCCTGGGTGGACCAGATCGTGGCACGTGTCGCCGGGCACCGGGCCGCCGTGATCGTCGAACCGGACTCCCTGGCGATGCTCAGCAACAGCGCGTGCAGTGACACGCTCGACGCCCAGCGCTACCGCATCCTCGCGCGGGAGGTCGCCGCGTTCACGGCCGCGGGTGTGCCCGCCTACCTCGACGCCGGGAACTCGAACTGGGTCCCGCCGGCGGTGATGGCGTCACGGCTCGAGAGCGCCGGCGTGCGGCGCGCCCGGGGCTTCTTCACGAACGTCGCGAACTACTACCCGACGGCGCAGGAGCAGGCGTACGCCGAGCGCGTCTCGGCGCTCACGGGTGGGTCCCACTACGTCATCGACACGTCACGGAACGGCCAGGGCTGGCGCGGCACGTGGTGCAACGGGCCGGGCTCCGGACTCGGGACGTCGCCGCGGGTCGTCTCCGACGGCTCGGCCCTCGACGCACTGCTCTGGGTGAAGACCCCGGGCGCGAGCGACGGCACGTGCAACGGTGGTCCGGTGGCCGGGACGTGGTGGTCGCCCTTCGCCGAGGCGCTCGTCGCGAACGCGCGGACCGGGACGACGGTCGCCGCAGCCGCGCCCGCCCGGACGGCCCCGGCCGTCGCGCCGACCGCGCACCGGGAGTCCGTGTCGTCCGGGTCCAAGCGCCGCGTCACGGTGTCGGGGTGGACGTTCGACCGCGACGACCTGACGAAGCCCGTCACCGTGCGGGTGACCGTCGGCGGCAAGGTCGTCGGGACGGCGACGGCGAACGTGTCGCGGCCCGACGTCGACCGGGTGCACCGGGTCGGCCGGAACCACGGGTTCCGGACGACGGTGCCGGTGTCGAGCGGGAAGCGCAGCGTGTGCCTCACGGCGGTCGGCATCGGCCGTGGCGGCGACACGTCGATGGGGTGCGTGACCCTGTCCGTGCGCTGAGGAACGCGACCATGCGCCGGTCCGTGCCCGTCCGTCCGTGCGTGGACGTGCCCCCGGCGTACGTCGACGCCCGCCGTCGTGCGGGAGGATGGCCGCATGCCGCGTGATCTCGTCCGTCGTGCCGTCCGCCGACTCCGTCGCACCCTGACCGGCGGACAGCCGGTCGCCCCGACGGCACCGACGCGGCCGCCGGTCCTCGGGTACGTCGTGGCCGGCGGTGGTGGCGCGCACCCCGCCTCGGCGCACGTCCGGGTCGTCCGCCGCACCGAGCACCTCGCGCGCTCCGGTGCCGCCGAGGTCCGTCAGGTCGACCCCGCCGCGTTCCTCGACGGCACCGACACGACCGACTACCGGGCCGTCCTCGTCCAGCGGGACATCCTGCGCCGCGAGGACGTGGCGCCGTTCCTGGCCGCCGCAGCGGCGCGGGGGATCCGGGTCGCCGCCGAGGTCGACGACGACTTCTTCACCGACTCCGGCCGCGATCGTCTGGCCCGGGCCGAGTACGACCCGGACCGACTGGCCTCGATCGACGCCCTCGTCCGCGGCGCCGACCTCGTCGTCGTCAGCACCGAGGAGCTCGCGGCGCTCGTCCGGCCGCTCGCACACCGCGTGGTGGTCGTCCGGAACGCCCTGGACCCGACGCTCTGGACCCCGGGGGAGCCCGTCGCCGACGACGACCGCCCCGCCGACGAGCACCGGGTGCTCTACATGGGGACGCTCACGCACGGCGCCGACCTCGCACTGCTCCAGGGCGTCTTCACCGACCTGACGGCCGCCGACGGCACCGCGATCCGGCTCGAGGTCATCGGGGTGACCGAGGACCCCGACGAACCCGACTGGTACCGCCGCGTCGAGGTGCCGGACGGGCACTACCCGGCGTTCGCCCGGTGGCTCGTCGACCACCGGCAGCGGTGGCGGGCCGGGGTCGCACCGCTGCGTGACGAGGAGTTCAACCGCGCGAAGAGCGACCTCAAGGCGATCGAGTACACCGCGCTCGGGCTCCCGGCCGTCGTGTCCGACCGCCCGTCCTACCGCGACGCCCGCGGGCACGGCGTCGCCGCCGTCCCCGACGACGTCGACGCCTGGCGCGCAGCCCTGCGGAGCGCCGTCGCCGCTGGCGCCGCCGATCCCGTGGCCGCCCGCTGGGTGCGTGACGAGCGGACGATCGGCCACGACGGCGACACCTGGCGGTCCGCACTGCTCGACTAGGCTCGTGGCGTGACCGACACCGCAGCCCCCGTCCAGCCGCTCGTCTCGATCATCATGGGGTCGGACTCCGACTGGCCGACGATGCGCGCCGCGGCGGACCTGCTCACCGAGCTGGGGATCCCGTTCGAGGCCGATGTCGTGTCGGCGCACCGCACGCCCGACAAGATGACCCGGTTCGCCCGCGGCGCCGCCGCACGCGGCATCCGCGTCGTCATCGCCGGGGCCGGTGGCGCGGCGCACCTGCCGGGGATGGTCGCCTCGATGACGACCCTGCCGGTGATCGGCGTCCCGGTGCAGCTGGCACGCCTCGACGGGCTCGACTCGCTGCTGTCGATCGTGCAGATGCCCGCCGGCATCCCGGTGGCGACGATGGCGATCAACGGTGCGGCGAACGCCGGGCTGCTCGCTGCGCGGATCATCGGCTCGTCCGACCCTGCCGTCGCGGCGCGTCTGGGCGAGTACGCCGACGGGCTCGAGCAGCTCGTCGAGGAGAAGGCCCAGCGCCTGCGCGACTCGCTGTAGTCCGAGCCGACGGGCGACCCGTTGCAGGCCGGGCGGCCCGCTACAGGTCGGCGTGCAACTGCCAGGTCTCGGCAGCCGAGTCCTTCCAGTCGTACATGCGGGCACGGTCCGGTCCCGCGACGGCCAGCTGCCCGGCGAGCAGCGGGTCGTTGACCACCTGGTAGACGGCCTGCGCCAGCCGTTCCGGGTAGGAGTCTCGGGGATCGCGGGCCACCGTGACACCGGCGTCCGACGCGACCTCGCGCACGGCGTCGTCGTCCGAGTGCACGACGGGCGTCCCGAAGCTCATCGCCTCGATCACGGGGAGCCCGAAGCCCTCGGCCAGGCTCGGGAACACGAACACCGTCGCGCGGTCGTACGCCACGGCGAGGTCTTGGTCGTCGATCCGGCCGAGCACCTTCACGCGTTCGCGGGACAGCCCCGCGCGTTCCGCGGTGCCGTACACGTCGACGTCGCCCCAGCCGTCCGGCCCGGCGATCACGAGCGGGACGTCCGCGGGTGCGTCCGGGTGCGCCATCGCCTCGATGAGGTACCGCAGGCCCTTCCGGGGCTCGAGCGTGCCGACAGCGAGCACGTAGCGCTCCGGCAGGCCGAGCCGCTCGGCGCGGAGGTCCGCGTCGACCGGGGTCCGCAGTCGCCCGCTCGGGGCGCCGCCGATCACCCGGAGGCGTTCGTCGAAGCGGTGGATGCCGTTCAGGGCGCTCGCGACCGCGTGCGTCGGGACGACGACGGCGTCGGCGTGCTTCCACGCGCGCTTCACCATCGCGCGGTGGAAGTGGACGCCGCGGGGCGTGAGGGTCTCGGGGTGCGTCCACGGCACGGTGTCGTGCACGGTGACGACCGTCTGTCGGCCGGGGTCGCTGAAGCGGTCGTGCTTGACGAGCGGCGCGAGCACGCTCGGCGAGTGCACCATGCCGCGTCCGACGTTCCCGACGAGACCGCCCTGCCAGGCGACGGAGAGCTCGCGACGGGGGAGCGCCAGGCGGTCGAGGTCACCGAGTCCGGGGAGCAGCATCCGGATGTGCGCGAGCTCGTCCTTGCCGACGGCGGACACGATGCCGGCGACGTCGCAGCCGTCCGGGGCGTTCTCGATGAGGTGCCGCGTGAGCTCTTCCGCGTACCGACCGATGCCGCCGGGGACGGGGGCGACGATCTGGTCCACGACGACGTGGAGTGTTGTCATGGGGTGCGCCTCCTCGTGGTGCTGTGGTGCGCACTGCGCGGTCGGAAAGCGACCATATCAGTCTGCGCGGGGAGGAACCGGGGCGCTCGATCGGGGTGTGGCGAGGGCGCTGCGTCGGCGGTGCCGGGCGGCGAGCGCGGCCCCGACACCGGCGAGCACGACGTCGCCGATGGTCATGAACACCCGGCTGATGACGGCCAGCGCGAACGGTGCGGACCCGCCCGCCACGCTCCCGAGCAGCAGCACGAGGATGCCCTCGCGCGGGCCGAGGCCGGCGGGTGCGATGACCACGACGAAGCCGACGAGCCACGCGACCGCGTACGCGCCGACGGCCACCGGGAACAGGGTCGGCGAGTCGGCGCCGAAGGCCCGGAGCACGACGGTTGCCTGCACGCCGTAGGCCACCCACATGACGAGCGACCAGACGAGCGACATCGCCGTGCCGGACCAGGTCAGGGTGGTGTCCTGCGGCGGGCGACGCAGGACCCGGAACGCGAGGGCGATGAGCCGGCCGAGGACGGGCGGGGTGAGGCACACCAGGCCGACGACGATCACCGGGATGAGCCACCAGAACGTCTGGAACCCGGTCGACGACGACAGCAGCACGGCGACGATCCCGACGATCGCGGCCGTGACCATGCTGACGAGCATCGAGGCGAGGGCGGCGACCGCGCTGCCGGTGCGCTGCAGGCCGTGCGCCCGACCGAGCTCGGCCTGGGCCGCGATCGACCACACGCCACCGGGGATGTACTTGCCGAGCTGCCCGACGAAGAAGATCGACGACGCCGCGGCCACCCGGACCCGGTACCCGCTCGCGGCCATCATCGCGCGCCAGGACAGCATGTTCGCGACCAGGGCGACGATCGTGAAGACGACGCCGACGGTGACCGTCGTCGCGTCGAGGCGGGCGAAGTCGTGGACGATCTTGTCCCACTGCTTCGCGATGCTCCAGACGAGGAACGCGACGGCCACGACGGCGGCCACCCACTTCACCGCGGTCAGCACGCGAGCGCGTCGACCGGTCGTCGGCACCGCGCCCGTGGCGACGTCGGAGGAGGTGTCGAGCGGGTCGGGTGACCCTGCGGCCGAACCCGTAGGCTGTTGTGCGTCCATCGACCGACAACTCTAAGGGAGCGCGCTGGATGCGACCCGATCCGGATCTCCGTCCGACCCTCCTCGTCGCCGCGTCGACCTTCCCGGCCGAGGCCGGCGACGGGACGCCCGGCTTCGTGCTCGACCTCGCGACGGCCCTGTCCGACGAGTACCGCGTGGTCGTCGTCGCGCCGATGACCCGTGGCGCCGCCGCCGAGCAGCGCATCGGTGACGTCGAGGTGCGTCGGTACGCGTACTTCCCGTCCCGGTGGCGCGACCTCGCCGACGGCGCGATCGTCGACAACCTCCGGGCGAAGCGGTCCCGCTGGGTGCAGGTCCCGTTCTTCTTCGTCGCGATGGCCGCCGCGCTCCGCCGCGAACGCCGCCGCTCCCGGCCCGACGTCGCGCTGCTGCACTGGATCATCCCGCAGGGCGCCGTCGGCCAGCTCGTGCTCGGTGACCTGCCGCGCGTCGTGACCACGCTGGGCGGCGACCTGTACGCCCTGCGCAACCCGCTCCTCCAGGCCGTCAAGCGCTCCGTGATCCGCAGCGCCGCCTCGGTGACCTGCATGAGCACGGACATGGCGCGGGAGCTCGGCAAGCTCGGTGCCCGCGCCGACCAGGTGCACGTCGTCCCCATGGGCGTCGACCTCGAGCCGATCACCCGTGCGGTCGCCCGCGAGACCCGCGTGCCCGGCCGGGTGCTCTTCGTCGGCCGACTCGTCGAGAAGAAGGGCGCGATCGTCCTGCTCGACGCGCTCGACCGGACGGCCGAGCAGCCGAGCGAGGTCGCGGTCGTCGGCGACGGCCCGCTCCGTCCCCAGCTCGAGGCCCGTGCCGGATCCGCCGTCACGTTCCTCGGTGCCCGCGGCAAGGAGGATCTCGCATCCGAGTACGCCCGGGCACAGATCGCGCTCTACCCGTCCGTCCCCGCGGCGAACGGTGACCGCGACGGGCTGCCCGTCGCGCTCCTCGAAGCGATGTCCGCCGGGTGCGCGATCGTCGCGTCGGCCGTGCCCGGCATCGTCGACGTCATCGAGGACGGCGTGAACGGCCTGCTCGTCGAGCCGGGTGACCCCGCGGCGCTCGCTGCGGCGGTGGACCGCCTGCTCGCCGACCCCGAGCTCGCCGAGCGACTCGGCCGTGCCGCGGCCGAGACCGCGGCAGCCCACACCGTGGACGCTGTCGGCGACCGGTACCGCGAACTGCTGGCGGCCGCGCGCCGCTGACGCGTGCCTGCGGGTCAGGAGGCGCGGTGCGGGCTGGCACCGCGCCTCCTGGACCGCGTCAGGTCACCGCGAGAACGACGCGAGCTCCTGCTTGAGCTGCTGGTCGATGTACGGCTCGAGCGACTTCGCCCAGGTGCCCGTGATGTGGCTGGTGTCGCGGTAGACGAGCACGCCCCCGATCACGGCCGGGCAGGTGGTGTGCGTGCAGTAGTACTTCGTCAGGTCGACGACACCGCCCGTGCCGCCCGCCGCGGTGAACTCCGCCATCGCCTCGGCCGACGAGTCCGTCTGGGCGAGCGCCACCGACCGCGGGTTGTCGCACGAGCCGTCCGTGGGGCCGGTCATCCGGCTGACGCAGGCCACCACGTCGCGTCGGGGGACCGGGTTGTCGCGCACCGCGATCACGGGGAGTTCGTCACCCGCGGCCCGCTGCCATGCGTCGAGCAGGCCGGCGCGTGTCGCGTCGTCGCGCTCTGCGCCCTCGGGGGCGTCGACCGGCATCTGGGTCGTCGAGTGCGCGACCACCAGGGCATCGGCATCGCGGTGCTCGGCGACGAACGCGATCGCCTGCTGCTTCCATCGGTCGCAGCCGCGGCCCGATGCGGGGCTCAGGGCCTGCTGGTGCGCGGTCGTCAGGTAGCACCCGCCGATGCCGGCGAGGTCGATGCGCCACCCGTTCCGCTCGGCGATGTCCCGGTACGCGCCGAGCAGGGTGTTGCTGTGCGAGTCGCCGATGACGAGCAGGTGCTTCGAGTACCCCGACGCCTTGCCGAGCACGCACGGGTCGAACCGGCCGCTCCAGCACTTGCGGAAGTTGGGGTCCGGCTCGTCGGGCGAGGGGTTCGGGTCGTCCTCCTTCGCGGCGGACGGAGCGGGCACGCGGACGTCGGCGAGGCGCGGGTCCACGCAGGGCTTCGCGGCGCTGATCTCCGCCGCCGCACCGAAGCACGGCGCGTCGCCGTCCTCGAGCTGCCTCGTGAAGGTCGCCGCCTGCACCTCCTGCACGTGCACCGCGGTCAGCGTCGACACACCGAGCGCGGCCACGACGACCGTGCACACGACGCCGAGGACCGCCACGCGACGTGGGCGCAGCGACCGGACCCACCCGGAGAACCGGAGCGGCTCCTCGAACCAGACGGTCGTGACGGCCGCGAGGACGAGGGAGAGCGCGAGGACCGCGACCTTGCTCTTCCAGCCGAGCGGGTGGTCGAGCCAGATCGGCACGATGACGACGAGCGGCCAGTGCCACAGGTACAGCGAGTACGAGATGCGGCCGACGAAGGCGATCGGGCGGACCGCGCCGAGCGTCTCGAGGAGCGTGCCCGCACCGAAGGTCACCACGAGCGCCGCACCGACGACCGGCAGGGCCGCGGCGATGCCGGGGAACGGCGTCGCCGGGGTGATCACCACGAGGGCCGCGAGGAGTGCGAGGGCGCCGAGGACCGCGGCACCCGACCGGACACGCCGGGCCACGGCCGTGCGCGGCGTCCGGATCACGACGGTCGCGGCGAGCCCACCGAGCGCGAACTCCCACGCACGCGTTGCGGTCGAGAAGTACGCGACGCCCGGGTTGGTGGCCGTCTGGACGATGCACCACACCAGCGAGGCCGCCACGACCGTGCCGAGCAGGACGCGTGCCGTCCTGACGGGGGAGATCCGCTTCCGGACGACGAGGGCGAGCAGGAGCAGCAGCAGCGGCAGCGCGATGTAGAACTGCTCCTCGACCGACAGCGACCAGAAGTGCTGGAAGGGCGAGGCCTGGTTGTCGGCGTCGAGGTAGTCGACCGAGCTCGCCGCGAGTTCCCAGTTCTGGGCGTAGACCGTCGAGGCGATCAGCTCGCGTCCGTACTGCGACCACAGTGCGCTCGGGACGACCAGCAGCACCGCGGCGCCGGTCGCGAGGATCGTCAGGAACGCACCGGGGAGCAGGCGCTTCGCCCGGCGGGACCAGAACTGCCCGAGCCGGATCCGACCGGTGGAGCGCTGCTCGCGCAGGAGGTGGCCGGTGATCAGGTAGCCGGAGATGACGAAGAAGACGTCGACGCCGACGAACCCGCCGTGCAGCCGGTTCGGCCAGAGGTGGTAGACGACGACGGCGAGGACGGCGAAGGCGCGGAGCCCCTGGATGTCCCAGCGCGTGGTGTCCCGGGCACGGTGTGCGGGACCGCGGAGATCCTCGGTTGCAGTGCTCACTGACGGCATCCTACGAGTTCCCGTGGGATCCTCGGAATCCGACGCGGCTTCTCGAACGCTCAGGCCCGGGCCGCGCGGAGGGCGTCGACCGTGTTGCGGACGCCCTGGCCGAAGTCGGTGAACTCCCGCGCGTCGACGCTCGGCAGGACACGCGAGGCGAACCGGAGGTCGAGCCCCTGGAACGTCGCGGACGGGTCGGCACCGTGCCGGACGTCGAGGGGCTCGCCGAACGCGTCCTCGACCGCGGCGACGACCTCGGAGATCGTGGCGCTGCGACCGGAGGCGAAGATCTTCGTGACGGTGGTGCCGGCGGTGCCGCTGGCGCCGTCGGTGCGGCTGGTGGCCGCGTGGTCGGGCGTCTCGACCGCGTCCATCGCGTCGAGCACCATCGCGGCGGCGTCGTCGATGTAGAGGTAGTCGCGCGTCGTCTCCGTCGGGACGTAGATCGACGACGGTCGGCCCTCGAGGTGCGCGAGCGCGAGCTGGGACACCAGCCCCTGCGCCTTGCCGAGGTTCGCCCCCGGCCCGTACAGGTTCGAGAAGCGTCCGACCACCAGCCGCGCCCCCGTCGACGCGGCCCAGGTCCGGAACCGCGCCTCTGCCGCGAGCTTCGCCCGGCCGTACGGAGCGAGCGGGGCCGTCTCGGAGTCCTCGTCGAACGGTGCCGGCGACGAACCGGCGTAGACCGCCCCGGCCGAGGACGCGAAGAAGAGCGTCCCGGGAGCGGCGTCGTCGCCCTCGACGGTCTCGAGGACCCGGGCGATGAGCTGCTGCTCGGCCTCGAAGACCTCGGCACCCGTCGCGACCACACCCGTCCCGGCGCACCAGACGACCCGCCACCCGGCGTCCGGGGTGCGGACACCGCGGATCGCCTCGACGAGCGCCTCGACCGCGGCGTCCTGGTCGTCCCAGGGGACCGACGCCGCACGGACGTCCGCCCCCGGCGTGGCAGCGGCGGCACGACGGACCGCGCGGCCGAGGAACCCGCCGGAACCGACGACGAGCGTCGCGGGGGTCGACGAGGCCGTCACGCTGTGAAGACCCCGGCGGCGGTCGCAGCGTGCAGCGCCTCGCGCCAGTCGCGCATCGGTGCCAGGCCCGCACGCGACCAGCCGTCGTGGCCGAGCACGCTGTAGGCCGGACGCGGCGCGGGCCGGACGAACGCGGCGCTGTCGGTCGGCAGGACCCGCTCCGGGTCGAGCCCGTTCTCGGCGAAGATCGCCTTCGTGAAGTCGTACCAGGAGCCCTGGCCCGAGTTCGTGCCGTGGTAGATCCCGGCCGGGGCGTCGGTGTCGACGAGCTCGACGATGCGTCGGGCGAGGTCACCGGTCCACGTCGGCTGCCCGACCTGGTCGGTCACGACGGACACCGTGTCGTGCGTCTGGGCGAGCCGGAGCATCGTCGCGGCGAAGTTCGGCCCGTGGGCACCGTAGATCCATGCGGTCCGCACGACGTACGACGAGTCCGGGGCGATCCGGAGCACGTGCGCCTCGCCCTCGGCCTTGGTGCGACCGTACGCGTTCAGCGGGTCGGTCGGGGCGTCCTCGGCGTAGGGCGCGGTGCCGTTGCCGTCGAAGACGTAGTCGGTCGAGACCGTCACGAGCTTCGCGCCGTGCCGGACGGCCGCCTCGGCGAGGAGCGCCGGCCCCGTGGCGTTCACCGCGCGGGCGTCGGACTCGTGCGTCTCGGCGTCGTCGACCTTGGTGTACGCCGCCGAGTTGATGACGACGTCGTGGCCGGCGACGGCGGCGTCGACCGCGTCGGGGTCCGTGATGTCGAGGTCGGCGCGGCCGAGCGCGGTGACGTCACGACCCTGCAGCGCGAGCTGCAGGTCGCGACCGAGCATGCCGGCGGCGCCGGTGATCAGGGTGCGGGTCATCGTGACGTCCGGGCTCAGGCGAGCGCCGCGCGCTCCTTGAGGGGCTCCCACCAGGCGCGGTTGTCGCGGTACCACTGCACGACGTCGGCGAGGCCCTGCTCGAACGGCACCTGCGGCTCGTAGCCGAGCTCGGCCTGGATCTTCGAGATGTCGACCGAGTAGCGGAGGTCGTGGCCGAGGCGGTCGGCGACGCGGTCCACGTACGACCAGTCCTTGCCGGTGGCGTCGAGCAGCAGCTGGGTGAGCTCCTTGTTCGTGAGCTCGGTGCCGCCACCGATGTTGTAGATCTCGCCCGCGCGGCCCTTGGTGAGCACGAGGGCGATGCCTCGGGTGTGGTCGTCGACGTGCAGCCAGTCGCGGATGTTGTTGCCCTCGCCGTAGAGCGGGACGTGCTCGTCGTCGATGAGGTTCGTGACGAACAGCGGGATGACCTTCTCGGGGAAGTGGTACGGCCCGTAGTTGTTCGAGCAGCGCGTGATCGAGAGGTTCAGCCCGTGCGTGCGGTGGTAGCTCCGCGCGAGCAGGTCGCTGCCGGCCTTCGAGGCGGAGTACGGCGAGTTCGGCTCGAGCGGACGCCCCTCGTCCCACGAGCCCTCGCTGATGGAGCCGTAGACCTCGTCGGTGGAGACGTGCACGAAGCGCTCGGTGCCGTGCCGGAGCGCGGCGTCGAGCAGGCGCTGGGTGCCCACGACGTTGGTCTCGACGAAGATGCCGGAGTCGCGGACCGAGCGGTCGACGTGGGACTCGGCGGCGAAGTGCACGATGGCGTCGATGCCGGGGACGACCTCGTCGAGCTTCGCGGCGTCGCGGATGTCGCCCTGCACGAAGGTGTAGCGCGGCGAGTCGGCGACCGGCGCGAGGTTGTCGAGGTTGCCCGAGTAGGTCAGGGCGTCGTAGACGACCACCTCGGCGCCCTCGAGTCCGGGGTACGCGTCCTGCAGGGTGCGACGGACGAAGTTCGAGCCGATGAAGCCGGCTCCGCCGGTGACGAGGATCTTCACGAGGTCAGGTTCCTTTTCGGAGTCGGTGACGGTGGATCGATGGACGAGTGTAGCGGGGCGGACCCGGACGCCGTGGTCCGCCGGGCCTCGACGAGCGCCCAGACGCCGGCGGCCACGGCCAGCAGCAGGACCACGGCGAAGCCGTAACGCCCGGCCGAGGTGAGGTTGACGAGTCGGCCGAGCCCGGCGACGGTGACCTGCAGGTGCGTGTTCTCGTAGAAGCCGCGGTAGGCGACCGTCAGCCCGTAGAGCCCCACGATCGGGAACGTCCAGGTCAGGATGCGAGCGAGACGGGCCCGCTCCGGAGCGCTCGTGACGAGGTTCCGCCACGCCACCGCGCTCACCACGACGAGCGGCACCAGCCCGATGAACAGGTAGCGTCCCTGCGCTCCGGCGATGAGCTGCGTGTCGTCGTACGAGGCGAAGTTGTTCTGCAGCTGGATCACCAGGGTGATCGCGGGCAGCACGAGCATCACGATCGCGGTGGTCCGGTTCGCGGTGCGTCGGAACGCCCAGCCCACGATCACGGCCAGGGCGACGACGGTGAGCGAGTCGGTCAGGATCTGGCTCATCGGGTAGCGCAGCGCGCCGAACTGGCCCCAGAACGACGAGGTGAGGCGGTCCCACTCGACGTTCATGAACTCGCCGAAGTTCGCGCTCGTCTCACGACCCCACGGCTTGTCCTGCCGGACGGCGCTGACACCGTCGGGTTGCAGCGTGCCGAACAGGACGAGGTTGCGGATCCACCACCAGGACCCCAGCGCGGCGACGATCGCCCCCGCGACGGCGGTCCGGCCGATGCGTGCACCCCAGGACAGCGTGCCGTGGCCCGCGACCAGCAGGGCGACGGCGACGAACGGCACCGTCGGCAGGCCGGTGCCCTTGACCGAGCAGACCGCCGCGACGGCGACACCGAGCCAGACGGCGATCCGCCACCGGTGGTCGCCCGTGAGCGCCCGGGCGGCGAGCCACGAGATCACGGCACCGAGCAGGATGACCGGTGCGTCGTTCGTGACGGAGGACCCGATCTGCGCCAGCTGCGGGACGGCGAACAGCGCGAGGGCGCCGACGACCGCGGTCCGGGGCGAGCGTGTGACGCGCCGCACGGTGGCCCAGGTGAGGGCGGGCAGGGGGAGCAGCAGCACGACGTCCATGAGGCGCAGGGCCATCACGCCGACGTCCCACCGCAGGTGGAAGAACCCGATGCCCTTGAGCACGACCGCGCCGACGCCGTAGTAGGTCGGCGGGTGCTGCGTCATCTGGTTGACGAAGTCGTGGTTGCCCGGGTTCTCGGCGGTGAGCTGGGCGACCGTGTCGCGGTTCGCGGCGGCGACCGTGGTCGACTGCCCCTGTTCGACGTACGTCGTCGCGAGCAGGTCCATGTCGCCGGGTGCGGGCCACCCCTTGCCCAGGGCGAGCTGTTCTGCGGCGTCGAAGTGCGCCGCCTCGTCCGGGGCCGCGAACATCGGCGTCAGGAACGCCCAGAGCGTGAGCAGCAGCGCGAACGCCGCGGTCAGTGCGACGACGGTGCGTCGTTCCCCCCGGGACACCGGCAGTGCGGCGGTGCCCTCAGTCGCCATAGCGCTGCAGCTTCTGCAGGTCGAGCTGTTCCTCGGCCAGCGTGCGGTTGAGCCTCGTGAGGTCGGCGACGACGCCGATCACGACGCTGAGGACCGCGGTGATGAGCAGGACCACCCCGAGGATGATCGACTGCAGGTGGTTGCCGCCGGTCTGCATCGCGAGGAGCACGAGGTAGCGCACGAGCGGCCAGAGGCCGAGCGCGCCGAGGATCGCCGCGACCCAGAGGAACAGTGCCATCGGGCGGTACATCAGGTACACGCGGGCGATCGCGGACCCGGACTGGAACATGTGCTGCCAGATGTTCTTGAACAGGCGGGACTCGCGGGTCTTCGGGTTCGTCGTGATCGGGATCGACGCGATCGCGAGGCGCTTGTACCCGGCCTGCACGATCGTCTCCATGCAGTAGCTGAAGCGGGTGACGATGTTGAGGCGGATGAGCGAGTACTTCGAGTACGCGCGGAACCCGCTCGCGGCGTCCGGCAGGTCGAGCCCGGCGGCGCGGGAGGCCACCCACGAGCCGAAGCGCTGCATGAGCTTCTTGAAGCCCGAGAAGTGCTCGATGGTCCGGGTCTGCCGGTCGCCGATCACGATCTCGGCCTCCTTGCGGAGGATCGGCTGGACCAGCTCCGCGATGTGCGCCTGCGGGTACTGGTTGTCGCCGTCGGTGTTCACGACGATGTCGGCACCGTGGAGCAGCGCGTAGTCGACGCCGTCACGGAACGACCGGGCGAGGCCCATGTTCGTGGTGTGGTGCACGAAGTGCCGTACGCCGTGTTCCTTGGCGACCTCGACCGTGCGATCGGTGCTGCCGTCGTTGATGACCAGGATCTCGATCTCGTCGATGCCGTCGATCTGCTTCGGGATCGAGTCGATGACGCTGGCGAGGGTGTTCTCCTCGTTGAGGCAGGGGATCTGGACGAATAGCTTCACGGGCTCGCTGGGTCTCTTTTCGGGAGTCGGCAGTGCGCAGAACCATGACAGCCTATGCGAACTCGCGCCTTGCTAGGCTTCCCCGGTGCAGATCCGCGAACTGAAGATCCCCGGCGCGTGGGAGTTCACGCCCGTCCAGCACGGCGACGCACGAGGAGCGTTCCTCGAGTCGTACCGTGCCGACGTCCTCGAGGAGACGGTCGGTCACCCGCTCGACCTGCGGCAGGTGAACATGTCGATCTCGTCGGCCGGCGTCGCGCGGGGCATCCACTACGCCCTCGTCGCCCCGAGCCAGGCGAAGTACGTCACCGCGGTCCGCGGGGCGTTCATCGACTACATCGTCGACATCCGGGTCGGCTCGCCGACCTTCGGCCAGTGGGACTCGGTCCGCATCGACGACGTCGACCGCCGGGCCGTGTACCTGTCCGAGGGGCTCGGGCACGCGATCGTCGCGCTCGAGGACCGCTCGACGGTGAACTACCTCGTCAGCGCGCACTACGACCCCCAGCGCGAGAAGGGGATCACGATCCTCGACCCGACCGTGGGCCTCACCCTGCCGGACGGCATCGGCGAGCCGGTCCTCTCCGAGAAGGACACCAACGCGCCGACGCTCGAGCAGGCGGCCGAACAGGGCCTCCTGCCGACGTACGAGGAGTGCGTGGCCTACACCGAGTCCCTCCGCACGACGAAGTAACGAACGAAGGAAGACGATCCCGATGAAGGGCATCATCCTCGCCGGGGGTTCCGGCACCCGCCTCTGGCCGATCACCAAGGGCATCAGCAAGCAGCTGATGCCGATCTACGACAAGCCGATGGTCTACTACCCGCTGTCGACGCTGATGATGGCGGGCATCCGCGAGGTCCTCGTCATCACGACGCCGGAGTACAACGACCAGTTCCGTGCGCTGCTCGGCGACGGCTCGGCGCTCGGCATGGACATCCAGTACGCCGTGCAGCCGAGCCCGGACGGCCTCGCGCAGGCGTTCGTCATCGGCGAGGACTTCATCGGCGACGACAGCGTCGCGCTGGTCCTCGGCGACAACATCTTCCACGGCACGGGCCTCGGCACGAACCTCCGCAAGAACACCGAGGTCGAGGGCGCGACGATCTTCGCGTACCACGTCGCCGACCCGAAGGCCTACGGCGTCGTCGAGTTCGACGACAACTTCACCGCCGTCTCCATCGAGGAGAAGCCGACCGAGCCGAAGTCGAACTACGCCGTCCCCGGTCTGTACTTCTACGACAACAAGGTCATCGAGATCGCGAAGACGATCGAGCCGAGCGCCCGCGGAGAGCTCGAGATCTCGACCGTCAACGAGCGCTACCTCGAGGCCGGCGAACTCGGTGTCCAGGTCCTCGACCGCGGCACCGCCTGGCTCGACACCGGCACGTTCGAGTCGATGATGCAGGCGTCCGAGTACGTCAAGGTCATCGAGGACCGCCAGGGCTTCAAGATCGGCTGCATCGAGGAGATCGCCTGGCGCAACGGCTGGATCGACGACGCGCAGCTCGCCGAGCTCGCCGCCCCGCTCGTCAAGGGCGGCTACGGCGTCTACCTCCAGCGGCTCCTCTCCGCCTGATCGCCCCGTGGCGATCTTCGGCCGGCGCCGCCGTCGGGAAGCGACGCCCTCCGGTTCCGATGCGGTCCAGGAGGCGCGACACGCGTCCGTGACGGCGGCGTCACCCGTCCGCGTGGCCGGTTCCGACGTCCCGCTGCCGCAGCTGGATGTGCCGGTGACGGTGGTCGTCACGACCCGCTCGGACCGGCACGCCGATGTCGCACGACTCGTCGACGTCGCCCGTGCCGCGTTCGGGCGGACGGTCGACGTCCGGGCGGTCAGCTACGTGGCCGACGCCTCGCCCGAGGACGCGTTCGACGGGGCGCTGCCGTGGGTCCGGACGGACGCCGTCGACGGGATCGGCTCGGCGGTCAACGCCGGGGTCGCCGCCGGCGTCGGCCGGGTGCTCGTGGTCGTGGACACCTCGGTCGTGATCGACGCCGACGCGCTGAGACTGTTCGCGCACGACGTGGGGCGTCCCAGCCAGGCCGTCGTCCGGACGGTCGACGGCGAGGCGCGCACCGGAGCCCGGCTCGTGCGCCCCGGAGCGCTGCCGTGGTCGGACGACCGTCCCGCGCCCGAGGACGACCTGGTGTTCGGGGCGGACCAACCGGTGATCGCGATGCCGCAGTGGGCCGTGGTGGCCGCACCGTGCCTCCCGGACGAACGCACCGCCCTCACGGCGTGGACCGCCGACGCGGCCGCGGCTGCCCACACGGCCGTGCGTGTCCGCGACGTCGGTCCGGTGGTCCGGACGGTCGAGCCGGGCCGCACCGTCGACGCCGGCGTGGTGGACGTCGTCGCATCCTGGCGTGACCGATCGCGGACGCCGGTCGGGGGTCTCGGTGCCGGTGTCGTCGCCGGCCCGCCGCTGCCGCCGTGGGGTGCCCGGCCTGTGACGCCGGCCCGCCGCTCCTGCCGTCCCGCTGCCGATCCGCTCGCCTGGTCGATCAAGATCGCCGCACCGGCAGGGCCCGACGGTGACGGCTGGGGCGACGTGCACTTCGCCGCCGAGCTGGCCGCCGCCCTCGAGCGACTCGGGCAGCACGTGCGGGTCGACCGCCGCGACGCGCACGTGCGGGACGACGACGGAACGGACGACGTCACCCTCGTCGTGCGGGGACTCGACCGGGTGCCGCCGAACCCGGCGTCGGTGAACCTCCTGTGGGTGATCAGCCACCCGGACGACGTCGCGGACACCGAGCTGCGGTCGTTCGACCGGTCGTTCGCCGCCGGTCCGGCGTGGGCCGCCGACGCTGCCGCGCGCTCGGGCGTGCCGGTCGAGACCCTGCTCCAGGCGACCGACCCGGCGGTCTTCCGTCCGGACGTGTCCGCCGGGCCCGATGCCGGCCGGGTCGTCTTCGTCGGGTCGACGCGCGGTGCCGCGCGCCCGGTCGTCCGGGACGCGGTCGCCCTCGGCGCCGATCTGCGCGTGCACGGCCCCGGGTGGGAAGGCGTCGTTCCGCCGGAGCTCCGCGGCGAGCCGGCGCTGTCCCGGTCCGAGGTCGCGGGTGCCTACGCGTCCGCCCGTGTCGTGCTGAACGACCACTGGCCGGACATGGCGGCCGGCGGGTTCGTGTCGAACCGGGTGTTCGACGTGCTGGCGTCCGGGGGAGTCGTCGTGACGGACCCGGTGGTCGGGCTCGGTGACGTGCTCGACGTCCCGACGCTGGCGGTGGCGCGGTCGCGGGAGGACCTGGCGGACCTGCTCGACCCGGCGCACCCGTGGCCGTCGGCCGCCGAGCGCGCCGAGGTCGCCGCGCACGTCGCCGCCGAGCACTCGTTCGACGCCCGGGCCCGCGTGCTGCTCGCCGCCGCGCGCGAGGAGCGCACCCGCCTCCGCCGCTGAGCGCGCCGCGCCCGCGCTGCCCCGCCCCGGCGTCGAACCACGTTCGCGACGTCGAACCAGGCCGCGTGCCCGGTTCCACGTCGGAACCCTGGTTCGACGCGGGCACGGCTGCGCCGCCGCACAACCAAAGCCGCGTGGAGCTGCGCGGGCGCTACTTGCGCGTGACCCACCGAGCGCGGACCGACAGTCCGACGCGCAGCACGAGCCGCAGCGGCCACAGCCACCACGCCCGGTACTTGCGGGACAGGAACCGGTAGGCGCTCCGGTGGTGCTCGACCTCCATACGGCGCCGGTTCGACGACGTCGAGTGGGCCCCGGTGTGCGTCACCACGGCGGTCGGCACGTACACGTTCGCCCGCCCGGCGAGCCCCACACGCTGGCCGAGGTCGACGTCCTCGAAGTACATGAAGTACGACTCGTCGAAGCCCTCGAGCTCGCGGAACAGCGACGTCCGGATGAGGAAGCAGGCGCCGGACAGCCAGCCGGCCTCGCGCTCGACGACCTCGGTGGTCGACCAGTAGCGCTGGCTCCACGGGTTCGCCGGCCAGAACCGTGAGAACGCCGCGTGACCGAGTCCGGTGCGGAGCGAGGGCAGCTGCCGTGCCGAGGGGTAGGTGTCACCGTGCTCGTCGAGGATCCGCGGACCGAACGACCCGCCGGTCGGGAGCCGGTCGGCCGCGGCCACGAGTTCGTCGATGGAACCGGGCGCGAGGACGACGTCGGGGTTCGTGACGAGCAGGAACTCCGGGCGGACGTCCGGCAGGACGTCGTCGAGGGCGCCGAGCGCGGCGTCGATCCCACCGCCGTAGCCGCGGTTCCCGCCGGAGGACACCACGACGGCGCCGTACGACTCGCCGATCGCCCGGAGCGCCTCGAGGTCCGTCGAGCCGTTGTCGGCGATGACGACCGCGACCGGGGACGTCGACGCCGCCTCGATGCTCGCGAGGAACGGCCGGATCGTCTCACCCGTGTTGTACGTGACGGTGAGCACCGCGACCCGGGTCATCGGACACCCCCGGCGACGGCCCGGTAGGCGTCGGTGTGCACGGCCGCGGTGGCGTCCCAGGTGAAGTCCTCGGCCCGCCGGAGCGCAACGGCACGGTGCGACGCGACGAGCGCCGGATCGTCGAGCAGCTCGGCGATGGCGGCCGCCAGCGCCGGGGCGTCGGGTTCGCTGTACACGGCGGCGTCGCCCCCGACCTCGGGCAGCGACAGGCGTCTGGTCGTGAGCACGCACGCGCCCGTGGCCATCGCCTCGACGACCGGCAGACCGAAGCCCTCGCCGAGCGACGGGTAGACGACGAACTCCGCGCCGCCGAGGAACCCGGAGAGGTCCTCGAGGGGCAGGTACCCGGCCTCGACCACGTGGTCGGCGTCCTGCAGTGCGTCGAGGCGTTCGATCGCGGCCTCGTCCCAGCCGCGGGCGCCGGAGAGCACCAGCCAGGGCGTGTCCGAACCGGTGACCGTCCGGGCGTCGCGGACCGAGGCGTACGCGTCGAGCAGGGCGGTGACGTTCTTGCGTGGCTCGATCGTGCCGAGGAAGGCGATCCAGGCGGCGTCGTCGGGGAGTGTCGCGGCGATCCGGGCGTCCTCGACCGCGGCGGTGGACGGTTCGTGGAAGACGGTGCGGTCTACGCCGAGCGGGGCGACCCGGACGTCCGCACGGATGCCCGGGACGACGCGTCGTGCCTCGGTCGCGGTGGCGGCACTCGGCACGACGACGACCGGACGGGTCCGGAGCGAGCGGCGGCTCCACCAGGTGAAGAACGTGCGCTTCAGGCGGGAGTGCCACTCGGGGTTCGAGAAGAACGTGGCGTCGTGCAGCGTGACGACGGAGCCCCGCCGCCAGGCGAACGGGAACGTGTAGTGCGGGGAGTGCAGCACCGTGGCGCCGATCCGCCGACCGAGTGCCGGCAGCCCGGTCTGCTCCCAGAGGAACCGCAGCGGCACGGACTCGGTCCACGCCGGCGCGGTGTGCAGGGTCGCGTGCGGTGCGACGGTGCGGAAGTGGGCGGCGTGCACGGGCCGCACGACGAGGTGCACGTCGAGTGTCGGGTCGGTCAGGTGCGACACGACCCCTTCGACGTAGCGTCCGACACCGCCGAGGTTGCGCGGTACCGCGGTCCCGTCGATGAGGACGGTGAGCTGCGGCACGCGTGGTTCCTTCCGGCCGGGGACGCCGCGGCCGGGACCGTCGACGGGGGAGCCTCCAGGATAGCCCGCCCCGCTCATGCGGTCGGGTCCACGGCGCTCCGCGGGACGGACGCGACCCGCGTCTCGCGGCGGCGGCGCGCGAGGTGCGCGGGGAGGCGCCCGACCACGTCAACCAGCGCTGCCAGGACGAGCCGCGCCTCCCGTCTGCTGCGGCTGGACCGCAGACCCACCAGCCCGCGCGCTGCGGTCCGGACCGCAGCGCGCACCACGGTCGGCCACGGCGCGTGCCACAGGGCGACGACGAGGCGGTTGCGGGCGTTGCGGAACACGAACAGGTCGCTCTGCACGCCGGACGACGCCGAGTGGTCGTGCTCGACGACGGCGTCGGCCGCGTACTCCACGCGCCACCCGCGGCGTCGGAGCCGCCAGGCGAGCTCGGTGTCCTCGTAGTACATGAAGAGCGACTCGTCGAGGAGGCCCACGTCCTCGAGGGCCGCGACGCGCAGGGCGGAGGCACCGCCCGAGAAGCCGAACACGTCGCGCTCGGCCGGGTGGTCGGCGGGCGCGAACCAGTCGCGGTCGGCTCCGTTGCCGTCGCGGTCGACCCGGACGCCGGTCGAGTTGAGGCGGACCTCGCCGTCCGGGTCGGGGACCCAGGTGCGGCCGTCGTGGTCGCGGAGCGCGCGTCCGGCGGGTGGTGCGGCGTGGGCCGGGAGGCGCGACCAGCGCCCGGCGAGCACGATGCGGCCCGTCACGGCCGCCACGGCCGCAGGGGCGGCGTCGAGGTGGTCGCGGAGGGCCGCGACGAAGCCGGGAGCGGGGTCGGCGTCGTTGTTGAGCAGCACGACGACGTCGGCGTCCGCGTGCCGGATGCCCGCGTTCGCCCCGGCGGCGAACCCGCCGTTGCTGGCACGGACGATCACCGTCGCCTCCGGCAGGTCGCGGCGGAGCACGGCGACGGAGTCGTCCGTCGAACCGTTGTCGACCACGAACACCTGGTCGGCCGCGCCGTCGTCGAGCACGGCGCGGACGGCGCGGGTCGTGAGGTCGGCACGGTTCCAGTTGACGACGACGACCGCGGTGCGGGAGGCGCCGTCGTGCAGCGTCAGTCGAGCTCCTCGATGGAGGGCTTGGCGTAGACGCTGCCGACGGCGTCGCCGAACGACGGGACCTCGAACGAGTCGCACTCCGGCAGGTCGTGCAGGTGCCGGCCGGCGGAGTCCATCATCGACACGTTGATGAAGTACTTGCCGGTGCCGAAGTTCGTGTCCGTGATCCGGAGCCGGAGCTTCCGGCGCCCGTGCAGCGGTTCGAGGTGCACGCCCATGATGCCGGTGGTCGTGCCGTAGACGACCTGTCCGGCGGTGTTGTTGATCTGGACGGCGGCCTCCCAGTCGGTGACGCCGTCGAGGTGCTCGAACTCCATGTCCACGACCAGGTCGTCGCCCGGCGTGACGGGGGCGCGGTGCTGCTTGCCGTCGGCGTGCACGGTCGCGCCGAGCACGGTGCCGCGGCCCACGGCGACGTCGGCGCTGAGCTCGCCGGAGCGGCGCTCCTCGAGCACGTCGCGGAACTTGCTGACCGCCTGGACGGCGTCCCCGTCGTGCAGGACCTTGCCCTTGTTGAGCAGCACGACCCGGTCGCACATCTCCTGCACCTGGCTGAGCGAGTGCGTGACGATGATGATCGTCTTGCCCTGCTCCTGGAACGACCGGATGCGGTCGAGGCACTTGCGCTGGAACGCCTCGTCGCCCACCGCCAGGACCTCGTCGACGAGCAGGACGTCAGGGTCGGTGTGCACGGCGACCGCGAAGGCGAGTCGCACGTACATGCCGGAGCTGTAGAACTTCACCTGGGTGTCGATGAAGTCGCCGATGCCGGAGAAGGCGAGGATGTCGTCGAACCGTTCCTCGGTCTCCTTGCGGCTCAGGCCGAGCAGCGCCGCGTTGAGGTAGACGTTCTCGCGACCGGACAGGTCCGGGTGGAACCCGGCGCCGAGTTCGAGCAGGGCCGCCAGACGGCCGCGGCGCGAGACGGTCCCGGACGTCGGCTGGATGATCCCGCCGATGGCCTTAAGCAGTGTCGACTTGCCCGAGCCGTTCTGACCGATGAGCCCGACGGTCGTGCCCGCCTGGATCGAGACGGTGACGTCGTCGAGCGCCCAGAAGTCCTGGCGGTGCTTCCGGCCGGCGCGGCCGAGCGTGACGATCCGCTCGCGGATGGTGTTGTCCTTGCGGACGGTGAAGCGCTTGCGGACGTGGTCGATGACGATGACGTCGGGGCGCTCGTCGCCGTCCTGCTGCGTGGTGGGCGCGACGGGGGTGCTGATGGCCATGGTCTAGAGCTCCTGCGCGAAGTTGCCCTGCAGGCGGGAGAAGACCCGCTGCGCGCCGATGAGGCAGAACAGGCCGATGACGAACGCGATGCCGAGTCGGAGCATGAGGTGGTCCGGGTAGACGACCTTCGCGGGGTCGTGCAGCCAGATGGCGTTCTGCATGCCGAGCACGGACAGGGTCAGCGGGTTGTTCGTGTAGACGGTCAGGATCCACTGGACCTGCAGCTCCTTGAGGACCATCGAGTACGAGTACACGATGGGCGATCCCCAGAGGAGCACCATCAGGCCGACGTCGATGACGAACTGCACGTCCCGCAGGTACACGTTGAGCGCCGACAGGACGAGCCCGATGGCGGCGCCGTAGACGACGATGACGGCGAGCGACGGCACCAGGTAGACCAGGCCCTCGTGCAACGGGAACGCGCCGAGCACGAGCGTCGCCGCGATCAGGATGACGAACTGGATGGCGTAGTTGACCAGGGCGGCGCCGACGCTCGCGAGCGGGAAGACCTCGCGCGGGACGTAGACCTTCTTGATGAGGCCGCTGTTGCCGACGATCGAGCCCGTCGACCCGGCGACGATCTCGCTGAAGAGCGTGTACGCCCCGAGGCCGGTGAAGACGTAGATCGCGAAGTTGTCGATGCCGTGCGCGGCGCCGAGCACCTTGCCGATCACGAAGTAGTAGATGAGGAGCTGGGTCAGCGGCCGGACGAGCGTCCAGACGAACCCGAGCGCCGAGTCCTTGTACCGCGCCTTGAGGTCGCGGCGCACGAGCATGCCGAGCATCTCGCGCTGCCGGAACACGTCACGCAGTTCGCGCCAGGTTCCTCGGATGGCACTCGTCGGAGCGCCGACCACGACCAGGGGCTCCTTCGCGAGCGCGGCCATGCGGGCTTGATCGACCATGTGTCTCTTCGTTCGTGGGGGCAGGACCGGAACAGCATACTCACCGCATCACCCAGGACGCCGGTGCGTCCGGCGGATCGAACGACACCTGTCGTCCGCCCCCGTGCGGGGGTGAAAGTGCGCGGATTTAACCCTCAACCTTCACTTTCGGGTTACCGTTGACGCAACCCGGACCCTTGTCAACATCCACAGGACGGCCCGTCAGCATGCACCTCGCATCACGGCCGATCGCTGCGATCGCGGTGCTCGGTGCTCTCAGTCTCCTCTCGGCGGGTTGTTCCGCCGGGAGCGACGACGATCCGACCGCGTCTCCCACGCGCTCGGCGAGTGCCACCGCCACCGCCACGGCGACCGACTCACCCACCGCCTCGTCGACCCCGTCGCCGAGCACTCCCGACGACACGGACGACAGCCCGTCGGCGTTCCCCGGCACCGGCCAGACCACGGAGCCCGACGACGACCCGTCCGAGTTCCCCGCCACGGCGGTCGTCACGTACGCCGGCTGGGACACCGGCAGCCGGACGCTCCAGGCGGGCGGCCTCGTCTCGGGCACGACGAACACATCCGGCACGTGCACGTTCACCGCGAGCAAGGGCGGTGTCAGCCGGACCCTGACGAGCACCGCGGAGGCCAGTGCGTCCTCCGTCAACTGCGCGCAGGTGTCCTTCCCCGCGGCCCAGGTGTCGAGCGGCACCTGGTCGATCACCCTCGACTACCGGGTCGGCTCGCAGTCGACCACGTCCGACCCGATGACGGCGGAGGTGCCGTGATGCGATCCATCCGAACCGACGGGCGACGACGCCCGCTGCGGTCGTCCCTCGCCCTCGTGGCCGCGCTTGCCGTGGCGGTGAGCGGGTTGACCTTCGGCACGGTGCTGTCCGAGCAGACCACGACGGAGTCCGCCTCGGCCGCGACCGCCGCGTCGTTCGACCCGGGCAACATCATCAGCGACGTGAACTTCTACAACGGGTCCGCGATGAGCGCGTCGTCCGTGCAGTCGTTCCTCAACAGCGTCGCGCCGAACTGCCGGCAGGCGTCCGGCGGCCCCGCGTGCCTGAAGAACTTCTCGCAGAACATGAGCGGCATCGCCGCCGTGTCCGGACGGTGCTCCGCCATCAACGGCGGCGTGAAGTCGGCGGCCACGGTCATCGCGCAGGTCGGTGCCGCGTGCGGCATCAGCCAGAAGGTGCTCCTCGTGCTCCTGCAGAAGGAACAGGGCATCGTCGCGACGAACAGCCCGACGAGCTACATGTACCTGCACGCCACGGGCTTCGCCTGCCCGGACACCGCGCCGTGCGACCCGAAGTACTACGGCTTCGGGCAGCAGGTGTACGCCGCGGCGCTGCAGTTCAAGCGCTACCAGGCGTCGCCGACGTCGTGGGCGTACCAGGCCGGCCGCAACAACTCGATCCTCTACAACCCGAACGCCGCGTGCGGTCGGAAGACGGTCTACATCAAGAACCAGGCGACCGCCGGGCTGTACATCTACACGCCGTACACCCCGAACGCGGCCGCTATGTCGAACCTCTACGGCACCGGTGACGGCTGCTCGGCCTACGGCAACCGGAACTTCTGGCGGATGTACACCGACTGGTTCGGCTCGCCCACCGGCGGCAGCTCGCCCGTCGGCAGCGTCGACTCCGTGAAGACCGGCTACCGCCAGGTCACCGTTGGCGGCTGGGCGTACGACCCCGACGTCGCCACGAAGCCGATCCGCGTCGCGTTCTACGTCGACGGCGTCGGCAAGCGGACGATCGACGCGAACGCGAACCGCTCGGACCTCGCCAGCCGGCTCGGCGCGGGGAACACCGCCCACGGGTACTCGACCACACTCACCGGCATCGGCGGCGGCAGCCACAACGTCTGCGTGTTCGGCATCAACCAGGGCCAGGGCGCGAACGCGCTGCTCGGGTGCCAGCAGGTGACCGTCCGGACGGGCGCGCCGTTCGGCAAGCTCGACCAGGCCACGCTCGCCGCGGACAAGCTCTCGGTGCGCGGCTGGGCGATCGACCCGGACACGACGTCCTCGGTCGCCGTGCAGCTCCGCGTGGACAACGTCGTGAAGAAGTCCTGGACGGCCAGCGCCTCGCGCACCGACGTCGAGAAGACCTACCCCGGCTGGGGCTCGGCGCACGGCTACTCCGCGACGATCGGCGGCATCGGCGCCGGGAAGCACACGATCAGCACGTGGGCGAAGGACTCGTCGACGGGCAAGTGGACCCAGCTCGGGTCGAAGTCCGTGACGAAGGCCAGCGGTTCGCCGTGGATCATCATCGACGAGGCGTCGTCCACGGTGCCGGGCAAGCTGAAGATCCGCGGCTGGACGGCCGACCCGGACACGATCGCGCCGTTGCGCGTCCACCTGTACCTGGACGGCAAGCCGCTGACCTCGTTCACGGCCGACCAGACCAAGGCCGGACTCGACAAGGCGCTCCCCGGCTACGGTGACGACCACGCGATCCTGTTCACCCGCAGCAGTGTGCCGGCGGGCAAGCACCAGCTCTGCATCATCGCGATCAACGTCGGCCCCGGCGGCAACAGCAACGTCTGCACGACGTTCCAGACGCCGACCGGTCCGCCGAAGGTGACGATCGAGTCCGGTTCGTCGCCGACCCTCGGCTCGCTGCGCGTCAGCGGGTACGCCGTCGACCCCGACACCGTCCAGCCGATCGGCGTGACGTACACGGTGGACGGCAAGAAGGTCCAGACGGGCACGGCCGACCAGGTGAGCGACACCGCGGCGAAGGCGTTCCCGGGGTACTACTCGAAGCACGGCTTCCAGGCGACGCTGACCGGCATCGGCCCGGGCAAGCACACCGTCTGCGTCGTCGGGACGAACGTCGGCGGCGGCTCGAACGCGAACGCGTGCAGCACCGTGGCGATGACCTCGGGCAACCCGGTCCTGCTGCTCGACGAGGTCTCGTCGCCCGGCACCGGCCAGGTCAAGGTGCGCGGCTGGGCCATCGACCCGGACACCGCGTCGCCGATCCAGGTGCACGTGTACCTGAACGGCGCCGGCGCGAAGTCGCTGACCGCGAACCAGGCGAAGGCCTCGCTCGCGACCGTCTACGGCGGGTACGGGGCGAACCACGCGTTCTCGACGACGCTGACCGGCAAGGCCTCCGGGAGCACGCAGGTGTGCGTCTACGCGATGAACACCGGCGCCGGGTCGAACACGACGCTCTGCCGGACGCTCACCGTCAAGTAGGCGGGCTGGCGGTCGGGAAGACCGCGACGCGGAAGACGGGAGGCGCCCCACCAGCTGGTGGGGCGCCTCCCGTCTCGTGCGTGGCCGGGTCCGGTGCGCGCGCTGCACAGCCGTGCACGGTGCTCAGCCGCGCGTCGCGCAGGCGTGGGCGGTGCTCAGCCGTGGTCGCGTCCGCGCACGACGCGCGCGAGGCCGCCGAAGCGGTGCAGCAGGCGGTACTCCGCCGACCGGGTGAGCGCGTCGTACTCGCGCGCGATCGCGTCGCGCTCCGCTTCGGCCCGTCGACGGGCGGCGTCGAACGACGCGACGGCCTCCTCGGCGACGACGAGCCGCTCGTTGATGTCGCGGACGCCCTGCAGGTGCACGTCGCGCTCCTGCTCGGCGACCCGAAGGACCTCGCGCTCGTTCGTCGCCCACCGCAGGAAGGGCGACCGGCTGCCGGTCCGGGAGCGGGCGTGCGCGATCGCGGCCTCGAGGACCGGGCGCACCTGCTCCGCACGGGCCGTGAACGAGTGGCGCGCCAGGACGACGCCACGCAGCCGCTCGACGAGCCCCGTCCGCTCGTCGTCCGGCATCGCGAGCGCCCGCTCGAGCGATGCGGCGTCGTCGAAGACCGGCACGTCGGCGAGACCGAGCTCCTCGAGCCCGAGCGCGCAGTCCGTGACGGGCAGGGCGCCGGCCGCGAGCGACTCGTACAGGCGGGAGTTCAGCGTGCCGTACTCGGCCGCCGGCGCGATGACGTCGTCGACCACGAAGGCCGCCGACCGGTACACCTCGGGGAGGGCGAAGTAGGGGACCATCGGCCGCAGCTCGACGCCGGGCGAGGGCTCGACGTGCTCGGCGTTCGCGGCGAACCAGACGATCGGCTCGGCCGGACGGACCTCGTCGAGGACGTCCTGCACGTGGCGTCGGACACCCCAGAAGTTGACGGTCGCCACCGCACGGTCGCTCCGCGGGGCGTCGGGGTCGGTCGTGAAGAGGTCGGTGTCGACACCGATCGGCACGACCTCGACCGGGCCGTCGTACTGCTCGGCGATCGCGTCGCGGGCGGCGGACGACGAGGTCCAGACCGCCTCGAACTCGTCGAGGTACGGCAACGCCGCCCACTTCGCCGTCCAGTTGCGCACCCACGCCACGAGGGCGGTGGTCGGCGGCACCCGGCCGGGCACGAAGGACTCGATCATGACGACCACGACGGCGGTGTCCTCCGGCACGGGGTCCGCCCAGCGGGTCATCGGCCACATCAAGACGCCCCACCCGGCGTCCCGGAGTGCCCGGGCGAGCCCGAGCGCGACGTAGAGGTCGCCCTTGCCCTCGGTCGTGTCGTCCGTCGAGACCGCGAACCGCACGGTCCCGCGAGGTCCCTCGGCGTGCTGACCGGCGGCGATCGCCGCGTAGTCCTCCGCCAGAGGGGAGGACGTGGGAGCGGTCGGGATGCTGGTCGCGGTCACCGAGCCATTCTGCACGAATCGGCAGTGATCACAGGGGAGCGCGGGCGCGCGCCTTGTAGGGTGTCATCGGCCGACGGCACCCCGCGGCCGACCCGTCGATCCGCGCCTGGCGCGCGGCAGCTGCTGGAGGAACCGCGTGACAGAGCGCAAGCCGGGAGTCGTGTCCGTCATCCTCGTGAACTACAAGGGCACGGACGACACCCTGACGAGCATCGCGGAGCTCCGCAAGCAGGACTGGCCGCAGGACCGCCTCGAGGTCATCGTCGTCGAGAACGGCTCCGGTCCGGAACACCTCGGCCGGCTCAAGGCGTCCGAGCTCGACTTCACGCTGGTCGACGCGGGGGCGAACCTCGGCTTCACCGGTGGCTGCAACCTCGGCGTCGAGAAGTCCTCCGGCGAGATCGTGGCGTTCCTCAACAACGACGCACGTCCCGACACGGGCTGGGTGCGCGAGGCGATGGCGACGTTCGCCTCCGGCGCGGACATCGGCGCCGTGGCGTCGAAGGTCCTCGACTGGGAAGGCGTCAACGTCGACTTCACCGAGGCCGCGATGACCTGGTACGGCATGGGCTACAAGCCGTTCGCGGGCTCGCCGGACACCGGGCGCTGGGAGTCCGAGACGGACGTGCTGTTCGGCACCGGCGCGGCGATGTTCATCCGCGCGGAGCTCTTCGAGCAGCTCGACGGCTTCGACGACCGCTACTTCATGTTCTACGAGGACGTCGACCTCGGCTGGCGGCTCAACCTGCTCGGCTGGCGCTTCCGCTACCAGCCGAAGTCCGTCGCGTTCCACAAGCACCACGCGTCGATGAACAAGTTCGGCGACTTCCGCGAGACGTACCTGCTCGAGCGGAACGCGCTCTTCACGCTCTACAAGAACCTCGGCGACGAGCAGCTCGCAGCGGCCCTGCCGGGGTCGCTCGCGCTCGTCGTCCGCCGCGCCGTCGGTCGGGGCGAACTCGACTCGACCGAGCTCGACCTCCGCAACCCCGGCGACGACAGCGTCCCGACGATCCCGGTGCCGAAGACCGCGATGGCGGGGATCTACGGCGTCGACCAGTTCGTCGAGCAGCTGCCGTCGATGACCGAGTCGCGCCGCGCGATCCAGGCGACCCGCGTCCGTAGCGACCGCGAGCTGCTGCGCCTGTTCGGCAACCGCGACGAGCCGGCGTACCCGATCGAGAACTACCTCGCCGGCTACGACAAGATCGTGCACTCCCTCGGCGTGCTGGACGTCGGCACCCGACGCCGTGTGCTCATCATCACCGGCGACTCCATCGGCGAGAAGATGGCCGGCCCGGCGATCCGCGCGACGCAGATGGCGAAGCAGCTCGCCGGCGAGCACGACGTCCGGGTCATCAGCCTGACCCGCTCGTCGCAGATCGACCCCTCGTACGAGGTCGTCACGGTGCCGCACCGGCACCCGCGGCAGATGGTCGAGCACGAGGCCTGGGCCGACGTCATCATCGTGCAGGGCCACGCGCTCCGCCTGTTCCCGGTGCTCGAGTCGACGAGCAAGATCCTCGTCGTCGACGTCTACGACCCGCTGCATCTCGAGCAGCTCGAACAGGGCCGCAGCGACGACGTCGACCAGTGGAACCGTCAGATCCTCGACGCCTCGGACACCCTGAACCACCAGCTCGAACTCGGCGACTACTTCATCTGCGCCTCCGAGCGCCAGCGCATGTTCTGGCTCGGGCAGCTCGCCGGCTCCGGCCGTGTGAACGCCCGCACCTACTCGCGCGACCCCGACCTCCGCTCGCTCATCGGCGTCGTGCCGTTCGGGCTGTCGTCGACGCCGCCGGTCCACGACCAGCAGCGGGTCAAGGGCGTCGTCCCCGGCATCGGGAAGAGCGACAAGCTCGTCGTCTGGGGCGGCGGCATCTACGACTGGTTCGACCCGATCACGCTCGTCCGCGCGATCGGCCGGCTCGCCGCGAAGAAGCCGAGCGTGAAGCTCTTCTTCATGGGCGTGCAGCACCCGAACCCCGACGTGCCCGAGATGGACATCGTCGCCAAGGTCCGCGCCGAGGCCGACGCGCTCGGCCTGACCGGCAAGAACGTGTTCTTCAACGATGCGTGGATCCCGTACGAGGAGCGCGGCGCGTACCTGCTCGAGGCCGACGCCGGCGTCTCGACGCACTACGAGCACCTCGAGACCACGTTCTCGTTCCGCACGCGCATCCTCGACTACCTCTGGGCGCGCCTGCCGATCGTGACGACCGCCGGTGACTCCTTCGGTGACCTCGTCGCCGAGGAGAAGCTCGGCATCGCGGTGCACGAGCAGGACATCGACGGCCTCGCCGCCGCGCTCGAGACGGCGCTCTTCGACAAGAAGGCCCGTGCCGAGTTCATCGGCAACGTCGACCGCGTGCGCGAGCAGTTCACGTGGGAGAACGTCCTCGCGCCGCTCGTCGAGTTCTGCCGCAACCCGATCCGCGCTGCCGACAAGAGCGTCCGCGACACGTCGTCGACGATCCAGCCGCACGCCATGCGCGTGCGTGTGCCGGACCGCAAGAAGCTCTACGGTGTCCGTCACGACCTCGGTCGCGCCGTGCACTACTTCCGCACCGAGGGTCCGCGGAGCGTCGCGGGCAAGATCAAGCGTCGGCTGCAGAACCGGTGACCGCGGGCGCCACGGCGCTCGTGATCGTGCCGACCTACAACGAGGCCGAGAACGTCCGCACGATCGCCACGGCCGTCCTCGGAGCGCTGCCGGACGCGCACCTGCTCGTCGTCGACGACGCGAGTCCCGACGGCACGGGTGCCCTCGTGCGGCGGCTCGCGGCCGAGGACGACCGGGTGCACCTGCTCGAGCGCTCCGGCAAGCTCGGCCTCGGGACCGCGTACGTCGCCGGCTTCCGCTGGGGGCTCGAGCGCGGCTACCCGCTGCTCGTCGAGATGGACGCGGACGGTTCGCACCCCGCCGACCGGCTCCCGGCTCTCGTGGCCGCGGTCGACGAGGCCGACGACGTGATGCTGGCGATCGGATCGCGGTGGATCCCCGGGGGATCGGTCGTCGACTGGCCGCTCCACCGCGAGGTCCTCAGCAGGAGCGCCAACACCTACGCCCGTCTCGTCCTCGGGATCGGGGTGCGGGACGTCACCGCCGGCTTCCGGGTGTACCGCGCCGACGCCGTCCGTCGGATGGACCTCGCCGGGATCGACTCGAAGGGGTACTGCTTCCAGGTGGACATGACCCTGCGCGTCGACGACCTCGGTGGGCGGATCGTCGAGGTGCCCATCCGCTTCCGTGACCGCGTGCACGGGGTGTCGAAGATGAGCCGTTCGATCGTGGTCGAGGCGATGCTGCGGGTCACCCAGTGGGGCGTCCAGCGCCGCTTCGGCCGCCGTCGCGCCGCACGTCGCTGACGCGGGCTCCCGCGCGCGCTGTGCGGTGCACCCGGGCGCTCGGTGCCTGGCGCCTGGTGCCCGGCGCCTGGTGCCCGGTGCTTCCGGGCGTACCTGGTGCGATCGGGCGTACCTGGCGAGAAGTTCCGACCAGGTACGCCCGTTCCCGCAACCCATTGCGCCCGTTCTGGGAAGAATCGACCCGGCGTGCCGGCGGCAGGGTCGGGCACCCCCGCTGCTTCCGCGTGTGCCGCGTGCCCCCTTGGGTGCCGAGGACTCCCGCGCGTACCTGGTGCTTTCGGGCGTACCTGGCGAGAAGTTCCGACCAGGTACGCCCGTTTCCGCAACCCATCGCGCCTGTTCTGGGAAGAACCGCCCCACGGACCGACCCCCCGGGCCGACCCCCCCCCGGACCGACCCGCTGACCGGGGTCGCCGGAAGGACCGGACCACAGACGGACGGGAGGCGCGGTGCCAGCTGACACCGCGCCTCCCGTCTGTGAGGTCGACGCGTCTCAGACGCAGCTGACGTTGTAGTCCTGGTTTCCCGCGACGTACTGCGTCATCCGCACCTGGCTGCCTGCGGTGAGGCCCCCGGCCGAGCACGCCGCCTGTGCGGCCGCGACGCCGTCGTTGCCGACCGCGATCCAGCTCGGCAGGCCACGGAGCGTCGAGGTCGAGGGGACCGTCCCGACGATCTGCCCGAACTGGTACTTCGTCGAGTAGATCCCGATCGTGGAGACGCCCGCGGCCTTGAGCGCGGCGATCATGCCCTCGACGTCAGCGCGGTTCTGGGTCTTGTCGCTCTGCCAAGTCGGCCCGGAGCCGTCATCGGCTTTCTCGACGTCGATCCACCAGCGGTACGACGATGGTGTGTCGACGCCTCGGATGTGTGTCGCCTCGTAAGCGCGGGCATAGCCGTACATCCACGAGCATCCGGCGTCGTAGCCCCCGGTGCACTTGTTGTATGGGTGGGTGACTTTCTGACCTGAAGGATATTCGTCGCTCGAAGGCCACGATGAGGCTTGAGAGCCTGGGTTCGCCGCGAGCATGTAGAGCTGAGCCTTCGGTTGCGTCGTCCCGCCAGCGGTGGACTTTGCCCACGTCAGCTGATTCGCGAAGCACGGGTTCGACGTGTTGACGAGATTTCCATTCACCCCGACTACTCCGAACGCCGAATTCGTCGGCAGAGACTTTCCGCACTGCGGCCACGAGACGTCGGCGCCGAAGCCGGAGCCGCTCGACCCGTCGAGGAAGTACCCCGCGACGTCGAGGTGCAGCACCGCCGAACCCGTCGACGCCTTGACCTGCACGCGCCGGTCGACGCTCGACCCGGTGACCTTCGACATGACCAGGTTGGCCACCGACCGTCCCGGCGTGAACAGCTGGGTCGCGACCTGCGCGTCCGCGCCGGCCGGAGTGACCCGCAGGTAGGCCGCACTCGTCGGGCCGGTCACCTCGGCGTTGGCCACGACGGCCGTGGCGGTGCCGGGGACGCCCGCGGTCCCGGTGAGCCGCACGGTGCGGGTGGTGCTCGTGATGGTGCCACCGTAGGCGCGCGTGGTGTCGATCGGGACGAACACGGAACCGGTCGTCGACGCCGAGTAGTAGCCCGCGACGTCGAGGTACACCGTCGCGCTGCCCTTCGACAGCTTCACCTGGACGGCACCGTTCACGAGCTTGACGATCGCGAGGTTCGACAGCGACTGCCCGGCGCCGAACAGCTGGGTCACCACGCCCGGGTCCTGGCCCGCGGGGGTGACCCGGACGTACCCGGCGGCGGACGGGCCGGAGACCTGGGTGTTCACCACGACTGCCGTGGCGTTGCTCGGGACGCCGCCCTTGCCCGCGAGCGGCACCTTCGTCGGCGAGGTCCCGACCGTCCCGCCGAACACCCGGGAGGCGTTCAGCGGCGTGTAGGTGGCGCCGGAGCCGTCGGCGTAGTAGCCGGCGACGTCGAAGTAGCCGTTCGCACTGCCACGCGACAGCTTCGCCTGGATCTTCCCGCCCGCGAGCCGGACGGTGACGAGGTTGGCGATGGTCTGCCCGGCAGCGAAGTCCTGCGTGGCGACGGTGGCGTCGCGGCCGGCCGGGGTGACGCGCAGGTACCCGGCCGCGGTGGGCGACTTGACCTCGACGTTGACGACGACGGCGGTCGCGTTCGCGGGGACCCCGGCGAGACCGGCGATCGGGACGACCTTCGGCGTGGTGGTCAGGCTGCCCGACCACACCCGGGTGGTGGTGATGGGCGTGTACCGCCCGGTGGTGGGAGCCGCCGCCTGGGCGGTCGTCACGGGTGCGACGACGGCTGCGGCGGTGGCGACGAGCGTCGCGGTCAGGACGAGTGCGAGGCGACGGTGCAAGCGCATGTGGTGTTCCCCAGGTCACGAAGGACCGCCCCCTGACGGTCCCCGGCAGTCTAGGTGCACGATGCAACGAGCGTGGGGGATCGGAGCGGACCTGTGCACTCCGACACATCCCGACCTCCTGTGGAGGGGCGTGGGCAGCCGCGTGGCCGACGCGCCCCCAACGACCGCCCGATCAGCCGCGTGGCCGACGCGCCCCCAACGACCGCCCGATCAGCCGCGTGGCGGAGGCACCCTCACGACCCTCCGCTCAGCCGCGTGGCCGACGCGCCGCCACGACGACCCGCTCAGCCTCGCGGCAGGTGCCGCCGCCACGACCGACGCCGCGCGGCGATGACGAGCACCGCGACGAAGACCATCAGCCCCGCACCGTGCAGCAGGTAGCTCTCCGCAGCACTCGTCACGCCGAGCAGCACGAGCACGGCCGCGGGCCACACGTACGCGACGCCGGGGAAGGTCGTCGCGGTCACCCACGCCCGCGCGAACGCGAGCAGCGCCGTCACCGCGAGGATGATCGTGCCGGCGAGCCCGATCTGCAGCCAAGCGTCGACGAAGGCGTTGAGGCCGGACGTGAACCGCTGCCCCGCGGGGTCGATGAACGTGACGTACGGCACCACGGCCTCGTGCGGCCACGTGCCGACCCACCCCCAGCCCTGGATCGGGAACTGGCTCACGAACACGCGGATCTGCGTCCACAGGTCGAGCCGCGTCGCCGTGCCCCCGGCGGCTCCGATCTCGGCGAGGACGCGGTGCCGCGCGAGGATGCCGAGGGCGATCATCAGCAGCACCGCTGCGCCGAGGACGCCGTTCACCACCGGCCTGGTGGTCGGTCGGGCGTGTCGGAGTGACCAGAGCGCCAGGGCGGTCACGGCGAGGGCGATCATCGCGAGCCCGGTGATGGGGGACTGCACGAGCATCAGCGCGATGACCGCGAGGGCGGTGGAGCCGATCGCGCGCCACATCGTCACCGAGCGGGTGAGGAACTCGACGACGAACGTCACCAGCGCCATCGCCGCGATGAACCCCATGAAGTTGCGGGTGCCGCCGATGCCCTGGATCGGGCCGCCGTAGGCGATGTTCCCCTGGATGCCGAACGCCGGGATCGGGGTGTCGATGACGAGTCCGGACAGGACCTCGAGGCCGAGCGCGGCGACGAGCAGGATCCGGAAGGCGTCACCGGACGCCCGGATCACCTGCACCAGGTCACGACCCAGCGCGAGGTACAGCCCGAGCCCGATGAAGCCGACCGTGCCGACGAGTCCCCGGAGGGCCACCCACGAGTACTCGCTCCACACCACGCTCAGCGCGCAGTACCCGACGAACGCCAGGAGCGACAGGGGGAGCACCCCGTGCCACTCGATCCGGTAGCGCTGCCCGAGCAGGCTCAGGCCCGCGAGGACGAACAGCGTGACGAGCACGGCCCACACGCCGGCCCGCCCGACGAGCGCGGTCACGGTTGGCTGCCCGAACGCGAACAGCACGATCACGGTCGCGAGCGCCTGGCTGAACCGCCCGCCCGCCGAGAACCCGATCCACGCCGAGAGGTACCGTCGCGCGAGCACGCGTCTGGTCACCCGGCCGTCCGTCACCACACCATCTTGGCGCATCCGGCCTTGCCGACCGGTGAGCCGACCGGTGGACGCCCCGACACCGCGCACCGGTGCCGTCGTCGGTCGGGCACTCCGGGGCGCGCTCGAACCGTCGGATCGGCCCGTCCCGGCATATCGACGATCCGCGATGTCGGCGTACGATCAGCGCACCATGGCGCGCGGCTCGCGGCGGTTCGGCGCACCGACGGTCGCTGCGGTCGTCGGCGGATCCGCCACGGCCCTGGCCTGGTGGCGGCTCGGCCCGACCACCCGCGGCACGGTGTGGGCCGAGGACGGCGGCGTGTTCCTCCGCGACCGGCTCGCGCTCGGCCCCGGCGCGGTCCTCGAGCCGTACGCCGGGTACCGCCACCTCGTCCCGCGGATCGTCGTCGACCTCGCGTGGCTCCTGCCCGTCGAGCGGTACGCCGTCGCCGTCTCGGGTCTCGCCTGCCTGGTCGTCGGTGTCGTGTGCGCGCTCGTGTTCCTGCTGTCCGGCGACGTCGTCCGACCGTGGCCCCTCCGGGTGCTGCTCGCCGCCGTCCCCGTCGTGCTGCCCCTCGCGCCCGTCGAGATCAGCGGGACGGCCGCGAACCTGCACTGGTACGTGCTCGTCCTGGTGCCCTGGACGGCCACCCACCGTGCCCGGACGTGGTGGGGTGCGGCGGCGCTCGCCGTCGTGACCCTGGCCGGCGCGCTCACCGAGCCGCTGGCGACGCTGTTCCTCCCGCTGCTCCTCGTGGCCTGGCTGCCGCCGACGCGGACCGCGAGCGGGCGCGTGGACCTCCACCAGCTGCCCGTCACCCTCGCCGCCGTGCTCGGCAGCGCGGTCCAGGTCCGGACGGCCCTGACCGACGAGCGTGCCTCGCGCCCAGGAGACCTCCACGGGGCCGACGTCCTCGCCGGGTACCTGCTGCAGCCGGTCGGTGGTGGGTGGGACCGCCGGGTCGGTGTCGTCGCCGAGGCGGTGCGGACGCACGGGTGGGGCGCCGTGGTCGTACCGGTCGTGCTGCTCGGTGTGGTGCTCGTCGCGGCGGTCGTGCTCGGTCGGGGCCGTGCTCGATGGGTCGTCGTCGCCCTCGGCGCCGGTTCGTTCGTGGTGTGGTGGGCGGCGCTCGCGGTGAACGGGTCGCCGGTGCAGGACTGGGCCGGCCTCGGCCCGGCAGCGGTGGGGGCGCCGCCGTCCCGCTACGCGGCGGCGTCCGGACTGCTGCTCGTGTCGGCGGCGGTCGCCGGGGCGTCGGTGGTCATCGGGTCGGTCGGGCGGACGGGAGGCGCGGCTCGGCTGGGCGCGGCGGCCCTCGCCTGGTGCGTGGTCGCCGCCGTCGTGGTCGCCGCCGTCACGAACGCCCCGCCGGGAGCGACCAGACGGAGCGCCGGTCCGGTGTGGGCTGCCGAGGTCCCGGCGGCCGCCGCGGCCTGTCGGGCAGACCCCGCGATCGGGTCGGCGGAACTCCGGACGGCACCGTGGCGGGCCGCGGTGCCCTGCGACCGGCTCGTCGTCCGACGATGACCCGGCGGACGGGGAGCGTCCGCGCCCGAGGCGCCGGGGTCGGCGGCGAGGGACCGGCGACACCGGGTCGACCACGCGGGGTCAGCGGCGTGCGGGCGTCCGGAACTCGCGGCGTGCCGGTGGTGTGCGCGGTCCGTCGCCGGCCGACACGGGCTCCTCGCCGACCAGCACGATGCGGGTCTTGATCGCGATGAGCGCGAACAGCACCCAGTTCCCCTGGTAGAGCAGCCGTGACTCGGTCACCGACTGCACGAGGAGCGCCACGACGACGAGCAGCGGCAGGAGCGACACCGGGTCGAAGGGCCGCGGGGACAGCGTCCGGTCGTAGCCGATCCGGGTGGCCGAGGCCCAGGACCGGCTGAGGGTCGTGACGACGTACACCAGGAAGACGAGCAGCCCGATGATCCCGGTCTGCATCCAGACGTCGAGGTAGGCGTCGTGCGCCTGCAGGTACGTGACGCCCTTGCGGTGGGCGAGGTCGGCGAGCGTCGGGATACCCGGCCACCAGTAGCCGATCCAGCCCCAGCCGACGACGGCGTGCTCCTGGGCGAGCCCGACGACCCGCTCCCAGATCACGCCGCGGCCGGTCGCGTCCGAGCCCTTGCCGAGCAGCTCGGACACCTGACCGCGGAAGAGGAACGCGGCGACGCCGACCACGACCGCCCCCGCGGCGACGGCCAGGTACCGCGGGGTCCGACGTTCGGTCGGCACCCGGCGGATCCAGAGCGCGACCGCGAGCGCGACGAGGACGACGACCCCGGCGGCCAGCACGGTCGAGGACCGGGTGAGCACGAGGACCACGAGCGCCACGACGGTCCAGCCGATCGCCCGGTTGCGGCGGAGCCGACCCTCGGCGTACTGCACGGCGACCGCGATGAGGGCGAGGAGCGCCACCATCGCGAGCAGGTTCGCGTTGCCGGGCAGGCCCTGGATGCGCCCGCCGGTGAAGAGCTCGGCGCGCGAGAAGTAGAACGCGTCCGGGATCTTCCGGTCGCCGTAGTCGGTCCACACCGGGGCGATGGGGTGCCGGAGGACGACGGCCACGAAGGCCTCGAAGAGGAGCGAGCCCATCAGCACCCAGCGGAGCGCCAGGCTGAGGGCGTCGGTGATCCGGCGCCAGGTCAGGGTGGAGGCGATCGCGAACGCGGCACCGGCACAGATCACCTGCACCGCGAGGCTCGAGATCGTGGCGAAGCGCCAGTGCGACCACGCGACGGACACGAGGCACCAGGCGAGGAAGAGCCAGAGCGCACGGGGCGTGCGCGTGATCGGTGGACGGGCCCGCACGATGATCGTCGTGGCCCAGACCGCCGCGGCCGCCCAGAGCAGACCGGCGCCGACCCAGGTGAGGGTGTTCGGCACGGCGTCGCCGGCGAAGAGCACGAACAGGATCGTCGCGCCGAATGCGAACGCCTCGCGTTCGGGCACGGAACCGCGCGCCAACGGCCAGGTGTTCGTCACGACGCCAGGGTACCCGGGGAGCGCACGTCGACCGCCGATAGGCTCGTGCGCATGTTCCTCGGCATCACGAACACGCCCCGCGACTACGCGTGGGGATCCGTCACGGCCATCCCCGAGCTCCTCGGCCGGACGGTCACCGGCGCCCCCCAGGCCGAACTCTGGCTCGGCGCCCACCCCGGCAGCCCGAGCGTCGTCGTGAACCCGGCGATGGTCGGCGGCGCCGACACCGTCCTCGACTGGATCGCCGCGGAGCCGCAGGACGCCCTCGGTCCGGACCGCACGGGCCTGCCCTTCCTGCTCAAGGTCCTCGCGGCCGCCGCGCCGCTCTCGCTGCAGGCGCACCCGACGCCGGAGCAGGCTCGCGAGGGCTACGAGCGCGAGGAGGCCGCCGGTGTCCCGATCGACGACCCGGCGCGCAACTACAAGGACCCGTTCCCGAAGCCCGAGCTCGTCGTGGCGCTCAGCGAGCGGTTCGAGGCGCTGAGCGGGTTCCGCCCCGTGACCGAGACCCTCGCCGACGTCGAGGCGCTGGACGCGGGCTCCGGACGCCTCGGCCCCCTGACGGTGCACCTGCAGCACGGGCTCGAGGACACGGTCCGGTGGCTCGAGACGGCGGACTCGTCGGCCGCCGCCGTCGTGCAGGCCGTGAGCGACCTCGCCACCGCGCTCGCCGAGGACGCCCACACGCCGAACACCCGGACGGCCAGCGACCTCGCGTCGAGCTACCCCGGTGACCCCGGCATCGTGGTCTCGCTGCTCATGCACCGCGTCACGCTCGCCGCCGGCGAGGCCATGTACCTGCCGGCCGGGAACATCCACGCGTACCTCGACGGCCTCGGCATCGAGCTGATGGCCCCGTCCGACAACGTCCTGCGCGGTGGACTCACGCCGAAGCACGTCGACGTCCCGGAGCTGCTCCGGGTCCTCGACTTCACGGCGTACCCGGCACCGCTCCTCGCGCCCGAGCGGGTCGACGGCGGCGTCGAGCGCTTCGCACCGGACGGCGTCGGGTTCGCCCTGCTCCGCGTCTCCGGCGACGGACGTCCAGTCGGCCTGTCCACCGGCGGTGTCGCCCCGCTGCACGGCCCCTCGATCGCGATCTGCACGGCCGGTGCCGTCACGCTCGTCGGTGCGCGGTCGGCCACGCTGCTGCGGCAGGGGGAGTCCTGCTACATCACCCCCGACGAGGGCGACGTCACGGTCGAGGCCGACGGCGGGAACGGTGTGGCGTCCACGGTCTTCATCGCCACGGGTGCGTGAAGCCGCAGGGCGTGGCGGTCTGACGCCGCGCCGGTTCCGCTAGCGTGGCCAGCATGAGTTGGCTGGTCACCGGCGGCGCCGGGTACATCGGGTCCCACGTCGTCCGAGCACTGCGTGCGGCGGGCATCGACACCGTCGCGTTCGACGACCTCTCGAGCGGGTTCCGGGCCTTCGTGCCCGAGGACGTGCCGTTCGTCGAGGGCACGATCCTCGACGGCGACCTGGTCGCCCGGACGCTCGAGGAGCACGTCGTCACCGGCGTCGTGCACGTCGCTGGCTTCAAGTACGCGGGGGTGTCGGTCGAGCGGCCGCTGCACACCTACGAGCAGAACGTGACCGGCATGGCGACCCTGCTGCGGGCCATGGCGGAGAGCGGTGTCACGAAGGCGGTGTTCTCGTCGAGCGCCGCCGTCTACGGCACCCCGGACGTCGACACCGTGGTCGAGGACACCCCGAAGGCGCCGGAGTCGCCCTACGGCGAGTCCAAGCTCATCGGCGAGTGGCTCCTGCGCGACATGGAGGTCGCCGCCGGCTTCACCACCACGTCGCTCCGCTACTTCAACGTCGTCGGGTCGGGGGAGCCGGACCTGTACGACGCGAGCCCGCACAACCTCTTCCCGCTCGTCTTCGACGCCCTGCTCGCCGGTCGCACCCCGCGGATCAACGGCGACGACTACGCGACGCCCGACGGCACCTGCGTGCGGGACTACATCCACGTCGCCGACCTCGCGCACTCGCACGCGGTCGCCGCGCAGAAGCTCGAGGTGGGCGAGACCCTCGAGCGCGCCTACAACCTCGGCAGCGGCGACGGTGTGAGCGTCCGGCAGATCATGGACGCCATGGCGAAGGGCACGGGCATCGCGTTCGAGCCGGAGATCGCCCCGCGACGCGCCGGTGACCCCGCCCGGATCGTCGCGACCGGCGAAGCTGCAGCGCGTGACCTCGACTGGGCGATGCGCCACACCCTCGACCAGATGGTCACCAGCGCGTGGGAGGCCCGGCGCCGCATCGGCTGACGGCGGATCGCGGCCGGCTGACGGGCACGGCGTTTGTCCCCCGAAACCCCGACAGACCGGCCGCGACACGCCCGTACGGGGGACATGACACGCCGGAACGGTCAGTGCCTTCTATGATCCGCGACTTGACTCTGGCGAATGACACCGCTGTAATTACAGGCAACGACAGCGATCGTTGTGGTCCCGTTATCGAGACGTCAGGGGTGATCAGGGTGAACGGTTCCGACTTCCACGCCGGAGTACCGGAGGACTGGCACGTCGACCCTGTGTCGCTCGGCGTCCCGGGTGTGCGCCGTCCGGAGTCCGACGACGAGGAGAACCCGCTCGCCTGGCAGGTCGACTCGCTCTGCGCGCAGACCGACCCCGAGGCGTTCTTCCCGGAGAAGGGCGGCTCGACGCGTGAGGCCAAGAAGATCTGCACCTCGTGCGAGGTCCGCTCGCAGTGCCTCGAGTACGCGCTCGAGAACGACGAGCGGTTCGGCATCTGGGGCGGCCTCTCCGAGCGCGAGCGCCGCAAGCTGCGCAAACGGGCGTAACCGCGCCCACGGCGCGCCAGCGCCGTGCGGTTACGCCCCTGAGGAGCCTGCGACGAAGGCGCCGGGGGCCAGCCACGTCACGACTCTCTGACCGCACGTTGATGGCCTCCACAGGTTCACGGCGCGCCGCCCCGCGGGGCCGAGCCGCGCCTCCTGGCCCGTAGAGTGACGCCCGTCATGCAGCCCAGAGTCACCGCGATCCTCGTCGCCGCCAACGGAGCGGACCACCTCGACCGGACCCTGGACGCGCTCGCGGCCCAGACCCGGCACCCCGAGAACCTCGTCGTCGTCGACCTCGGGTCCACCGACGGTTCGACCGCCGACCTCGCGTTCGGCGGGTCCGCGGAACTCCTGCGCCTGCCCGCCGGACGCCCCTTCGGCGAGGCGGTCGCGCGTGGGGAGCGCGAGGCGCCGCCCGCGGTCGCCGACGAACCCGTCGACGAGTGGCTCTGGCTGCTCGGCCACGACAACGCTCCGGCTCCGACCGCGCTCGCCGACCTCCTCTCCGCCGTCGAGATCGCCCCCAGCGTCGTCGTCGCCGGTCCGAAGCTCATCGACGTCGACGACCCCTCCCGGATCCGCGCGTTCGGCGAGAGCATGACCCGGTTCGGTCGGTCGCTCGGCCTCGTGCAGGACGAGCTCGATCAGGGGCAGCACGACCGGCACACCGACGTCATGGCGGTCGCCGCCGGCGGCATGCTCGTCCGTCGCTCCGTCTGGAACGAGCTCGGCGGGTTCGACCCCGCCCTGCCGAACGTCGACGCCGCGCTCGACTTCTGCGTGCGGGTGCGCCTCGCCGGACACCGCGTCGCCCTCGTCCCGGAGGCCCGGGTGACGAGTGCCGGGCCCATCGAGGAGTTCGGCCGCAAGCGGGTCTCCGAGGGACGCCGTGTCCGGATGCACCGCCAGGCGCAGCTGCACCGCCGGATGACCTACGCACCCATCGGGGTCCTCTGGCTGCACTGGCTCACGCTCGTGCCCTTCGCGATCGGCCGTGCCGTCGGGCACCTCGTCGCGAAGCACCCGGCGGCGGTCGGCGCGGAGCTCGCCGCGGCCTTCTCGGTCGCCTTCGGCGGTGGGACCGGACGGTCGCGCCGCGTCCTCGCGCGCGGGAAGAAGCTCGGGTGGGCGGCCGTCGAGCCGCTCCGGGTCAGCTGGCGCCGGGTGCACGAGCGGCGCACCACCTCGCGCGACGTCGAGCTCGCTCGGGTCGAGGACGCCCCGATCGCCCGGGCGTCCTTCCTCGGCGACGGCGGGATCTGGGTCGTGCTCGCCGCGGCGGTCCTCAGCGTCGTGACCCTCTACCCCCTGCTCGGCTCGCCGGCGCTGACCGGTGGCGGGCTCCTGCCGCTGAGCACCGACGTCGCCCGACTCTGGCAGAACGTCGGCTACGGCTGGCACTCGATCGGGACCGGGTTCACCGGCCCGAGCGACCCCTTCGCCGCGGTCGTCGCGGTGCTCGGATCCATCACGTTCTGGTCGCCGTCCACCTCGGTGGTGCTCGTGATGCTCGTCGCGTTCCCGCTCGCCGCGCTCGGCGCCTGGTTCGCGGTCCGGAAGCTGACCACCCGCACCTGGGTGCCGGTCATCGGCGCGGCGCTGTACACGATCGCGCCGACGCTCGTCGGTGCCGTGACGAGCGGGCACCTCGGTGCCGTGATCGCGCACGTGCTCCTGCCGTGGCTGTTCCTCGCCGTGCTCGAGGCGCACCGGTCGTGGGCGTGGGCCTCCGGCGCGTCCCTGCTCTTCGCCGTCGTCGCGGCCTCGGCGCCGTCGCTGCTGCCGGTCCTGCTGCTCGGCTGGCTGGTGTCGCTCGCCGTCGGCTGGCGACGCGCGCACCGACGGGTCTTCATCCCGGTGCCGGCCGCGGTGCTCTTCCTGCCGCTCGTGCTCGCACAGGTCGCCCGCGGCAACGTGCTCGCCGTGTTCGCGGACCCGGGCGTCCCGTCGGCCACCCGTGCGCCGTCGGCGTTCCAGCTCGCCATCGGTCAGCCGGTCCCGGACTGGAGCGGCTGGCTGCCGACCACCTCGGGCCTCGCACTCGCCGCGTGGATCCTGCCCGTGGCGATGGCGGTCCTCGCGCTGCCGATCGCCGTCGCCGCCATCGGCGCGATGCTCGGCCACCGCTGGGCCGTCACCGGCGCCGTGCTCCTCATCGCCCTGGCCGGCTTCGCCACCGCCTTCGCCGCCACCCACGTCGCGGTGACCGGCGTCGGGTCGACCACCACGATCATCTGGCCCGGCAGCGGGTTGTCCGTCTACTGGTTCGGCATCGTCGCCGCGGCGAGCATCGGGATCGACGTCCTGCCGCGCACCGCGCCGGTGGCCGGGCTCGTGACCACCGTCGTGGCCGCGGTCACGGTGGCGCCGGCGTTCGGGGCGTTCTACCTCGGCAACGCGGTGATCCAGCCCACGTCCGGCCGGGTGCTCAGCGCCTACGTGAACGCCGAGGCCCTGGCGAACCCCGACGTCGGCACGCTCGTCGTCGACCCGCAGGACGACGGCTCGCTCGCGGTGTCGCTGGAACGCGGGCAGGGGTCGACGCTCGACGACCAGACCACCCTGGACTCGACCGCCCTCACGCTCAGTCGGTCCGGGGCGCAGCTCGCGACCCTCGCCGGCAACCTGGCGAGCCGGAGCGGCTACGACCCGGAGCCCGCGTTGCGACAGCTCGGCGTCAGCTTCGTCCTGCTCGACGACGCCCCGTCGGGTTCCTCGGCGCAGGCGGTCCACGACCGTGCGGCGGGTGCGATCGGGCAGAACGCGCTGTTCACGAGCATCGGCGAGACCACGAGCGGGCAGCTCTTCCACTACGAGGGCGACGTCGACCGTCCGTCCACCGGATCGGCCGGCGCCCGCGCCACGCACGTCCTCTACCTCGTGGTCCTCGGCGTCGTGTTCGGCGCCGCGGCGCTCCTCGCGGTGCCCACGGCACCCCGCCGACGCCGTGCCACCTCGAACGTCATCGAGGCCGAGGAACCCGCCACCACCTTCGACGAGGAGCGCGACGAATGAGCCGTACCCCCGCCTCCGTCCGCCGCTGGGTCGTCCGCGGCACGGCGACCGCGATCGCCGTCGTGGTCGCCGCCGGCGCCGTCACGGCCGCGCACGCCATCGGCACCGAGACCGCACCGGGGCGCCCCGCGGGCAAAACCGTGACGCCCGTCCCGGCGGACGCCGAGCGCGTCTGCGCCGGCAACGCCCTCCGGCTCTCCGACGACGCCGGGAACGACGCGACCAAGGCGAGCACGGTCGGGACCGCCACCGTCGCCACCGCGACCACCGGGTCGAGCGTCGAGCGCTCCGGGCTCGACGACTCCTCGACGGGCGGGAGCAAGCCGCGCCTCCTGACCGCACCCGCGGGGGACACGACCCCGCAGGTCGCCGGCAGCAGCTACCAGAGCGTCGCGAGCGGTGACCTCGTCGGGGTCGGCGCGGCGTCGTGCGACGACCCGAGCCAGTCCACCTGGCTCGTCGGCGGGTCCACCGAGACCGGCCGCACGTCCCTCGTCACCCTGTCGAACCCGACCGACGTGAACGCGACCGTCGACCTGTCGATCTACGACGGCTCCGGGACGGTCAGCGCCCCCGGCACGACGGGCATCGTCGTCGCACCGAACACGCAGAAGGTCGTCCCGCTCTCCGGGTTCGTGTCCGACCAGGGATCGACCGTCGTGCACGTCGAGTCATCAGGCGGTCAGATCGTCGCGCACATGCAGGAGTCGATCGTCCGGACGCTCACCCCCGGCGGCTTCGACATCATCTCCGGCGGCGCCGCACCCGCGACGTCGCAGATCATCCCCGGCGTCGTCCTCGACGGCGCCCAGGAGGCCCAGCGCGGCGACGACACCGCCGACGCCGCACCGATCGTCCGCCTCTTCGTCCCCGGCACCGAGGCGGCCCGCGTGACGCTCGGCATCACCACCGCCGACGGGGGCGGCTCCACCGTGAACGCCACCGCCGAGCCCGGCGTCGTCACCGACGTCGCCCTCGACGACTTCCCGGACGGCCGCTACGCCTTCACCGTGACGTCGACCGAGCCGCTCGTCGCCGGCGCCCGCACGACGACGCCGACCGACGACGGCCGCACGGACGTCGGGTGGTTCGCCTCGGCGGACCCGCTCGGCTCGTCCACGATCACCGCGGTCGCACCCGGCGAGAACCAGCGCATGACGTTCGTCAACCCGACCCGGTCCGACGCCGACGTCACGATCCGCTCCGGCGACGAGACGCAGGACGTCCAGGTCGTCGCCGGCGGTGTCCGCACCGTGATCGTCCCGGTCGCGAAGCAGCTCGAGCTGCAGGGGACCGAGGGGCTCGTCGCGGGCGTGACGTACATGGGCGAGGACGGCATCGCCGGGTTCCCGGTCCGCGCCGCCACCGAGGTGTCCACGCCGGTGCGGGTCTACCCCTGAGCCGTGGCGCCCTGCGTCACCAGTGGCGGTAGCGGTCGGGCGCCAGGTCCCACGGGTCCTTGTCGATCAGCTCGCCGACCGCACGGAACACCGCGGTCTCGATGATGATGCGCTTGTCTGCGTCGTCCTTCTCGGGGCTGCGGGTGACCCGCTCGACGGGGACGCGGAACACGGTCACGCGACGTCGCTCGCGGTCCACCCGCCACCGGGGCATGTGGTCCGGCAGGGACTGGTCGGTCGGCATGTCGGCGACCTGGAAGACGACGCCCTCGAGTTCGGCGGGCCAGAGGCCGAGCAGGTAGTGCGCGGTGTCGCCGACGATGCGGTCGAACGTCTCGGCGCGCGTGATGATCGGCGCGAGGTCCGGTCCGGTGACGCTCGAGCGACCGCCGCGCCCGTGTCGGGAGCGGCCGCGGCCACGGTCGACCGGCGTGACGAGAGGGGTCCTGCGACGCATCACCACATCGTACGCGGCGGCGGACGCCCTGCCGCGCTCCGGTAGGGTCGGTGGCGGTATGGACGTGAGGATCTGCAGCAAGGTCGCCTGTGGCGCGAGCGCGGCGGCGACCCTCACGTACGACTACGGGGACTCCATGGTCGTCGTCGGTCCGCTCTCGACGCGCGTCGAGCCGCACGGCTACGACCTCTGCTCACGCCACGCGGCGCAGCTGCGCGTGCCGCGCGGTTGGCAGGTGGTGCGGCGCGAGCCGCTCCGTCGCGACGCGGACTGATGCGGTCGGGCACAGTCCTCCACAGGCGGCTTCCCGGAGGCGCGGTGCACGGCACCGACGTCGTCTGACGACCCGCGCCTCCCGGCGTGGAAGACTGGGCCCATGCGCACCGAAGCCCGTACCGCAGCACCGTTCCGTGTCGCCGACCTCGCCCTCGCCGAGGCGGGGCGACACCAGATCCGCCTCGCCGAGAACGAGATGCCGGGGCTGATGTCCCTGCGCGAGGAGTTCGGCGCGTCGCAGCCGCTCGCCGGTGCGCGCATCGCCGGGTCGCTGCACATGACGGTGCAGACGGCCGTCCTCATCGAGACCCTCGTCGCGCTCGGCGCCCAGGTCCGCTGGGCGAGCTGCAACATCTTCTCGACGCAGGACGAAGCCGCCGCGGCCGTCGCCGTCGGCTCGACCGGGACCCCCTCGTCGCCGGCCGGCGTCCCGGTGTTCGCGTGGAAGGGCGAGACGCTCGAGGAGTACTGGTGGTGCACCAGCCGGATCTTCGACTGGTCGGCCGAGGCAGCCGCCGCCGGTGCCGACTGGACCGGCCCGAACCTCATCCTCGACGACGGCGGTGACGCGACCATGCTCGTGCACACCGGTGCCGATGCCGAGGCCGCCGGGCGTGTGCCCGAGGCGGGTGCCGACGCGAGCACCGAGTGGAAGATCGTCCTCGACACGGTCGCCGCGTCGCTGCAGGAGTCGTCCGACCGCTGGACCCGCATCGCGGCCGACATCGAGGGCGTCACCGAGGAGACCACCACGGGCGTGCACCGCCTGTACGAGCTCTTCCGCAACGGTGAGCTGAAGTTCCCGGCGATCAACGTCAACGACTCCGTCACGAAGTCGAAGTTCGACAACAAGTACGGCATCCGGCACTCGCTGCCCGATGGCCTGAACCGTGCGACCGACGTCCTGATCGGCGGCAAGGTCGCCTTCGTCGTCGGCTACGGCGACGTCGGCAAGGGGGCGGCCGAGGCGCTGCGCGGGCAGGGTGCCCGCGTCATCGTGTCCGAGGTCGACCCGATCTGCGCGCTCCAGGCCGCGATGGACGGCTACCAGGTGGCACGCCTGGCGGACGTCGCCGACCAGGTCGACATGGTCGTCACCTGCACGGGCAACCTCGGGGTCGTCGGCGTGGACGAGATGCTCGCGCTGAAGCACCTCGCGATCGTCGCGAACGTCGGACACTTCGACAACGAGATCGACATGGCCGGGCTCGAGGCACTGCCGGGCGTCGAGAAGGTCGAGATCAAGCCGCAGGTGCACGAGTGGCGCCTGCCGACGGGCCGTTCGATCCTCGTGCTCTCCGAGGGGCGCCTGATGAACCTCGGCAACGCCACCGGCCACCCGTCCTTCGTGATGAGCAACTCGTTCACGAACCAGGTGCTCGCGCAGATCGAGCTGCACACCCGGCGCGACGAGTACCCGACGGGGGTGTACGTGCTGCCGAAGCACCTCGACGAGAAGGTGGCGCGTCTGCACCTCGACGCGCTGGGGGTCGCGCTGACCGAACTCCGACCGGAGCAGGCGGCGTACATCGGCGTCCCGGTCGAGGGCCCATACAAGCCCGAGCACTACCGGTACTGACGCCGCGCGCCGGGCGTGCGCCGGGCGCGCCCGCGTGCGCCCGGCGCGCTGCGCGTGCGGGCTGCGCCTGCGCGCCCGGCGCGCTGCGCGTGCGTGCTGCGCCTGCGCGCCCGGCGCGCTGCGCGTGCGTGCTGCGCCTGCGCGCGCTGCACGCTGCGCGTGTCCGCTGCACGACCACGGTCACTCGGAACCGCGCACGCGCGGTTCCGGGTGCTTTCGGTTGTGCGCCGGGCCGCGGCCGTCAGTCGCGCCGCTCCGCGCCGGTCGCGCCGGTCGCGCCGGTTCGTGCCGGAGAGCGCCGCGGCCCGCGCCCCCGGTCGAACACTGCGCCCCGATGGAACGGGGCGCAGTGTTCGTTCCGGGGCGCGGACCTGCGCGCGGCGCCGCGCTTGCGCGTTCTCGGCGCGCTGCCTGCGCGCGGCACAACCAAAGCCGCCTGGAACTGCGCATCCGCGCGGTTCCAGGCGCTTTTGGTTGTGCGCTGCCCGCGGACGGTGCGCGCGGCGCGCTCGTGCGCTCCGCGCCCGCGCCTGCGGCGCGCCGGCGCCTGTCCGCCGCCCGCGGGTCGTGCGCGCCCACGCCGCGTGCCGGCGCCGCGCCCCGCGCCCGGCGCCCCCGCGTCAGCGCGGGAAGCCGGGCGGCCGCGCCGTCGCCACCGCCGACGCGCGGGCGAGCACCGCCGCCCGCCCTCGCAGTGCCCGCAGGTCCCGCTCCCGCCGCAGCACGACGACCCCGGCGAGGAAGACCTCGGGTCGGACCGGCGGCACGGGGTGTGCGTACCCGGCGACTGCGGCGGCCAGGTCACGCGCCGTCGCCTCGCGCAGCTCGGGCCGGAGGTCGGCGGCACCGCGGAAGAACGCCCCGAGCCGGTTCTCGAGCCGCTGCGGCAGCGCCGACACGTCCGCGACCCCGGCCCAGGCCACGAGCTCCGCGGGCATGAGGACCTCGGGGTCGCGCAGCTTCGCCGTGCGCTCGTGCTGCACGAAGGTGCCCGCGAGCAGGTCTCCGAGCCGCCGTGGCCGGGAGCCGAACAACGCGACGAGGAACGCCACCGACCCGACGGTCATCCACAGCTCGAACAGTCCGACGAGCGCTCGGGTGAATGCGTGCCGGAACCCGATCGCCCCGCCGTCGAGCCGCACGACCCGGGTGCCGGTGGCGTAGCGGCCGACGCTCTTGCCGCGGGTCGCGGTCTCGAGCGCCGCCGGCACGAGCACTAGCACGGCGACGAGGGCGCCGATGCTGAGGGCCGCGGCCCACGCGTCGTCGAGGCCGCTCGGCCAGACGCGGGACAGGCCGAACACGAGCATGAGGTAGAGCGCGAGCAGGCAGACGCCGTCGATGAGCGCCGCCGCCAACCGCAGCGCGATGCCGGCGGGTTGCACGTCGAGTGCGACGGCCTCGCCGACGACGAGCTCGTCGTGGGTGTCCTCGAGCGCTCGGACGAACCGACCGTCGGCGAGGTCACGCGGCACGCGGGTCTTCGGCATGGGATCATTCTGTCGGAGACACCCGGCGTCCGCGTGGGGACCGTCCGGACGGGCCGTGCGCACGACCGACACGAGCGGCACCGGAGCGCGGACGCAACGACTGCGGACGCAACGACTGCGGACGCAACGACTGCGGACACGACGAGTGGGGGAGACGCTGTGGACCTGGACGCCTACACCGAGGTGCACCGCGACCGGTGGCAGGAACTCGACCGACTCGCCCGCGCCCGTCACGCCTCCGGCGCCGACGTCGACCGCCTCGTCTCCGGCTACCAGGAGGCCGCGACCGACCTCGCCCGGATCCGTGGCGCCGCGCCGCGCTCCGCCGTGGGTGACCGCCTCTCGCTGACCCTCTTCCGCGCTCGGCTCCGGTTCACCGGCACCCCGGTCGACCCGCTGGCAGCCGTGACGGCGTTCTTCGTCCTGCAGCTCCCCGCGGCCCTCCACCGGATCCGCTGGGTCACGATCTGGGTCGCGGCGGCCACCGCGGCGGTCGCGGCGATCACGGCGGTCTGGATCACGACGACGCCGGGAGCCGTCGACACCTTCGGCACGCCCGAGGCGCTGCGGCAGTACGCGACCCAGGACTTCCAGGCGTACTACTCGGACCACGGCCTCGGCGCGTTCACGGCACAGGTGTGGACGAACAACGCCTACATCGCCGCCACGATGGTCGCGTTCGGCATCACCGGCCTCTTCGTGCCGTTCTCGATCGGCCAGAACGCGTTGAGCCTCGGCGTCTCGGCGGCGATCATGCACGACCAGGGCCGGCTCGGCGACTTCTTCCTGTACATCGCCCCGCACGGCCAGCTCGAGCTGTACTCGATCTTCCTCGCGGCGGCCGCGGGCCTGATGATCTTCTGGTCGTGGGTCGCGCCGGGTGCCCGCACCCGCGGCCAGGCCCTCGCCGAGGACGGCCGAGCGCTCATCACGATCGCCGTCGGCCTCACGCTCACGCTCCTGCTGTCCGGACTCGTCGAGGGCACCGTGACCCGTCAGGACTGGCCGTGGCCGGTGAAGATCGGGATCGGCACCGTCGCTCTCGCGGCGGTGCTCTGGTACCAGTGGGTCCTCGGCGGGCGCGCGCACCGCGCGGGGCAGCGCGGCGACCTCGAGGAGTTCGAGCGCGGCACGTCCGCCCTCGTCGCCGACTGACGGCTAGAGCCGCCCCGACGCCTTCGCACGGATGTAGGCGTCGGCGACGAGCGGTGGCACCTGCTCGGGCGCAGCGCGGACGACCTCGGCTCCGGCGCGTCGTGCGACGTCGGCCACGCCGTCGGCGTCGAGGAGCGTGCGTTCGGCGGCGGCGCGCCGGTGGACGTCGCGCTCGGCGCGGGCCGGGAGGGACGGCACCCGCCCGCCGCGTCGCCGCGGCTCCGGGGCGGTCGGCTCCACGGCCCCGCTCGCCATCCGCTCGACCGTCGGGTCCGTCACGCTGGTGACGACGACCGCGTGCCGCCGGGTGAGCCGGGGGAGCACGGCGAGCAGGTCGCCCGACGCCCCCACGGAGTCCAGGCTCGACACGAGCACGACGAGCGCCCGCGAGGTGGTGATCGAGTCGACGAGCCCCGGGACCGCCGCCCAGTCCGTCGCCGCGAGCCCGGCCTCGGTGAGCGCGAGGGTCTCGCCGAAGCGCTGGACGACGTCGCTGCGGGTGGCACCGTGCACCCGCGAGCGGACGGTGTCGTCGAGCACGGCGAGGTCGACCCGGTCGCCAGCAGCTGCGGCCAGGGCACCGAGGAGCAGGGCGGACTCGATGAACGTGTCGAGGCGCGGTTCGTCGTCGACGCGGCCGGCACCGGCACGCCCGGCGTCGACGACCACGATCACCCGACGGTCGCGCTCCGGACGCCAGGTGCGCACCACGAGGTCCTGGCGCCGGGCGGTCGCGCGCCAGTCGATCGACCGGACGTCGTCGCCGCGCACGTAGTCCCGCAGCGAGTCGAACTCGGTGCCGTGACCGCGGAGCTGGAGCGTGGTCTCGCCGTCGAGCTCCCGCAGACGTGCGAGCCGCGAGGGCAGGTGCCGACGGGACCGGAACGGCGGGGTGACGACCAGCTCCGCCGGCGCCGGGACGACCCGTTGCCGGGCCGCGAGTCCGAGCGGGCCGAACGCGCGCACGGCGACGCCAGCGGACGCCCGACGGCCGCGCCGGAACGGGGCGAAGCGCATGCGTGCCGTCCGGCGTTCGCCGGCGGGGACCTGCAGCCGCATCCGCCGGGGGGCGTGTCCGGCGGAGGGCTCCCACATGTCACGGACCACGCCGCGGAGCGTGCGGCTCCCGTCGTTGGCGAGGACGAGCGTGCCGTCGGCGGTGGTGTCGCGCCGCGCGAGCCTCGGCATCCGCCGCTCGACGCGCACGGCGGTGAGGTCGGCGGCGAGCAGCACGTCGAGCACGGCGGCCAGCACGACCACCCCGGCCCAGGCGAGACCGGCCCATCCCGTGCCGAGGAGCACGGTGGGCACGATCGCGACGGCGAGGAGCGCGACGAAGCGGCCGGAGATCGCCACTAGATCGGCACCCGGACCTGCTCGACGACCTGCTGCAGCACCCCGTCGGCGCCGACGCCCTCGAGCTCGGCGTCCGCGGCGACGCGCAGCCGGTGTCGCCACACGGGCAGGAGCATCGCCTGCACGTGGTCCGGTGTGATGGCGTCGTAACCGGTGAGCCACGCCCACGCCTTCGCCGCGGCGAGCAGGGCGGTCGCGCCGCGGGGGCTGACCCCGACCCGCACGGAGGGAGCCTGCCGGGTCGCGCGGGCGAGGTCGACGATGTAGGCGAGGACGTCGTCCCGTGCCCCGACCTCGCGGACCGCACGCTGGGCGGCCAGGACCTCGTCCAAACCGAGGACCGGGGCGATGCCGGCGGAGCGGACGTCACGCGGCACGAAGCCGTCGGCGTGCCGCCGGAGCACCTGCCACTCGACGTCGCGCGGCGGGACGTCGAGCGTGAGCTTCATGAGGAAGCGGTCGAGCTGGGCCTCCGGCAACGTGTACGTTCCCTCGAACTCGATCGGATTCATGGTCGCCGCCACGAAGAACGGGTCGGGCAGCGCGCGGGCGTCACCGTCGACGCTGACCTGGCGCTCCTCCATGGCCTCGAGGAGCGCGGACTGCGTCTTCGGCGGCGTCCGGTTCACCTCGTCGGCGAGGAGCACGTTCGTGAACACCGGCCCCTCGCGGAACGGGAAGGTACCGGTCGAGGCGTCGTACACCAGCGAGCCGGTGACGTCGCCGGGCATCAGGTCCGGCGTGAACTGGATCCGCTTGGTGTCGAGGGACATCGCGGCCGCGAGGCTCCGGACGAGCAGCGTCTTCGCGACGCCGGGGACGCCCTCGAGCAGCACGTGCCCCTGCGCGAGGATGCCGACGATCATCCCGGACACCGCGCCCTCCTGCCCGACGACGGCCTTGCCGACCTCGGCGCGGAGCCGTCCGAAGGCGTCGCGGAGCGGATCGGCCGGACGGGTCGCCTGCGGGCTCTGGGTGGTGGACGGGTCGGTCACGGGCGTGCTCCTCGGTGGTCTCGGTCGGTCTGGCGGGCGCCGGTGGTCGCGGCGAGGACGGCGCGTTCGAGCTCGTCGAGTGCTGCCGCTCCGGCGGTGAGGCTGCGGTCGTCGGTGGTCGGCCCACCGACGAGGACGGCCCCGACGCGGCGGTCGGGGATCCCGGTGGCGCGGGCCGCGGCACGGACGACCTCGTCGACGTGGGCCGACCGGGGGAGTCCGAGCCGACGAGCCGTGCGCCGGATGGCCGCGATCCGGAGCGTGTCGAGGGCGTGGGTGCGATCGCCGGTGCGGGCGGCGAGTCGGGCGCGGCCCTCGGTGGTCTCGGCGGCGCGCACCACGACGGGCATCCGCTCGACGACGAGCGGCCCGAGGCGACGGCCGCGCCAGAACGCGGCGGCGACCGCGACGAGGCCGAGCAGCGCGAGTGCGCTCGGGACCCACGGCGGTGCCAGCGAACCGAGGGTCGGCGCTGCGTCCGAGGCGCCCGGGACCGGGGTGTACCAGGTGAGCGTCGCGTCGTCGCCGAGCAGCCCGAGGGCGAGCGCGGCGTTGCCGGCGGTGGTGATCGTGTCGTTCCGGAACGCCGCGGTGGTGCCGACGAGGGTGACGTCCCCGGCGGCCGTGTCCGTCCGGACGAGTCCGTACACGCGCTCGCCGCCCGAGCCGGACGGCGCGCAGAGGTCGGTCCCCGCGGGCGCCCGTCGACCGTCGGGTACGGCGTACCCGGTCCCCGTCGCCGTGATCCGCTCGGCCGTGGCGGCGGCGGGGATCGCGCAGGAGGTCGTGCGGACGGTGTCGTCCCCGTCGACCGGCGCGGCCGGTTCGACGTCGAGACCGAACGCGTCGAGCACCCGGGGGTCCGAGCTCACGAGGACGACGTGCTCGGCCTCACGCGCGAGCCGCCGCGCGACGGCGGGGTCGAGGACACCGCGCTCGTCGTCCACGAACACGGTGCCGTCGGCGATCCGGTCCGCACGGTCCACCACACGGACGTCGGTGCCGCGCTGTTCGAGGACGCGCACCAGCGCCTTCGCGCCGCTCGCGGACGTGGACGCCGGGTCGAGCGGAACCCGGTCGGTGGCGGGCCGCCCGACGACCGCGGTGAGCACGGCGAGGAGCGCGCCGACGAGCACGACGGCGACCCACGCACCGACACGGCGGCCGCGACCTCCCCGGCCGCGCTCCGGCTGTCCGGACGCGGCCGACCGCGGCGGAGTGGTCACCGTGGCGGTCACGCGGGCACCGCCGGGGTCGTCGCATGGGCAGGACGTGCCGTCCGGACGGCGTGCTCGGTGTCGAGGACCTCGCGGGCTGCCGTCTCGGTGGCCGCGACGTCCAGGTAGCGGACCTCGTCGAAGGTGACGGCCGCGTGTTCGATCCGGGTGGCCTCGACCGGGAAGACCCGTGCCGCGCGGCCGGCGATGGCCCGCGCGGTGGCTCCCGGGACGTCCCGCACGAGGTCGCGCTCACCGAGTCCCCTGGCGATCGCGCGGTACCCGTCGAGGACCGCGCGCGACCAGTCGCCGGCGCGGAGGGCAGCGCGGGCGTCCTCGGCGATCGCGCTGGCCGGACGGAGGTCTCCGTCGTCGAACACGCCGCCGGACTCCCCGTCGGCGAGCCGCGCCCGTCGGCGGGGGAGTCCGCGGGCGACGACCACGAGCACGACGACCGCCACGAGCACGACCACGGCCGTCCAGAGCAGGGTCTGCGCGACCGCCGGGGACCCGAGGCCGTCGGCGCGGAGCGACCCGAGCCAGTCGAGGACGGCACGCGAGGCGCGGTCCCACCACGTCACGTGCGCACCGTCGTACTCCGACCGCTCGAGCTCGTGCTCGAGGAGCCGACGTGCCTCGTCGGGACCGATCGTCATGCCCGGCCGTCCGGCGGGTAGCGACCGGGAGCGCCGCCCCACTGCGGCGGCGCGGTCGGCCCACCGGCGGCACCGGGGCCGGGCTGTCCGGGCCACGGCTGCCCGGGCGCGGTGCCCGGCTGCCCGGGCCACGGCTGCTGCGGCGCAGCGCCCGGCCACCCCTGCCCGGGCCAGACCGGCCGGTCGACCCGCGGCGACGGCGCGAACGGGTCGGTCGGCGTTCCTGTCTCGAGGTGCGACGCGATCCGCTGGTCGAGCGCCTCGGTCCGGATGCGACGGTCGATCGCCAGGAAGGTCACGACGGACGCCGACAGCACGTCCGTGACGCACTGCACCGCGATGCCGAGCAGGCTCCCCACGACGATCGCGATCACCCCGCCCGTCCCGGCACCCGAGGCCGCGTCGGTCTGGCCGAGCGGGTCGAACGTGCCGCCCAGGAGCACCGCGCCGATCGTGAGCGGGATGGTCGCGATGGACACCGCGACACCGAACACGGCCTGCACGAGCAGGATGATGCCGAAGGTGCGCCAGAAGGCTCCACGGGTGAGGCGCCACGACTGCGCCGCGGCCTGGAAGACGGGGCGTCCCTCGAGCGCGATGGTCGGCACGGTGAACGCGAACTTCGTCCCGAGCCACACGAGCACGACCGCGAAGCCGAGGCCGAGCAGGAAGAAGCCGAGCAGGAAGGCGCCCAGGCCGGAGCCGGAGCCGCTCCCGGAGGCCGCGGCGACGAGCCCGATCATGACGCCCACGAACACGATGCCGATCACGACGCCGGCCGCGAGCTGCAGCAGGATCCAGGCGACCACCGACCAACGGCGCCCGGCGAGCAGGGCCCAGAGTCCGCGGAAGGTCGCGCGTCGGCCGAGGACGCGTGCGCCGGTGTCCGCGGCGACCGGCGCGACGAGGAAGCCACGCCCGAGGTAGGCCAGGAACGGCAGCGCGACGGAGAGGACGAGCCACAGGGTGAACGAGCCGGCGAGGATCGAGTCCGAGCCGGTCGCGCCGCCGTCGACCGCTGACAGCATGCGCGATTGGAGCGCCTGCTGACCGAACACGCTCACGAGCGTCGAGAGGAGCCCGAGGACGCCGCTGAGGAGCAGGCTCCAGAGCAGGAGCACCCGCGCGTTGCGGCGGAACACGGTGAACGCGCCGGCGAGGACGTCGCCGAGCCCGAGCGGCCGCAGCGGGATGACCGGTCGCGACCCGACCGGCGGGGAACCGGACGGACCCCCGGGGCCACCGACCCACGCACCGGGCTGACCCGGCCACGCGCCGGACTGGCCGGACTGACCCGGCCACGCGCCGGACGGCTGCGACGCCGGGGGCCGAGCCGCGCCTCCTGGACGCTCGTCCCGACCGTCCTCGGACCCGCCGGGCGCACCCGGTACCTGCCAGTCGGACATCGCCGCCCCCCTCGTGCTCCCGACCACGCACGCGGAAGACGCGGTCGACACCCATCCTGTCGGAAAACGCCGTCGCACGGGGCCTCGGCTATCGTGAGGGGTCAGGTGCCGACCGGGCACTGCCGCACGTCACACGGAGTCCCCATCACATGACACCGCGCATCCTCGTCGTCGACGACGACCAGGCCCTCGCCGAGATGATCGGCATCGTCCTCCGCTCCGAGGGCTACGAACCCGAGTTCAGCGCCGACGGCAACGACGCCATCGACGCCTTCCACGGGACGAAGCCCGACCTGGTGCTCCTCGACGTCATGCTCCCGGGCATCGACGGCATCGAGGTGTGCAAGCGCATCCGTGCCGAGAGCGGCACGCCGATCATCATGCTCACGGCGAAGGGCGACACCTCCGACGTGGTCGCCGGCCTCGAGAACGGCGCCGACGACTACGTCGTGAAGCCCTTCAACCCGAAGGAGCTCGTCGCCCGCATCCGCACCCGGCTCCGGCCGACCGCCGCGGACGCCACCGTGCTCCACGTCGGTGACCTCACCGTCGACGTCGCCGGGCACGAGGTCCGACGCGGCGACGCCGTGATCGCGCTCACCCCGCTGGAGTTCGACCTGCTGCGGGCCCTGTCCGAGAAGCCCAACCAGGTCTTCACCCGCGAGATGCTGCTCGAGCAGGTGTGGGGCTACCACTACAAGGCCGACACCCGGCTGGTGAACGTCCACGTGCAGCGCCTCCGCGCGAAGATCGAGCACGACCCCGACAACCCGAAGATCGTCACCACGGTGCGCGGCGTCGGGTACCGGGCCGGAGGGTCCTGAGCACCGTGCCGTCCACACCGTCGACCGGCGGCGTCGCCGTGCGGGGCAGACTCGCCCGCGCCGGCCGCCGTGTCCGACGGTGGGTCCGGCGCGGCTGGCGGGGTGTCGCGTACCTCTGGCGCCGCTCCCTGATGTTCCGGTCGGTCGCGATCACGGTGATGACCACCGGCCTCGCGATCGCGATCATCGGCACCGCCGTCATGATCAGCATCTCGAACAACGTCTACGCGCAGCGCCGCGACCAGATCGAGTCCGAGTCCGCCCGCGCCACGATCGTCGCGCAGGGCATCTTCGACGCGGCGACCGCCGGCGAGGACAACAACCAGAGCGAGCTCGAGACCCTGCAGAGCGAGGCGCAGCAGGCGATCCTGTCGAACACGACGAGCCCCGGCGGCACCAGCATCGCCATCGAGCGGACCCCGGACCAGCCCGGCCCGCAGACGGTGCAGAACGTCGCCAGCCAGGGCTTCCCGGATGCCGTGATCACCGACGCCCTGCGCAAGGAGGTCGGCAAGGACACCGGTCGGCTCAGCCTGCAGCCGGTGCGGCTCGAGGACGACGGGCGCCGCCAGCCCGGGCTCGCGGTCGGGTCGACGCTGCAGATCCCGAGCGCCGGGCAGTACGAGCTGTACCTCGTGTACGACCTCTCCGACGCCCAGCAGACCCTCGACTTCGTCTCGCAGACGCTCTCCATCGGCGGTGTCGCGCTGATGGTGCTCATCGCCCTCGTCACCTCGCTCGTCGTCCGGCTGGTCGTCGTCCCGATCCGCGGTGCCGCCGAGACGAGCCGCAAGATCGCCTCGGGCCGGCTCGACGAACGCATCCCGGTGCGGGGCAACGACGACATCGCCACCCTCGCCCGGAGCTTCAACGGCATGGCCGACGCGGTGAGCCGGCAGATCACCCAGCTGGCCGAGCTCTCCCGGGTGCAGCAGCGGTTCGTCTCCGACGTCTCCCACGAACTCCGCACCCCGCTCACGACCATCCGGCTGGCGGGCGACATGCTCTACGACTCCCGGCACGCGTTCGAGCCGTCGGTCGGCCGGTCTGCCGAGCTCCTGCACGCCCAGGTGGAGCGCTTCGAGCTGCTGCTCGCCGACCTCCTCGAGATCTCCCGCTTCGACGCCCAGGCCGTGCACCTCGACCCCGAACCCGTCGTCCCCGCGGCCCTCGCCACCGACATCGTCGACGAGTTCCGCCCGCTCGCCGAACGCGCCGGCATCGACCTGCAGCTCCTGACGCCCGGCGGCCACACCACCATGCAGCTCGACGCGAAGCGCATCCGCCGCGTCCTGCGCAACCTCGTCGGCAACGCCATCGAGCACGGCGACGCGAAGCCGGTGCAGGTCGTCGTCGACAGCGACGCCCGCTCCGTCGCGATCGCCGTCCGCGACCAGGGCATCGGCATGCCGCCCGAGGACGCCGCCCGCGTGTTCGACCGGTTCTGGCGTGCCGACCCGAGTCGCAAGCGCACCATCGGCGGCACCGGACTCGGCCTCGCCATCTCGCTCGGCGACGCGAACCTGCACGGCGGCAGCATCGACGTCTGGTCGCGCCCCGGCGAGGGATCCGCCTTCGTGCTGACCCTGCCGCGCAACGACCGCGTCGCCGTCACCACCTCGGCGATCCCGCTCCCGGACCTCGACGAACCGTACGACGGCCCCCGCGCCGTCCGAGAGGACGACTGATGCGTACCCGACTCCGCACCCTCGTCGCCGTGGCGCTCGCCGCGGTGACGGTCGTCGCCGTGTCCGCCTGCGCCGCGATCCCCACCGACGGCGCGGTCCGGTCCGGCGGGGTGATCAAGGACCAGTCGGTCTCCGGCGTCGACTACCGCCCCGGCAAGCCCGTGCCCGGAGCCGACCAGACGACGATCCTGCGCGGCTTCATCGCCGCCGGCACCGGCGCGGCGGACGACTACGAGGTCGCCCGCGAGTTCCTCGCCTCGGGCTTCTCGACCAAGTGGAACCCTCGGCGCCAGGTGACGATCCAGTCCGGCAACCCGGCCGTCGAGCGCGTCGGCGAACGGGAGCTGACCTACACCCTCACGGCGAGCGCCACCGTCGACGCGGACGGCGAGTACACCCAGGCGGTCCGCCCCACCTCGTCCACGCTCACGTTCCAGTTCACCCGCGAGGACGGCGAGTGGCGCATCGCCTACGCCCCCGACGGCATCATCCTGTCGCCGGTGAGCTTCGAGTCGGTGTTCCAGCAGCACGCCCTGTACTTCTACGACCCGACCTACCGGTTCCTCGTCCCCGACGAGCGCTGGTTCCTCGCGCGGTCGTCGACGAGCACCCGGATCGCGAGCGCCCTGCTCGCCGGTCCGGCGGACTGGCTCAAGGGGGCCGTGGTGTCCGCGTTCCCCGAGGGCACGCAGCTGTCCCTCAACGCCGTCACCGTCGAGAGCGGGACGGCCCTCGTCGACCTGTCGAGCGACGCCCTCGGCGCCAGCAGCGAGGCGAAGGCACGGATGCGCGAGCAGCTGACCAAGTCGCTCGCCTCGGTCGCCGCGGTGTCGTCCGTCGACATCACGGTCGAGGGTGGACCGTTCTCCATCCCCGACACCGGCGGCGTCGACGCGCAGCAGAACCCCGACGTCGACGCCCGCCCGCTCGTCGACGAGGACGGCACCGTCGGCTACTCGGCGCTCGGCGGCGGCAAGATCGCCCAGCTCGGCGGCGGGATGGGCACCGAGATCGGCGACCTCCGACCGTCCTCGTTCGCTCTGTCGGCCTCCGGCACCGCCGCCGTGGTCGGGAACGGCGACGGGGTGACGGTCGTCCGCGGCCGCAGCCACCTGCGCGTCGACGCGACCGACGGTCTGGTGCCGCCCTCCATCGACGACCTCGGCTTCGTCTGGGTCGCGTCCGAGGACGACACCCGCCGCGTGACCGCCTACGGCCTCGGCGGCGACCCGCACGAGGTCTCCACGACGCTCCCGGCCGGCGACCTCGTGTCCTTCCAGGTGTCCCGCGACTCCACCAGGGCGCTCGCCCTCATCGAGACGAACGACGGCCCGAGCCTCTACGTGATGGCCATCGTCCGCGGCGCGGACCGCACGCCGACCTCGCTCGGATCGCCGGTGCGCGTGCAGGCCGCCACCGGGAACGCCGTCGGCGCGGCCTGGATCAGCGACTCCGACGTCGCCTCGGTCGGGCAGACGACCTCGGGCCCGGACGTCGTCCGCTCGACCATCGGTGGGCAGTCGAGCACCCTGCCGAAGCCCGACGGCCGGGCGACCCAGATCGTCGGGGGGAGCGGCGGCTCCATGCTCCTGCGGCTGTCCGACGGCTCCGTCCTGCAGTCGACCGGAGGCGGTTGGGAGACGACGGGCATCACCGCGGACGTCCTCGGCGTCCAGCGCTGACGTCGGTCCTCCACAGGGCGGCGGTCCGGGAGGCGCGTCCGCAGCCCGGCAGACCGGTGCCCGCCCGGCGGTGGGTCGGGTCAGGATCGGGGGCATGACGAACACCGATCGTGCCGGCCCGGAGCGGGGCGCCGCCGGCGCCGCGGGTGCGGCTGGTGCCGCGGGTGCGGCTTGCGCTGCGGCTGGCGCCGTCGGCGTCGCGCGGCCCTGGCGGGACGCGGTGCTCGCGGTCGTCGGGCTCTTCCTGCCGGTGGCGTGCGCCGGGTGCGGCCGACCCGACCGTGCCCTCTGCAGGCCCTGTCGGCAGGTCCTCGACGCGATGCCCGGCCGGGTGCGCCTCGTCGCGGGGGTGCGGCTGGACGCGGCCTTCGAGTACACCGGGCTCGTCCGGACGATGCTCCTCGAGCTGAAGCTCCGCGGGCGCGTCGACCTCGCCGGGCCCCTCGGCGCGCGGTTCGGCGGGCTCGTGCGGACGGCGCTCGCCGAGGCCGGGCCGGGCGCCGTGCTGCTCCGGGTCCCGCCCTCACCCCGCGGGGCCCGGCGCCGGGGATTCGACCCGGTCGTGCTCCTGGCCGCGCGCGGGGGCGTCCGGCGTCCCCGGGCGCTGTCGCGGGTGCGGTCCCGTGCGTCGTGGCGGCTCGGTGCCGGGGACACGCCCGGGGGAGCCCTGGGCGTGGGTGGTCGGGCCGGCGCCGGGCAGAAGGAGCGCAGCGCGGTGGAACGGGTCGCGGCGACGGTCGGCACCCTCACGGTCGAGGGCGTCGCCGGTCGGCCGGTCGGCCGGTCGTCGTGGTCGACGACGTCGTCACGACGGGCGTCACGATGGCCGAGGCCGTGCGGGCCGTCCGCGCCGCGGGTGGTCGGGTCGTGCGGTGCGTCGCCGTCGCCAGCGTCGACGACTGACGGGCGACGGTCCGGCACCAACGAGCCCCGTGTCCGGTCCAGTGTCCAAACCCGTGTCCGTGTCCGTGCCCGTGCCCGGGTCGCTCGCCGGCGGCGCGACCACATCGGTGAACGCTCGGTGGCCACTGTGTGTCCGGTGGGTGTCCGGGCGACTCACCGACTTCGCGTGACGCCCGGGGGTCGCCGGGTCTAGCCTCGCGTCAAGGCGTTCAGGATCGCCGGATGGAGGCGACGCGCTGAGTCTGGATGGGAGCCGCCACATGGACGTGACGATCACGGGCCGGAACATCGGGGTCACCGACCGATTCCGCACCTACGTCGAACAGAAGTCCGAGAAGATCGACGTGCTCGCCGACCGCGCCCTCGCGTTCGAGGTGCGCATCAGCCGCCACAACGAGAAGTCGGGCGGGCAGGGTGAGGACCGCGTCGAACTGACCCTCATCGGCCCCGGGCCCCTCGTGCGGGCGGAGTCCGCCGCATCGGACAAGTACGCCGCCTTCGACCTGGCCTTCGCCCGCATCATGGAGCGACTCCGTCGGGCACGCGACCGCCGCAAGGTGCACCGTGGGCGCCACCGCCCGACCTCGGTCTCCGAGGCCTCCGGGACCGCCTTCGAGCGGATGGGTGTCGTCCCCGCCGACGGCAAGCTCATCGAGACCGTCGCGACGGGTGCCCTGCCGGTCGTGGACGCCACGGCCGAGGACGACGAGAACGAGGTCTACAGCCCCGTCGTGATCCGGCACAAGGTCTTCGAGGCCGGTCCGATGACGGTCGACGACGCGCTGTACTTCATGGAGCTCGTCGGACACGACTTCTACCTGTTCGTCGACGCCGAGACGCACCGACCGAGCGTGGTCTACCGCCGCAAGGGCTGGGACTACGGCGTGATCGGCATCGACGACCCGTCCACCGACACGGCGCCGGCAGCGGCGTCCGGATCGGAACCGGCGGTCGCGATCGCCTGACGATCGCTCAGCACCACCGACGGCACCCGGGTGTGCGCGGTCCGTTCGCGGGCCGCGCACACCCGCTCCGTTCACAGCGGCCGGAGTCGCCGGGTTGCTAGCATGACTGGCTGTTCGCATCGCGCAGGTCGCGCGTGACGATCTCGTAAGGAGCTCACGTGGCAAACGTGCTGGAGAAGGTCCTCCGCATCGGCGAAGGACGCACCCTCCGTCGGCTGAAGGCGTACGCCTCGGCCATCAACGACCTCGAGGACGACTTCGCGAGCCTCACCGACGAGGAACTCCAGGACGAGACCAAGGAGCTCCGCGAGCGCTACGCGAACGGCGAGACCCTCGACGACCTGCTGCCCGAGGCGTTCGCCGCCGTGCGGGAAGCAGCGAAGCGCACCCTCGGCATGCGGCACTTCGACGTCCAGCTCATGGGCGGTGCCGCGCTGCACCTCGGCAACATCGCCGAGATGAAGACCGGTGAGGGCAAGACCCTCGTCGCCACGACGGCCGCCTACCTCAACGCGATCCCGTCCCGCGGCGTGCACGTCATCACGGTCAACGACTTCCTCGCGTCGTACCAGTCCGAGCTCATGGGCCGCGTGTTCCGCGCCCTCGGCATGACGACCGGCTGCATCATCGCGAACCAGACCCCGGCCGAGCGTCGCGAGCAGTACGCGGCCGACATCACGTACGGCACGAACAACGAGTTCGGCTTCGACTACCTGCGCGACAACATGGCGTGGCAGGCATCCGACATGGTGCAGCGCGGGCACTTCTTCGCGATCGTGGACGAGGTCGACTCGATCCTCATCGACGAGGCCCGCACGCCGCTCATCATCTCGGGCCCCTCCTCCGGCGAGGCCAACCGCTGGTTCACCGAGTTCGCGTCGATCGCGACCCGCCTCACCCCGGGCGAGGACTACGAGGTCGACGAGAAGAAGCGCACCGTCGGCGTGCTCGAGCCCGGCATCGAGAAGGTCGAGGACTACCTCGGCATCGACAACCTGTACGAGTCGGCGAACACCCCGCTCATCTCGTTCCTGAACAACTCGATCAAGGCCGTCGCCCTGTTCAAGCGCGACAAGGACTACGTGGTGATGAACGGCGAGGTGCTCATCGTCGACGAGCACACCGGCCGCATCCTGATGGGCCGTCGCTACAACGAGGGCATCCACCAGGCGATCGAGGCGAAGGAGAAGGTCGAGGTCAAGGCCGAGAACCAGACCCTCGCCACGGTCACGCTGCAGAACTACTTCCGCCTCTACCAGAAGCTGTCCGGCATGACCGGTACGGCCGAGACCGAGGCCGCCGAGTTCATGTCGACCTACAAGCTCGGCGTCGTCCCCATCCCGACGAACAAGCCGATGCAGCGCATCGACCAGACCGACCTCGTCTACAAGAACGAGAAGGCCAAGTTCGAGCAGGTCGCCGAGGACATCGCCGAACGCCACGAGAAGGGCCAGCCGGTCCTCGTCGGCACCACCAGCGTCGAGAAGTCCGAGTACCTGTCGAAGCTCCTCGCGAAGAAGGGCGTCAAGCACGAGGTCCTCAACGCGAAGAACCACGCGCGTGAAGCCGCGATCGTCGCGCAGGCCGGTCGCCTCGGCGCCGTGACGGTCGCCACGAACATGGCCGGCCGCGGCACCGACATCATGCTCGGTGGCAACTCGGAGTTCCTCGCCGTGCAGGAGATGCACGCCAAGGGCCTGTCCCCGACGGAGACCCCGGAAGAGTACGAGGCCGCCTGGGACGAGGTGTTCGACCGCGTCAAGGCCGAGATCAAGGACGAGGCCGACAAGGTCCGCGAAGCCGGCGGGCTCTACGTCCTCGGCACCGAGCGTCACGAGTCCCGCCGCATCGACAACCAGCTGCGTGGTCGTTCCGGCCGTCAGGGCGACCCGGGCGAGAGCCGTTTCTACCTGTCGCTCACCGACGACCTCATGCGCCTGTTCAACTCCGGCGCGGCCGAGAGCCTCATGGGCCGCTCGAACGTCCCGGACGACCTCGCGATCGAGAACAAGCTCGTCGGCCGTGCGATCCGCTCGGCCCAGGCGCAGGTCGAGGGCCGCAACGCCGAGATCCGCAAGAACGTCCTGAAGTACGACGACGTCCTCAACCGCCAGCGTGAGGCGATCTACAGCGACCGCCGTCACATCCTCGAGGGCGACGACATCCACGACCGTGCGCAGTCGTTCCTGAAGAGCGTCGTCGACGACGTGCTCGACTCCCACACCGCCGAGGGAAACGCGGACGACTGGGACCTCGACGCCATGTGGACCGAGCTCGGCACGCTCTACCCGATCTCGATCTCGATCGACGAGGTCATCACCGAGGCCGGGTCGAAGGGCAAGGCGTCGCGCGAGTTCCTCGGCCGCGAGATCCTCTCCGACGCCAAGCTCGCCTACCAGCAGCGCGAGGAACTCCTCGGCGACGAGGCCATGCGCGAGCTCGAGCGCCGCGTGGTCCTCTCGGTGATCGACCGCCGCTGGCGTGACCACCTCTACGAGATGGACTACCTCAAGGATGGCATCGGCCTCCGCGCGATGGCGCAGCGCGACCCGCTGGTCGAGTACCAGCGCGAGGGCTACGCGCTCTTCCAGAGCATGATGGGCCAGATCCGCGAAGAGTCGGTCGGCTACCTCTTCAACCTCGAGGTGCAGGTCCAGTCCGACGGGGAGAACGCCGTCATCGAGGCCAAGGGCCTCGGCGAAGACGAGGTCTCCGGTCTCGAGTACTCCGCTCCGTCGATCGACGGCGAGGTCGAGGTCCGCGACGAACGCGGTCGCCTCGAGCAGGCCGCCACGGCTCGGGCGCAGAAGGCGCAGGCCGAGGCCGAGGCAGCTGCCGGCCCGGAGCAGGGCTCCGCGTTCGGCAACGCCGCGACGGCCTCCGGCCAGGCCGCCGCGGGCAACCGCGCGGAGCGTCGTCAGGCCGCCAAGAAGGGCTGACGCAGGACCAGACGGACAGGAGGGACGGTGCCAGCTGGCACCGTCCCTCCTGTCCGTCTCCCGGTCACCCCACAGGCGTCACAGGACCCCGACGGCCGTCGCGCGCCAGCGGCCCTGCCGCTCCTCCAACCGCATCGCGACGGCACGGGCGTGACTGCGCGTGTGCACCACGATGGTCGCCTCGGCGACCCCGTCGGCGGGTCGGCACACGATCACGCTCCCGACCCGCAGCAGTGCCCGCCCCCGAGAGCGTCCGCCGAGCTGCCGGGCGCGCGCGGCGACGGCGGCACGCTGCTGCAGGTGCCGGTGGACCTCGTCGGTGATCCACCGGGCGATGCTGTCGACCTCGCGCGACCCGGTCAGGATCTCGGCGACGCAGAGACCGAGTGCGCGCGCGGTGTCCTCGACGTCCGTCGGCGGCGGCACCACGCTGAGCCGCAGGACGTCCCCCGTCGGCTCTGCATCATCGATCCGGTGTGCTTCCTCGGCCACCCCTGCCCCTTTCGTCGGGGCTGAGCGTAGGGCGCGTACAACATGAGAAATATGAGTCCGCCCCAAGCTGTGGAGAGCGCGAAGTTGTCCACAGAGGCGCGCACCTAGACTGGGCGGGTGTCGACCCTCAGTGACCTCGTCCTCGCACAAGGCCGTTCCTCCGAAGCCGACGTGGAGTGGCTCCACCTGCTCGTCGGCGACTGGCAGCTGCTCGCCGACCTGTCCTTCGCGGACATGGTCCTCTGGGTGCCGACGTCCGAGGACGGCTCGTTCGTGGCGGTCGCGCACGCGCGCCCCAGCTCCGCGGCGACGCTCTTCTACCGCGACATCGTCGGGCAGGAGATCCGCGAGGAGTGGCGCGAGCAGGTCACCGAGTGCTTCGCCGGCGCGCGGGTCGTCGACTCGGCCGAGCCGGACTGGTACGAGGACACCCCGACCCGCGTCCGGGCGATCCCGGTCCTCCGCCGCCTGAGCGCGAACAGCGCCGAGACGACCGAGCGCCCGATCGCGGTCGTGACGCGGCACTCGAACCAGGACGAGATGCGCACCCCGAGCCGCCAGGAGCTCAACTTCACCGCGAGCGCGAACGACCTCTTCGGCATGATCGCCACCGGCGACTTCCCGGACATCGGTGCGCCGGCCGGACCGCGTCGTGGCGCCCCGCGCGCGAGTGACGGCCTGCTCCGCCTCGACACGAACGGTGTCGTCACGTTCGCCAGCCCGAACGGCCTGAGCGCCTTCAACCGGATGGGCTTCGAAGGTGAGCTCGAGCGGAAGTCCCTCGCCGAGGTCACCACCGAACTCATCGGCGCGCAGCTCGACGTGGACGAGTCGCTGCCCCTCGTCGTCACCGGGCGTGCCCCGTGGCGCGCGGACGTCGAGTCCAAGGGCGTCACCGTCTCGCTGCGGTCGATCCCGCTGCGCGACCATGGTGAGCGCATCGGTGCGATCGTGCTGTGCCGCGACGTCACCGAGCTGCGCCACCAGGAGCGCGAGCTCATCACGAAGGACGCCACGATCCGCGAGATCCACCACCGGGTCAAGAACAACCTGCAGACGGTGGCGTCGCTCCTGCGCATCCAGGCCCGTCGGACCCACTCGGACGAAGCACGGACGTCGCTGCAGAACGCGATGCGCCGCGTGGCCGCGATCGCCGTGGTGCACGACACCCTGTCGACGGGCCTCAGCCAGAACGTCGACTTCGACGAGGTGTTCGACTCCGTGCTGAAGCTGGTGACCGAGGTCGCCGCGTCCCACAACACCACCGTGCGTCCGAAGAAGACGGGCGAGTTCGGGGTGCTCCCGTCCGAGGCGGCGACCCCGCTCGCGCTCGGGCTCACCGAGCTCGTCACGAACGCCGTCGAGCACGGGCTGGACGGCCGTGACGGCGAGGTGGAGATCGTGGCCGAGCGCTTCGACGACCACCTCGACATCCAGGTGCGCGACAACGGCCGGGGCCTGCCGGAGGGCAAGGTCGGATCGGGCCTCGGGACGCAGATCGTCCGGACGCTGATCCAGGGCGAACTCGGCGGCACGATCGACTGGCACACGCTGACCGGCAGCGGCACCGAGGTCACCATCACGATCCCGTTCCGCTGGCTGACGGCGACGCCGGGCGCCGCGTAGCCCGCGCGCGGGTCGTCGGGTGCTTCGTGCTCCCGCCCGGCCCGCGTCGAACCACGTTCCCGACGTCGAACCGCCGTCCGGCCCTGGTTCGACGTCGGTTCCGTGGTTCGTGAGGTGGCGCGCGCCGGCGCGCGCCGGCGCGCGCGCCGTGCGGGCAGCCGGAGCGGCCGGCCGCACAACGGAAGTTGGTCCGAACCACGCGATGCCGCGGCGTCGCGTGGTTTTCGTTGTGCGCAGGCTCGCGCTGTTCCTGGAGGCGCGGTGCGCGCCCGTCAGGGCCGCATCGAACCAGGTTCCCGACGTCGAACCGCCGTCCGGCCCTGGTTCGACGTCGGTTCCGTGGTTCGCCGCGTGGCGCGCGGCGCGTGGCGCGCGGCGCGCGGCGCGTGGCGCGCGGCGCAACCGCGCCGCCGCGCCCGCCCCGCGCACGACGACGCCCGCCGGCCCCGGAGGGACGGCGGGCGTCAGGCGCGCAGGAGGCGCCGGGTCAGGAGGCGCGGCGGGCGCGAGCAGCGCGGCGCTTCAGGGCGCGACGCTCGTCCTCGCTCAGGCCACCCCAGACCCCGGAGTCCTGGTTGTTCTCGAGGGCGTACTGCAGGCACATCTCGGTGACCGTGCAGCGAGCGCAGACCGACTTGGCCTTCTCGATCTGGTCGACGGCCGGTCCGGTGTTCCCGACGGGGAAGAAGAGCTCGGGGTCCGCGGTGAGGCAGGCTGCCTGGTCACGCCAGTCCATGTGTGGTGCTCCTTGAAATCGATGCTCGAACGGCAGGCCGGGGCCGCGGTTCGGGGATCGGAACGCTGAGCATGCGCGAGGCACGAGGGGACACCCGTGGGGGAGGAGTCCGCTGGAAGCGAGTCTGACGCCCGCAGAACGCTCGGGGGAGGAGCGTCGAACCACGGGAGACGCACACCACATCGTGCCGTCCAAACGACCTCGAATATCGTTCCATACTGGTAGGGCCAAATCAAGGGTTCCGACGCTGGAGGAATGCTGTGCCCGACACCACCCCGACCGAGTCCGACCCCGTCGAACGGCGGTCGCCGGCGCTCCTGGTGCTCCTCGTCGTCGTCGGACTCGAGTTCGCCGCCCTCGTCGTCGTGACGATCGTCCTCATCGTCGAGCTGATCGTCGCGCCCGCCACGAGCATCGCGTCCGGGATCGCGCTGACGGTCCTCGCGGCCATCGCGGCGCTCTGGCTCGGCTCCCTGTTCATCGGCCTCCGCAACCGTCGTCCGTGGGTGCGGTCCGGGATCATCGTCTGGCAGGTGCTGCAGGGTGCGCTCGCGATCGGGGCGTTCCAGGGCGTCTTCCGCGTGCCCGCCGTCGGCTGGTTCCTGCTCATCCCCGCGCTGCTGGGGATCACGCTGGTGCTGTCGCGACCGGTGACGGACGCGCTCGCCCGACCGGTCGAGTAGACGGCAGGGACGGGAGGCGCGGTGCCAGCTGGCACCGCGCCTCCCGTCCGTCGATCAGTCGGGTCTCAGACCAGGCCGAGCTTCTTCCGCAGGCTCGCGACGTGTCCCGTCGCCTTGACGTTGTACAGCGGGAGCTGCACGGTGCCGTCCTCGTCGACCACGATCGTCGAGCGGATCGTCCCGGTGACGATCTTCCCGTAGCTGTTCTTCTCGCCCCACGCGCCGTAGGCCTTGTGCACGGCGAGGTCGGGGTCGCTCAGCAGCGGGAACGTGAGGGCCTGCTCGTGCTGGAACTTCTTGAGGGCCGGGAGCTCGTCCTTCGAGACGCCGAGGACCTCGTAGCCGGCAGCCTGCAGCGACGACATGTTGTCGCGGAAGTCGCACGCCTCGGTGGTGCAGCCCGGGGTCGACGCCGCCGGGTAGAAGTACACGATGACCTTCTTCCCACGCAGGGCCGAGAGGGCGTGCTCGGTGCCGTCCTGGTCCGGCAGGGTGAAGTCGGGTGCGGTGTCGCCGGCGGCGAGACGGTCGGTCATGAGGCTCCTGTTCGTGTTCGGTGCCCCGAGTGGTCAAGGGCACGCGAATCCCATGCTATTGTTGTTTCCCGTTGCAGCACGGAAGTGCAGCAGCGCCACACAACTGCACACCATGCGCCTCTAGCTCAATTGGCAGAGCAACTGACTCTTAATCAGTGGGTTCTCGGTTCAAGTCCGAGGGGGCGCACCAACAAGGCCCCGGCTCCCAGAGCCGGGGCCTTCGTCGTCCCCGGGCCCGTGGGGCCTCCGGGGCGGGACACGCCCGGCGTGCGATCCGGCACCGAAATCGTGCGCCTCACTCAGCGGCGACGTCGACCACGCGTTCCTCGCCGACGACCGGCGCGAGGGCGCCCGCCGATCCCGCGGCCAGGTCGGCCCGCAGCGGCTCGACCGCGGCACCGGGCACCCACAGCTCGAACGTCGCCGTGCTGCCGTACGCGGGCTCGCCGAGCGTCGCGTCGTGGCGCCGGACCCAGTCGCGCAGCACGTTGTCGATCCGGCCGGCTTCGGCGTGCGGGACGTCGACGGTCACCCGGGTGAGCGGGCGTCGGTGCACGAGCGCCGCGCGGTCGAGGGTCTCGGAGACCGAGGTCGAGTAGGCGCGGACGAGTCCGCCGGCGCCGAGCTTCACCCCGCCGAAGTACCGCGTGACGACCGCGACGACGTCGGTCAGCCCGCGGCGCCGGAGCACCTCGAGCATCGGCACGCCGGCGGTACCGGACGGTTCGCCGTCGTCGCTCGACCGGGCCTGGTCACCGAGCACCCCGGTGACCATCGCGGTGCAGGTGTGCTGGGCGTCCCACCGACGGCGACGGACCTCGGCGATGACGCGGTCGGCGTCCTCGACGGAGGAGACCGGCGCCACGGTCGTGATGAACCGCGACTTCGTGACGACGATCTCGTGCTCGACCGGTGCCGCGATCGTGGACGGGTACGAGGTGCTCACCCGTCCGAGGCTAGCGAGGTCGGTGTCGGGGTCCCGCGCTACCATGTGCTGCACGACGTGCGGCTGGGGAGGAGTCCGATCGACATGGCGACAGCAGACCCGAGGGGTGGCGCGCTCGACGCTGCGGAACTCGCGCGCCGACTCAACCTCCTCCTCGACTTCGAGGAAGCGCAGCGCGGTGCGCCGGTGCCGTTCGCCGCGGTCGAGGAGTACGTCGCCGCCCAGGGTGGCTCGCTCTCCCGGGCGAAGTGGACGTACATGCTCTCCGGCGACGGCCGTCGGAACCGCGACACCGGGCTCCTCCGCCTGCTCGCGGGGTTCTTCGAGGTCGACGAGCGCTTCCTGCTCGAGGACAGCGACGTCCCCGAGCGCATCGGCGCCCAGCTCGCGCTCGTCCGGTCCCTGCGGTCGGCGCGCGTGAGCGGGTTCGCCGCCCGGACCTTCCCCGGTGAGCTCTCGCCCGAAGCCCTCCGTCGCATCGCCGAGGTGCTCGAGGAGGAGTCCGCTCGGGGGAGCGTCGCATGAGCGCGCCGACGGACCTCGTCGAGGCGTTCTGGGCACGTGGTGCGGCCGAGGGGTGGTCCGACGTCGACCAGGCCGTCGCCGCCGCAGCCGAGGTGGTCCGCAAGCCGATCGTCGTCCGTGAAGAGGCGTTCCTCGCGGCGGAGCCCGTGTGCGGCTTCGTGGCGACGCTCGAACGGCAGCACCTCGTGATGATCTCCCCGACGGCGTCGCGCACCTTCCGGTCGTTCGTCATCGGTCACGAACTCGGCCACATCCTGCACCGTCACCAGGACCACGCACCGCAGGCGGCCTACATCCGCGACGTCATCCCGGACCTGCCGGAGTACAAGGTCGAGCGGGCCCTCGCCCGCGGGCTGTTCTCGAACGAGTACGAGCACGAGGCCGAGGTCTTCGCCGACCGGCTCGCCGGGCTCATCCGCGGCCACCGCGATCGTCCGAGTGCGTTCCGCGGGGTGTTCGGGTGATCGTCTCCGTCGTCCAGGCGCTGCTCCTGATCGCCGGGACCATCACGCTCTTCGTGCTCCAGCGCGGCCAGGACCGGACGCTCGCGGTCACGTTCCTGCTGTTCGCGGCGACCATCGTCACGAACGTCGACCCGCTGTACCTGTGGCTCGATCCGCTGTTCGGCGGCTTCAACGTCGTCACCGTGGTCAGCGACTGCCTCATGGTCGCGGGGACGAGCACCCTGCTGTGGGGCGTGGCGAAGGCCGTCGGTGCCGCGCGGCCCTGGCTCCGGAACGCGATCGTCGTCACCTGCGCGGTCGTCGTCGTGGTGGTGATCGTGGCGTTCACCGTGCTCGACAAGCCCGCGACGACGACGACCTTCATGCTCGATGCGGGGTCGCACCCGGCAGCCACGGTGTACTCGATCGCGCAGACGGTGTACCTCGGCGTCGCGCTCGGTGCGACCGGGCTGATCTCGATCGTGCACCTCGGCGAGGCCCGCACGACCACGGACCTCGTCGGACTCTGGGTCCTCGTGCTCGGTGGGCTCCTCGGGGTCGTCCGCATGGTCGTCGTCGTGGTGATGGACCTCGCGCACGTCCTGGGGGACCTCGGCGTGACCCGGTCCCTCGCCCTGCCGTACGACGTCACGACCCCGGGCGCGGTGATCTGCGTGTCGTCGGGGATGCTCCTGCTCGTCATCGGCCACCAGGTCTCCCGCCGTCGCCGCTGGCGTCGGGTGGAGTCGGCGCTCCGCACCCTGACGCCGTTGCACGCCCGGATCGGGACCGACAACGCCTACCCGGACTCCGGGGACCCGGCGACGCGCCTCAGCCGGCTCATCGTCGAGATCAACGACGGTGCGCGTCGGGCACGCCAGCAGCTGAGCGACACCGAACGACGGGCGCTGGCCGACGCCGAGGCCGCCCTCGAGACCGCCTAGCGCGAGTCGTTACCAGAACGGGACATCGGCCCCACTGGGCAGGTCGATTCCTCCAGTGGCGCCGTGTAAGGTTTGTAGCAGTTGCTACAGGCAATGTGGCAGCACGGGGTGGGACTCGGCCGCGTTGGGGGCGGCCGAGCACCACCGGCCCCGATCCGCCGCCGGACGGCCGTTCCGCGGTGTCTAGGATCGTCGGGTGACCGTCTTCGCAGCCCTCGTCCTGTTCATCGGTGCCATCTTCAACGTCGTCACGTGGCCGCGCTTCTTCCAGCGCGTCGCGAAGGACTCGCGGGCGCGCGATGCCGCCGGCAAGCCGACGACGTTCTACACGGTGCACCTCGTGCTGCTGCTCATCGCGCTGGCGATCGCCGTCGCTGCGGTGGTCGCGGGGATCCTGCTGCTCGTCTGAGCGCGCCCGGCGTGGCGGCGCGCTCCGCCGGTGACGTGACGGCCTGGAGGCGTCGTGCCGGCCCGCCACGGGCCTGTGGTCCGCACGGTGCGGCCGTCGCCGGCTGGTGCGGCGTTGGTGGCTAGGTGCGGCGCTACGAGCTGCCACCGTGCGCGGAACCGCGCACGGGGTGAGCAGGCACGCACGGTGCGGGCGGGAGGCGCGGTGCCGGTCCGCCACGTTCCTCCCGTCCGCACGGTGCGGCGGTCGCCGGCTGGTGCCGCGTTGATGGCTGGGTGCGGCGTTGCAAGCTGCCACGGTGCGCGGGACCGCGCACGGGGTGCGCAGGTGCGCACGGTGCGGACTGGAGGCGCGGCGCCGACCCGCGACGTTCCTCCCGTCCGCACGGTGCGGCTGTCGCCAGCGTGTGCGGCGTTGTTGGCTGGGTGCGACGTTACAAGCTGCCACGGTGCGCGGGACCGCACACGGGGTGAGTACTCACGCACGGTGCGGACTGTAGGCGCGGTGCCGACCCGCCACGTTCCTCCCGTCCGCATGGGGTGAGGGGGTGCGCACGGTGCGGACCGGAGGCGCGGTGCCGGGCCGCCGCGGGCCTCTCGTCCGCACGGTGCGGCCGTCGCCTGCTGGTGCGGCGTTGGTGGCTGGGTGCGGCGTTACAAGTTGACACGGTGCGCGGAACCGCGCACGGAGTGCGCAGGCGCGCACGGTGCACGTGTCGCCAGCCGGTGCGGCGCCGGTCCGCATCGCGCCTGCCGCCGGCCGGTGCGGTGCCGGCCCGCCACACGCTTCCGGTCCCGCAGGCGATCGCGCCCGGCGGGCGCCCAGGACAGCGGAGCTCAGACCGGCGGGCGGCGCACCGGTGTCAGGACTCCGACGGCAGCGGCGCGCCGAGCGCCCGGCGCAGCGCGAGGCCGGCGACCCGCTCGTCGGTTGTGTCGAGCAGCACCCGGTAGGTCTCCCCGGGCGTGACGAACTCGACGCACACCGCGTCGAAGTCGCACGGCTCGATCCGCCAGCCGCGCACGGCGTCCATGGGCACGGCGGTCAGGGCGTCCCGCTCGTAGCTGGTCTCGGCGGCGACACGGTCGTGGAAGACCCGGACACGGCCGAAGGTGCCGCGCCAGGTCAGCTGCAGGTCGAGCGTGGGGGAGACAGAAGGGTCCGGCACCCGCCGATCGTACCGACGGGTGCCGGACCCTCTCACACGCGTGCGGCGTGCGGTTTCGCTATCCGGACACTCGGGTCCGTGCGTGGTCCGCCGCGATCAGCGCCGACGGTCGGTGTCCGACCCGGCGTCGCCGGCCGAGGACGATCCCGACGCGTCGGCCGAGGACGACCCTGACTCGTCGTCCGCCGGAGCCGACGCTCCGGCACCGCGGCGCACCTGGTTCGCCGGGTCCCGGCCGGTCACCGGGTACGGACCGGTGATGCCCGAACGGAGCGAGGCGATGCGGAGGATGCGGTCGCGCTGCAGGAACCAGCCGAGGATGAGCAGCGGGATCACGATGATGAGGGACGCGATCGTGTACGTGCCGATCGGGTAGTCGATCGCCATCAGCACGATGACGGTCGCGAGGAACACCAGCGTCAGCCAGGACGTGTACGGCGCGCCCGGCAGCTTGAACGACGGCTCCTTCGCGAGCCCCTGCTTCGCCCACGAGCGGAGCTTCATCTGGCAGAGGATGATCGTGCCCCAGGCGGTGATGATGCCGAGGCTCGCGATGTTCAGCGCGATCTCGAACGCCTGCTTCGGCACGAAGAGGTTCAGGAAGACTCCGACCAGCGTGAACGCCGAGGTCAGCAGGATGCCCGCGAACGGCACGCCGCCCTTGGTCATCTTCGTGGTCCACTTCGGCGCCGAACCGTTCATGCCCATCGAGTGCAGCGCGCGACCGGTGGAGTAGAGCCCGGCGTTCAGCGAGGACAGCGCTGCCGTGAGCACGACGAAGTTCATGATCGACCCGACGACCTGGCCGACCTGCGGGTTGCCGATCGACGAGAAGAAGGTCACGAACGGGCTGACGCCGTCCTTGTACGACGTGTACGGCAGGAGCAGCGAGAGGAGGACGACCGACCCGACGTAGAACACGGCGATGCGGAAGACGACCGAGTTGATCGCGCGGGGGATGACCTTCTCGGTGTCCTGCGTCTCGCCGGAGGCGGTGCCGACCAGCTCGATGGCGGCGTAGGCGAAGACGACACCCTGCACGACGAGGACCGCCGGCAGGAGTCCGGTCGGGAAGAGTCCGCCGTTGTCGGACCAGATGCTGAACCCGGTGCGGACCGTCTCGCCGCCCGTCTCGACCGGGAACGCGAACACGAGCCAGACGAGGGCCACGATGAGGAAGGCCACCAGGGCGGCGACCTTGATGATCGCGAACCAGAACTCGAGCTCACCGAAGACCTTCACGGCGACGAGGTTGGCCGCCAGCACGACGAGGAGCGCCGCGAGGGCGAGGGCCCACTGCGGCACCGCGCGCGGCCCGGCCCAGTAGTGCAGGTACAGCGCGACGGCGGTGGTGTCCACGATCGAGGTCATCGCCCAGTTGAGGAAGTACATCCACCCGGCGGCGTACGCGAACTTCTCACCGAAGAACTCGCGCGCGTAGGAGATGAACGACCCGGACGAGGGACGGTGCAGCACGAGCTCGCCGAGGGCCCGCAGGATGAAGAACGCGAAGACGCCCGCGATGAGGTAGACGACCGCCAGGGCCGGTCCCGCCGTGTGCAGTCGGCCACCCGCGCCGAGGAAGAGCCCGGTGCCGATCGCACCGCCGATGGCGATCATCTGCAGTTGCCGGGGCTTCAGACCGTGCTGGTAGCCCTCCTGCTCGTGCGAGAAGTCGTTCGCGGGCGCGCGGTCCACGCCGGTGTCGTTCTGCGCTGTCATGCGCGACACGCTACAGGTGCCCCGAACCGGGGTGGCACACAACCATGCGAATGTCCTGCAACACAACGGACCGGTCACGATCCCGATCGTTGGCAGGGCGCGCGACACGCCGTGAACGGGGTACACAGGTGCCGGGATTCCGGCGGACCCGGATTCGCGTCGGGGGACAACCGCCGATAGCGTTGAACGTCCCTTCAGGGACACCGACGATCAGGACGCGTCCACCGCAGCAGCACAGCGGGGGCCGTACGGTCGGCCGGACCGGGGCCGTCCCGAGTACGTCCCCCGCGTGCGTGATCGCTCGCCCTGCGCCGTTGCGCGGGCTCGATGCGGTGCCGCCGAACACGGTGCCGGGCGACCCGTCCGCAACCACCGGTACCGCCGTGCGCCCACCGCGCCGCGGTCCCGCGAGGAGCACCGTTGACCATCGCACCACCCCAGGACCGGCGTGCCACCACGCCGGACAACCCCACCGGCGTGCCGGCCGTGCGCGTGCACGGCGCCTACAAGGTGTTCGGCCGCCGTCCAGGCGAGGCGGTCCGCCGGCTCGCCGCCGGGGCCACCCGTGACGAGGTCCGCGACCTCGGCTCGGCGGCCGTGATCGACGCGTCCTTCGACGTGCGTCCCGGCGAGATCTTCGTCGTCATGGGTCTGTCCGGCTCGGGCAAGTCGACGCTCATCCGCATGCTGAACGGCCTGCTCGAACCGACGGCGGGGCACGTCGAGATCGGCGGTCGCACCGTCACGGGGGCCACCCCGCGCCAGGTCCGCGACATCCGTCGGTCGAGCGTGTCGATGGTCTTCCAGCACTTCGCGCTCCTGCCGCACCGCACCGTGCTCGAGAACGTCGCGTTCGGCCTCGAGGTGAACGGCGTCGACAAGGCCACCCGGCTCGCCAAGGCCCGCGAGGTGATCGGCCTCGTCGGACTCGACGTCTGGGCGGACGCGAAGCCTGACGAGCTCTCCGGCGGCATGCAGCAGCGTGTCGGCATCGCCCGCGCCCTCGCCGCCGAGACCGACGTCCTGCTCATGGACGAGGCGTTCAGCGCACTCGACCCGCTGATCCGCCGCGAGATGCAGGAGCAGCTCGTCGACCTGCAGCAGCGACTCGGCAAGACGATCGTCTTCATCACCCACGACCTCAACGAGGCGATGTTCCTCGGCGACCGCATCGCCGTAATGCGCGACGGACGGATCGTGCAGATCGGATCGCCGGAGGAGATCCTCACCGACCCGGCGAACGACTACGTCGCCCAGTTCGTGCAGGACGTCGACCGCGCTCGGGTGCTCACCGCGTCGAGCGTCATGGAGCCCGCGCGCGCCGCGGTCCCGCTGACGGTCGGCCCCCGTGGCGCCCTCCGCACGATGCGCGACCTGCAGACGGCGGCGGTCTTCGTCACCGGACGCGGCCGGAAGCTCGAGGGCTGGGTCCGCGACCGGCACGTCATGCGCCAGGTCAAGGCCGGCGACACCGACCTCGACGCCATCGTGAACACCGAGTTCGCGCGCGTCGCGCCGGACACCGCGCTCACCGACCTGTTCGAACTCGCCGTCGAGTCGCCGCTGCCGATCGCGGTCGTCGACGACGAGGGGCGCCTGCTCGGGGTCGTCCCGCGTGTGACGCTGCTCGCCGCCCTCGGCAACGTGCCGACCGCGACGATGCCCATCCCGGTGCTCGAACCGGTCACCCGGATCAGCGACTCCGACATGGACTCGACCCTCGCCGACGCCGGCGAGACGCCGCCCGCTGCCGCGACGCCGCCCGCCGCCACGACGCCCACCACCGAAGGAGACCACGCATGATCACCCCCGGTACCAACTCCTTCGGCGACTTCCACCTGCCCCTCGGCACCTGGGTCGCAGCGATCGTCGACTGGATCACCACCTACCTCTCCGGCTTCTTCGACGTCGTCCGCTACGTCTTCACCTGGATGGACGCGTGGATGGAGTACTTCCTCGCCACGCCGCCGTTCTGGGTCGTCGTCGCGATCCTCGTCGTCCTCGCGTTCGTCGCCAAGGGCTGGAAGCTCGCGCTCGGCGCCGCCGTCGGCCTGCTCTTCATCGTCAGCGTCGGCCAGTGGACGAACGCGATGGACACGCTCGCGCTCGTGATCGTCGCCGCGGGCCTCGCGGTGGTCTTCAGCATCCCGCTCGGCATCTGGGCGGCCCGCTCCGACGCCGCGAGCCGGGTCATCCGGCCGGTGCTGGACTTCATGCAGACGACGCCCGCGTTCGTCTACCTCATCCCGGCGCTGCTGCTCTTCCGCGTCGGTGTCGTCCCCGGCATCGTCGCGACGATCGTGTTCGCGATGGCCCCCGGTGTCCGGCTCACCGAGCTCGGCATCCGCGGGGTCCCGAGCGAGGTCGTCGAGGCCGGCGCCGCGTTCGGCTCGAGCCCGTGGCGCATCCTCCGGCAGATCCAGCTGCCGCTCGCGAAGGCCAGCATCATGGCGGGCATCAACCAGGTCATCATGCTGTCGCTCTCGATGGTCGTCATCGCCGGCATGGTCGGCGCCGGTGGTCTGGGGGAGCAGATCGTCGCCTCGCTGAACCGCATCGACGTCGGTCTCGGAGCGGAGGCCGGCCTGTCGGTCGTGGTCCTGGCGATCCTGCTGGACCGTCTGACCGCAGCGCTCGGCGGCGACTCGGGCCGCGCCTCCAGGCTCTTCGGACGCCGGAAGCGCGCGACCGCGACCCCGAACGCGGCGAGCGCGACCGCGACCCCGAACGCGGCGAGCGCGACCGCGACCCCGTCCGCGGCGACCGCACAGACCGCCGCCACCACCGAAGCGGTCACCGACCGCCCGACCGTCGACGCGTGAGGAAGGACCACACCATGAAGCGCACCAGCACCCCGCGCAACCGCACCCCGCGCAACCGCACCCCGCGCAACCGCACCCCGCGCAACCGCACCCCGCGCACCCGCCGCGTCCTCGCCGCGGCCGCCCTCGCCGCCACCACCGCCCTCGGCCTGTCCGCCTGCATGCCGCCCGGCTACTACGGGGCATCGGGCACGGTCGACAACGGCGACCAGAAGTCGATGCACGTCGTCGTCTTCAACGGCTGGGACGAGGACACCGCCGCCAGCTACCTCTGGAAGCACGTCCTCGAGCAGCAGGGCTACGACGTCCAGCTCACCAACTCCGACGTCGCGCCGGCGTACACGGGCCTCGCCTCCGGCGACTACGACGTCGTGTTCGACACCTGGCTGCCGAACACGCACAAGGAGTACATGGACACGTACGGCAAGGACCTGACGGACCTCGGCGCGTGGAACGAGCAGGCGTCCCTCGAACTCGCCGTGCCGGAGTACTCCGACATCGACTCGATCGACGAGCTCAAGGCGAAGGCGTCGGACTTCGGCAACCGGATCGTCGGCATCGAGCCCGCAGCCGGCGAGACGAAGGTCGTGCAGGACCAGGTGATCCCGCAGTACGGCCTCGACGGCATGGACTTCGTCACGAGCTCGACGCCGGCGATGCTCGCCGACCTCAAGGCCGCCATCGCGAAGCAGCAGGACGTCGTCGTGACGCTGTGGCGTCCGCACTGGGCGTACGACGCCTTCCCGATCAAGGACCTCGAGGACCCGAAGGGCGCCCTCGGCAAGAACGAGGAGATCCACACGATCGCCAAGAAGGACTTCGGCGACGACTTCCCGCAGGCGTCGAAGTGGATGGAGGACTTCGAGATGGACTCCGACACGCTCTACTCGCTCGAGAACGCGCTCGTGAACAGCGGCGCGAAGACGAGCGAGTACCCCGCGATCACCGCGAAGTGGGCGTCCGAGCACCAGGACTACGTGGACTCGCTCACGTCGACGAAGTAGCAGCAGTCCCTGCCAGGAGGCGCGGTGCCGGTCCGGCACCGCGCCTCCCGTCGTCGGGGCGGTCGCGTTCCTGGGCGAGGCCCGCCGGGGGTTGCTTCGATGGAGGGATGGACATCCTCCTCCGGCTCCTCGTCGCGGTCGGGTTCGCGCTGCTCATCACCGCCGTCGCGGCACTCGTCACCCACCTCGTCTTCCGATCACTCGCCAGACGGGAACGCTGGGCGTCCGTCCTCTCCCGCCGCGTGAAGCACCCCTTCCGGACGGTGCTGCTCATCGCCATGACCTGGACTGCGTTCGCGACGAGCATCCCGGACACCAGCGCGTACCCGTGGCGCGACGAGGTCTCGCACGTGTTCCTCATCGCCGTCATCGGCACCGGCTGCTGGTTGGCGTGCGAGGTCGCGATCTTCCTCGAGAGCCTCGGGCTGCACCGCTACCGCACCGACGTCCCCGACAACCGCGTCGCCCGACGCGTGAAGACCCAGGTGCTGGTGCTCCGACGGCTGACGGTCGCCGTGCTCGTCATCATCGCGGTCGGGGCCATCCTGCTCACCTTCCCCGGGGTCGAGGCCGCGGGTGCGAGCGTCCTGGCCTCCGCCGGGCTCATCTCGGTCATCGCCGGACTCGCGGCGCAGTCGACGCTCGGCAACGTGTTCGCCGGCATGCAGCTCGCGTTCTCCGGGTCGATCCGGGTCGACGACGTCGTGGTGGTCGAGCAGCAGTGGGGGCGGATCGAGGAGATCACGCTGACCTACGTCGTCGTGCACCTCTGGGACGACCGACGCTTCGTGCTCCCGTCGACCTACTTCACGAGCACCCCGTTCGAGAACTGGACGCGCACGAACAGCGAACTGCTCGGCGCCGTGGAGTTCGACCTCGACTGGCGGGTCCGCCCGGGTGACATGCGCGCCGAGCTCGAGCGGATCCTCGAGCGCACCGAGCTGTGGGACCGCCGGGTGCAGGTGCTCCAGGTCACCGACGCCGTCCAGGGCTTCGTGCACGTGCGGGTGCTCGTCACCGCACACGACGCACCGGCGCTCTTCGACCTGCGGTGCTACGTCCGCGAGGAACTCGTCGCCTGGATCCAGCGCACCCACCCCGACGCCCAGCCGGTGCAGCGCGTGCTCATGGTCGAGGACGTCGCCCAGCCCCGGCGACGGAGCGCGTCGACCGCGGCGTCCTCCGCGCTCTTCGGTGGGGACCACGACGACCGCGCCGCGATGTTCACCGGGCCGATCAGCACGTCCGACGTCCGTCCCGCCGACCTGCCGTAGCCGCACCCCACGGACGGACGGGAGGCACGTGGCGGACCCGGCACGTGCCTCCCGTCCGTCCCCCGGTCGCCTCGCGAGTCGGCCCCAGGGGTGCCGCACCGGCCCTAGGGCTGCCGCGCCTTCACGGCACGGTCGTCCTCGACCACGGTGCCGATCGCCACGAGCGTCGTCGCGATCCACGCCACCCACGTGAGCGCCAGGCGCCAGTCACGCGGGCCCTGCCGGGTGGTCTGCAGCACGCTGTAGCCGCTGATGATCGAGCTCCACACGGCACCGCTGAACATGAACTTCCGCACGGGTTCCTCCTCTGGTCGTCCCGTCAACGCTACCGGCCGCTACATTGGAGCGCCGCCGGTCACCCTGCCGGTGTGCAGTTCGAGGAGTCACCGTGCGCCAGGCCGTCATCGGCGGAGTCCTGCTCGTGGTCGGCGCGGTGTGCGTCGCCCTCGGGCTGCTGCCCCTGTCCGACCTCGCCGAGCTCGCCGACCGGGTCGTCCCGGTCCTGGCGTTCGTGCTCGGCCTCACCGTCGTCGCCGAGCTCGCCGCGGACGCCGGCGTCTTCGACCGGCTCGCCGACCTCGCCGCCCGGGTGGGTGGCGGTCGCACCATCGGGCTGTGGGGCGCCGTCGTCGTGCTCGCCGTCCTGTGCACCGTCTTCCTGTCGATCGACACCACGGCGGTGCTCCTCACGCCGATCGTCATCACGCTCGCGCGCCGCGTCGGCCTGCCGCCCATGCCGTTCGCGCTGACGACCGTCTGGCTCGCGAACACGGCGTCGCTGCTCCTGCCCGTGTCGAACCTGACGAACCTGCTCGCCGTCGACCGGATCGGGCTCGACGGACCGATCCCGTTCGCCGGGCTCATGGTGTGGGCGGCGCTCGCCGGGGTCGTCATCCCGTGCGCCGTGCTCCTCGTGGTGTTCCGCGGCAAGCTCTTCGGCCGGTACACGCCGGTCGCGGTGCGCGGTGCCGCCGACCCGGTGTTCTTCTGGTCGGCCTCTGCGGTGCTCGTCGCGCTCGTCGTCGCACTGACCGCGGGCGTGACCGTCTGGATCGCCGCCGTGGTCGCTGCGGTGGTGCTCGTCGTCGTCGCCGCCTTCCGCGCGCCGTCGGAGCTCCGGATCTCCCGCGTGCCGTGGTCCACCCTGCTGTTCGCCGCGGGGCTGTTCGTCGTCGTCGAGACCCTGCACACCACCGGGCTCACGGACCCGATCGTGGACGCGCTGCCCGGTGGCACCGGGACGGGTCCGCTCCTGGCACTCGGCGGTGCCGGCGCGGTGGCGGCGAACGCGATCGACAACCTGCCCGCCTACCTCGTGCTCGAGCCCGCGGCCGGGCACGAGGCCCTGCGGTACGCGGCACTCCTCGTCGGCGTGAACGCCGGCTGCCTCATCACGCCGTGGGCATCGCTCGCGACGCTGCTGTGGCACGCCCGGCTGTCGTCCGAGGGCGTCCACCTGTCGTGGGGGCGCTACATGGCGCTCGGGTGCATCGTGGCACCGCTCACGGTCGTGGCCGGGGTGCTCGCGCTGCGGCTCTGACCCGCCCGGGCGCTACAGCCAGTCCTTCGTCTTGAACACGCGGTACAGCGTCAGCGACGAGGCGATGATGAGCCCGAGGGAGAAGTAGAGGCCGCTCCACTGGCCCATCCCCGGGAACTTCAGGTTCTGGCCGAAGAACCCCGTGATGGCCGTCGGGATCGCGATGATCGCCGCCCAGCTCGTCACCTTCTTCATGACCGTGTTCTGCCGGTTCGACGCCAGGTTGAGGTTCGTGTCGAGGACGCTCGACACCGCGTCGCGGAGCTGGTCGACGGAGTCCGTGATCGACACGAGGTGGTCCTCGACGTCGCGGAAGTAGGGGCGGATGCCGTTCGAGATCGTCTCGGCGTCGCCGTGCAGCAGCGAGGCGACGCTGTCCCGGGTCGGGACCACCTGGCGCCGCAGGACGCCGAGGGCCTTCCGGAGCCGGAACGACCGCCGCTGGATCTGCTGCTCGCGGGGCGTGCCGTGCTCGAAGAGGTCCTCCTCGAGCTCGTCGATCCGCCGCTCGATGTCCTCGACCGCACTCGTGGCGTGGTCGGTCACCGCGTCGAGCAGTCCCCACACCAACCACGGGACGCCGTGGTCGGCGAGGTCCGTGGTCGCCTCGAGGCGGCGTTCGACGGACCCGGTGTCGACGTCGGCGCCGTGGATCGTGACGAGGGCGTGTGCGGTGACGAACGCCTTCACCTCGTGGACGGTGAGGTCCCCGGCGTGGTCGAGACCGTCCACGTCGTAGACGACCAGGAAGAGGCTGTCGCGGTAGCGGTCGAGCTTCGGTCGTTGGCCGCGTTCGACGGCGTCCTCGACCGCGAGCGCGTGGATGCCGAGCTCGGCCTCGACGTGCTCGAGGTCGGTCGGGTCCGGGTCGGTGTAGTCGACCCAGACGAACGTGCCGTCCTCGGCGATGAGGTCGGAGATGCGGTCGACCGGGAAGTCGCGTTCCGCCGCCGTGCCGTTCCGCCACGCCCGTGTCATGGCCATGCCCCCGAGCCTACTGAGCCACGCCCTCCGGAACCCCGGGGCCGGCCGTGCGCTGCCCGTCCCCGGTGCACGCAGCGCGTCGGAATCCGCCGATCCGCCGTGAATCCGCTGTCGGCACGCTGGTAGCTTCGGCACCGAACCCGGCGATCGTGCCGGGCGGAACGGAGATCCCAGCACCCCATGGCAGCACCCCGCACCGACCAGACCCGCTACGCGTTCGTCGTCGCCTCGAACCGCCTGCCGGTGGACCGCGTCGTCGACGAGGACGGCAACGAGGGCTGGCGGCACTCGCCCGGCGGTCTCGTCACGGCGCTCGAGCCGGTGATGCGCGCGAACGACGGTGCCTGGGTCGGCTGGGTGGGTCAGCCCGACGTCGAGGTCGCCCCGTTCGACAACGAGGGCATCCACATCGTGCCCGTCCCCCTGAGCAACGACGACGTCGAGGAGTACTACGAGGGGTTCAGCAACGACACCCTCTGGCCGCTGTACCACGACGTCATCGAGCACCCGAGCTACCACCGCGACTGGTGGAACGCCTACAAGCGCGTGAACCAGCGGTTCGCCGAGCAGATCGCCGAGATCGTGGAGCAGGACGGCATCGTCTGGGTGCAGGACTACCAGCTGCAGCTCGTCCCGGCGCTCCTCCGTGCGATGCGACCCGACCTGACGATCGGGTTCTTCAACCACATCCCGTTCCCGCCCGTCGGCATCTACGCCCAGCTCCCCTGGCGCGCGCAGATCCTCGACGGACTGCTCGGTGCGGACGTCATCGGGTTCCAGCGGCACGACGACGCGAGCGACTTCCTCCGCGCGGTCCGGCACATCAAGGGCTACACGACCAAGGGGCAGACGATCGACGTCCCGGTCGACGACCCGGACGCCCCGCGCAGCCGCAAGGGCATCACCGTGCGGCACGTCGAGGCCCGGCACTTCCCGATCTCGATCGACGCCGCCGGCTTCGAGGAGATCGCGCACCGCCCCGAGGTCCAGGAGCGCGCCCGCGAGATCCGCGCGAGCCTCGGCAACCCGAAGACAGTCCTGCTCGGCGTCGACCGGCTGGACTACACGAAGGGCATCCGGCACCGCATCAAGGCCTTCGGTGAACTCGTCGAGGACGGCCGGATCCGGGTCGAGGACGCGACGCTCGTGCAGGTCGCCAGCCCGAGCCGCGAGCGTGTCGACACGTACGCGACGCTCCGCGACGAGATCGAGCTCACGGTCGGCCGGATCAACGGCGACCTCGGCGTGATCGGACACCAGCCGATCGCGTACCTGCACCACGGCTACCCGCGCGAGGAGATGGTGGCGCTCTACCTCGCCGCCGACATCATGCTCGTGACGGCCCTCCGGGACGGCATGAACCTCGTCGCGAAGGAGTACGTCGCGGCCCGGTTCGACAACGACGGCGTCCTCATCCTGTCCGAGTTCGCCGGTGCCGCCGACGAGCTGAAGCAGGCCGTCATCGTCAACCCGCACGACATCGGTGCGCTGAAGGACTCGATCCAGCGCGCCATCGAGATGCCGAGGCGTGAGCGGTCCACCCGCATGCGCGCGCTCCGGAAGCGCGTCCGCGACAACGACGTGGCGCGCTGGTCGCGCTCGTTCCTCGAGGCCCTGGACCGGCACGCGCCGAAGAACGCCCAGATCGACCCCTCCGCGGCCGACCCGAAGGACCAGCACCGCGAGGCGCAGACGGACAACATGTCGATCTTCGACCAGGACGCGCAGACCGCGCGTGCGGCCGAGGACACCCGGGAGGCGCGGGATGCCTGAGACGACGACCGACCAGACCGCGATCGACCGGGCCCTCGAGACGCTCGCGGCTGCGCCGCGACTCATCGTCGCCCTCGACTTCGACGGCACGCTCGCGCCGTTCGCCGACGACCCGTCCCAGGTCGGCGCGCTGCCGGGCTCGTGGGCCGCGGTCCTCACCCTGCACCGGGCGAAGGACACCGAGGTCGTCCTCGTCTCGGGCCGCCCGCTCGGCAGCCTCGCCGCGGTCACGCACGCACCCGAGGACATGGCACTCGTCGGCTCGCACGGCGTCGAGTGGCGCGTGGACGGACACGACGAGGCCGCGCTGACGGCCGACGAGCAGGCCCGCGTCGCTCGGATCGGTGCCGCGCTCGACGCCGTCGGGGAGCGGTTCCCGGGCGTCGTCATCGAGCACAAGCCCGCCGGTCACGGTGTGCACACACGCCGGGTCAGCGCCGAGGTCGCCGCCGAGGCGGACCGGGCCGCGAGCGCAGCGGCGCACGACGCCGACCCCGAGGTCCTCGAGCGCGGGGGCAAGGACATCCTCGAGTTCGCCGTCCGACACGTCACGAAGGGCGACGCGATCGCCCGCCTGCGCGACCTGCACGGCGCCGACGCGGTGTTCTTCGCGGGCGACGACGTCACCGACGAGGACGCCTTCCGCGTGCTCGGTGACGGCGACGTGGGCGTCAAGGTGGGGGAGGGCGACACGCTCGCCGGCTACCGCGTGGCCGACCCGACCGCCCTGACCGCCGTCCTGAAGCAGCTCGCCCGGGCGCGCGCGACGCGACCGGCCTGACGGACCCGACCCGCGCCTCCCGGCCCGCCATGGCCCGACCGCATGCGAACGCATGTTGTTGTCCGCCTGGTATCCCAACTGCGCCTAGACTCACCCCATGCCTGACATCGACGTGAAGCCCCGCAGCCGGGTCGTCACCGACGGGATCGAAGCAACCACCTCGCGTGGCATGCTGCGGGCCGTCGGGATGGGCGACGAGGACTGGGAGAAGCCGCAGATCGGGATCGCGTCCTCCTGGAACGAGATCACCCCCTGCAACCTCTCCCTCGACCGCCTCGCGCAGGGCGCCAAGGAAGGCGTCCACTCCGGCGGCGGGTACCCGCTCCAGTTCGGGACCATCTCCGTCTCCGACGGGATCTCGATGGGCCACGAGGGCATGCACTTCTCCCTGGTCTCGCGCGAGGTCATCGCCGACAGCGTCGAGACGGTCGTCAACGCCGAGCGCCTGGACGGCACCGTCCTGCTCGCCGGCTGCGACAAGTCCCTGCCCGGGATGCTCATGGCCGCGGCGCGACTCGACCTCGCGAGCGTCTTCCTCTACGCCGGCTCGGTCATGCCCGGGTACGTCAAGCAGGCCGACGGCACGATGAAGGAAGTCACGATCATCGACTCCTTCGAGGGTGTCGGCGCCTGCAAGGCGGGCACGATGAGCGAAGAGGAGCTCAAGAAGATCGAGTGCGCCATCGTCCCGGGCGAGGGCGCCTGCGGTGGCATGTACACCGCGAACACCATGGCGTCGGTCGCCGAGGCCCTCGGCATGTCGCTGCCCGGTTCGGCGGCGCCGCCCAGCGCGGACCGTCGTCGTGACTACTACGCGCACCGCTCCGGCGAAGCCGTGGTGAACATGCTCCGGCACGGCATCACCGCGCGCCAGATCCTGACGAAGGAGGCGTTCGAGAACGCCATCGCCGTCGCCATGGCGCTCGGAGGCTCCACGAACGTCGTCCTCCACCTCCTGGCGATCGCGCACGAGGCCGAGGTCGAGCTGTCCCTCGACGACTTCAACCGCATCGGCTCGAAGGTCCCGCACCTGGCGGACATGAAGCCGTTCGGCAAGTACGTCATGGTCGACGTGGACCGCAACGGCGGCATCCCGGTGATCATGAAGGCACTGCTCGACGCGGGTCTGCTGCACGGCGACGTCATGACCGTCACGGGCAAGACCCTCGCCGAGAACCTCGCCGAGATCGATCCGCCGGCACTCGACGGCGAGGTCTTCCGCACGCTCGACAACCCGATCCACGCCACCGGCGGCCTGACGATCCTGCAGGGCTCGTTCGCCCCCGAGGGCGCGGTCGTGAAGACGGCCGGGTTCGACGCCGAGGTCTTCGAGGGCCCGGCACGGGTGTTCGACCGCGAGCGCGCCGCCATGGACGCCCTCACCGAGGGGCAGATCCAGAAGGGCGACGTCGTCGTCATCCGGTACGAGGGCCCCAAGGGCGGACCCGGCATGCGCGAGATGCTCGCCATCACCGCGGCCATCAAGGGCGCTGGACTCGGCAAGGATGTACTACTGTTGACGGACGGACGATTCTCAGGCGGCACAACCGGCCTGTGCATCGGCCACATCGCACCGGAAGCGGTGGACGCAGGTCCAGTCGCATTCGTGCGCGATGGCGACCGCATCCGTGTCGACATCGCGGCTCGCTCGCTCGACCTACTGGTCGACGACGCCGAGCTGGAAGCCCGCCGAGCAGGCTGGGCCCCGCTGCCCCCGCGCTACACCCGCGGAGTCCTCGCGAAGTTCGCGAAGCTCGTCCAGTCCGCCGCCAAGGGCGCGGTCACGGGCTAGCGTCGACACACGCACCATCGCCACCTCTCCAGGCAAGGAACACCTCATGCCCACGGAAGCCACTCCGCTGTCCGCGGCCGCCGGTGCACGCCGGACGCCGGAGATCCTGACCGGCTCGGGAGCCGTCCTCCGGACGCTCGAGCACCTCGGGATCACCGACGTCTTCGGCCTGCCGGGCGGTGCCATCATCCCGTTCTACGACGAGCTGATGGCGTCCACGACGATCCGCCACGTCCTCGTCCGGCACGAACAGGGCGCCGGCCACGCCGCCGAGGGCTACGCCTCGGCGTCCGGCAAGGTCGGGGTCGCCATCGCGACCTCGGGCCCCGGCGCGACGAACCTCGTCACCGCGATCGCCGACGCCTACATGGACTCGGTGCCGTTCATCGCGATCACCGGCCAGGTGTTCTCGACGCTCATGGGCACCGACGCCTTCCAGGAAGCCGACATCGTCGGCATCACGATGCCGATCACGAAGCACTCGTTCCTCGTGACCGACCCGGCCGACGTGCCGGCGACCCTCGCCGCGGCGCACCTCATCGCGACGACCGGGCGCCCCGGCCCCGTCCTCGTCGACATCACGAAGGACGCCCAGCAGAAGTCGGCGCCCTACGTCTGGCCGCCCAAGATCGACCTGCCCGGCTACCGTCCGGTGACCAAGGCGCACGGCAAGCAGATCGCCGCGGCCGCCCAGCTCCTGGGCGAGGCCGAGCGCCCGGTGCTGTACGTCGGCGGCGGCGTCGTCCGCTCCGGCGCGACGGCCGAGCTGCTCCGCTTCGCCGAGGCCACCGGTGCGCCGGTCGTCACGACGCTGATGGCCCGTGGTGCGTTCCCGGACTCGCACCCGCAGCACCTCGGCATGCCCGGCATGCACGGCACCGTCCCCGCGGTGCTCGGGCTGCAGGACAGCGACCTGATCATCGCGCTCGGCGCCCGGTTCGACGACCGCGTGACCGGCAAGGCCGACGAGTTCGCGCCGAACGCCAAGGTCGTGCACGTCGACATCGACCCGGCGGAGATCTCGAAGATCCGCTTCGCCGACGTCCCGATCGTGGGCGATGCGCGCGAGGTCCTGGTCGACCTGCTCGACGCCTGGAACGGCGTGCCGGCGGACGAGCGTGCCTCCACCGCCGACTGGTGGACGAAGCTCGACCAGCTGCGCACCGACTTCCCGCTCGGCTACGCGGAACCGACCGACGGGCTCCTCGCACCGCAGGCGATCATCCGCCGCATCGGCGAGCTCTCCGGCCCCGAGGCCGTGTACGCCTCCGGTGTCGGTCAGCACCAGATGTGGTCGGCGCAGTTCATCAAGTACGAGCGGCCGAACGCCTGGCTGAACTCCGGCGGCGCCGGCACGATGGGCTACTCCGTCCCCGCGGCGATGGGCGCGAAGGTCGCCCAGCCCGACCGCGTGGTCTGGGCGATCGACGGCGACGGCTGCTTCCAGATGACGAACCAGGAGCTCGCGACCTGCGTCATCAACGACATCCCGATCAAGGTCGCGGTCATCAACAACTCGTCGCTCGGCATGGTGCGGCAGTGGCAGACGCTGTTCTACGACGGACGGCACTCGTTCACCGACCTGCAGACCGGACACGGCACCCGCCGGGTCCCGGACTTCGTGAAGCTCGCCGACGCCTACGGTGCCCTCGGCATCCGCGTCGAGAAGCCGGAGGAGGTCGACGCCGCCATCCAGCTCGCGCTCGAGACGAACGACCGCCCCGTGGTGATCGACTTCGTCGTGAGCCGCGACTCGATGGTCTGGCCGATGGTCCCGCAGGGTGTCAGCAACTCGTCCATCGAGTACGCCCAGGCCCTCGCCCCCACGTGGGACGACGAGGACGCCGACATGACGGGGGAAACCGCATGAGCCACGTCCTCTCCCTCCTCGTCGAGGACAAGCCGGGTCTGCTCACGCGCGTCGCCGGCCTCTTCGCCCGACGCGGGTTCAACATCGAGTCCCTCGCCGTGGGCAACACCGAGGTCGACGGCCTCAGCCGCATCACGGTCGTCGTCGACGTCGAGGACCTCCCGCTCGAGCAGGTGACGAAGCAGCTCAACAAGCTGGTCAACGTCATCAAGATCGTCGAGCTGGACTTCTCGCAGTCCGTCCAGCGCGAGCACATGCTCGTGAAGGTGCGGGTGGACAACCAGACGCGGTCGGCCGTGCTCGAGGCAGTGAACCTGTTCCGTGCACAGGTCGTCGACGTCGCGAACGACTCGCTCATCGTCGAGGTGACCGGCGACCCCGGCAAGATCCAGGCGATCCTCCGCGTGCTCGAGCCCTACGGCATCAAGGAGCTCGCCCGCGCGGGCCTCCTCGGCATGGGCCGTGGGCCCAAGAGCATCACCGACCGGGTGCGCTGACCGCGACCCGTGGCGGACTGGAGGCGCGGGTCGCCACCCGCACCGCGCCTCCAGGCCGTCTCCTCTCGACTCCACGCAACGAACGCTTCCCGAACCGACCACAGGAGAACCACCACCGTGACTGACATCGTGTACGACGCCGACGCCGACCTGACGCTCATCCAGGGCAAGAAGGTCGCCGTCATCGGGTACGGCTCGCAGGGCCACGCCCACGCCCTCAACCTCCGCGACAGCGGCGTCGAGGTCAAGATCGGCCTGCAGGAGGGCTCGAAGAGCCGCCAGAAGGCGGAGGAGGCCGGGTTCGAGGTCCACACCCCCGCCGACGCCACGGCGTGGGCCGACGTCGTCGTCATCCTCGCGCCGGACCAGGTCCAGCGCATCGTCTACGCCGAGGACATCAAGCCCAACCTCAAGCCGGGCGCGACGCTCGTCTTCGGGCACGGCTTCAACATCCGCTTCGGCTACATCGAGGCCCCCGAGGGCGTCGACGTCTCGCTCGTCGCGCCGAAGGGCCCCGGGCACACCGTGCGCCGCGAGTACGAGGCCGGCCGCGGCGTCCCGGTGATCGTCGCCGTCGAGGTCGACGCGTCGGGTTCCGCCTGGGACCTCGCGTGGAGCTATTCGAAGGCCATCGGCGGGCTCCGCTCCGGCGGCATCAAGACGACCTTCACCGAGGAGACCGAGACCGACCTGTTCGGCGAGCAGGCCGTCCTCTGCGGTGGCACGTCGCAGCTCATCCAGTACGGCTTCGAGACCCTGGTCGAGGCGGGCTACCAGCCGCAGATCGCCTACTTCGAGGTCCTGCACGAGCTCAAGCTCATCGTCGACCTCATCTGGGAGGGCGGCCTCACCAAGCAGCGCTGGTCGATCTCCGACACGGCCGAGTTCGGTGACTACGTCTCCGGCCCGCGCGTGATCTCGCCCGAGGTCAAGGAGAACATGAAGGCCGTCCTCGCGGACATCCAGAACGGTGCCTTCGCGAAGCGCTTCATCGACGACCAGGACGCCGGTGCGCCGGAGTTCAAGGCGCTCCGCGCCAAGGGTGAGAACCACCCGATCGAGGCGACCGGACGCGAGCTGCGCGCCCTGTTCGCGTGGAAGTCGAACGACGCCGACTACGTGGACGGTTCGGCCGCGCGGTAGTCTTCGCACCACACTCGACTCTCGAGGCGGCGGTGCACCCGCACCGCCGCCTCGCGATGTGACCCGAACGTTATGCAGCTCTTCACGACCATCCCCGACGCCGCACACCGGCGTGTCCTCGGCGTTCCCGGGGACGTTTCACGACGGCCGTCGTCCCTCGCGGACGTGTGCGGTCCTCATGTCGTCGTCCAGCATGGGAGGATCGTCGGATGGCGGTGACGAAGCGAGCGGTCCACATCGGCGCCGGCAAGATCGGACGCGGGTTCGTGGGTCAGTTCCTGGTCGCGAGCGGCTACGAGCTCACCTTCGTGGACGTCGACGACCGCGTCGTCACGGCCCTCAACGAGGCCGGCCGGTTCGTGGTGCACGAGGTCGGCGAGATGCCGGTCGAGCACCTCGTCTACGGCTTCCGCGCCCTGAGCAGCAAGACCGAGCGCGAGCAGGTCGTCCGGGCCATCGCCGAGGCCGACGTCGTCACGACCGCGGTCGGCGCCCGCACCCTGCCGCTCGTCGCCCCCGTCATCGCCGAGGGGCTCGCCGCCCGGCCGCTCGAGGCTGGCGACGTCACGATCGTGGCGTGCGAGAACGCCTTCAACGCGACGGACTCGCTGCACGCCAGCATCCGCCGTGCCCCGATCCTCGAGGACCGCGACATCGCGGCGGTCTTCGCGAACTGCGCGATCGACCGCATCGTCCCCGACCAGTCCGGCGTGCTCGGACAGTCCGGCGGCCTCGACGTCGTGCTCGAGCCCTTCTACGAGTGGGTCATCGAGCGCACGCCCTTCGCCGACTCGGACGCCGAACCGCCCGCGATCGACGGCGTGACCTGGGTCGACGACCTGCAGCCGTTCGTCGAGCGGAAGCTCTACACGGTGAACACCGCCCACGCGACCGCCGCCTACCACGGCTACGTGCGCGGCATCCGTCTCATCCGCGAGGCGCTCGAGGACCACGACGTCCGCGCCGAGGTCGACGGCGTCCTGGCCGAGACCACCGCGCTCCTCGTCGCCAAGCACGGCTTCGATCCCGAGGAGCACGCGCGCTACGTCGCCGCGAACCTCGCCCGGATCGCCAACCCGCACCTGCCGGACACCACCGTCCGGGTCGGACGCAACCCGCTGCGGAAGCTCGGTCGACGCGAACGCTTCGTCGGCCCCGCCGCACAGCTCGCCGAGCGCGGGCTCCCCGTCGACCACCTGCTCGGCGCCGTCCGGGTCGCGCTCGACTTCGACGACGAGAACGACCCCGAGTCGATCGAGCTGCACGCGCTGCTCCGCTCGGGTGCGACGGCCCACGCGCTCACCGAGATCCTCACCGGGCTGATGGAGAGCCACCCGCTGTTCCCCGCGGTGCGCGAGGTCGTCGCCGAGGTCCTCGAGACCCAGCCCGCCGACGTCTGAGGACCGGGCGCACAGCTCGTCCATGGTCGAGCCCGAGCGGCTCGCCTCGTAGGATCGAGGCATGACCACGGCAGCATCCCCGCCCGACGGCTCGGTCGACCACGACGACGACGCCCTCAGCTGGGGCGACGCCGACGACGCGACCCACGTCGACGCGGCACACAACCCGGTCACCGTGAAGGCGCGAGCCGGACGCGACCCCGAGGCCCCCGAGACCTCGGGCGCGCTCATCGGCTTCGGCGTCTTCGGTGGCCTGTACCTGCTCTACACGGTCGCCTGGCTGCTCACCGCCTCGACCTCGTACGTCTCGAACGTCGACACCGTGCTGACCGTCTTCGTCGAGGTGCTCCGGTTCCTCTCGATCGTCGCTCCGGCACTCTGGTTCACCGTCGTCCTCTGGGCCGGTCGCGGACAGCGCACCCGCAGCCGTCTGCTCTGGATGCTGCTCGGCGCCCTCGTGCTCTTCCCCTGGCCGTTCCTCATGACCAGGAGCTTCGGGTGACCGCCGCGACCCCGACCGTCCGCCGTCCCTCGGGGGCGTTCGTCGGCAAGCTCGTGGTCTGGGTGGTGTTCGCGCTGCTCTTCGCCTACATGACCGTGCAGAGCATCGGCAACCTGGTGACCGTCTCGCAGTCCGTCCGGGCGTTCAACGCGTTCCTCGGGACCACCTCCGGCGGCAACTCGCTCGCGCGGAGCACCCCGTGGGCGTGGCTCGTCCTCGACATCGCGATCGCGCCCGTGGCCTTCGCCGTGGCGCTGTGGGTGAGTCGCCGCGCGCGGCTCGCCGTCACGGTCGGCGTCTTCGTCCTCGCCTTCGCCGCGGCCGGGGCGCTGTGGCTCGACCTGCAGCTGTTCGTCCCGCGACTGCTGGACTTCTGACGCATCCACTGACGGACAGGAGGCGCGGTGCCGGCTGGCACCGCGCCTCCTGGCCGTCAGGTGGTCGCCCACCGGGCCGACCCTGCGGTCGTAACCACGTCCACACGTCGATACGATGGTGGGATACCGCCCGTCTCGTGTGAGGAAACTGCAGCTGTGCCGAAGCCGGTCGTCCTGATCGCCGAAGAACTCTCGCCCGCCACAGTCGACGCCCTCGGGCCCGACTTCGAGATCCGGAACGTGGACGGTACCGACCGCCCCGCGCTCCTGGCCTCCCTCGCCGACGCGCACGCCATCCTGGTGCGCTCCGCCACCAAGGTCGACGCCGAGGCGATCGCCGCGGCCCCGAACCTCAAGGTCGTCGCCCGTGCCGGCGTCGGTCTCGACAACGTCGACATCAAGGCGGCCACCACCGCCGGCGTCATGGTCGTGAACGCGCCGACGTCGAACATCATCTCGGCCGCCGAACTCACGGTCGGCCACATCCTGTCGCTCGCGCGCCACATCCCCGCCGCGCACGCGTCGCTCGCGGCGGGCACCTGGAAGCGTTCCGCGTACACGGGTGTCGAGCTCTACGAGAAGACCGTCGGGATCATCGGCCTCGGCCGGATCGGCGCGCTCATCACGCAGCGGCTGCAGGCGTTCGGCGTGCAGGTGATCGCGTACGACCCGTACGTCACCACGGCCCGTGCCCAGCAGCTCGGGGTCGAGCTCGTCTCGCTCGAGGACCTGCTGAAGCGTGCGGACTTCACCACCATCCACATGCCGAAGACGCCGGAGACCGTCGGCATGATCTCGGACGACCAGTTCGCGCTCATGAAGCCGACCGCCTTCGTCGTGAACGTCGCCCGGGGCGGGCTCATCGACGAGGACGCACTGCACCGTGCCCTGACGTCCAATACCATCGCCGGCGCCGGACTCGACGTCTTCGTCTCCGAGCCCCCCAAGGACTCGCCGCTCGTCGCGCTCCCGAACGTCGTCGTCACGCCGCACCTCGGCGCCTCGACGGACGAGGCCCAGGAGAAGGCGGGCGTCTCCGTCGCCAAGTCGGTGCGCCTCGCCCTCGGCGGCGAGCTCGTGCCCGACGCGGTCAACGTCGCCGGCGGCGTCATCGACCCGTACGTGCGCCCGGGCATCCCGCTCGTCGAGAAGCTCGGCCAGGTCTTCACCGGCCTCGCCACGTCGCCCGTGACGAGCATCGACGTCGAGGTGCACGGCGAGCTCGCCGAGTACGACGTCAGCGTGCTGAAGCTCGCGGCGCTCAAGGGCGTGTTCACCGACGTCGTCAGCGACCAGGTGTCGTACGTCAACGCACCGCTGATCGCCGAGCAGCGCGGGGTCACCGTGCGGCTCATCACCGACTCGGACAGCCCCGAGTACCGCAACGTGCTCACGATCCGCGGCGCCCAGTCCGACGGCCCGGCGATCAGCGTGTCCGGTACGCTCACCGGCCCGAAGCAGGTCGCGAAGCTCGTCGAGATCAACGGGCACGACGTCGAGGTCGCCCTCGCCGAGCACCACGTGGTCATGGAGTACACCGACCGGCCCGGCATCGTCGCGGTCTACGGCAAGGAGTTCGGCGACGCCGGCATCAACATCGCCGCGATGCAGATCTCGCGCGAGGCCGCCGGTGGCCAGGCGCTCAGCGTCCTGACCGTCGACTCGCCCGTCCCGGCCGAGATCCTCGAGCACGTCCGGTCCACGATCGAAGCGGTGTCGCTCCGCGAGATCGACATCACGCTGTAGGGGAGTGGCGGACATGACGAAGACGGTGAAGCTCGCGGTCATCCGCGGGGACGGCATCGGCCCCGAGGTCGTCGACGAGGCGCTCAAGGTGCTGCACGCGGTGCTGCCCGACGACCTCGTCGTCGAGGAGACCCCGTTCTCCCTGGGCGCCACCCGGTACCTCGAGACCGGGGACATCCTCACCGAGGACGACATGTCCGCCGTCGCCGCGCACGACGCGATCCTGCTCGGTGCCGTCGGTGGGGACCCGCGCGACCCGCGGCTCGCCGGCGGGATCATCGAGCGTGGGCTGCTGCTCAAGCTCCGGTTCGCGTTCGACCACTACGTCAACCTCCGGCCCACGGCGGTCTACCCGTCCGTGACGACCCCGCTGACGTCGCCCGGCGACGTCGACTTCGTGGTCGTGCGCGAGGGGACCGAAGGACCGTACGTCGGCAACGGCGGCGCGATCCGCGTCGGCACCCCGCACGAGATCGCGACCGAGGTCTCGTTGAACACCGCGTACGGGGTCGAGCGCGTCGTCCGGTACGCCTTCGCCCTCGCGGACCGCCGCCCCCGGAAGCACCTGACGCTCGTGCACAAGAGCAACGTGCTCGTGCACGCCGGAGCCCTGTGGCAGCGCACCGTCGCGGCCGTCGCCGCGGAGTACCCGGACGTCACCGTGGACTACCAGCACGTCGACGCCGTCACCATCCACATGGTGCGCGAACCTGCTAGGTTCGACGTCATCGTCACGGACAACCTCTTCGGCGACATCATCACCGACCTGGCCGGCGCGATCAGCGGCGGCATCGGTCTGGCGGCCTCGGGCAACATCAACCCGGACGGCACCTTCCCCAGCATGTTCGAGCCGGTCCACGGCTCCGCGCCGGACATCGCGGGTCAGCAGAAGGCCGATCCCACGGCCGCCATCCTGTCCGTCGCACTGCTGCTCGACCACATCGGTCGCAGCGACCTCGCGTCGGCGGTCACGCGGGCGGTCGAGGCCGATCTCGCCGACCGGGGCACCTCCGAGCGTCGCACGGCCGAGATCGGCGACGCCATCGCCGCCGCGGCAACGGCGCGCACCACCACCGCCTGACAGGAGTCTCCCCAGATGAGCACCGACACCGACTTCGGACTCGCGTTCGCCACCACCCCGTCGGCCGAGCGCCGGGCCGCAGCCGAGCGCGAGGAGATCCTCGCCGACCCCGGGTTCGGCAAGCACTTCACCGACCACATGGCGACCGTGCAGTGGACCCTGGACGCCGGGTGGCACGACGCATCGGTCCACCCGTACGGCCCGATCAGCCTCGACCCGAGCGCGAGCGTCCTGCACTACGCGCAGGAGATCTTCGAGGGCTTGAAGGCCTACCGGCACGCGGACGGTTCGGTGTGGACGTTCCGGCCGGACGCCAACGCCCGGCGGTTCCAGCGGTCCGCCCGTCGCCTCGCGCTCCCGGAGCTGCCGGTCGAGACCTTCGTCGACTCCATCCGCGAGCTGGTCCGGACCGACGTCGACTGGGTGCCCTCGGCGCCCGAGACGAGCCTGTACCTGCGGCCGTTCATGATCGCGACCGAGTCGTTCCTGGGGGTCCGCGCAGCGCAGGCGGTGGCGTACCACTGCATCGCGAGCCCGGCGGGGGCGTACTTCACGTCCGGGCCGAAGCCCGTGTCGATCTGGCTGTCGACGAACTACGCCCGAGCGGGCAAGGGCGGCACCGGGGCGGCGAAGACCGGTGGCAACTACGCGTCGTCGCTCCTGCCCCAGCAGGAGGCCTACGAGCACGGCTGCCAGCAGGTCATGTTCCTCGACTCGGTCGAGGGCAGGTACCTCGAGGAGCTCGGCGGCATGAACGTGGTCCTGGTGAAGGCGGACGGCACGCTCGTCACGCCCGACTCCGACTCCATCCTCGAGGGCATCACGCGCGACTCGATCCTGCAGCTGGCGGAAGACCGCGGCCTGCGCGTCGAACGCCGACGGGTGACGCTCGACGAGTGGCGCGACGGTGTCGCGGACGGCTCGATCACCGAGGCCTTCGCGTGCGGGACCGCCGCCGTCGTCACCCCGATCGCGGAACTCCGCGGCGACGGCTTCACGATCGGTTCGCCGACCGTGGGCGCCGGCGAACTGACGATGTCCCTGCGCGACGAGCTCACGGACATCCAGTACGGCCGCCGTCCCGACCCGCACGGGTGGATGACGCGCCTGACCGACCCGGTCTGAACGCACACCTCACGTCGATAGGCTCCAATGGTGAAGATCGCACGGTTCAGCAGCAAGGGCGAAGACCCCCGGTACGGCATCCTCGACGAGCGCGACCTGGTCGTGCTGGCCGGTGACCCGATGTACCAGGGGTTCGAGACCACGGGGGAGCGGGTGCCGTTGGCGGACGCCAAGCTCCTCGCCCCCGTCATCCCGCGGTCGAAGGTGATCGGCGTGGGGCTCAACTACGCCGAGCACGCGTCCGAGATGGACGAGCGCTCCGGGGACGACCCCGTGGTGTTCCTGAAGCCCAACACGTCGGTGATCGGTCCCGAGGACCCGATCCGCCTGCCCGCCGGTGTCGGGCGCGTCGACCACGAGGGTGAGCTCGCCATCGTGATCGGGTCCCTCGCGAAGAACGTCACGCGCGAGGACTTCGCGAGCGTGATCCTCGGTTACACGATCGCCAACGACGTCACCGCGCGAGACCTGCAGGCCCGCGACGGCCAGTGGACCCGGTCGAAGGGCTTCGACACCTTCTGCCCGTTGGGCCCGGCGATCGAGACCGAGATCGACCCGTCGGACATCCGCATCGAGACCCGCGTCGACGGCGACCTGCGCCAGGTGGGGTCGACGAGCGAGATGGTGCACGACATCCCGTCGCTCATCGAGTTCGTCTCGTCGATCTGGACGCTCCTGCCCGGTGACGTCATCCTGACCGGCACCCCGGCCGGCGTCGGCGAGATCCGCGACGGCGAGGTCGTCGAGGTGACGATCGAGGGGCTCGGCACCCTGAAGAACCCGGTCATCGCCAAGCTCTGACCCGCACCACCGAACGGCCCGCTCCCCGCATGGGGGCGGGCCGTTCGCCGTTGATCCGCGTCGTTCCGGGGATCCGCCCATGCGACACGCCCGGGCGGCAGGCTGGTTGGCGGGGCCCCCGGGGCCTGTGTAAAGTAATCACTCGTTGCCGCTGAGGCGGAGAACGGAACGGCCGAGACGGTCACCAGGGCGAATGCCCCGGGGATGCAGTCCGGACGGGGTCCCGCTCAGGCAACGAATCCCGATGACGATCCACTCTCGAAGTGGTCTGTTCGGGGTGAGACGAAATGCCTCTCTGGCGGAACCTT